>JAFYPL010000028.1 GCA_017547525.1 Oscillospiraceae bacterium
AAAAGCGGTCTTTTTTATGTAAATTTAAAAATTATTTAACGATTTCGCCAGAGTTGCAACCGCCGCAAGCGTTTGCTTCGTCTGTATCAATGTGCATAGCTGTTGCGTAAGATGGAGATACACGAACAACTACATCGTCAAATACAAGGCTTCTGCCTTCTGTGTCAACTTTAACTTTAACGATTTCTTTGTCAGAAACGCCGAAAGCTGCAGCATCTTCTGGTGTGATGTGGATGTGACGTTTTGCAACGATAACACCGTATTCCAGTTCAACTTCGCCTGCTGGGCCAACCAGTTTGCATGGTGCGGAACCTTCCAGAACGCCGGATTCTCTAACTGGTGCAGAAATACCGATAGAACGAGCGTCTGTCAGAGACAGTTCAACCTGGGATTCTTTTCTTGTTGGGCCAAGGATAGAAACGTTTTTCAGTTCTCTTTTTGGACCTACAACTGTTACTCTTTCTTCGCAAGCATACTGGCCTGGCTGGGAAAGGTCTTTTTTGTGTGTGAGCTGGTGACCAGCACCAAACAGTATATCAACATGTTCCTGTGAAAGGTGGATGTGTCTTGCAGATGTTTCAACTAAAACTTTTGCCATTTTTAAATTCCTCCAGATAAATTATTTTTTATCAAGATAATCATACCTTAATTTTATTTTTTTTACAAGCAAAAATTATATTAAATATTTTTTTCAAACTTTTGCACAATTTTTTACTGAATTAAATATCTGTATTGTAGATTTTCACAACTATATTAACAATTCCGGCATATTCGCTGTAATATATTAAGAGGTGACCAAATGAAAAACAATACAAAAAATCTGTATTATGTTAAACAATTATACATTTGTGCAGCAAAATGCCTGCTGACAGATAATTTCAACTATTACAAACTTCTGACAGATAACAAAAAACTGGATTATCTCTGCAATTTTCTGCTGTACTGCACAGGGAATATAGTCCTCAAAGACTTTACTGGCTGTTGCGAAAATATAATTTTAAATGAACTACGGTTCAGATTTTCTAAAAACGCCATTGTTTTTCTTTACGAAGATAATGACATTGACTCCAAAACAGAGGCTGTGTATATAGAAGATAAAAACCTGTTTATCTGTGGTGATAAATGGGATGTTCTCCACAGGCGGACCACCCTGATACTGAATAACTGCTACTATACGACTGACAGAAGAAAATACTCATCACATCAATATCTGAATATGGCGACTGATCTTATTGATAAAGCGCTTTCTATTGATAAAGAAAATATTTTATGATAAAATTATATTAATATAATTTCGTTTTCAATACTTAAAGGAGATTGATATTATGGATATCAAAAAGGTTAATCTGGTTTACTTCAGTGCGACTGATGTAAGCAAAAAATACGCACAGGCTATGGGTAACGCACTGGAATGTGAAATGGCTGAATACAATTTCACAACACCTGAAAACAGAGACCCTGTAAAAGCACCAGCATTCGGGAAAGATGAACTGGTAATTCTTTCACTGCCTGTCTACGGCGGAAGAATTCCTGATGTATGTCTGGAATATGTAGCTGCACTGAAAGGTGAAGAAACACCATGTGTAGTAGTAGGCACATACGGCAACCGTCATTACGATGATGCTGTAGTGGAAATGGAAGATATGATGAACACACAGGGCTTTGTAGTAGTTGGCGGCGCTGCAGTTATCGGCAGACATTCATTCTCTGATGCTGTTGCTGGCCACAGACCAGACGCTGAAGACCTGGAAGGTGCGGCAGAATTCATTAAACTGGTTGTAGCAAAAGAAGGCAAAAAACTGCCTGAAGGCACTATTCCTGGTGCAAGACCATACAAAGAAAAAGGCGGCGCTGCAAACACTCTGCTGCCATCTACAAGCGATGCATGTATTGGCTGTATGGTATGTGCTGACAACTGTCCAAATGGCGTTATCAGCAAAGAAGATCCTAAAGAATTCGTAAAAGACGCAACTGCATGTTTGAAATGTAACAGCTGTGTAGTAAAATGCCCTGTTGGTGCAAAAGAATTCACACAGGAAGCTTTCAAACAGATTCAGGCATTCTGCATTAATGCATTCGGCTCACCAGACAAAGAAAACCTGTACTGGCTGTAATAACACAACAACAGATACCTCCCCTTTGCCGGGAGGTATTTTTATTTTGAAGAAGCCATAGAATTTATAAAAAACGGAGAATTTTATGGAAAAAAAACTGACGTTGATGCAACTGATATGGATAGGTACCGGACACGTAATAGGTGCGGGTGTAGTAAGTATAACCGGCAACGCCCTGACTATGACCGGGTATTCTGTATGGCTGGCTTTTGCTGTAGCTTGTATTCTGTCATTTATACGTATTCTTCCTGTGGTATTTTTCACCTCTTCCGTTGTTGCTGACGGCGGTCGATATGGTATGATAACCGGATGTGTCAGCAAAAAATGTGGCGGACTGGTCACTTTATCCAGCATGCTGAACTGGTCTGCCAGAGGTACTGCTGTACTGGCATTACGGGGTTATATAGCAGATTATTTACCTGATACAGATGGTAAAACACTTACCCTGGCTGTGTGGGCATTTTTCTGTCTGGCAAATCTGTATGGCGTAGACATGATGAGCAAGATACAAGGCGCTGCAACTCCCCTTTTACTTATTGCTTTAACTGTGTTTTCTCTGGTGTGTATGTTTAACACTCAGCCGGGATATCTGGATTTTTCTTCAGAATATATGTTTACCAATGGTGCAGGCGGATTTTTTGCAGCTGTAGTATTACTCAGTTATTCCTGCGACGGTATAGCTTCCCTTGCCAACTATTCCACAAAGGCCGAAAACCCCAGAAAAACTATCCCTGCCGCTATGGTAGCGGTGTCTGTTATCACAACTGTCATCTACATAATGGTAGGTTATGCCTGTGGTGCGGTTTTACCTTTGGAAGAAACTGCCGGCGCAACGCTGACTGTAACAGCCAGATATATACTCTCCCCATTATTCTATAATCTTTTTATTTTTTTCGGGCCAATTTTTGCACTGATAACTACCATGAATGCCGGTATACCTGACTCTGCACTGCCTGTAATGGCCGGTGTGAAAGAAGGATGGCTGCCATCTTTTATGGCAAAGCAAAACCGGCATGGGGCTTATTATGTGGCAATAGCTATAATATTTGTTATAGGTGCATTGCCTACAATTATGGATTTTTCTGTATCACAGATAGCCGGAATCACGATGGTACTTAATGCACTGGCCAGTATACTTATGCTGGTTTCTTCAATCAACTTTCCTTTTATTTTCAGTAAAGAATGGAAAGAATCAGATTATTATCTGCCTCTCCCAGCCTATATGACTATTATATTTATCTGTGCTGTGATCGAACTGTTTGTAGTGATAAAGGCTCTGGCTGAACTGACACCGTCAATGGTAATACTGAATATCATTTTGTTGGCTGTATGCGGTATATATGGCACGATAGTGTCTAAAATAACAAAAGTGTAATATTAGTGAAAACCGGATTCATTTTATTGAAAACCGGTTTTTATTTATTTATAATAAAATTAAAGAAATACTCTGGAGGTTTATTATGAGTGATACTAAAATCAAACACGAAGACACACAATTATCTCCCTTGGCATTAAAAATCATTTTCGCTGTTATGGCCGTGGCCATTATTATGATTTATGTATATCTGAAAGGTAATCCTCTGGTTGGTATGCGTCTTAATAAAGAATCTGACCAATATTTTCAAAACCATTATTCGGAAATATACAGCCAATTTTCCCGTAGTGCAAATGCCTATTTTATAAAAGATGATATATCTATATGGCACACAGAAAAACAAGAATATATTCTTGCTGAAGGAACTTGGATTGTAACTTACGAAAAAAATGATAATTCCGACACATACATTAATTTTGTATATAGCCGTGATGGTGAAATGATATATGACTCTTGCGGTGAAAAGTATTTAAATGGTGGGACAATATATGAAAAACTGTCCAGCCAGTACAATATCTATATAGAAAAAATTTATACAGATGTTTATAGTTACGGATTACCAAATACCGAGTTCAGTTATTCTGCCATATTGGAAAGCGATTTTGCTTCAGGTTATTTTGAAAACACAATAACAAACAAGCAGGCATTAGGAATGTGGCCTGTTACTACAGCTTTTGACCAATACACAGGACCTGTACTGGATATAAACAAAGAATACCGTATGGAAGATTTGGCTAAACAGTATGGTGTTGTCGTTTTTAATTTTGAAGACGAAAAAAACGTATATAATTTATATACCCGTTGCCTTGAAGTCAGAGAAATAATTGAAGAATTTGATTTACCTTTCAACAAAATATGCATTACATTAGGCAGAGACAATGGTCTGTACAATATTACCCGTGAAGATTTGTTCTGCGAAGATTTAATGGAATTCATAAAAAACAACTATACAGTTATGTAGAAACATAAAAAACAGGCACCTTAAAGGTGCCTGTAATTTTTTATTATTTAGCTGGTCTGCGGATAATAGACATTGGTTTCAGGTCGTATGGGCAGTCCATTGTGTAATCCATTTTGGAATGTGGTGTGGATGTGATTTCTTCACCTTCAGCATTTTTCAGCCATTTTGGTGTAACTTTTACAGTTGTACCATCTGGTGAAAGGATTTCCAGTTCATCACCCAGTTCAAATTTACCGCGCTGTGAACAGTACAGTACGCCGTTTTCCCATTTTTCAACTACACCAAGCAGATCCCATTCGCGTACGTAGCTGGATGTATCTGTAGTCTGTGTAGCATTTTCAGGGCCAAAGTAGAAGCCTGTGGAATAGCGGCGATGGCTTGTTTTTGTCAGTTCTTCCAATACAGGAATAGGACACAGCCATTCTTTGCTGTTAGGGTTTTCCATGTAGGAATCCAGTGCCTTTCTGTATGCTGCTGTTGTGGAAGCTACATAGTAGAAACTTTTTGCTCTGCCTTCAATTTTCAGGCTGGAAATACCTGCTTCCACCAGCAGATCCATATATGGTGCCATACAAAGGTCATTGGCGTTCATAATATATGTGCCGCCTTCATTTTCGGCAATGTCATATTCCATACCGGGACGTGTTTTTTCGTGGAGAGTCCATTCCCAGCGACAAGGCTGTGAGCATTCGCCACGGTTAGCATCACGATTTGTCAGATAGTGGCTCAGCAGACAACGACCAGAGAATGACATACACATAGCACCGTGCACAAAGCACTCAATATCCAGATCTGCAGGTGTGTTTTTTCTGATAGTGATAATGTCTTCGAAAGACAGTTCACGTGCCAGAACAACACGTTTTGCACCCAGTCTGTATGCAGCATTTGCAGATACATAGTTAACGATACCCGCCTGTGTGGAAACATGCACTTCCATATCTGGTGCCGCCTCTTTTACCATAGCCAGTACACCGATATCTGCAACGATAACAGCATGTACGCCAATAGCAGCAACTTTTTTAATGAATTCAGGCATTTTTGCCACTTCTTCATTTGTAGGCACTGTATTGAGTGTGAGATACACTTTTTTACCCAGGCTATTTGCAATATCGACTGCTTCCTGGAGCTGTTCAAGTGTAAAGTTTTTTGGTGCGGCACGCATGCCGTATTCTTCTGCACCGAGATAAACAGCATCTGCACCATAAGCAAATGCATATTTCAGACGTTCAAGATCACCTGCAGGTGAAAGAAGTTCAGGTTTTTTAATCATTTTATAATCCTCTTATTTATTCAGTGAAGCATTTACAGCCCATGCTTTATCTACATTTACAAGATGTTCTGCATATGTTCTGGAATAGTAGTAGTTACCTGTAAGGTCAGTTACAAAGAAGTAGTAACCTCCTTCCATTTTTTCTGCATCTGGTTCCAGTACAGCTGCAATAGCTGTGATACCTGGGTTGGAAATAGGTGCAGGTGGCAGACCACTGATAGCGTATGTGTTGTAAGCATCCATCATACCTGCAGGAACTTTGTTAACACCGCCATAGTAAGGCACGATGTAGTCGTAAACATAGTTGCCCGGTTCATTAATGTGACTGCATACATTACACTGCAGTAATGGGTATGCAGAGCCCGGTGTGATTCTGTTGCGCAGACAAGCTGCAACCAGTGGCTGTTCTTCAGGATGACCGGCTTCTTCCTGTACAAAGGATGCAAGTGTAACCACTTCATCCAGTGTCATGCCGATATCATCCATTTTTTCATACATTTCCCGGGTAATCTGTGTATCAAAATGTGCATACATTTTTTCTACCATGTTGTACACAGTATCATCAAGGAAAAATTCGTATGTGTCAGGGTAAAGATAACCTTCACCTTTCATGAATTTATGTTTGTGTTCGCCGATTTTATTCCAGAATTCAAACTGGCTGAAATCGCCGTTATTTGCAGCGTCAATAAACTCTGCAGCTGTGCACAGGCCGTTTTCTTCCATTCTTTTTGCCATCTGTATCAGTGTAAAACCTTCAGGGAATGTAACGGAAACAGAAGGACGCTTTTCAGTTACTGTGCTGAGAGTTTCTATAATCTGTGCGTAGGACATATTGCTGTCCAGTTCAAAAGTACCATACTGCAGGTTGTCAGCAGGGTTAAGTTTTACATAAATTTTGAAATAAAGGCTATTTTTTATTATACCTTCATCTGCCAGCATCTGGCCGATTGTATTGGCACCGGTGCCTTTAGGAATTTCCATTGTTACCTGTGTACCAGGTTTATCTGAACCATTTACATCGCCCAGTACGGAAAAGCCCACCAGACCACACACAAGTACAACCAGTAAAGCTATGATTGAAACTACTTTTTTCAATGTCTTTCTCCTCATATATATTATTCAACAGCATCTGCTTCTTTCTGCAGACGTGTAAGTTCTTTCATCATTGGTATAACCATCATCAATGCAAAGCTGAATGATACTACATCTGATGCGGCCTGTGACAGTGACAGACCTGTCAGCCCCCATAAACGTGTCATAATAATTACGCAAGGGATAAGTGAAAATGCCTGACGGCAAAGGCCAAGGAAACCGGCCTGGAAAGGTTTGCCCAGCGCCTGGAACATACCTGTGGAAATCATAACCCATACATGCATTGGAAGTACAACACACTGCGAACGTATAAGCAACATGCCTATATCCAGAACTTCAGGGTCCTTTGAGAATATTGTAACTGCCTGTTCAGCAAACACAAACAAACCTGTGCCCAGTACCAGACAGATAATAACACCTATAAGGCTGGTAAGACCGAAAGCCTTTTTAACACGTCTGTACTTTTTCGCACCCCAACAGAAACCTGCGATTGGCTGAAAACCCTGGCCAAAGCCCATAACAGCACTACCCACAAACTTCATACTCTTATTTGCAACGGATACAGCTGCCAGTGCGGCGTCGCCGAAACTGCCTGCAAGATTGTTGATAAGAATAGTAGACACACTGAAAAGGCTGGTACGCAACATGGTAGGTATGCCCATTCTGGCAATTTCACCGTAAAGTGCGGCTTTTGGTGTAAAGAACTTTGTTCTGATTTCGATTATACATTTTCTGTTCCAATATGGAATCATCAGGATAACTACAGATATAAATTTGGAAATACCTGTTGCTATGGCAGCACCTGCAACCCCCATTCCCATAACTGAAATAAACAGTGGATCAAGGAATATATTTATGATACAGCCGGAAACAGAACCTATCATGGAATAAGTGGTACTGCCCTCTGCACGGAGTGACTGTGAAAGACAAACCGATGCCGCAGTAAGCGGTGCAGAGAAAAGAATCCATGATGCATACTCCACAGAGTACGCTTTGGATGTTTCTGTCGCCCCCAGTATAACAACCAAAGGGTCGCGGAATATAAAAGCAATTACTGATATAACCGTAATTATGCCCATGGCAGTCATAACTGTTGTGGACGCCGCACGGGAAGCCTCGTCATGGTTTTTTGCACCTAACTGACGTGATATGTAGCTGGATGCACCCATACCAAAGCCAAGGGAAATAGCCCTGATAATCATCATAAGAGAGTCGTTTACCCCTACTGCCGCAGTGGCCGCTTTACCCAGCTGACTTACAAAATAGGTGTCAGCCATATTATAAAGGGAGTCTATCAGCATAGAAACTACCTGTGGCAGTGCTATAACAGGAATAACCTTCAGCAGATTACCTTCCAGCATAAACTGCCTGCGTTCTTCCCTTTTCTGTTCAATTGTCTTTGCCCGTGCCATTAAATAACACCCCGTTATCCTATTTTTTACCAAATTTCATTGTAACATAAAAATTACTGTTTGAAAACACTAAAATCTTTAACAAAACCGTTTATTCAAACATAAGATTGATATATACATCATCCGGCAGACCTTTTGTGTAGAACACAAGTTTATTCTTACCCTCTCCCAGAAAAAGCGAGGAATTTTCAGACAGATGAACAGTAGCTGTTTCACAACCTGTTCTTTCTCTGATTGCCTGTAACAATTGCATGGCATGGGTTGTTGAAATAGCGGTGATTTCTTTTACCAGCAGATTTGTATCTGCAGTGTAGTATACCGCACAAGCACCTTTGTTCTCTGCTGTGGATCCACCACTGGTATACATATACCGTGTATATCTGCCATAGCTGTCTGGTGTGTAATGCACAATGTCTTCATCACAGAAATTTTCGCGGGAAGGACGGAATCGTGATGCAGTTATAATGTCAAAATCAGCACTCTGCCATATATTTTTCTTTATATCGATATCGAATACTCTGTGGCTTATCTGACCATCAAAACCTGTTTTCCGTGCAACTGCAGCCAACAGTTCATCACCTGCCGCCATTACGCAGAAAGTCTGGTTTCTGTTTTTTCTGTCTTCCTGAACATATTCTACCAGCTGTGCCAGACATTCGTCGTCAGCATATTCAGGCGCGGTACAACCAGTACAGATATAAAAACCTTTCTGATTATTATACTCCAGTTCTGCCGGTACAAAAACCATAGCAGCCAGATTTTCACCATCTTTTGCAATATAGATATCCTCTGTCTTTATTACAGACATCAGAAAATCAAACATTGCTGAATTTTTGTTATTAAAACGGAAATTCCACAGCTGTTTTATCTGTGGAATATCCTGAATTGCAGCTTTAGTTATCTGCATATTATTCTCCTTGAAATATCTGCATATCAAAGCAGATGTTTTATAGTATCGTAAACACGGGATGCAATTTCTTCAATTGTGTATGGTGTTTCGCCGTTATCACATTTGATAGTAGTCCAGCCGTCATGCTCTGCACAGAAACGTGCAGCCCAGCGGGATCTGTCCAGATATGCTTTATCCTTTTCGTGTATATCTTTTTTACTTTCGTCGCCGCTGTAACGGCCGGAAAGCAACTTCTGTGACACTTCCGGTGACATATCCAGATAAATAACCATATCCGGTGCAGGGATACCCATTTTTTTATACTCGAAATCATAGAGCCAGTCCATAAATGCGGTCCATTCTTCGTCCGGCAGTTTTGAACACTGGTGTACACCGTTGGATGTGGTGTAACGGTCAGCTATGATTATGTAATCATCATTATAGTCGTTGCCCCAATCAGATTTAAAACTTGCAAAGCGGTCCACAGCATAAAAGCTGGAAGCAGCATATGCATTTACATCTCCCGGTCTGGAGCCAAACCGACCAGCAAGATACATTCTTACCAGTGCAGAGGAGTCGCTGGAGTAAACAGGAAAGCTGATTTTTTTCACTTTTCTGCCCTGTTTTTCCAAAGTATCGAAAAGTATCTGTGCCTGAGTGCCTTTACCGGACCCATCCAGACCTTCAATTACTATAAGTTTACCCATAGTATCACCTGTTTATTTTTCAATCTTTTTCATTGCTGCGTACTTTTCACGCATTTCCAGCATACGGCCACAGCTCATTTTACCTTCTGGACATGGGCCGGATACGCATGGTGGGCCTGAACGTACAAACAGGCTTGGTGCTACTTCACATACCAGTTTCAACATTTCGTCAGCCAGTTCCCTGATTTCCCACTGTGCACGTGTACAGCAACGGTGACGGAAAAAGTTATTGAGACTGCGTGTGTTCATAGTAACAATCATTTTTGTTGTGCATGCATTTGGCAGAATGAAACGCGCGTCTTCCAGTGCCTGTTTTTCAGCTTTTCGGCCTGCTTCTTTTTCATCCATGCCCTGTGCAATAAATTTTTCTCTATGTGCTTCTTTCAGAATCTGTGTAACACGCTGGTAGTTTTCAGCCGCCATTTCCATTGAACGGTTGAATTCTTCCAATGTTGCTTCATCGTTTTCGATTTCAGGTGGTGTAACAAATTCAGGTGTTTTCAGATTTACATAACGCTGACTCTGTACGCTGAAAGATGCTATTCTGTGGCGTGTAATCTGTGCCAGCAATGCACGGGAAACACCTTCGATAGCAAATGTAAAACTTGCATGTTCTGTAGGGCTTTCATGACCAAGAGATGCAAGCATCTGTACGAATTCACGGCTTTTTTCTGGTGTAAGGCCTTCCAGAAGTGTATCTATCTGTGCATTGGAGTAGCACAGTTTTGCAGCAGCTGCAACTACTTTTTCAGGCTCAGGAGTATGAGCAATAAGTTGTACTTTCATAATTACCTCTTAAATATATTGTCGTATCGTATTCTTTAGTTAAATTATAACCTGAAAAGAATAAAAAACAATACATCTTCAGATTATAATCAGTCTATTTTTGTTACAGGAGCAAAGTTTGCCATTACTTTTTTATTGCCTACTTTTTCAAACGCAATCTCCAGCATAGAATCGTTTGCCATATTTGTAATTTTTACAATCACACCCTGGCCAAATATGCCATGGTTTACTTTGTCACCCACATTGAAAACTTTTTTACCAGCTGGCTGTGGTGGTTTTTTAGCCCGCTGCTGTGGTTCAAACATTGAAACCGGACGCCGTGCACGGGTACGATCAGAGAACATTGCTGAACGGTTCAGCGGTTCTACCTTTTTCACAGGTACACATTTATTTATTTCTTCACATACAGATTTATCCATTTCTTCGATAAATCGTGATGGGAGAGGACGTTTTGTCTGTCCGAAAACCATTCTTTCTTTACAATGTGATATATAAAGTTCTTTTTTCGCACGTGTGATACCTACGTAACACAGACGACGTTCTTCTTCTATATCGTCAGGGTTGTAGCGGCTCATTTCACCTGGGAAGATACCTTCTTCCACACCAACCAGAAATACATAAGGGAATTCCAGACCTTTTGCTGAATGTATAGTCATAAGAGTAACGCTGTCTGCAGCCCGGTCATAATTATCTATATCAGAAATAAGACTTACTTCTTCCATAAACATTTCCAGAGTTGCACCTTCGTGCATATCTTTATATGCCTGAATATTTGAAACCAGCTGACCTACGTTTTCCAGTTTTGTACGGCCTTCTTCGCCCATTGATGCCAGCATATCTTCATAACCTGTGATTCTCAACAGCTGTGGCACAAAGTTTTCCATAGCCTGTGTACGGTAAACTTCTACCAGTTGTTTATAAATCTGCAGGAAATTATTCAGCGGTGCCAGAGCACGTGAAAGTCGTGGATATTCATATGCATTATACAGTACCTGTACCATGGACAGGCCTTTTTCGTCTGCGATTTCCTGCAGGGCCGCAATTGTAGTGTTGCCTATCTTTCTTGCAGGTACGTTAATGATACGTTTCAATCGCAGGTTATCAGTAGGGTTGATAACCACATGGATGTATGCCATGATATCTTTGATTTCAGCACGGTCATAGAAACGATGACCACCGATAACTCTGTATGCTATACCGCTGCGTGCCAGGGCGTTTTCCATATTGGCTGACTGCATATTCATTCTGTAGAGAATAGCATGGTCAGACAGTTTTGCACCTTTTTTGATATTATCACCGATAATTTCAACTACATTTTTAGCTTCGTCAAACTCTTTGTCCAGTGTGTAAATTTTTACCTTTTCACCACCGGCGCGGGATGTCCAGAGTGTTTTGCCTTTTCTGCCTTTATTGTTTTCGATAACACTGTTGGCGGCATTAAGAATATTTGATGTGGAACGGTAGTTCTGTTCCAGACGGATTACTTTTGCCGCAGGGAAATGTTCCTCGAAACTGAGGATATTTTCTATAGTCGCACCACGGAAACGATAGATACTCTGGTCGTCATCACCTACAACGCACAGATTATTGTGGCCGCTGCTCAGAAGGTTAATAAGCTGGAACTGTGCAGTGGAGGTATCCTGATACTCGTCAACCATAATGTAACGATATCTGTTCTGGTAGTATTCCAGCACATCTTCATGGTTTGTAAACAGTTTTACTGTTTCAAAAATCAGATCATCAAAGTCAAATGCATTGGCTTTTTTCAGTCTGGACTGATATTCTTCATAACAACGCACTATAAGTTTTTCATGAGTGTTTGTAGCATATTTTTCAGCTTCTGAAGGACCTATAAGCTTGTCTTTATAGCCTGAAATTCTGTTCATAGCTGTTTTTATCTGCACAAACTTATCATCGATATTGAGATCTTTCATAACCTCTTTCATTATGCGTTTCTGGTCATCAGTATCATAGATGGTAAATTCTCTCCGGTAACCCAGACGGTCACCGTCACGACGAAGAATACGCATGCACAACGAATGAAATGTGCTGGCCATAATATCACGTGCGTTTTCTCCCAGGGAAAGTTCCAGACGTTCGCGCAGTTCAGCCGCCGCTTTATTGGTAAAAGTAATAGCAAGAATATTCCATGGGTAAATAGCGCCTGTGGCTATTTTTCTTTCTGTTTCAAAATCCAGTTTTTCCCCTGTTGCAACAGCATTTTCCATCCGCATGAGTATTTCATCTGACACGTCTGACGGAAAGTATGTACTGTTGTAACTGTCACCAAAACGCACCATATTAGAAATACGATTTATAAGTACGCTGGTTTTGCCACTACCGGCACCAGCAAGAATAAGCAGTGGTCCTTTTATTGAATACACAGCACTCTGCTGCATATCATTGAGAAATGCAAACTGCTGTGAAATATATTTTTTTCTTAAATTTACTGCATTTGTAAAATCCATTAATTGTTCTCCGTTGTTTATCTGTCTGTTTTACTGTATCCATCAAGATTTAAACAACTTTTGTACTCAAATGTCAGTATAAATCATAATTGGAAAAGTTTTTCAGTATTGCTTCTCTGTCTTTATAGTCAGACAGAACTTTTTCGATTTCGGCATAAAAATCTTTAGAGTGATTGAACTGTTTGATGTGGGCCAGTTCATGTACAGCTATATAGTCCTGACATTCATCAGGTACCAGCATACAGCGATAGGAATAGCAGATAGAACCGTCTGATTTACAGGACCCCCACCTTTTATGGGCAGAAGTTATCTTTATACCTTTGTATTTTATCCCCATACGACGTGCAAAATATTCTGTTTTTGTTTTCATAACAAGTTCCGCCATACCTTTGAGGTATTTTATCTCCTCATCTGTAAGCGGTTCTCCCTGCTGTGAATTTTCCATATGTTTTTGCTGCTGTTCTTTTATCCATGACCGGTTTCGGTTCACAAAATCTTTTATGATTACATCAGAAGTGCCATAGGGGGCCTTTACCAGAACAGTGCCATCACGTTCTACAGTTAATGTAATCTTTTTTCTTTTACTCTTTTTAACTCTGTATTCCATATGATGATATAATCAATCAAAACCGATTATCTGGAGAAACCAGGTGTAACATCGCGGAAACCGGATTCCAGTTTACCTTCCAGTTCAAATGAACGGCCTGTACCGATTGCTACACATTTTTCAGGTTCTTCTGCAAGAGCAACTTTAACATTAAGATGACTTTCCAGATATTTATCCAGATTTTTTATTTTTGCACCGGCACCAGTAAGCATAATACCGTTTTCATAAATATCACCGGAAAGTTCAGGTGGTGTAACTTCCAGAACCTGCTTTACTGCTGCGAGAATTTCAGCAATAATTGGTTCTATTACAGGGTAGATATCCTGTGTGGAAATTTCAAGTGTGCCCGGCAGACCTCTGAGCATGTTGATACCTTTGATCTTATACACCACATTTTCATCTTCTGATGGCATGCAGTTTGCAACTTCGTGTTTCAGGTTCTGTACTGTACGCTGACCGATAACGAAATTGAATCTGTTTTTGATAGCTTTTGCAATTTCACGGTCAAAAGTATTACCTGCTATTTTAATAGATTTAGAGCATACAATACCCCCCAGTGAAATTACAGCCACGTCTGTTGTGCCGCCACCTATATCAACGATAATATTACCATTTGCACGCAGTACATCGATACCTGCACCGATTGCAGCTGCGATAGGTTCTTCAATAAGGAAAACCTGTCTTGCGCCGGATGAAACAGCAGCATCAACTACAGCATTTTCTTCAATACCTGTAACAGCACTAGGTACACAGATGCATACCTTTGGTTTGATTACTTTTGAGTTATATGCCTTGCCGATAAAATATTTTACCATTTCTTTGGTCAGTGAGTAGTTTGAAATAACACCATCATTCAGTGGATATTCTGCAACGATGTTTTTGTGTGTTTTACCAACCATCAGAAAAGCTTCTTCGCCAAAAGCAAAAGGTTTACCTGTGTTGGCATCGTAAGCTACAACGCTAGGTTCATTTACCACAACGCCTTCGCCTTCTTTATATATCATTACCTTAGTGGTACCAAGATCTATACCAATATCATTTGTTGCCATTTTTGTTTTTCCTTTCATATGTATTATACGCATAAACCCAGGCATATACTTTGTCAGCTCCGGCTATCTTCAGTTCAGTAGTTATTGCTGACAGCGTGTTGCCTGTAGTGATAACATCATCAATAATAAGTATTTTCCTGCCTGTTACATCACCGTTTACAGCATAGGCGTTTATTAGATTCACCTTTCTTTTATCCAAAGGTAAATCGTGCTGTCTGGCAGTCTTTTTTATTTTTGTAAGATTATTTCCCAACGGTATGTCGGAATACTTTGAAATTCTCTTCGCCATTTCATGTGGCAGATCAAATTCCTGAGTATAAAGCTTTGATTTATGACATGGTACCCCCATGACAATATCTATACTATTTTCTAATAAAAGCGCATCTATGTCAATGGAAATATCCTCTAAAAATGAGTTCAGAAAAGATGCAGGGTTACGGAATTTTGCATATTTGATCACATCCTCAGCCCGACCGCTGTAATAATAGGAGGCATAGGCTTTGTCCACCAGCTCAAACTTTTTATCTAGCCTTCTTTTTCCTTCCGGAATCCTTTCCTCTTCCAGTTTCACCGCACAGTTTTCACACAGGTTATTCCTGTCTGCCAACTGTCCGCAACATTTACATTTGGAGGGAAATACCAGTTCTTTTATTATTTTATTTAACTCAGACATTATATTCCTCTAAAAAATGTTTTACGCCACTGTATCTCAGCTGTTTTTTATTGTTTTCCACCATATTTGCCAGAATCTGGGACGCCCCAGCTACTACCAACAGATCTTTTGCTCTGGTAAAAGCAGTATAAAGCAAATTACGATACTGCAATTCTTTAGGTGTATCACACAGACACAGGATTACTGCCTTGAATTCACTCCCCTGACTTTTATGCACAGTGATTGCCCATGCGTGCTCCAGCTGTGCAAAAAATTCCTGCTCGTAAACATAAGTTTTGTCATCAAAACGAATGGTCAGTGTTTTATTATATCTGTCCACTCTGCTGATACGGCCTATGTCGCCATTGAACACGCCCATTTCAGTTTCACCGTTATCGCGGGTATATTCAAGGTCATAGTTATTCTTTATCTGCATTACTTTATCGCCTTCACGGAAAATAATACCATTGAAAGCAATTTCATTTTTTGATTTATCCTGCGGATTCAGAATATTCTGCATTATTGTATTCAGATTCTGTGTTCCACCACGGCGTTTGCGTGATGGGCAAAGAATCTGTATATCTTCAAAACTGTCAAAACCATAGGCTCTCGGCAGGCGGCTTTCAACCAGTGATGCTACCAGTGTCTCTATTCTGTTTTCATCACTTTCTATAAAGAAATAGTCACCCGTTTTACCTGATGTACGTGGGTATGCGCCACTGTTTATAGCATGGGCATTCACCACAATATCACTTTCCTGAGCCTGACGGAAAATATCGGTAAGCTGTACATTAGGCACCATACCGCTTTCCAGCAGGTCTTTCAGTATATTACCCGGACCTACAGCAGGCAGCTGATTATAGTCCCCTACCAGAACCACTCTGCATCCATCTTTTACAGCTGTAATCAACTGGCTGAAAAGCACTATATCAACCATAGAAAATTCATCCACTATAAGCACATCACAAGGAATAGGATTATCCTGATTTCGTGAAAATTTTATATCATTTCTTGTGCCCGGAACCACTTCCAGCAATCGGTGAATTGTTTTTGCCTCCTTGCCGGACAGTTCACTGAGACGTTTGGCCGCACGGCCTGTAGGTGCACAGAGGCTTACTACATCTGCCTGCATTTCAAACATCGAAATAATGCCTTTAACCAGAGTAGTTTTACCAGTACCCGGGCCACCTGTGATAATACACACACTGCTGCCCGCCACTTTTTCAAGTGCCTTCACCTGATTTGGCGCATAGTTTATATCCAGCAGTCTCTGTACAGTTTTTATAGCACTGTCAGTATCAATTATATTTTTAGGTTTTACAGCCAGCAGTTGCGCCAACTTCCGGCTGGACACCATTTCAGCTACATAAAGCTGTGCAGGATATATAAATGTCCTGTCATTGATATCTTCACTGAAAAGTGAACCTTCATCACAGCACTGGTTTACCATATTTTCAACTTTTTCAGGTTCCACCCCAATAAATGCAGACACTGTTTCTATAAGCCTGTCATAAGGCACACAACAATGGCCATTATTAGAGTTGTGACGCAGTACGTACATAATTCCGCCATTAATTCGGCTATGGCTGTCGTATTCCTGCGCCATACGGTCCATAGCGATATTGTCAACCTGTTCAAAAGGCAGATTACATGGTTCTGCACACAATACAAACGGATCACTGGTCACCATTTCCATGGTCATGTTTCCATATACGCCATACAGCGCTATGGCCTGTGCAGCCGTAAGGCCATAAGAGGCCAGATTTGCAATTACATCCTGTATGCCATATATTCGCTGAAACTCCTGCTGAATTTCAAGAGCCCGGCGATAAGATATTCCTTTCACCTGTGAAAGGCGCTTAGGGTCTGACTCCATCACTTCAAATGCATCCAGACCAAATTCTTTTATTATTCTTCTGGCTGTAACCGGACCTATACCTTTTACCGCACCGCTGGACAGATATGCCAGCATGGCATTTTCATCGCCCGGCAGAGAAATTTCGTAAGTATGAACTTTAAATTGCACACCAAAAGAAGGATGATTGACATACACGCCCTGAACAGCCAGCTGCTGCCCCGGTGCCACACCAAGCATCTCGCCCACAACCGTCACTACGTCTGTATCAGTTTCAAGTTCCAACACTGTGAAACCTGTATCCTGACTCTGAAAAGTGACATATAAAACTGTGCCTTCCAGTCTTTCCATTTCCTGCAAAATAAATACCTCGAAATAAATGTTGTAATTATACATTATAAATTAATCTGCATTTTTTGTAAATAACCGCCGTGTGACCTGAACGCATATTTCACAAAAGCCACACAGCTTTTCCGGATTACAACAATTATGATATACACTTTCATCCGGTATTATAATCAGGCTGTTGTCCGGTATATTATTACGTACAAGGCTGATTTTATCCATAGCTTTTTCATAGCTGTCGCACCGCATAATGGTCACAGATGGTGGGTAATGTTTTTTTACGCCAGAAGCAGCTATCATAACAGCTAATGAATACCGACCGAAAACAGCAAAGGCTGTAAGAATAATAATAAACCATTCCGGATACATAAATCTGCCTCCTGAAATATATTTTAAGTTTATTTTATTCAGAATATCCCTATAACGTGAAAAAGAGTGGGAAAATCCCACTCTTTTAAATATTACATAGCGTTGATAGCTACCTGCAGTGCTTCCACTTTATCTGTGTTTTCCCATTTAACGCCCAGGTCTTCACGGCCGATATGACCGTAAGCTGCCAGCTGGCGGTAGATAGGTTTACGCAGATCCAGTGTATCAATAATAGCTCTTGGGCGCAGGTCAAATACCTGTGCAACAGCTGCTTCGATTTTTTCTTCTGAAACAGTGTTTGTACCGAATGTGTCAACCAGTACAGAA
>JAFYPL010000029.1 GCA_017547525.1 Oscillospiraceae bacterium
CCGGCGTTGCTTCGCTCATATCGTCGCAAAGTCGTATCCCCATTCAGACGGTCATTCAATTTTGAAATCGGCATCTGTTTCATGGGGTAGCTCCGTGTCAGATATTTTGTGAAAACAAAAAAGCCGATTACGCAGAGCATCACAAACCGGCGGGAGCATGGCTCTCGCTTCAAAGCGATGTTCTATGTAATCGGCTTTTAATTCAAAGTCGGGTTCTGCTTCGTACAGCTCCCGCCAACAGAACCAAAGGCGTGGTGGAGCAGTTCGGTGCTTCCGGTGTACCGATACCGTGTCGGATGAACCGACTAATTAAGTCTCAATATGGTCGAACATTTTTATTCAGTTGTTTATGTATGTGTGGGTAAACTTTCCACGGCATTATTATACAAGAAATAACAGTTTCCTGTCAACGCTGTAAATGTTAATTTTATAAGAACGAAGCATCGCCAAATCCATAGCACAGAAAAAAGCAAGGCACAACCTTTTTATAGTTAGTGCCTTGCTTAAAAATGTGTTTACATCAAGGAAGCGTCACCACATCCAAATCTCTGATTGCTCTTGTGCAAGCAACATACAGCTGATTTTGAGTCATATCCTTGTCGATCACAATAACCTTTTCAAATTCGAGACCCTTTGCTTGTGCAACCGTTAATACGTTATAACAATTCTTGTGGATTGCACCCTCTGCATTGTAATCGCGGATGGCTGCATTTTCATCACCAAGAGCCAACTGTTCGAGAATAGATTCATCGGCAATGATTATTGCACCTCTGTCGTCATTTTCAAGTTTTCCCAAAGAGAACAATTTACTTTCTTTGACGCTGCCAGGCAATCCGATTTTATACATATCCATTCCGAATCGCTTGTTCACATATGCGGTGATCTCGCTGGAGTTTCTGTAGTTTTCCTTCAACTCGTATTCGCCATCGAAAGACATTATCCTGCGAAGCGTACTAATGTCGTTAATACCACTTGCGTTAATGCATTGGTTCACGTCACCATACAGGTTAATGACTGCGTTGGAGAAATATTTTTGAATATCAGCCAACTCTTCAGCGGAGTAATCTTGGAACTCGTCCAAGAAAAGATAGAATCTACGCTTGTCCGGTTTGCCAAACTTTTCGATCAGTACATGCAGCATTTTTTGAAGTTGTTGCTTGTTGATTGTAATCTTCCGATCTTGCCTATCTCGTTCGATATTCATTTGTCTGAGCAGCATATCAAAGACATAGTCATTGGAGCGATTAGCACTATTCAGCATTTGCAGCTCTTTTTCAATGTCGTTATATGCCCCAAAAATCACAAACGGATTCACGTTTGCAACCTCGCAAGCTTGTTCAACCTTTTGCACGAACGCCAGCAGATTCTCAAAACGGCCAATGATTTCTTGGGCGTTTACAGTATTTAGTGAATCATCACCAACATAGTCAACAACATCAACCGTACTTTCCAACGCCTCTCGGATTCTATCAAGTTTCTTCAGCTGCTCAATTTCAGCATCAACCAAGTAAGCCATATACTCAACTTCGCCATAAGTCAAGCCTTTGATGTCATCGATCATCTGCTTAATCTCTTTTGCGTCACGTTCATCAGACAAAAGGCTTACTGCTTGAACAAATCTGGTTACCGGCTGTTTGGTTTCTACATTCACAGAATCCATAGATGCAAAATCTAATTTGTCAACATGAGCCAAAACACGTTGGAAGCGTCTACGGATTTTAATTTCGTCGAATTCTTCTTTTTTGGAAGAACCTTTTCTCAGACATTCGAGCAGATACAACAACGCCAATTCTCGGTTTTCTTTGATCGGCAATTCGGTATCGACCTTGTTTGTGACATATTGAATGATGGTAGAAATATCATTGCCGGAGCAAGTAGCCAATTCCGTCATTGCCTTCAAATAATAAGAATTTCCGTTCAGCAGATTTACTTCGCCAATGGTTGCTGCAGTTTGCTTTTTCTCATCCGCAAGCTTTTTTTGAGCGGCACTAACATAGAAGCGTTTCTGCAAAAGTTTTCCGCTGATAATATCCAAGCAGGAAGTAACCGCAGTATTCTCTACATTAGTGTTGGAATCGCAAATCTGAAATTCTTCCACTCTGTGGAACATACCGTTGGCATCAAAAATGTCACGAATGATATTCGTGTAGAAGCTTGCCGTAGAACGCTGATTGACTTTATCGATGTTCAGTATTTTTGCAAGTTCTTTGCTTTCTCTGCCCAAAATATCGGTCGGAGAAACAATAACCAAGCTATTTGTATCCACATCGGGATTGTTGAACAGTATGTATCTGATTCTGTGCAGCAGAATCATGGTTTTACCGGAACCGGCACAACCAAGTACAAGATATCCTTTTTCCATGTCTTGGGTGATAATCTCATACTGTTTTGCTTGAATTGATTCAACAATATCGTGTATTGCTTTGGAAGCTCTATTGCGCTCAATAATCTCAATCAGCTTTTCATCTGCAACACTGGCATACTGATTTCCAGAACCACCGGACACCGTTCCTTTGCGATTATACAAATCGTGAAAATCAGAGAACATACCATTTTTGAGGGTAATGTCTCTTACGAAGTTGATGCCGAGCTGTTGATCAACAGTATAAATCTTGTATTCGTAATAATAGGCTGCTCGCTTATCCGCCCAATCCACAACATAGCCAGGGATAGCATTTTTTCCAATATACAAATCCGGATCGCCCTTGTAATCAACATGAGCGAAATATGCCTCTCTTGCAATTTTGCGAGCTGCAGCTTCAGCGTTAAGCCTCAACTGAGTTTCATCGTAACTGTCTTTCTCCGTTACCCAAAGGCCGCTTCGATCAATATAAGTTCTTTCTCGGAGACTAACCTTGCTGCGTTCTCTTGGGATCAATACAGAATCACGATAGTTGGAATATAAAAACTGTCGTACTTTGGTGTGGTACAAAGACTCTCGCTCGTGATCAGCACCCATTCCGTCATCGTCAAGGAAAAAGAGATTCATAAAGTTCTCTATGGTTGCTTCTGTACGGATGCCGGTTCCACGATGATTATCCATAGTGTAGCAGACTCGTGTTTTTCCACGGGCATCAATTCGACCACGCTCACCGGTTTTCTTGTTTTTGATACGCAGACCATATTGTATTTGTTCCGGGTTGGTAATGAGTGCTTTTCGCTTACCGTTAACATTCAAGCCGTTTTTGTCATAGCCTTCCCTGTCAAAGCCTAAGCGATTGTAACCAAGTTTGTCAAAACCATCCTTGTTATAGCCCAGTCTATCAAAGCCAGCTTCATTGTAACCGGAGCGATTATAGCCTTCACGATCATAGCCTTTTCGGTTGTAGCCGTACTGGTTATAACCATCTCGGTCATATCCATCCTTGTCAACACCATCAATGTCGAAGCCATCCCTATCGAAACCGGCTGCGTTCAATCCGTTGACATTATAACCCTCACGGTCGTAGCCGTTAGCGTTTAACCCTGTATACTTGTTAAAACCACGCTCGTCAAAATCGTCTTTATGGAACCCGTCTTGGTTAAAGCCTTCTCGATTAAAACCTGCCTTGTCATAGCCTGTCAGCCCATAACCCTCACGGTCTCGTCCGAACACATCAAAGCCGTCAAGATCATATCCATCTACTGCAAAGCCATACTTGTCAAAGCCGTCTTTGTTGTAACCATTGCGGTCAAAGCCCGCTCTGTTATATCCGTCAGAGTTATAGCCATCTTTATCATAGCCTTTTTCATCATAGCCTTGGCGATTAAAGCCTTTTCGATCATATCCGTCTTTGTTATAACCTTCTCGGTCATAACCCTCAAAATTGAAGCCAGCTTCATTGTAGCCCCATTTATCATATCCATTACGATCGAAGCCTTTGCTATTGAAACCGGCTCGGTCATATCCATCTACATCAAAGCCTTCGGCGTTGTAACCACTCTTATCAAAGCCAGATTTGTTAAAACCGCTTGCATCATAGCCATCGGCATTATATCCGTCTGCGTCATAGCCATCGACATTGTAGCCATTTTTGTCATAGCCGTCAGAATTAAAACCATCGGCATTGTACCCGTTAGCATCATACCCATTACGGTCATATCCATTACGGTCGAAACCGTCACGGCTGAAACCGTCTTTATCATACCCGGTTACATCATAGCCGTGAACATCAAATCCATAAACATCGAATCCCGCAGCATTAAAGCCTAACCGATTATAGCCCTGTTTATCAAAACCATTTACATCGTAGCCGTCTTTGTCAAAACCATTTGCGTCAAAGCCTTGCTTGTTATAGCCCGAGCGATCAAATCCGTTCTTGTCAAAGCCATCAACGGTGTAACCATCCTTGCCGAAGCCATTTATATCAAAGCCTAACGCATTAAACCCATCTCGGTTATACCCGTTTTTATTGTATCCGTCATGGTCATATCCATCACGATCATAACCATCAGAGTTGAAACCGGTTTTGTCATAGCCATCTTTGTCAAAACCGTCTTTATTAAGACCGGTAAGCTTGTTAAAGCCTGCTGCGTTAAAACCACGCTTGTCATATCCGTCCTTGTCAAAACCCTGTTTGTTATAGCCGAATTTATCGAAACCAAGCTTGTTATAACCGTTTTCGTCAAAGCCGTTTTTATCATACTTCTTTCTCTCAAACACGGTTATATCACCTCTTTTCATCCGGTATAAATTCTAAAATATCGTCTACACAGCAGTTCAATGCATAGCAGATCTTCTCGATGCTGTCCATCGACACATAATTGTCACGTTTCAGCCTTGTAATAATATTTGCACTAAAACCGCATTTTTCGGTCAACTCGGCGTTAGTCATTCCTTTATCAATCAAAAGGTGGAATAATTTTTTGTAGCTTACTGCCATTATTCAGCCCTCCTTCATACGATAAAAACAATCATATCACGAAAATGTGAATTTTTCAAGGTATTTGGCAAAACAGGGGCTTGTGCCCTATTTGAGTACAAGCCCCTATGAACATATTCTGTTATTCCGCCATGACTTCTAACATCATTCGTGCGCCCAGCTTAAAGCCATTCTGAAAGATCAAACAGTCTGTATTGGTTTGATGCTCTCGCACACAATCGGTGTATTTCTCAAACAGTTCTTTCTGTTCATCCGTCATGGTATCTTTGAGTTTTTCTTCATTCCTACAAATCAGTTCCAGTAACTTCTTGTATTCTTTGTAAGAGGATGTGTCATACTCGGTTGGCTCGATGTTGCCGTACCAAAATTCTTCAAGGATTCTCATACCGCATCCTCCTCGTAGATCATTTCGTGTAGAACGATTTCCTCGGCTCGGTTGCGGATGCTGTTCATAGCTCCAACCCATGCCATCTGATCGTACTGCTTCATGTGCTCTGTCACGCCTTCAGCAGCTTTCATTTGCTCAATGATAAGTTCAAGGCGGCTCTGCGCCTGCTCGTTCAAATCAGCCAGATACGTCCACAATTCGCCGCTAAGACACAGATCGTTGAAGCGAATGGGGTTATGCTCCTTGATATAATCTCTGTGCATACGCCCCCAGCGACCAATAGATCTGGTTTCCTCTGGCAAGCGAATATCGGGAATATAGTAATCACCACAACGGATATAGTTCAGTTCCTGCATCATATGTACCTCCAATAAGATTCAAACATTCTGTTAAAGATAGAAAAAAGGCGATACCTGGTTGTGAAAACCAAGTATCGCCAATTTTTCTTGTCGCACTCCTGTACGGCAGCTACCCTATGCCAGTAATGTTCTCATACTGTCTTATTGGAAGTTACCCCAGGGGCTGTTTTTATTTTATCTACTTATTTTTCAGCATAATATTTGCACATATCTTTCATCATCTGTACAAATTTTGGCTGGTCAACATCCATAGCAATCCAGCAGTTTGGTTCTTTACCGCTTGTACCTTCAAGGTCAACAATAGTCTGGCCAACGTTCTTAACTTCTCTGTCTTCTACATGAATGTAGTATTTTTTGTAGTTAAGAATTTCAGGATCGATTTCGCCTGCCACTGCAAGGGCATCGTGAATAACGTTGTTGTCTTCGCCACGGCCAAAGCTGTTTTCTTTGGAGAACTTAGACAGCTTGTTCAGGAAGTCAGAAGCTTTGTTTGTGCCTTTTGAAGTAACTTCAATCATTTCATCAAAGTCTTTTTCTTCAACTGCAGCTGCATGTGTAGCGTTGAGGCCAACCATGTAAACTTCCAGTTTTTCAAATACTTCTTTTGCAGCATGTGGGTCAACCCAGATATTAAATTCAGCGGTTTCACCTGTAGCTGAAACGTTACCGAATGTACCACCGCCCATAATAACGAATTTTTTCAGGTATTTAGGCAGGTCAGGGTATTTACGCAGACATGTTGCAATATTTGTCAGAGGACCTACTGCAAACAGCACCAGTTCACCGTTGTGTTTAACAGCTTCTTCGTAAATAACGTCCCATGCTTCTTTCTGTTCTGGTTCTTTTGTTGGGGCTTCAAACTGAATACCGCCAACGCCGCCTTCGCCATGGGTTACGCTAATTTCGCGGAAATACTGGCGTACCAGTGGCACTGTTGCGCCGTAAGCAACTTTTGTGTTTTCCATTTCAAATGTTTCACGCAGGCACAGGCAGTTGTATCTTGTAAGTACTGCAGGCACGTTGCCTTCAACAGCTGTAAGTGCAACCAGTTCAAATTCTGGGTGAGAATTTGCAAGGGCAATAGCATAGCTGTCGTCTACGCCTGGGTCACAGTCGATAATAATAGGGATTTTGCGCATAGTAAAATACCTCTCAGTTTATAAATTTTTCTTTAATATTACTATAACAAATAGTGAGGTTTATTTCAATTATTTTCTATTTATACAGCAAAAAAAGCAGGGAATAGGCCCTGCTTTTAATATTTATGCAACTATAAACATATACAGATAGAACAGCACAAAGCTGTAAACAGCAAGGCATGGAATAAGTTTGGAATATTCTTTGTACACCGGTCCATTGCCGCAGCCCACGTGTTTTACTGTCAGCAACTGACACATATGCAGTGGAGAGAAGAAATAGCCGATAAAGCTCCAGATATAAATAAAGAAGCAATAAACCAGTTTTACTTCTGAAGTAAGTGGCAGATTGTTTACCAGTGGCAGGATTATTCCAAGTGGTACCATTGAAAGGCCGGTAGTCAGACCGAAAAGTACAGCTGCACAGGCAATAACTATCAGAATACTGAAGCCTGATGCATTGTTGAACAAAGTCACAAAGCCGTTCATTACCTGGTCGAGACTCTGAATAGTGTTCTGTACAAAATATACACCCACCAGCATAGTAAATGTGCTAGTACTGATGCCTTTATAAGCTGTTACAGCATAATCTTTCACATCCTTCAGACCCCACAGAAGCAGAATAATCATAAGTGAAAGAATAGCACTGATGTACATTTCAATGCCAAAAATACCATTGAAAACTACTACCATGTAAATAGGTGACAGGTAAATCATTAGGTTTTTGAAAGAAGCCATTTTGTTATCGCTGGTCTTGTCACTTTTTACATCAGGATACTTTCTCAGATACAGCATATATGAGGTGAACTGCATCAGCAGTACAAATCCCAGGTTCATGGCAATAAGACCATAAAAGTTTACATCAGGGAATATGGTGGTTACCATGATAATGCTGGTGCTGGTAGGCAGCAGAAACATTGAAATGTGTCTGAATGAAAGGTTGATAACACTGCGTACTTCCCCGCTCATACCCATATCGTCGCCGATTTTATCAACAAATGGTATGGAAAGTGCGGCGCCGCCAGGTACTGACAGCAGCCCGATTACTGCAGGCAGTACAGTGATGATGGTTTTCTGGCTGCTGATGAGTTCTTTCAGACTATCTACGATTTTATCCAGTATACCGTAGTGTTTCATCAGTGCGCCAAGCATACCTACTATAACAACTATTATAATAGTTTTCAGTGTAGATGGTGTGGTAAATACAGAAATAAAGTTATTTATTATATCCACAGGTGCTACACCAGCTATCAGGCTTAAAAGCAGGCCTGTGATAATCAGCATAGGACCGAAGCCCAGCTTTTTCTTTGTCCAGAAAGGCATAAGGGCAAAGGCCACACCAATGGCTAAAAACTGTCTTAACATATATATACTCCTTATATTTAATGTATATATATTACATTATCCGGCCCTTTTTAACAAGGGGTAAAGGCTTTAAAGGGGCGGTATAATTACAATGCCAAAATAAACTGAACACTTTTGTCTAAACTGTCAAATTTGTATAAATAACCAAATTTGCTTGCTAACACCACATATCCATGGTATAATATGAGCAATAATATAGTGATATAAATATATTGATATGACGAAATCAATTTGTTTTTATCTAATACTGGATATTAAGGAGAAATACTATGGCTGTTCATGACAAACCTTTACTGCTTGTTGACGACAACAACATTCTGAGCATTATCAACGAAGGCGAATTCAAATGCTACAATCTCACATTTGACGAAGTTCACGCTATGCTTGATACATACCCTGAAGATGCTGTTGCAAAATGCTTCTCCAGTTTCGAACTGGAAGAAATCGTTTTTGACTACATCGGCGCTGAAAGAAAAAATTATCTGCAGCTGTGTATGACAAACCTGCAGGTAGATCAGTATGCTATCGCATTTAAACTGTACAGAACACCATCTGAAACACAGCCTGTTGTTACTACAATCAATGGCGCTCAGGCTAAAAAAATCCAGAACGTTTATGTATACTGTCAGCTGATTACAAGAATTAAATAACAAATGACAAAATATAAAAGGCACCTTATGGTGCCTTTTATTTATTTCAGTAATCCTATAGCTTCAGGAATTACATCTATATTTACATCGGTTATGTTACCACCGAATTCGCCGTCCAGCGTCCATGGAGTTTCATTTTCGAATTCGATTTTGATACTGTCTGTCTTGAAATATCGCAGTGCATCACCTTCAAAGTTGCGCATTATCAGTGCCTGCATAATGTCATTCATATCAGTTACAGTTTTAGGGGCCCTAACCAGTAATACTTCAAACAGTCCGTCGTTCATGTGGATGCTATGGTCATTTACTATGCTCATGCCGCCCATACTAGTGGTGTTTGCCACAGCGCCAAAAAAGAAGTCATCGGTGAAAGTTTCTCCGTTTACAGTTACAGTGGCGGTGTGGTGAGTACCTAGTGGCAGATGACGCATGGCTTCTATCACATAGGCCAGATGCCCCAGCTGATTTTTAGTGGACTGTGGTGTAGTGTACGGCACCTGAGTGAAAGCACCGAATGCCGCCACATAGTTAAAATATGTGTTGTTAAATTTACCTATATCATAATAAAATGGCTGGCCATATGCTACACTGCGGCATGTGCTTATTACATCTTTAATGCCCATTGATGAAGCAAAGTCGTTTGTGGAACCGGAAGGTATATACCCTAGCACAGGTTTTTTATCACTTTTTAACTGCATTAATCCGTTAATCGTATGATTCAGCGTACCGTCGCCACCACAGCACAGTATCCGGTCAAAATTTCCGGCTTCTTCGGCGATTATTCTTTCAGCGCCCCAGCCTTTCAGTGTAGGATAGGGGATAACTCTGCAGTTATCACTGCAAAGCTGGTTTATGGCTTTTGGCAAGATTTCTTCTGCGTGGTTTTTACCAGCAGAAGGGTTATATATAAAAAGAACTTGTTTTCTCATGATGTCCTCCGGGGTTGCTATACTTATATAATATACCATATTTGTTAAAAAACAATGAATATTTTGACATGTGGATAAAACATTTTTCCATATGATAGCAATACTACATTGAATTTTACACAAATGTTGATGTTTTTTTTGTGCAAATAAATGAAAACAATATATTGGTGAATTACCACTTGAAAAAGCACAAGATATAGTGATATTATGATAATGCTCATAAGAACAAACAGGAGGTAAAAATGATAGAAATCACTGTTATAAAACGTAACGGTCGCAAGACTGAATTTGACCCTACAAAGATTGAACAGGCCATTCTCAAGGCTATGAAATATGGCAGCGGTATCGTAAATGAAAAAATGGCTAGAGAAATCAGCCTTGGTTTCGAAAGCGAAAAAACCGTTGTAACAATTAAAGAAATTGAAGACTATGTATATAAAGCACTGGTTGACTCCGGCGATATGCTGACTGCTAAATGTTACGAAGCATACCGTGCTGTACGTGAATATCAGCGTCAGAGAAATACTATCGACAATAAAGTACTGGGCGTAGTAAATGGTAATGAAAAGGATATCCTTACATCAAACTCCAACAAAAACTCCGCTCTTATTTCCACAATGCGTGACCTGGTAGCTGAAGAAGTTTCAAAAGACGTGGCACTGCGTATGATGCTGCCACCACATCTGGCACAGGCACACCGTGAAGGTCTCATTTATATTCACGACCTCGGTCACTACCTTAATCCATCATTCAACTGCTGTCTGGTAAACCTGGCTGATATGCTGGAAAACGGTACTGTTATCAATGGCAAGCTGGTAGAAAAAGCACATACTTTCCGCACAGCATGTACTATTGCTACACAGATTATTGCACAGGTAGCTTCCGGCCAGTTCGGTGGCCAGACCATTACTCTGGGCCATCTGGCACCATTTGTAAGAATTTCAAAAGAAAAATTTATCCGTGACACCCGTAAAGAATGGGATGCCATGGGCTTTGCATACACAGAAGAACAGCTGATGGAAGCAGTAAAAGTAAAGCTGGAAGAAGAAGTACGTGGTGGTATCCAGACATTCCAGTATCAGATCAACACTCTGCAGACTTCCAATGGTCAGGCCCCATTCCTTTCTGTATTTATGTACATCAACGAATATCCTGAATATGAAGAAGAAACAGTTATGCTGATTGAAGAAATGCTGAAACAGCGTATTCAGGGTATGAAAAATGAAGTGGGCGCATGGATTACTCCTGCTTTCCCAAAACTGCTGTATGTAACTGATGAAAACAATATTCATCCGGACAGCAAGTATTTCTGGCTGACACAGCTGGCAGCTGTATGTGTTTCCAAACGTATGATGCCTGACTTCATCAGTGCAAAACATATGCGCGCAAACTATGAAGGCAACGTTTTCGGCTGTATGGGTTGCCGTGCATGGCTGTCTCCATACAGAGGTCCTATCAATAATACTGAGGGTGCATACAAATGGTATGGCCGTTTCAACATGGGCCTCACATCACTGAACCTTGCTGACGTTGGCCTTTCTGCAAAAGGTGATACACGCAAATTCTGGAACATTCTGGAAGACAGACTGGAACTGTGTAAAGAATCACTTATGCTGCGTTACGACAAACTGAAAGATGTAACATCTGATGTTTCACCTATTCACTGGCAGTATGGTGCGATTGCACGTCTGGGTAAACACGAACCTATATACCCACTGTTGCAGGATGGTTATGCTACAATTACTCTGGGTTACATCGGCCTGTATGAATGTGTAAAAGCGCTCACAGGCAAAAGTCATACAACACCAGAAGGTGAAGCACTGGCATTAGACATTATGAACCACCTCAAGAGCAAAATTGTTCTTTGGAAACGCCAGACAGGCCTTGGTTTTGCTCTGTACGGTACACCAAGTGAAAGCCTTACAGAATACTTTGCAAAATCACTGCAGAGACGTTTTGGTATAATCGAAGGTATCACAGACAGAAACTATCTGACAAACTCTTACCATGTATTTGTACAGGAAGAAATTGATGCTTTTGCAAAACTGAAATTTGAAAGTCAGTTCCACCCGATTTCATCCGGTGGTGCTATCAGCTACGTTGAACTGCCAAACCTGGCAAATAACCCTGAAGTTATTCTGACACTTATCCAGTATATGTATGAAAACGTACAGTATGCTGAAATGAATACAAAACTGGACTTCTGTATGGAATGTGGTTTTGAAGGCGAAATACAGTGTGATGATAACCTGCAGTGGTATTGCCCTAACTGTGGCAACCGCGACAAAGACAGAATGAACGTAGTACGTCGTACTTGTGGTTATCTGGGTGAAAACTTCTGGAATGAAGGCAGAACACAGGAAATCAAAGAACGTGTAATGCACCTGTAATAGTAAAATAATAAATAAAAAGAGGCAGAAATGCCTCTTTTTATTTGTTTTAAAAATTGAATGTTTCGTTTAAATATGAACAAATTGTTAATAAAATATTTTTTGCGTCTGTTCATAATTTACATATATGTAACTACTGTAAAAGGCTTATCTGTTATTATATAATCATAGAGGTGTACTATGAATTACAAAAGAATTATTACAGTGCAGGATATTTCCTGTGTGGGGCAATGTTCTGCTACAGTGGCGCTTCCGGTATTGTCACTGTGCGGCTTTGAAACAGCGGTTTTACCTTGCAGCCTGCTTTCAAATCATACAACAGGGTTTGATAGTTACTCTTTTAAAGATTTATCCCGGGATATGGTGGAAATATGTGACCAGTGGAAAGAACAGGGCATCAGTTTTTCAGCGATATATTCCGGTTATATAGGAAATACAACCCAACTGGCAAACCTGCAGAAAGTAATGGATGCCTGTCTGGAAAAAGATGCGATAAAAATAATGGACCCTGCTATGGCAGATGATGGTGAATTGTATCCGGGTTTTGACTGTGAATTTGTGAATGAAGTGAAGAAAGCGGCGGCAAAAGCTGATTATCTGCTTCCGAATATGACAGAGGCCTGTTTGCTGACAGACACCACATACACGGACAATTATGACGAAGTTTTTGTGAAAGGGCTTTTGGATAAACTGTCTGCTATAGGATGTAAAAACATTGTTATCACAGGTGTTTCATATTCGGATAATACAACAGGCGTGGTAGTGTATGAAAACGGAGTTTACAGTTATCACAGCCATGAAAAAGTAGCCAGATCTTCACCGGGTACAGGGGATGTATTCGCATCAGTGTTTACTGGTGCGATTCTTAAAGGTAACAGTGCCCTGAAAAGTGCAGATATGGCGTCACAGTTTGTAGTGGAGTGCCTGAAAGAAACAATGAAATATCCACAGCACAGATATGGACCGGTGTTCGAACCAGTGCTGGCAAAACTTATTGAAATAATGAAATAAAATTTACAAACGGAGAAATATATTATGAAAGAAAAACTTGTTATGCAGGCAACTGCACTTATGGAAGAATTTGTGGAAAAAGCTAAACTCAAAGCTGGCGATATTATGGTAATCGGTTGCTCAACCAGTGAAATTATCGGTTCAAAAATTGGTTCAAACTCCAGTCCGGAAACAGCTGCAGTAGTATTTGACGCTATCCATGGCTATGCAAAAGAAAAAGGTATTTACATTGCGGTACAGTGCTGTGAACATCTTAACCGTGCCATTGTTGTGGAAAAAGCCGCTGTTCCTTTTGCTGACCCTGTAAACGTGGTGCCACAGCCTAAAGCAGGTGGTTCCTTTGCTACACAGGCTTATGCAAAGTTTGAAAACCCAGTAGTGCTGGAAGAAATAAAGGCAGACGCTGGCATAGATATTGGCCTTACACTTATTGGTATGCATCTTAAAAAGGTGGCAGTACCTGTACGTCTTGAAAATAAAATGATTGGCGAAGCTTTGGTAGTTGCCGCACGTACACGCCATAAATTCATCGGTGGCGTAAGAGCAATTTACAACGAGGAGCTTCTGTAATTATATGAAAGTGTCACAGAGAAACAACACAACCCAGTTGCTGGTAAAAGCATCGATGTTTTCCGCACTTGTATGTGTGGCGACAATGGTAATAAAAATACCATCACCACTCAGCGGCTATATAAATCTGGGTGACAGTATGGTGCTTATTGCCGGGTGGATGTTACCGCCTGCCTATGGTTTTCTTGCCGCAGGCATGGGCAGTGCCATGGCAGATATATTCAGTGGATATGTGTTTTATGCTCCGGCTACTTTTATCATAAAGGGTGTAATGGCTGTTATTGTGAATAAATGTGTACAAAAACTGCCTTCAGCCAGATACTCAAAGCTTATCGGTGGAATAACTGCGGAAACTGTTATGGTGACAGGCTATCTGCTATTTGAAAGTATGATTTACGGTTTTGCGGCATCGGTTGTGAATGTGCCTGCAAACAGTGTTCAGGGTGTGGGCTGCCTTTGCATAGCTTTGATTACAGCCAGAATACGGGATAATCATTTTTCACATATGAGATAACACACTGATTATAGGTTATAATTAAATGTTGTTTTAAATAAAAGAGGTACAACCATTTATTGGGGGTTGTATCTCTTTTGTGTGCCTATAAATATATTAAAAATGTTGCGGTAATGTATAAAATATGATACCATAGTATTATAGATAACTGTGTGCATTACACAAGACTACGGGTAAATTTCCCACCCATCTTCGGTGTGGGTTTATTGTATATTTTTATAAATTCAAGAAAGAAGGTAATTACAATGAACGAATTCAAAGGTACTCCTCATAACACTGCCAAAGCAGGTGATTTTGCTAAAACAGTACTTATGCCTGGTGACCCACTGCGCGCTAAATACATCGCAGAAACATTCCTGGAAAATGTAAAAGAAGTTAACGGCGTACGTGGTATGCTGGCTTTCACAGGTACATACAAAGGTAAAGAAGTTTCTGTAATGGGCCATGGTATGGGTATCCCATCTATCGCTATCTACTCTTACGAACTTTACAAATTCTACGGTGTAGAAAACATTATCCGTATCGGTTCCTGCGGTTCTGACCTGCCAGCTTACAGCGTTATCGTTGGTAACAAATCTTACAGCCGTTCTTCCTTTGCTAAAGACGCTTTCGGCTATGAAGAAAACTTTATGATGCCATCTGAAAAACTGAACGCTGCTATTATCGAATCTGCTGAAAAACTGGGTAAAGAAATTCACGTTGGCCCTATCGCTGCTGGCGATGCATTCTATTCTGACCCTGACGTTGCAAGAGCTCCATTCCCAGAAGAAATTATCGGCGGTGAAATGGAATCCTTCGGTCTGTTTGCAAACGCACGTTACCTGGGCAAAAACGCTGCTTGTCTGATTACAGTTTCTGACAGTAACGCTAACAAGGACGAAAAAGTTGTTATCAGTGCTGAAGCACGTCAGACAGCTATGAAAGATATGATGGTTATCGCTCTGGAAGCAGCTATCACTCTGTAATAACAAATACAATTGAATATTAAAAGAGCCTGCGGTTGCAGGCTCTTTTTTAATATATAACTTATGTTAATATTCTGTTGTCTGTGTATATTTTGGTGTTATGTTCATGCGGTAAAAGGCGGCTTCTGCGGCGGACATGTATGCGCTTAAAGCAACGCCTGCAACAAAACCTGCCATCATAAGCGGTACAATAAGGATAAGCGTAAAAATATTGCCACCACCCATAATATTGTTGGTTATTATTGAAGTAACAATGGCACTTGGTATACCTGCCAGCAGTCCCCAGCCCAAAAAGCTGAGTTTAAGTACGAAAAGGTCCATTTTTTTGCCATTCATCAGTTCTTTTGACATTGTGATGGCCTGAGATGCTGTCATACCTGGATTCTCTGCCATTATGTAAGGCGCCATGCTGTAGGCAAAGGACTTAACAATGCCTGGTATTACAAAAAGTAACGCCCACAGGAAAGTATAAAGCCCTGTAAGTAACTGAAGGCAAATGCCGTCAATAATACGACGTATCTGGGAAAACAAATCTTCAACTTGAGGATTGTTGTTATCTATAAGGTTAAGATTAAATGTGCAGTATCCCATTCTGAAAGAACCACTAAGAATAAAATAGGCCAAAGATATTATCAATGCAAATCCTGTAAAAATTGCAACTACATAACTTAAAACTGGAAGTATACCGCTGTTTCGAAAATATGCTAAAAACTGTTCAGAGGATATCTGATAATTCTGTTTAACGGTAATATCAAATCTGTCATAGCCAACACCGCTTACAATGCTTGCAATAAGAGAAACTATGATAGCTTTTGGCCAGTTGCCTTTAAGGGCATCAAGGGCGGTTTTTTTGTAATCAGGTGTGTAATGCATAGTATACTCCTTTCTCTTTTGCTATTAATACCATTGTAGCACAAAAAAATGGTGGTGCATATATGTAGGGGTAATGTTTCACACAAATAACAAATTTACAGGTTGAATATGGGTATTTAGTTTACAAAAAAGTTTTGAAATGGTATCATAATGTAATGAGGTGATATGCAATGAAAAAGCTTATATCAGTAATAGTACCCTGCTATAACGAGCAGGAAGTGCTTAATATGTTTTATGACGAAATCACAAGAGTAGCAGGCGAAATGTCTGGCTACGACTTTGAATTTATATTTGTAAATGATGGTTCAAGAGATAATACACTGGCTATCTGCAAAGAACTGGCTGCAAAAGATGAAAGAGTAAAATACATATCCTTTTCCCGTAACTTTGGCAAGGAAGCAGGTATTTTTGCCGGTTTTGAAAAAAGCAAAGGTGACCTTGTGTGCATGATGGACGCTGACCTGCAGGACCCACCTGCACTTCTGCCAGAAATGGTAAAGGCGATCGAGGAAGAAGGCTATGATTCTGTGGCAACACGCCGTGTTACAAGAAAAGGGGAGCCACCTATACGTTCTTTCTTTGCCAGAATGTTCTATAAACTGATGAACAAAATCAGTAAAACAGAAATTGTGGACGGTGCACGTGACTACCGTCTGATGACACGCCAGTTTGTAAACAGCCTGATGGAACTGCGCGAATATAACCGCTTTTCCAAAGGTCTTTTCGGCTGGGTAGGCTACAACACCAAATGGCTGGAATATGAAAATGTAGAACGTGCCGCTGGCGAAACCAAATGGTCATTTTGGAAACTGCTGCTGTACAGTATTGAAGGTATTATGGCATTCTCCACAGTACCGCTGGCTATCAGTGCTGTAGCAGGTATTGTGTTCTGTCTGGTATCATTTGTGGCAATCCTGTTTATAATAGCTAAAACGCTTATGTTCGGCGATCCTGTCGCCGGCTGGCCTAGCACAGCCTGCCTTATCCTTTTTGTAGGCGGTGTACAGCTGTTCTGTCTGGGTATCGTAGGACAGTATCTGTCCAAAACATACCTGGAAATCAAAGGCAGACCTATTTATATCTGCAAAGAAACAAATATAGAGGACTGATAATATGAAATATGTACAGATGCGCCAGTTTGATGTGGCCAATGGTGTAGGTATACGCACCAGCCTCTTTACCAGTGGCTGTCACTTCCACTGCGAAAACTGTTTTAACGAAGAATACTGGCCTTTTGATTACGGCACCGACTACGATGATGCCGCCATGCAAAAGTTTATTGATATGGGTAAAAACCCTAATGTAACAGGCTATTCACTGCTGGGGGGTGAACCACTGGACCAGCTTATGGATGACATGATGCTGAAAACAGTACAGGAAATTAAAAAGCAGACTGGTAAAACCATTTGGATGTGGACCGGATTCACTTTTGAAACCCTTAATGCAAAGCAGAAAGAAATTGTAAAATACGTAGATGTTCTTGTGGATGGCCAGTTTGTCAACGAAAAGAAAAATCTGACACTGCTTTTCCGTGGCAGTGAAAACCAGAGAATCATCGACGTTCAGAAAACACTGGCTGCCGGTGAAATTATTCCTTGGGAGAGAGAAAATGGATATTAGAATCAAATATTTCAATGAAAATATAGACAAAATTGCACCTATTTCAAAAGGTGACTGGGTGGACCTGCGTGCTGCAGCTACTGTAGAAATGAAAGCAGGGGAATTCAAACTGATTCCACTGGGTATTGCCATGCAGCTGCCAGCCGGTTACGAAGCACATGTATGCCCACGTTCATCCACCTTTAAAAATTTTGGTGTGATACAGACAAACTCTATGGGTATCATAGATAACTCATACTGTGGCGATAACGACCAGTGGTTCTTCCCGGCTTTCGCTATGAGAGATACAGTTATTAATGAAAATGACCGTATCTGTCAGTTCCGTATTATGGAAATCCAGCCACGGCTGAATTTCGTTACAGTGGAAACATTGGGCAACGCAGATCGCGGCGGCCATGGTTCAACAGGTGTCAAATAAAAATAAAAAGACAGGGTATTAACCCTGTCTTTATTTTATTTTCCGAAAATTTTTGGTCTTAACCTGTAGATATACACTATCAGCATTGTTGCAGCGGCTTTGTCGTAAAGAATAAAAAGGGCATTGAACATCACCATAAGAATTACAATAAAACCAATGCCGTAAACTGAAAACTCCTCCACCAGCATAGCTACCGGGAAAACAAACAGCAGAATGCCATAGCTTATGATAATACCAGTGTTTACATATATCAGCTTCAGTATGATACGCAAGGTTTTGCTTTTGATTTTATCTACAGTGAATTTTATAACTGTGTAAAAACCAAAAACAAAAATAAACATAAATACCATTTCCTGTTCAGGCACCAACATGACAGCCAGGAAAGAAACGGCCAGATAAAGGGTAAATGCTGTTTTTTGACCATATTCGTGTACTATCGGTAACAGACAGCAGGCGGCTATTGCCGGGCAGGCATAGGTGGCAAAAGGAAACAGGAAGCCTAAAAAGAGTATTGTTATGATAAGTGCCCCCATAATACCACAAAGGGCTATTTTCATTGTATTATTCTTACGCATTTTTCTCCTATTCAAAAGAGGTATTCGTGATTTCGATACAGTCCGACATATATAAGTATTGTAATTATGTCGATATATTCTCTTTTAATTCTGTAAAAGATATGTTACAATAAAAAAAGATAAATTGCAACTTAATTAAACTTATATACTGGGAGGAAAACATGAGCAAAATTCCTGTTATGATTGACTGCGACCCTGGCAAAGATGATTCCATTGCTATCATTATGCTTGCAGGTTCCGGCAAAGTAGACATCAAAGCTATTACCACAACCCACGGCAACGTAGGTCTGGAAGGCACAACAAGAAATGCCCTTGCCCTGAAAGACTACCTTGGTCTGGACTGTGTTGTGGCTAAAGGTGCGGCAAAACCTATGATTGTACCACTTAAAGACGCAAGCACAGTGCATGGTCTTAATGGTCTGGGCGACTATGAACTGCCACCAGCTGTTTCTGTGCCTGAAAAGGACGCCGCATGGGATGTTATGTACCGCCTGGCAAAAGAATCCAATGGTGAAATGGTGCTGGTTGTTCTTGGCCCTATGACAAATGCCGCACTGACAATTCTCAAATACCCAGATTTCAAAAACTATGTTAAAGGCATCTATATGATGGGCGGCAGCCGCAACTGGGGCAATCATTCACAGAATGCTGAATTCAACATCTGGGGCGACCCACACGCTTGTCAGGTTGTGCTGTCCAGTGGTATTCCTATCACAATGGCTGATATGGCTTTCGGCGGCCAGAACGGCTTTACAGGTGAAGAAATAACAGAAATGTACTCCCACGCCAAAAAACTGAAACCAATGCTGACACAGTTCCAGGAACACGACAAAATCTGGCTTAAAAGCGAACGGGACCGCCTTGGTAAAGAGTTTAACTACGATACAGAAATTACAACTATCTACGATTCTACAGCCGCTATCGCACTGCTGGAAGATGGTGAAAGCCTTGTAACAGAAGAATACTATGTAGTATGTGAAACACAGGGTACAGAGACAGAAGGTCAGACAATATTTGACTACAAAGGTCAGTACGGCAAAGCACCAAACGTGCGCCTGACTATCAGCGTTGACAGAGAAAGATATAAAGATGCTTTCCGCAAAGCATTTGCACATTTTGAATAAGGAGGACGGGTTAATGGAAAAAATTAAAATTATTATGGACCTTGACGTAGGTCTGGACGATGCCATTGCCATGTGCCTTGCCCTTGGTAATGAAAGATTTGATGTCCTTGGTTTTACAACTACATACGGCAACCGCCACGTAGATGTAACCACAAAAAATACACTTAAAATTCTTGAACTGCTTGGCCGTACAGATATTCCTGTTGCACGCGGCAGTGTAAGACCAATTGTTGCACCATACGACCCACCATACAAAAGCATTGTACATGGTCATGACGGTCTGGGCGACAGCGCAAACCCACTGCCAGAACCAACAATAAAAGAAATTGATATTTCAGCTGTTGAATTTATGGCACGCACCCTGCGTGAAAGCGAAGAACCAATTACAATTGTGGCTGTAGGTCCGCTGACAAACGTGGCTACACTTATTATGACTCACCCGGAACTTATGCCAAAAGTCAAAGAACTGGCCATCATGGGCGGTTCCACACTTAAAGGCAACAGAAACCCGGTTGCTGAAGCCAACATTGTAATGGACCCGGAAGCAGCACATATCGTGTTCAAAAGCGGTCTTAAAATTAAAATGGCCGGCCTTGATGCCACATGGAAAGGCTATATCGGTTTTGACGAAATTGAAGAATTCGGCAATACAAACTGGCTGACAAAAACAATTTACGATATGCTGGGCATTTACATTGAACATTACCGTGACAGAATTAAAAACCCTGGTCTTGCAATGCACGACAGCCTGCCACTGGCATGGCTGCTTAACCCAGAACTGGTTGAAAGCGAAGATTTGTATGTAACAGTTGACATCAACGGCCGTTATACATATGGTATGACAGTAACTGATGTTAACAGAATTCTTAACGAAAAACCAACTGCACAGGTTGCTCTGGGTGTAAAACGTGAAGAATTTATTCAGCTTATCAAAGATGCTATGGCAAAACTGGCAGCTGAAAAGAAATAATTGAAAACAATCACAGCCGTCATTAACTGACGGCTGTAAAATTTAAGGGGAAGAAAATATTTTATGGCTTATTCCGAATATATAATAACAGGTCTTCTTGTACTGTCGGTGTTACTGAATATCATCGTATTGCTGAAAATCGGCCGAAAAAGTGATATCTCTGCCAGAATAGATAAACTGGAAAAAGATCTGTATGATTATTCTGATAAAAATTCGAAAGATACTCTGGACTTTGTGGGCAGACAGATGGAGTCATCCGCGCGAAGTGCCAAGGCAACCCAGGAAGCTCTTGCACAGATGGAAGCCCTGCGCTTTTCAGATTTTTCACAGCGCACAAACGAAACGCTGGAAACAATGCGAAAAACTTTCAGTAACAATACAGAACAGCTGGACCGTCGCTTTGAGTTTTTCCAGAAACAAAGTAACCGTCAGATGGATATAATTCGCCAGACTCTGGATAAGCAAATGAAAGATATGCAGGAGTCCAACGAGAAAAAACTGGAAGAAATGCGACGGACAGTGGACGAAAAACTGCAAAAAACACTGGAAGACCGCATAAGCCAAAGCTTTAAAATGGTTAGCGAAAGACTGGAACAGGTTTACGCTTCGCTGGGGGAAATGCAGAAAGTAGGTGCCGGTGTAGATGATCTGAAACGTGTGCTTTCCAATGTAAAGACACGTGGCATTTTGGGAGAAGTACAATTAGGTGCTATACTGGAAGAAATTCTGTCTCCGGAACAGTATGAAAGTAATATTGCTACTAAAAAAGGCTCTGCGGACAGGGTTGAGTTTGCAGTAAAACTGCCGGGGGATGATGAAAAACCGGTGTATCTGCCTGTGGATGCAAAATTTCCGCTGGATGCTTATCAGAAACTTCTGGATGCTTATGACAGCGCAGACTCCACACAGGTTCAGCAGGCAGTGAAAGAACTGCGTACCAGAATAAAGGGTTTTGCCAGAGATATACGTACTAAATATATCGATGTGCCAAACACCACCGAATTTGCGATTATGTTTCTGCCGGTAGAGGGACTTTATGCTGAGGTAGTACGCTATGGCATGGTGGAAGAACTGCAGAAAGAAAAAATAAATATTGCCGGACCTACTACTATGGCAGCCCTTCTTAACAGCCTGCAGATGGGATTCCGCACACTGGCGATACAGAAAAATTCCACACAGGTATGGAAAGTGCTGGGTGAAGTAAAAACCGAATTTGAAAAATTTGAAAAAGTGCTGGACAAAGCCCACGACAAAATGCTGGCCGCCAGCCGAGAGCTGGACGATCTGGTAGGTGTACGCACTCGTGCTATTAACCGAAAACTGCGTGATGTAAGCGAATATGCATTGCCACAAACAGAAAATGTAAATATTTCTGAAAAAATGTAAAAAATCTGTTGACAAACTGAAATTATGGTGATATAATAACTCTTGCACTGATGAGGTGCAAGTGATTCGCGGATGTGGTGGAATCGGCAGACACGCCAGCTTGAGGGGCTGGTGGTAGCAATATCGTGCAAGTTCAAGTCTTGTCATCCGCACCAAAGACCAGCTGAAAGGCTGGTCTTTTTATTTATTTGTATCATAACGGCTGACCGAAAGGTTGGCCGTTATTTTTTTTGCAAAATTTATTTTTTATATGCCAGGTAATTAATTACGCATATTGCGCCAGATTGAAAATATTTGTTACAGCCATCAGTTTTTATATGGTTCCAATAATACAGTTAAAAGATATGTAAAATTTAATCCTACCCGTTGACGGGGGTTTGCTGCGGGGATATAATAGAAAATATGGTATCGATATAAAAAAATTGATTTAAATAAAGGAGCATTTATGAAAGTTACAGTATGTATTGGCAGTTCCTGCCATATAAAAGGTTCCCGTCAGGTTGTTACACAGCTGCAGCGGCTTATTACACAGCACAATCTGGAAGAAAAGGTTACTCTGGGCGGCACATTCTGTATGGGTCAGTGTCAGAAAAGCGTTTGCGTTACTGTAGATGATGCTTTCCATTCTGTTTCACCAGAAACTGTGGAAGAATTTTTTACAAACCACATTTTTGCAAAAGTACGGGGGTAAAACATGGTTATTCAGGTGTGCGTAGGTTCTTCCTGCCATCTTAAAGGTTCACAGCTTATTGTGGAACTTCTGCAAAAGGCAATCCGGGCAAATGGTCTGGAAAATGAAATTACCCTTGTGGGTACTTTGTGTGTTGGCAAATGCAACCGTGTAGGTGTTTCTGTACAGGTTGATGACGATATTTTTGCCGGCATCACAGCCGAAAATTTTGGCGACTTTTTTGCCGAAAATATTCTTAAAAAACTGCGAGGTTAAAAGCAAATGCCAAATATTCTTACCCTTAAAAAATCCAACTGTAAAAACTGTTACAAATGCATACGCTACTGCCCGGTAAAATCTATACGTTTTTCCGGCAATCAGGCATATATTATTGGTAACGAATGTATACTTTGCGGCCAGTGCTTTGTTGTTTGCCCGCAGGAAGCTAAAGAAATCAACAGCGAACTGGAAAAAGTAAAGGTATTTATTCAGGCCGGTGTACCGGTGGTGGTGAGCCTTGCACCATCATTTGTGGCTAACTATAACGGCCGGGGCATCAATGCTATGTCCACGGCTCTTAAAAAGCTGGGCTTCCATTCAGTGGAAGAAACAGCCCTTGGTGCAACTGTGGTTAAAAATGAATACGAAAGAATGCTGGCAGAAGATGACCGTGATGTGCTTATTTCCTCCTGCTGTCATTCCATTAACCTGCTTATCCAGAAGCACTACCCACAGGCGCTGGAATACCTGGCAGATGTGGCTTCCCCAATGCAGGTTCACTGTCGTGATATCAAACTGCGCATGCCAGAAGCCAAAACTGTGTTTATCGGCCCTTGCGTTGCCAAAAAGGACGAAGCCGAACATTACGCGGGTATAGTGGACGCTGTGCTTACTTTTGAAGAACTTTCAGCATGGCTTAAAGAAGAAAATATTGAAATTGTGCCGGAAGCTGAAGACACAAACACAGGCAAAGCCCGTTTCTTCCCAACCACAGGCGGTATTCTTAAAACCATGGCGCAGACCATGCCGGGCTACACTTACATGGCTATTGACGGTGTGGAAAACTGCAAACTGGCAATTAAGGATATTATTGATGGCAAGGTACATAAATGCTTTATTGAAATGTCTGCCTGCCCAGGCAGCTGTGTTGGCGGTCCTATTATGGAAAAATATCATCATTCTTCCATTAAAGACACTATTGCCGTAAACAGCTATGCAGGCGAAAAGGACTTTGATGTAGAACAGCCAAGTCCGTCAGAACTTAAAAAGAACTTTGAATATATTGAACAGCGTGGTATCCGCCCGGGCGAAAGCGAAATTATGGCTATTATGCGCCAGATGGGTAAATTCAAACCATCACAGGAACTTAACTGCGGTTCCTGCGGTTACAACACCTGCCGTGAAAAAGCTGTTGCAATCTGGCAGGGCAAGGCAGAAGTTTCTATGTGTATGCCTTTCCTTAAAGATAAAGCCGAAAGCTTTTCTGACAATATTGTTAAAAACTCTCCAAACGGCCTTATTGTTCTCAACGACCGTCTGGAAGTACAGCAGATTAACGAAGCTGCAAGAAAAATTATAAATATCCGCAATGCCAGCGATATTCTTGGCGATAAGGTTGTGCGTGTTCTTGACCCTACCGATTTTATGAAAGTGCTTACAACCGGTAAGGAAATAAGAAACCAGCGTGTATATCTGGCAGAATACAACCGCTATGTGGAACAGACAATCTTCCTTGACAGGGAATCCAACCTTGTTATCGGTATTATGACCGACGTTACAGAAGATGAAACCCAGCGCAGACGTAAAGAAGCCATCAGCCGCCAGACTGTGGAAGTTGCCGACCAGGTGGTAGATAAACAGATGCGCATTGTACAGGAAATTGCCTACCTGCTGGGCGAAACAGCTGCCGAAACCAAAATTGCTCTCAGTAAACTTAAGGAGTCTATATCAAATGAATGATTTATGTGCAGATATCGGCTATAAAAGTATAAACCACGTTGGCGAACAGCTTTGTGGCGACCACGTGGAAATGGTGGAAGCCGAAGACGGCTCCACAATAATCGTTCTTTCCGACGGTCTGGGCAGTGGGGTAAAGGCAAGTATTCTTTCTACCCTTACATCTAAAATTATCTCCACAATGATGGCGGCAGGTCTGCCTATTGAAGACTGCGTTGCCACCATTGCCGACACTTTGCCGGTTTGTTCACTGCGCGGGGTGGCATATTCTACCTTTACTATCATGCGCATTATTGATAATCAGGCCTGCGAAATTTTCCAGTACGATAACCCACATGTGGTTGTTATCCGCAACGAAAAAAACTACGATTACCCTAAAACCGAAATGAACATAGGCGGCAAGCGTGTGTATAAATCGGTTATTCCACTGCAGGAAAATGATATTTTCGTGGCCATGAGCGACGGTTGCCCACATGCCGGCATAGGCACAGCCTATAACTTTGGCTGGAAAAGGGAAGATATTATTGAATTTTTAGAAACTATGGCACCTGCCGGCTACACAGCCAAAAACCTTTCTACCATACTGGTGGACGAATGCAACCGCCTTTATGGTGGCCGGCCGGGGGACGACGCCACAGCCTGCATTGTACGTATAAGAAAACGTGTACCTATGAACATGCTGTTTGGTCCGCCAAGCCACCGTGATGACGCCAACCGTATGATGAACCTTTTCTTCTCCAAAGAAGGCAAGCATATTGTATGCGGCGGCACCACATCATCAATCGTTTCAAAATATCTGGGCAAACCTGTAAGGGCTTCCCTCAGCTTTGAACGGTCAGATGTACCACCAACTGCCGAAATTGAAGGTGTTGACCTTGTTACCGAAGGTGTTATCACCGTAAACAAAGTGGTGGAATACGCCCGTGACTATCTGGGCGAAAACAAATATTACGAACACTGGAACTTCAAAAAAGACGGCGCTTCACTTATAAGCCGCCTGCTGTTTGAAGAGGCCACCGATATTAACTTCTACGTTGGCAAGGCCATTAACCCAGCCCACCAGAACCCGGACCTGCCAATTAACTTCAACATTAAAATGAATCTGGTAGAAGAACTTTCAAAATCTCTGCGCCTTATGGGTAAGCGCATTAAAGTAAGCTATTTTTAAAGGAGACCACTATGGAAAAGTTTGATAAAAAAGTAGTGCGTAAATTTGACACCAAGGTGCAGTACCTTAAATACAAGGTGTTAAGGGAAGTTGCCCGCCACGCATGGGACGATACCCTTGCAAAAAATGTAATGGATATTCCAAAAAACATTGTACCGGGCAAACAGCCAACAATGCGTTGCTGTATTTATAAAGAAAGGGCAATCCTTGGCGAAAGGGTAAAAATCGCCATGGGTGGCGACCCGGATAACAAAAATATTATTCAGGTTATTGATATTGCCTGCGACGAATGCCCTGCAGCCGGTTACGAAGTTACCGACTCCTGCCGTGGCTGTCTTGCCAACCGTTGCGAAGACGTTTGCCCACGCGGTGCAATCTCCTTCGACCACAACCACGTGGCACATATAGATAAATCCAAGTGTGTGGAATGCGGTAAATGTGCACAGGTTTGCCCATATTCCGCTATTGTAAACCGCAAACGTCCATGCCAGATTGCATGTAAGGTAAAGGCTATTTCTATTAACGAAGAACAGGCAGCTATTATTGACGAAGAAAAATGCACATCCTGCGGTGCCTGTGTTTACCGGTGCCCATTCGGTGCTATTTCCGACAAATCCTATATTCTGGACGTAATCGACCTTATCAAGCAAAGCGAGAACAGCAAAAAGTTCAAAGTTTACGCAGTTGTTGCACCATCAGTTTCCAGCCAGTTCTCCTACGCAAAACTGGGTCAGGTTATTACCGGCCTTAAAGAACTGGGCTTCCATACAGTTGTTGAAGCCGCCCTTGGTGCTGATCTTGTTGCCATGAGCGAAGCAAAAGAACTTACTGAAAAAGGCTTCCTTACAAGTAGCTGTTGTCCGGCATTTGTTTCATATGTGAAATCTGAATTCCCAGATCTGGTACAGCATATTTCCCATAACCTTTCCCCAATGGTGGAAATTTCCAAGTACATCAAAAAGACAGACCCAACAGCAAAAACAGTGTTCATTGGACCATGTACTGCAAAAAAAGCAGAAGCCCAGCTGGAAAGTGCAAAACCTTATGTGGACAGCGTGCTGACCTTTGAAGAACTGCAGGCACTGTTTGACAGTAAAAGTATGGATATTACTACGCTGGAAGAAGGCGTGCTGGACAATGCTTCCTACTTTGGCCGTATATTTGCCCGCAGCGGCGGCCTTTCCGATGCTGTTGTGCAGGCACTTAAAGAACAGGGACTGGAAGACTTCACACTGAAAGCTATTGCATGCAATGGCATTGAAGAATGTCGTCTTGCCTTGCTTAAAAAGCGCAAAGGCGTGCTGGATGCCAACTTTATTGAAGGTATGGCATGTATCGGCGGCTGCATCGGCGGTGCAGGCTGTCTTACACATGGTGTAAAAGATAAAGCAGAAGTAGACAAATATGGCAAAGAAGCTATGGAAAAAACTATTTCCGAAGCTATTTCTCTTATAAAATAACAACTTATAAAAAGGTACGGCACATTGCCGTACCTTTTCTTGTTTACTTTGAGTATGTATGGTAATATATTGGTATAGAGTACTGTAAAATAAGTATAAACTGCAGCAAAATATCAGTGGAGGATTATATTATGACAGCAAGAGAACTTCTGGACGAGGCTATAAAAGCCAGAGAAAAATCATATTCACCTTATTCAAATTTTCAGGTAGGTGCAGCACTGGAAACAAAGGATGGTAAAATCTACCACGGCTGTAATATAGAAAACGCGGCCTATTCACCAACCAACTGTGCCGAACGCACCGCTTTTTTTCGCGCTATTTACGAAGGGGAAAGACAATTTGCAAGAATTGCTATCGTAGGCGCACCAAAGGGGAAAAGTACCGATATTTTAACAGCACCATGCGGCGTGTGCCGTCAGGTTATGGCTGAATTCTGCGACGCTGAAACATTTGTTATCATTATGCCAGACGGCAAAGGCGGCATTGTAGAAATGTTGCTTAAAGACATGTTGCCATATGGCTTCAGCCCCGAAAATCTTAAATAATTTAAAAAAGCTCACCTTATGGTGAGCTTTTGTTTTGTGTCACTATTTCATTATTTCATTGCCGCTGGCATCATAGCGCTTTGCGGGTGACTGGGATATTTTTCTTGCTATCAGCACACAGCGCCCGTCAGTCATTGTGTACTCACAGGTAGACAGTGTCAGTAACTCATCACCATATTCGGCACTCACTCCGGTTTCGTAAGGTGCAGCAGATTTGGCATACCGGATAAAGGCGTTGAAATCTTCTTCAGTTTCGAAATCTACATTTTCATAAAATGCAGTACCCTCTGTCCGCACATCAATTTTCAGCACGCATATAACTTCATATCTGCTGAATGAATCCAGAGTGTCAAATCTGATATAACGGTGATTTTCATAGTAGTCAGGATCCATATAGTATTCTACAGCGCTGAACATAGTACCGTCTTTCATATTGTGACTGTATACTATTATATTATCACTTTCATTCAGAGTGCATCTGTAGTCTATAAATGGTACACCATGAAAATTATATTTTTTTGTAAAATCACGGCGCAGATAATATTCAGGCTCATTTTTTGTCTGCATTACAGGATAATTCAGCAGTGAATCATCTATTGTTATCCATGCAACAAAGTCGTTGTTTTCATTATATATCGGCATATATTTTTCAGTTGCAGTTACAGTGGTTATATCTTCTTCGAGCTCCAATGGTCGGTTCGCTATGTTTTCCAGCTGTTCGAACTGCTGATGGCTTTCTTTGCTGTCTTTCCATTCGCTGTATAGTTTGTAGCCGGAAAAACACATTACGCACAATAAAATTATAATCAATATATCTGTAAGTTTTCGCTTCATATTTCACCTGTCAATAATTACTAACATATATTATAACTTATTGAATAGTTTATGACAATAAAAAACATGGCAGCAATGCTGCCATGTTCTGTTTATTTGGAAGGTTTGTTTTCTTTTGGTTTTCTCATAGTAAGAGAAATTCTTTTCTTTGCAGTATCCACGCTGAGAACCCACACATCTACAACATCCCCTACCTTCACTTCTTCGGAAGGATGCTTGATGTAGCGGTCACATATCTGGCTTAAATGCACCAGACCGTCCTGATGAACGCCGATATCCACAAATGCACCAAAGTCGATTACGTTTCTTACAGTACCCTTCAGCTGCATACCTGGTTTCAAGTCGTTCATGTCCAGTATATCTTCACGCAGCAATGGGCTTGGCAGGTCATCACGCATGTCTCTGCCCGGTTTGATAAGTTCAGATATAATGTCCTTCAGTGTAGGGATACCTGTATTCAGCTGTTCAGCCAGTTTACTGAGACCTATTTTTTCTGCGTCTTCAGCAAGATTTTTGATTTTTTCAGTGCCAATATCGTCAGGTGTGTAACCTACGGCAGACAGTAACTGTTTTGCGGCATCATAGCTTTCAGGGTGAACAGAAGATGAGTCCAGTTTATCTTTTGCACCAGGTATACGTAAGAAACCTGCACACAGCATGTAGGCTTTAGGCCCCAGTTTGCTTACTTTCATCAGCTGACTACGTTTTGTGAACCGGCCATTTTCCTGTCTGTATTCAACGATGTTTTTGGCTGTGGTTTTATTCAGACCGGAAACTCTTTCCAGCAGTGGTGCGCTGGCAGTGTTCAGGTCTACACCTACAGTGTTTACACAGAACTCCACTACACCATCCAGGCTTTCTTCCAAACGTGCTTTAGGCATGTCGTGCTGGTACTGGCCTACGCCGATGGATTTAGGATCGATTTTTACCAGCTCAGCCAGTGGGTCCTGCAGACGGCGTGCTATAGAAACAGCACTTCTTAAAGAAACGTCAAATTCAGGGAATTCCGCGGCAGCCAGTTTGGAGGCAGAATAAACAGATGCACCGGCTTCATTTACTACAGCATAGCTGATTTTTTTATCCAGTTTTTTCAGCAGAGCTGCTACAAACATTTCAGTTTCTTTTGTTGCAGTACCATTGCCGATAGAAATAATGTCTACGTCATACTTTCTGATAAGTGTTGTCAGCTGTTTTTCAGCTAAATCTTTTTTGTGGTTTGGCAGTGTCATGTAAACAACACCTGTGTCCAGTACTTTACCTGTTTCATCCACGACAGCCATTTTACAGCCTGTACGGTAACCAGGGTCCAACGCCATACATATTTTACCTTTTACAGGAGGTACCAGCAGTAACTGGCGCAGGTTATCGCCAAACAGTTTTATTGCACCTTCATTGGCAATATCAGTCAGATTATTTCTGATTTCAGTGTCCAGAGAAGGATGAATCAGTCTTGTGTAACCATCTGAGATAGCTTCCTTTACCACATCGGCACATTCGCCTTTACCGGTGATGTAGATTTTTTCAATCTCATTGATAGCGGCCTGTGTATCAACTGTGATGTTTACTTTCAGGAAATCTTCTTTTTCGCCACGGTTAAGTGCCAGTACACGGTGTGATGCGATTTTATTTACAGGCTGTGAGAATGCATAGTACTGTGTGTACACACTTTCTTTTTCCTCGTCGCCTTTACTTTCTACCAGACCAGTACGGTTATACAGTCTTTTCAGCACGGTACGCACCTGTGTATTGTCAGAAACATCTTCAGCTATAATATCCATTGCACCTTTCAGTGCATCTTCTGCAGTTGCCACACCTTTTTCTTCGTTTATGTACAGTGGCAGCAGCTCTGCCAGCACAGTTTTTTTGTTCTGTTCCAGAATTGTCTTTGCCAGCGGTTCCAAACCTTTTTCTTTGGCAATTGACGCCCTTGTTTTTCTCTTTGGTTTGAATGGGCGGTAGATATCTTCCACTTCTGCCAGTGTGATTGCGTTTGAAATGGATTTTTCTATTTCGTCAGTCATTTTTTCCTGGCCGAGAATAGAGTTGTATACTTCTTGTTTTCTGCTGTCCAGATTGCGCAGATAGGCAACCCTGTCAGAAACATTTCTGATGGTCTGGTCATCCAGCTCACCTGTTTTTTCTTTTCTGTATCGGGCTATGAACGGAATAGTAGCACCTTCATCCAGCAGTGCCACTGTGTTTTCTGCCTGCCATGGCTTAATGGAAAACTCTCTGGCCAGAACACTGTTCACGTCAGTCCGGAATACTTTTTCCTGCATAATTGTTTCGCTCATTGTATCTCCTTATGCTTTCTTTTTATATTCAATACACACCCTGCGTACACCGCCCAGCCGATTACAGTGGTTGTTATACCAATTGTCAGTCCCGGTGTACGGTAGGTAAATATTATTTCATTGTCACCGGCCGGTGCATAAACTGCACACAAACCGTAATTTACTTTTTCTATCTCTGTTTTTTCACCGTTTACCCATGCGGTGAAACCTGTATCATAAGGCACAGAGAAAAATACCAGATTTGGCTGATTAAGATTTATTTTACACTGGAAACCGTCATCAGTCTGCTGGAAATAGTAGGCAGACAAGTTTCGTCTTTTGGTTACATCTTCAATAAAAGTGGTATAAGTGTAGTCAAACATTTCTGAATCTGACAGCTGTTTAAGCCCCAGATTATATTTTTCTATGACTTCACCATCAACTGCCAGTGCCCTTACCAGTACATTACTGCGGTTCAGGCTGTTTACCTGACTTAACTGGTCATATTCCACATACTTGTCGTATGCAAATCCCATTGTAACAAAGTTCATGTTTTCGTATACAGTGTAAGGATATTCATGATTGATTTTATAATAGTTGGCATTTCTTGCGCTGTCCAAAAAATTGGATTCTTCCCACTCTGGCATAACTATATATTTCACACTCAGAAGGGTGCGCAGTGCATACAGTGACCGGTCAGGTTTTGAAGACACATCTCTTTTTACACCAACAGCAGGATAAAACTCCATGATTGACGGTGTAACAGTACTGTTGAAAAACTGCAGGTTCGGCATGTTTATAAACAGGCCCATGTTATCATAGCAATTATATGTGTCCATACGCCAGTTGGCTTCAGTTTCGCCGAAAGTGAAATCATAACTGTCCAGCACATCGTAGTTCTGTGGTTTATACAGTTTGTCTGCTTCCCATTGTGGCATTTTTGTCAGTGCCAGATGTGTACAGCCGAACAGCATTGTTATAATCAGACAGCCACTCATGAGCCGTTTGGTGTAATGTGGTTTATCTTTGTGATTATACACCACGAAAAACGCCAGATATATGCTCAGCAGGGCGATCATAATATTCAGTATGAATATTGCGGGCTCTTCAGCAATTCCAAGAATAAATTCACCCTCGTCATTTGTGGAAGGAGTCAGCGCAAATACTGACAGGCACAGTGTCAGTACAGCTGTGGTTTTCAGACCGTAGAATATCTGTTGTTTTTCCAGGGTAAAACTCTGCATGTTCATGGCGGACAGCATCAGTAAAGGCATATAGAACCAGCGGGCATAGTATGCGGAGTTGAATGCATAAAATGTGCTGTTCAGCACAGGTACCAGTGCTGAAATAACAGATATGGTAAATATTTTGCCGAAAGAAGAGTTATTGTTGTATTTTCTGAAAATGAAATATCCGGCCATACCACCCATAGCCATAAATGCACTCATACTGGTCCATTTTATTGTCCCCATTGTAAACAGGGCAGGTATATATGGCGGATCAGGTGGCAGCAGGGCAGAGGCGATTATGGCAAAATATTGCTGTACATTATTGTACAGCCACAATCCCATTCCGTTCAGAGTGCTGGTTGAACGCGGATTTTCCAGTACGCTTAGTATTGATGGTATAAACAGCACTATACCCATCAGGCATCCGGTAAATGACTCGAAAGCCAGGGTGAAAAAATCTTTTTTATTTATGCGATATTCTTTTGTGTATGTTTTTACACCGAAATATATAAACAGGAATACTACCTGACCGATAAAGAAGAAATAGTTGTTTATCAGATTCAGTGCAACTATCAATGGGAAGATGCCACGTTTTTTGTTATAAATAAACTCGTCCAGCGCCCATAACAGGTATGGAAAAAATACCACTGATTCCAGAAAATGGTTGAAGAATATATTATAAACAGAAAATCCACTGAAGGTATACAGTACAGCGCCTATCATAGCGTAGTTATCGTTTTTACTATATCTGCGCAGATATCCAAAAGCTCCAAGATTGCCCACAGCAAATTTCAGTATCAGCAATAACGGCATTATATAGGGTACTGCCTTATAAGGAAAAATACAGCTTAGCCAGAAAAAAGGTGAACCCAGCAGATAAAAAGAGTAGCTGTTTATAACAGAAGAGCCCAGATCGGTGGCCCAGCTCCAGTTCATGCTACCGCTTTTTACCATCTGGTTCATATACATGTAAAAAGGTATCTGCTGGCTGTCAAAATCACCTGCATAGGTGAAAAAACCGCCATCCGCCACCCAGAATGGTACCAGCAGGCAGAAGGCAGTCAGTCCACCCAGAAGGAAGGATTTAAGATATACATTTTTAAACAAATCTTTTTTCAATCTGTTCACCTAAATTTTTGCCAGTTCGTCCAGACAAAGCCTGTAACTGTCAAGCATATTTTCCATAAAGTAATCCACCTCATCCAGCTGCATTTCTTTTAATGCCACAAAAGTTGAATTAAAAGCAGACTGGAATTCTTTATTGCCACCCTGCAGTTCTTCTATACACTTTGTCAGGGCACACAGTCTGTCAGCACCTTTCAGAATCGCTTTTTCATAATCTGTCAGTTCTTCCTGTGTCAGATATGGTCGCAGACTGTCTTTTATATCAGGATGTGCAGTTTCCAGCAGCCGGTTTACAGCGTGTCTTTCCACTTCTTTGTAAGCTTTCTGTATCCGTGGATTATTGTATTTTACCGGTGTAGGCAGATCGCCTGTAAGTATTTCGCTTACATCATGATAAAGTGCACAGGTAATAACTTTTTCACTGTTTACATTATGGCCGAACATGTTGTTTGCCAGCAGGCACAGTGTGTGTGCAGTAATCATCACTTCACTGGTATGCTGTGCTACATCTTCCTGTGTGTTCCGTCGCATAAGGCTCCAGCGTGGTATATATTTCATTCTTGCCAGCAAAGCATTGAAATTAAACATTACCGTTCTCCTTTAATACTTCTTTTACCAGATTTTCTGCGTCAGCAAAAACGGAAAGACTATTTGTCAGATAGCGCATTTTTGCAGCACCACGGAGGCCTTTCATATACAGTGCAGCCTGACCGCGGGCTTTTTTCATGCCCAGGTGTTCACCATTTACCTCACATAGTTTTTCAATATGCCACAGTAACAGTGCCATTCTTTCTTCCACAGTAGGGTCATCATCAGGTGTGATACCTGCCAGCGCCTGATTTATCTGTTTGAAAATCCATGGTCGGCTGAGGGCTTCTCTGCCTACCATGACAGCATCACAGCCAGTGTAATCCATCATGTTTATGGCGTCCTGTGGTGTCACTATATCACCGTTACCGATTACAGGAATGTTTACAGCCTGTTTTACAGACTTTATGGCATCCATATCTATACCAGGATGGTACATCTGCTGTCTGGTACGGCCGTGTACTGTAATAAAGTTTACGCCAACGCTTTCCACTTTTTTAGCCAGTTCAACACAGCTTATGCAGTTGTCGTCCCAACCTTTACGCATCTTTACACTTACAGGTGTGCCGTTTGCATTATCTACTACAGTTTTTGCTATCTGCATGGCCAGGTCGGTGTTTTTCATCAGGGCACTGCCGGCACCATTTGTAACTATTTTAGGGGCAGGGCAACCCATGTTTATATCAATAAAGTCAGGGTTGCATTCCAGTGCCAGCTTTGTGGCATGCTCAAAATCCACAGGGTCAAAACCAAACAGCTGTATACCGTATCTGCCTTTGTGGTCCCATGTGGCCATCAGCTGTTTGCTTTTTTCGTCACCGTAGTACAGTGCACGGGCAGACACCATTTCGCTGATGGTGAAACCTGCTCCGAAGTCATCAGCAACTTTTCTCAGCACAATGTCACAGAAACCTGCCATAGGTGCAAGAACAGCTTTGGAATCTATATTTAATCCGTTTAAATTCATTTTTACCTCAAATATTTAAAATTAGTTAATACAGTATACCACAAAATATAAAAATGTGGTATACTAATATAGTTATAAAGAAAATTTATTTTAGTGTATAAGGAGATTCCTATGAAACTTCTGGCAATAGATGGTAACAGTATACTTAACCGTGCCTTTTTCGGTATAAAAGTGCTGACTACAAAAGATGGTCAGTATACAAATGGTATTTATGGTTTTCTGAATATCCTCAATAAACTGGAGGCAGATATTCAGCCGGATGCTGTTGCAGTGGCTTTTGACATGAAAGCCAAAACATTCCGTCATGAAATGTATTCCGAATATAAAGGTAACCGAAAAGGTATGCCGGAAGAATTGGCCAGCCAGATGCCTTTACTGAAAGAAATTCTGGGTAATCTGGGCTATGTAATGGTTTCACAGGAAGGCTGGGAAGCTGACGATATTCTGGGTACACTGGCTAAATCTGCCACAGATAATGGCCACAGATGCTATATCGCCACGGGTGACCGTGATAGCCTGCAGCTGGTAAATGATAATGTAAACGTGGTACTGGCCACAACCAGCATGGGCAAAAGCCGGAATGTACTGATGGACAAAGAAGCTGTAAAAGAAAAATATTCACTGGATGTTTCACAGCTGATAGACCTGAAAGCACTTATGGGCGATACATCAGATAATATCCCTGGTGTAAAGGGTGTAGGCGAAAAGACAGCGGTATCATTACTGCAGAGATTCGGTACACTGGACAGCATTTATGAAAATATAGAGGACTCCTTTATCAAAAAAGGTGTGCGTGAAAAACTGAAAAACGATAAAGACATGGCATATCTTTCCAGACAGCTGGGTACAATCAGCACAGATGCACCTGTAGATACACAACTGGAAAACTATACAAGACAGCCGGCAGACCTGACAAAAGCCAGAGAAATTCTGACCAGACTGGAAATGTACAATATGGCAGACCGCCTGTGTGGTGAACAGCAGCTCTCTTTCGAAACTGCTGTGACAGAAACTACACTGGAAACAGTAGCAGTAGCTGACTATACCGCAACCATGGATAAAGCCATAGTGTGGCTGACAGACAGCCATGCAGTAATGGTATGGGATAAACAGGTGGAAAAACTGCTGCTGGAAGACGAAAGACTGAAGGGCTGGCTGGAAGATACATCCAAAGAAAAAATAGCATACGACAGCAAGACTTTGTATAAATATTGTTTCGCAAATGGTATCACACCGGCAAACATCACTTTCTGTCTGAAACTGGCTGCATACATCGTAAATCCGCTGGCAAACAGCTACGATATGGATGTAATTCACATGTCATTGTCAGCAGAAAAAGCATTTGAGTGTGAAGACAGTTTTGCACCATATGCACACAGTTGTTATAAAATACTGAAAGAAAATATAGAAAAAGATAATCAGCAGTCCCTGCTTTATGATATAGAAATGCCGTTGGCAGAGGTACTGGCAAACATGGAACACCGTGGGTTTGCTGTAGACAAAGCAGGAATAGCTGAATTTGGTGTAAAACTGAAAGAACAGCTGGAAAAAGACCAGGAAACTATTTACGAAATGGTGGGTGAAAAGTTCAACCTGAACAGCCCTAAACAGCTGGGTCATGCATTGTTTGAAGTGCTGGGACTGCCAGCTGGCAAAAAAACAAAAACAGGTTATTCCACAAACGCGGAAACTCTGGAAGGTCTGCGTAAATATCATCCGGTGATAGATGTTATCCTTAATTACCGCACTTATCAGAAACTCAATTCCACATACGTGGAAGGCCTTATAGATAAAATTGCACCGGACGGCAGAATATACTCCACATTCAACCAGACAGAAACACGCACAGGCCGTATTTCTTCATCTGAACCGAATATGCAAAATATTCCGGTGCGCACACAACTGGGTAGTGAACTGCGTAAATTCTTCGTGGCAAAAGAAGGCTGCACTCTGCTGGATGCTGACTATTCCCAGATTGAATTACGCATACTGGCTCACATCAGTGGTGATAAAGTAATGAGCGAAGCTTTCCTTAACGGCGAAGATATTCACGCACGTACAGCATCACAGGTACTGAAACTGCCTATTGAAATGGTTACACCACAGCTGCGTAGCCGTGCAAAAGCTGTAAACTTCGGTATAGTTTATGGCATCGGTGCTTTTTCATTGTCAAAAGATACAGGTATGACAGTGAAAGAGGCAGATGCGTTTATAAAAGACTATTTGCATAACTTCAGCGGTGTAGCAGACTATATGAACAGTATCACACAGTTTGCCAAAGAAAATGGTTACGTGTCTACATTGTATAACCGCAGACGCATTCTGCCGGAAATCAACAATTCAAACAAGAATGTGCAGGCACTTGGCGCCAGAATGGCCATGAATACACCTATTCAGGGCACCAGTGCAGATATAATCAAAATAGCTATGGTACGTGTTTACAACCGTCTTAAAAACGAAAACATGAAATCACAGCTGGTTCTGCAGGTACATGACGAACTGATAGTTGAAGCACCATTCGACGAAGTGGAAAAAGCATCACGTATACTCAGCGAAGAGATGCAGAATGCCGCAAATCTTTCCATACCACTGAAAGCAGACGTAAACAGCGGTGAAAACTGGTATATCGCAAAAGGATAAGTGACATGAATATAACTGTAGAAAAATTTTCAGCCAATCATCTGGAACATATAGCCGCTATACACAGTGTTGTGAATGACGGTTGGTCAGCACAGGGGCTGGCTGATGATATAAAAAACGATTCCACACACAGCTTTGTTGCAGTGGCTGATGGCAGGGCGGTAGCTTTCTGTTCGTATCTGGTTACATTTGATGCAGAACTGATTTTTGTATGTACTCATCCGGATATGCGCGGCCACGGAATAGCCGCAAAACTGCTGACAGAAACAATGAACTCACTGCCGGAAGGAATCACTACTGTAGTTCTGGAAGTGCGCAGTAAAAACGAGCCTGCACTGGCGTTGTATAATAAATTGGGTTTTGAAAAACTGGGTCTGCGTAAAAATTTTTATTCCAATCCGCAGGATGATGCAGTGGTTATGGAAAAAACAATATAAAAACTTGCAAAAATAAAACAGGAAAAAGAAATGTATATATTAGGTATTGAATCCAGCTGTGATGGGAAGTAGCCGAGCGCTGCCAGTGGCAGAGGGAGCGAGGCGGATGACAGTATGAAATAAGGAGAATTTGAAAGGCGCTTCAGCGCATTTCAAAGGCGACTATATTTCATTCCGTTATTTCGGCGCAGCGGAGGAAAACCGCAAAAAAGTTTATGGAAATAAAACAGGAAAAAGAAATGTATATATTAGGTATTGAATCCAGCTGTGACGAAACAGCAGCTTCCATTGTAAAAGATGGTAGAACAATCGTTTCAAATATAATTTATTCACAGGCCGAAGAACATGGTCTGTATGGTGGCGTTGTACCGGAAATTGCTTCCCGCCGCCACATTGATGCTATCAGTGAAGTTGTACAGAAATGTTTTGATGACGCAGGTCTTACTGTTAACGATATAGATGCAGTTGCGTGTACATATGCACCGGGTCTTATCGGCGCACTGCTGGTTGGCCTCAACTATGCAAAAGGTCTTTCTTTTGCCAGCGGTAAACCACTGGTGCCGGTACATCATCTGCGTGGCCATATTGCGGCGCTGTACCTGACACATCAGGAACTTAAACCACCATTTATATGTCTGGTTGCTTCCGGTGGTCACAGCCATATCGTTGCTGTGGATGACTACACAAAATTCCGTGTAATCGGCCGCACTATTGATGATGCAGCAGGCGAAGCATTTGATAAAGTAAGCCGTACACTGGGTCTTGGCTACCCGGGTGGTCCTGCAGTGGCAAAAGCAGCCCTTACGGGTGACGCCACAAAATATAAACTGCCTACACCGCATACTGAAAATAAATATGATGTAAGTTTTTCTGGACTTAAAACTGCAGTTATCAACACTTTCAATACCAATAATATGAAAGGTGAAGAAACTGACATCAACAGCCTTGCCGCTTCATTCCAGGAAAAAATTTCACAGATTCTCAGTGATAACCTTGCAAATGCCGCTGCAGAATTTGGTTATGATAAAATTGCAATAGCCGGCGGCGTATCAGCAAACAAACGTCTGCGTGAACTGATAGCAGAAAAAACACCGGGCAAACAGTTCTATGCACCTACTATGGACCTGTGTGGTGACAATGGTGCTATGATTGCAGCGCAGGGTTATTATGAGTTTATAAATGGTCGTACTGCGGGTATGGAACTTAATGGCATAGCCAGCCTGGCTATAGATTTTGACTGAAAAATCTTGACAAACAGGTCAAAAACAGTACAATAATAAGTAACTATGTATCAATAAATTTTATTTCTTACAAAGGAGAAATGTTATGAATAGAGAAGCTATCGAAAGCAAACTGGTTGAAATCATTGCTGAACAGCTGGGTCTGGAAGTAGAAGAAGTGTCCCTGGATGCAAACATCAGAGATGATTTTGATGCTGACAGTCTGGATATGGTAGACATCGTTATGAGCTGTGAAGATGAATTCTCTGTTGAATTCCCTGAAGATTCAATGGATAACCTTGTTTACGTAAAAGATGTTGTAGACTTTATCGAAAAAAATATGTAATAAAAATTTTTGCCCCTTATAGCGATATAAGGGCAAATCTTTTTAAAAAAAGAGGTATAAAATGGCAAAAGATAAAAAATTTGTTAGTGAAATCACTGCACGCGACGTGGATTTCGCACAGTGGTTCACTGATGTTTGTGTAAAAGCAGAACTTATAGATTACTCATCTATCAAAGGCTTTACAATCATGCGTCCATACGGTCAGGCCCTGTGGGAAAACATCCAGAAAATCATGGATGCACGCTTTAAATCTGTAGGTGTGGAAAACGTTGCTATGCCTATGCTGATTCCAGAAAGCCTTCTGCAGAAAGAAAAAGATCATGTTGTTGGCTTTGCACCAGAAGTTGCATGGGTAACACACGGTGGTAGTGAAAAACTGGAAGAAAGACTGTGTGTACGTCCTACATCAGAAACACTTTTCTGTGACCATTGGGCACACATCCTGCAGACATATCGTCAGCTGCCAATGAAATACAATCAGTGGTGCAGCGTTGTAAGATGGGAAAAAACAACACGTCCATTCCTGCGTGGTCGCGAATTCTTCTGGCAGGAAGGTCATACAATTCATGAAACAGCTGAAGAAGCTAAAGACTTTACTCTGAAAATCCTGGACATCTATGCTGATTTCGCAGAAAACAGCCTGATGATGCCAGTTATCAAAGGTAGAAAAACTGAAAGTGAAAAATTTGCAGGCGCAGAAGCTACATATACTATCGAAGCTATGATGCACGATGGTAAAGCTCTGCAGTCTGGTACATCCCATTACTTCGGTGATGGTTTTGCACATGCTTATGATGTAAACTTCGCTGACAGAAACAATGGTATCTCTTTCCCACACCAGACAAGCTGGGGTGTGTCCACACGTATCATCGGCGCTCTTATCATGAGCCACGGTGATGATTCCGGTCTGGTTGTGCCACCTGCAGTTGCACCTATCCAGCTGGTTATCGTACCAGTTGCACAGCACAAGGAAGGCGTACTTGAAAAAGCAAACGAACTGAAAGAACGTCTGTCTGCTAACTGGAGAGTAAAACTGGATGATTCCGACAACTCACCAGGCTGGAAATTCAATCAGTACGAAATGAAAGGTGTACCACTGCGTCTGGAAATCGGTCCTAAAGATATCGAAAATGGTCAGTGTGTACTGGTTCGCCGTGATAACCGCGAAAAAACATTTGTACCACTGGATCAGCTGGAAACAGTTATCCCACAGCTGCTGAAAGATCTGGAACAGGCTATCTATGCAAAAGCAAAAGCAAACATGGAAGCAAGAACAGAACAGCTGTCTACAATGGAAGAAATTATTGCTTCATCCCAGGCAAAAGATGGTTTCATCTCTTCACTGTGGTGCGGTGACGCAGAATGTGAAGAAGCTATGAAAGAACAGGCTGGTTTATCCAGCCGCTGTATGCCATTCGGCCAGCAGGATGATGTGGATGGCGTATGCCCGGTTTGTGGCAAACCAGCTAAACACAGAGTAATCTGGGGCAAAGCATACTAATGTTACCCTTCTGCTATATGCAGAAACTGTAATTCATATCAGTAATGCGGGGCGGGCTTTTACGCCCGCCCCGTTTTGAATAAACAATATAAATACGGAGGAATTTTTTATGGCTTTTATGTCTTATGACCCATGGGCAGGCATTACCAGCCGCAGCGGCGTTCCTGGTGACGAACTGGTAGCAGGTCTGCAGAAATCCATCAGACGCGCTGACTACGAAATCGCTGTAAGAATCGCATACGAAATGTACATTACCAGTGAACAGTTTGAAGACAAACTGTGGCGCCGTCTTACTATCATAGCCTGTGAAGATATCGGCTTTGGCAACCCATACGCAATCTGCGTAATCAACAAACTGGATGAAGCAAGAAAACAGTTCAGATACACAGACGGTGACCGTCCGCTGTTCTTTTTCTATGCTATCCGCTATCTGTGCATGCAGCCTAAAGAACGTTCCACAGACTGTCTGAAAAACCTTGTTATCAAAAAATTTGAACAGGGCTATGTACCAGAAGTACCAGACTATGCATACGATGTGCACACAGCAAAAGGTCGTGCAAAAGGCCGCGATGTAATGCATTTCCTGGACGTTTCCAGCCGGGTTACTCCTCTTATGGAAGGCTATGACGATACATACCGCCTGAAATTCAGAGAAGTTGTTAAAAACGAAATCGAAAACAACATTCAGCCTAAAGAAGGCTCATTCGAATACACAATAGACTGACGGAGGTAAATTATGGCTACAACTGATACTTTTGACCCTTGGGGCAGCATGAAAAGCAGAAACGGCCTGCCTTGCGACGAACTGATTGCAGGCGTACAGAAAGCCATCCGCCATGCTGATTATGAAATTGCCGTAGAAATGGCATATGAACTTTACATCACCAGCGAACATCTGGAAAACAAACTGTGGCGCAGACTGAATGCTATCGCAGTAGAAGACATTGGTTTTGGTAACCCACGTGCTATCGAAGTTATCCGCAATCTGGATATCGCACGTCAGAAATTCCCATACTTTGACGGAGACAGACCATTTTTCTTCTTCCATGCTATCCGCTTCCTTTGCGAGCAGCCAAAAGACCGTTCAACAGACTGTCTGAAAAATATCGTTGTTAAAGAAGTTGAACAGGGTGCTGTTTGCGAAATCCCTGACTACGCTTACGACGTGCATACTGTAAAAGGCAGAGCAAAAGGCCGTGATATCATTCACTTCCTTGATGAAGCCAGCAAGGTTTTCCCAGTAATGGAAGGTTACGACGATACATACCGCCTGAAACTGAAAGAAGTTATTCAGGAAGAAATCAAAAATGATACAAAACCACTGCCAGGTTCATTTACATACAACCCATGGCAGGCATAATAAACTGATTATTAAAACCGGGAATATATCCCGGTTTTATTTTTATGGTTTTATTATAAAGTAGACAAGCAGAATAAATTATTCTATAATTGAGTTATAAATTTGTTTACGGAGAATTTTATGAAAACAGTATTGATTACCGGTGCGTCAGGCGGAATAGGCGAGGCAATAGCCAGAGAAATGGATAAATATGGTTATGCTGTGGCTGTTACCTATAATAAAAACAAAGAAAAGGCGGACAAATTGTGCAGTGAACTGCAGAATGCAATGGCTTTTCAGTGTGATGTCTCTTCTTTTTCTTCAGTGGAAAAGCTGTATACCGATGTGATAAATACATTTGGTCATATTGATAGTGTAATTAACAATGCCGGCACAGCTTTTACAGGCCTGTTGCAGGATATGACAGAAGAACAGATACTCAATATCATCAATACCGACCTTAATGGCGTTATCTATTCCACAAAATTTGCCGCCCGTGCCATGGTAAAACAGCACAGTGGCAATATTATAAATATTTCATCAGTATGGGGCGTGGTTGGCGCCTCCTGCGAAGCGGTATATTCTGCCGCAAAAGGTGGGGTAGTCACCTTTACAAAAGCCATGGCCAAAGAGCTTGCACCATCTGGTATACGTGTAAACTGCATAAGCCCCGGTGTTATAAAAACCCCAATGCTGGATTGCTATTCTGCCGAAGATTTACAGGCACTGGCAGATGAAACACCGCTGGGACGTATAGGCACCCCACAGGACGTGGCAAATACAGTGGCTTTCCTTGCATCAGACAACTCCGCATTTATCACCGGCCAGAATATTGTGGTTGATGGTGGATTTGTGCTTTAAATCTTGATAATAACAAAGCCGCAATTACAGATTGCGGCTTTGTTATATTTATTTGATGGTAAACATCTGTGTCTGATGATATAATAAAACCATAATAGGTACCTTAACTTACTGCTTTTATAGAGGATACTGAAATGACATTTGGTGCAAAATTACAGAATTTAAGAAAACAGACAGGTATGTCTCAGGAATCACTGGCCGAAAGACTAAATGTTTCCCGTCAGGCTGTGTCACGTTGGGAACAAAATTTGTCATTGCCAGAAACAGAAAATATAATAAACATTGCGAAAATCTTTGATGTTTCTTTTGATTATCTCTTAAATGAAAATATAGAGAGTACAACATCAGTTGAACGTGTTGCGGAAAAGATAATACCGGTAAAAAAAATCGCAGATGCCTTTAAAAGATACGGATATATTTTTGGGTATATTGTTGCAGGTTTTTCACTATACTGCCTTGTAGGCTACATTATTACACTGTTTTCTGTATATAAAATGAGTATTCCTCCACAAGGTTTTACATTATCCGGAGCAAACGGTATTTTCAGTTCTTTTTATGGCATACTTGCTTTATACATTGTGATTTCGACAGCAGGCTGTATAGGTGGTTTAGCTGGTGCGGTCTTTATGAAAAGGAAATTTTCAAAGGGCGGTGGAGACAAGTGAAAAAGGCACTGGTAATAATGGCTTGTGCGGTTGGGTTTGTGTATATCTGTCTGTTTGCCAAAATCAAAGGTGAACAACCACAGTTTTTAGATGCAGCAGTTACTTTAGCACAGCAGAATATAACAATAGAAAAAATACAAGCTCCCATCAGTACAACTGAAAATATGTATTTTAAAATAACAAACCATTTTTTATCCAAAGAACGGTATGAGCTTCAGGGGAATATCCAAGTTTTTGCTGTTGTAGACACTGACCGGGCAGGGGATATAACATCAGTAGATATAGTGGATATAACTGCTACGGGTGGTATGGATGGCTATCAACTGGTAGGGTTAAGCACATATACTGATATAACTCCAATGGGTGAAATACATGTAAGCTTTCTTGGGAATTTCAAAAAAGATTTTGTAATTGATAAAATACCTCTTATAAAGTACCTGCCTGGTAGATTTTTAAATATTTCGCTCACACAGCCAGCATATTACACAACTGAAAGCATAACAGTGCATTTTTCTATTGATAGAGATGAACTGATGCAGGCTGATAAAAATAAAATATTTACTAAAGAAATAATCAACACAAAAAATTTTAACTATTGAAAATATCCGCAGTTTTCTGCGGATATTTTATTTTATATTACAAAAGTATCAAAACCCTATGTTAAAACCCATAAAATGTGTTATAATATATTAAATTCAACAAAATCCGACAAAATATAATTAAACAAATACAAAGTACAGGAGAAAAGTTATGAATATCGTAGTAATGGGCGCCACTTTTGTGGATATTAAAGGTTTTCCTTTTGGTGCATATATTCCTACAGGCCGTAACGTGGGCCGTATTGAATATATCCATGGTGGTGTTTCCCGCAATGTAGTAGAAGATATAGCAAATATGGAACTTCGCCCTACATACCTTGGTATGGTGGATGATACTCCACTGGGCCGCGACGTTATTGCAAAACTTAACGACCATAAAGTAAACACAAGTTACATGCTTACACGTCCTAACGGCATGGGTACATGGCTGGCAGTTTTTGATGCTAATGGCGACGTTGCAGGCTCTATTTCTGTGCGTCCTGATATGATGCCACTGCTGGAAGTACTGGAACAGCACGGGGACGAAATTTTCTCCCAGGCAGACAGTATCGTACTGGAAGTTGACCTTGAAAAAGAAATTGTTAAACGGACACTGGATCTGTGTGAAAAATACAACGTGCGTGCATATGGCGTTGTTTCCAACATGAGCATTGCTGCTGAACGCCGTGATTTCCTGCAGCGTTTCTCATGTTTTGTATGCAATCAGGAAGAAGCAGGCCTGCTGTTCCTTGATGACTACAGCCAGACAACACCGGAAGCTATGGCAGAAATTATTTCTTCCAAAATCAAAGGCGCGAAAATTCCATCAATGGTTGTTACAATGGGTGCAAAAGGTGCGGTTTATGCAACTATGGATGGTGAAAAAGGTGTTTGCCCAGCAAGAAATGTGCGGGTAAAAGATACTACAGGCGCAGGCGATGCTTTCTGTGCAGGTGTTTCTGCCGCACTTACTTATGGTAAAACACTGCCAGAAGCTATTGATATTGGTTCTATCCTTGCGGCTTCTGTTATCACATCCAGCGAAAACGTTTGCCCACGCTTCCAGCCACAGGAACTGGGTATGGACGTAACAAAATAATTTTTGAACGTTATATTTCCGGCAGTACATACTACTGCCGGAAATTTTTCTTGATATTACTGGGATTTTTAGTTATAATAGCATTTACAATGTAAAATTGTAATCAAATTTTTTAAACAAAAAAGGAGTTGTTTTTTAAAGTGGACACGGACAGTTTATTACTGTACTTATTCTTTTTATTATGTTCTGCATATTTTGCAGCAAGCGAAACAGCCTACACAGCTGTAAGCAGGGTGCGCCTGCGTACTCTGGCAGATAAGGGCAACAAACGTGCAAAACGCGCATTGTGGATTTGCGACCGTTTTGATAAAACCCTTACTACAGTACTTATCGGCAACAATATTTTCCATGCCGCCTGTGCTTCTCTGTCTGCATTGCTGGTTATCAACCAGTTTTCTGAACAGTATGTTGTGTACGGCACATTGCTTACCACAGTTATAGTTTACCTTTTTGCAGAAATGCTGCCAAAAAGTCTGGCAAAGGTACGCAGTGAAGAAATTGCCCTGCTGTTTTCTTCCAGCATGACAGTTATTATACGCTTGCTTACACCGGTTTCTTTCCTGTTTTCAGGTATTTCAGCCCTGCTTTCCAAAGTGTTCAAGGCGGACAACAGCGACACCATGACGGAAGAAGACCTGATTAACATTATCGAAACCATTGAAGACGAAGGTGTTCTTGAACCTGAAAAACAGGCTCTTGTAAACTCCGCCATGGAGTTCGGCACAAAACTTGCCGAAGATATTATGATTCCTATTGACCAGGTTGTGTCAGTACCTGCCACAATGCCTATGGACAAGCTGGCAGAATATGTTAAAACCCTGCCACATTCCCGTCTGCCTGTATATGAAGGCAGTAAGGATAATATAGTAGGTATTCTCCCTGTAAATATCTTCCTTACAAGATATGTTATGAAAAAACCTTTCCTGATGAGAAAAATTCTTATCAAGCCATATGTTTTTGACAGAAAAACTGAAGTACCACAGCTGTTACAGCGCATGCGCCTTAACAAACTGCACATGGTATTTATCTGTGATGAAAACCGCCGCAAACTGGGTGTTATCACCATGGAAGATATTCTGGAAGAACTGGTTGGCGACATTCAGGACGAAAGCGACGCAGGCGAAGGCCTGCAGCTTATGTAAGGGGGGTGCAGGTATGGAATATATAGCTATTTTTGTTCTGCTTATGGGCTCTGCATTCTTTTCCGGTACAGAAATCGCCTATACATCTCTCAATAAACTGAGAATGAAAGACGATACCGAAAATATGTCAGCTACCGACAGAATGGTAAAATATATTTACCGCCATTTCGACAGTGCTTTGTCTACCGTGCTTATCGGTAACAACCTTGTAAACATTGGCGCCACATCCCTTGCCACTGTGCTGGCAATCCGCCTTGCAAAAGGTATGAACGGCAAAATCACAGACGACCTTGCTTCCACCATAGTAACTGTTGTTATGACAGTGCTTATCCTTATTTTTGGCGAAATTACTCCAAAAATGGTGGCAAAACGCAAAAACGAATCTATTGCACGCTTTGCCGCATACCCACTGCGCCTGCTTATGATAGTATTTTCACCACTGGTGCTGGTTACCACAGGTATTGTAAATCTGTTCAGTCTGCTGTGGCGTAAAACAGATGAAGAAGTTACTATCACAGAAGAAGAATTTGAAAATATTCTAGACGATATTGAAGACGAAGGTATCATTGACGAAAACCAGACTGACCTGCTTATGTCTGCCCTGGAATTTACTGATACCAACGCCGCAGATATCCTTACTCACCGTATCGACGTTATCGGTTTTGAAATAAACGACAGCATCGACCATATTATTGACGTTATCAACGAAACACAGTTTTCACGTTTCCCTGTGTACGAACGTACCATTGACCACGTGGTAGGTATTCTGTATGTAAAACAGTTCCTTAAAGAAATTGTGGAAAACGAAAACATTCAACTGCGTGATATGCTGCTGGAACCTGTGTACATTCCACGGACCATGAAACTGAACGCTATTATGAATCAGTTCCGTCAGAATCAGACACATATTGCCATAGTTGCCGACGAATACGGCGGTACAATGGGTATTGTTACAATGGAAGACGTACTGGAAGAGCTGGTTGGCGAAATCTGGGACGAAAACGACGATATCATAAATGACTGGCAGGAAATTACAGAAGACCGCTTTGAATGTTCCGGTGATCTGAACTTAAGCGAATTTTTTGATAATCTTGACCTTGATGACGAAAAGCTGGAAAGCGAATGTACCACAGTTGGTGGCTGGGCTACAGAAGTTATTGGCGCTATGCCGGTGGCCTTTGACGCTTTCGACTGGGAAAACTTTACAGTTGTTGTAAAACACGTGGACGAAAACCACCGTATCAACCGCCTGCTGGTACTAAAACACCACTGGGAAAAAGATGAAGATTAAAGTAAAAGCGATGTGAATTTCACATCGCTTTTTATTTTGTAACAACAAAAAGGACGGCATTGCCGTCCTTTTCGATTACAAAATTAATATTCCAGTTTCTGCAGTTCGTTCATGGAAATAATAATAATTTCCAGTGCGTTCATAAAGCCTTCAATGGAATAACCTTCTTCAGCACCATGTGCGCCGCCAACAAAGTCTGGCAGTTCGCTGCCGTTTGGTTCAATACCAAATGCCACACCCAATGGGAAGTGTCTTGCATAAGTACCGCCACCAATTGTGTAAGGTTCAGCGTTCCGTCCTGTAACTTCGTTGTATGTGCTCATCATAGCCTGTACAATTGGGTTTGCAGGGTCAATGTAGAATGGTGTTGCGCCTGCAGCTTCAGGTACATGGCCGCCAACAGCTTCAAACTGTGCGGAAAGGATACCATGCATTTTTTCTGGGTTTGTGTTTGTTGGGAAACGGATGTTGATGTTCTGGCAGTATACGCCATCAGCATAGTTCATCACGCCACCAATACATGTAAGTGGGCTGAACAGACCATCATCTGCATCAATGCCAAGGCCACTGCCGTCTGTTACAGCGTGCAGTTTTGCCAGCAGTTCAAAGTATGGTTTTTCTTCTTCACTGAACAGGTTGTTTTCCAGACCGTAGTTTACCAGCATGCCCAAAGCATTTTTTGTGCCTTTTGGGAATGCGGCATGACCACCGATGCCATGGGCTGTCAGTTTAACGCCTTCAGCTGTTTCTTCCACATCAATGCCTTCGCATGCAGGGAATGTGCCAACGCCAGCTTTAAATGTAACTTCTGCCAGGTCAGGTATAACGTTGCTTGCAACACCGGCATCAAATTTTACAACATTTGTATTTTCCACTTTTTTGCTGTACAGTCTGTAGCTGATAATACCTTTTTCACCACAGCAAACAGGGAAGTTAGCATCAGGTGTAAATACAAACACTGGTGCTTTTTCTTTTGCCAGATAGTAATCAACATCTGTCATACCTGTTTCTTCGTCTGCACCAAACAGTGTTCTTATTGTGTATGGCAGTTTAACGCCCTGTTCTTTAAAGAATTTCAGCATGTACATTGTCAGTACAGCGGCACCTTTGTTGTCGCTTACGCCACGGCCAAGCAGCCAGCCGTCAACTTCTCTTACCACAAATGGGTCAGCTTTCCAGCCGTTGCCTTCTGGTACAACGTCCAGATGGCAAATTGTTGCAAGATAATCTTCTTTTTCGCCTTCCAGTTCAGCATAACCAAGGTAGTTATCCACGTTAACTGTTTTTACGCCAAATCTTGCAGCCATTTCAAGGCCTTTTTCAAGGGCGGCTTTTGGGCCAGGGCCAAATGGCATGCCTTCAGCCTTTTCACCAGCTACAGATTTTACTGCAACCAGATCTTTAATATCCTGTACGATATCGTCTTTATTATTTTTTACAAATTCCTGCACTTTTGCTCTGAAAGTAGCGTCTATCATAAAAAACCTCCGATTTTCAATTAGTTGTCACCATTGTATCATAAAATTTTCAGAAATGCACTATGGAAAAATTTTAACATATAGTGTATAATACATTTTTGTACGAATATTTTATTAACATATCAAAAAAGAGGATTTATCATGAAAAAATATCTTAACATAAATACATTCCTTATCGGTCTTGTACTGGTAGCGGCTATGGGCATGTACTTCTGGCGTACAGCAAATGCAAATGCAGGCGGTATTGCTATTGTGCGGTTTGACAATACAGATGTAAGAATGGAAATCCGTCTGGATGAAGACAAGGTTTACGATATCAAAGGCGGCAAGCTGAAAGTAACATTGGAAGTAAAAGATGGCGCAATCAGATTTGTGGATACTGTGTGCCCAGACCATCTGTGTGAAAACGAAGGCTTTATCCGTTACGAAGACGAATCTGCTATCTGCATGCCTGCAGGTGTAGCGGTACTTGTTACAGACGAATTTAAAGGTTAATTAAAGGCATACAAATAAAACCACCCATTACGGGTGGTTTTTATTTTGTAATATTTTATTTTACTGCAGCTATACAGGTTACTTCAACCAGAATACTTGGTGAAGCCAGTTTTGCTTCCACACATGCTCTTGCAGGTTCGTTGTCTTTAACAACCCATGCATCATAAACGCTGTTCATTTCTTTGAACAGGGACATATCTTTTATATACACGGTGTTGGACAGCATGTGTTCTTTGTCACTGCCATATTTCAACAGGAGTTCTTCGATTTTTGCCAGAGTTTCAGCTGTCTGTGCCTTGATGTCACCAGCTGGGTTTGAACATACCTGACCGCTGATGTACAGGATGCCATTGTGTTCAACTACTCTTGAAAATCTGCCGTTTGATTCAAATCTTCTGATTGCCATAATATTACTCCTTTTTATCTGCGGGCATACTGATCCCGGGATTAAAATAATTCGTTACCGTCATCGTCTATAACGATGTACTTATGTTCTTTTGCTTTTTCACTCAGGAAAGTTACTACCATTGTGAAAGCAGTAAGAAAAGCCAGAATAGAAGCCAGCAGTTTAATCAATGTTCTCATAAATTCATATCCCCCGTTTTATTAATAATTCAGTACTACAAAGACTTTCATTTCGGCAGTCCGGTCGTATCCATCGCATTCGGCATCTCCGAACAATACAGCCATATCACCATCAGGGAAGGTCTGAGTCAGGTTCATGGTCAGAATACTTTTCTCCATAAGCTCTGTACCGTAATGTTCAGCGATGAAACCACCATCGATTTTTATTTCACCACACCAGTAAAAGCCCTGTTCGTCATCAGCCTTGAAAGAACGGTAAGTTACCGCGTTGTCAGCAGGCTTGTCAGTAACTAAACTTTCGATACCATCGAATCCATAGTTGATTACAATCACGTTATCAGGATTTTCAGGATTCAGCCCCAGATACAGATGCATGTTTGCACCATCAGCAGGCTTTTCAGTGAAGCAGTATGAGCACAGTACCAGGTCGTTTTTGTGCACATAGGATTTCATATAGCAGAAAACCATATGCTCTTCCTTGTGCGCCCTGTAGCTGTTCATTTTAAAAGCACTCTGGGTGTCCCATGGTATGATGTTTTCAGATTTGTACAGAATGTTTTCCACAGAAACCGCCTTTTTAATACGAATAAAACTATTTTCCTTTATTGTACCACATTTTTTATAATTGAGTATACCCCAAAATGATATTTAACAAAAATTTTAAATTTGTCTTTTTAGATACATTAACAAGTATAACATCACTATAAGTAATAAATATATAATAATTAACTATTGAAAAAAATCTGTGTTGATGGTACAATTTATAGTTGAAAAAGTGACTTTTTATTAAAAAAGTGAGAAAAGTCTTTAAGGAGGATTATATAAGTGGCAGTATTGAAAAAACTGGTTCGCAGTGCAGAAGGCGCACATGTGCCTCATAACAAAAACACTGAGAACTGTGAAACTGTTAAAATGCCGGTACCAAAAAGAGTGTTTGTTTCTATGAGTCAGCACATCGGTGCACCGGCTAAAGCTTGTGTAAAAAAAGGCGTTGAAGTAAAAGTTGGCGACGTTATCGGTACAGCCGGCGGCTTCATTTCTGCACCGGTTCATTCTTCCGTAAGCGGTAAAGTATTTTCCGTTGATGAAGTTATGATGCCAAACGGCAGAAAAGCACAGGTAGTTGTTATTGACACTGACGGTCTGCAGACAGTAAGTGAAAATGTAAAAGCTCCTGAAGTAACAGACCACGCTTCTTTTGTACAGGCAATTAAAGACAGCGGTCTGGTAGGTCTGGGCGGCGCAGGTTTCCCAACAGGCGTTAAACTTGACCCACAGAACCTGGATGAAGTTGATACTCTGGTTATCAACGCAGCTGAATGTGAACCATATATCACAGCTGACTATCGCGAAATGATGGAATGCGGTGAAGATGTTGTTGAAGGTGCAAAACTGGTAAAAGAATATCTGAACCTGTCCAAAGTTATTATCGGCATCGAAGCTAACAAACCACAGGCTATCGCTAAAATGAAAGAACTGACAAATGGTCTGGAAGGCTTCACTGTTGCCACATTACCAAGCGTTTACCCACAGGGTGCTGAAAAAGTTCTTATCGAACAGACAACAGGCAAAGAAGTACCACAGGGTGCTCTTCCAGCTGCAGTTGGCTGCATTGTTATGAACGTTGCTTCTGTTGGCTTTGTAAACAGATATATGAAAACAGGTATGCCTCTGGTAACAAAACGTCTGACAGTGGATGGCGACGCAGTTGCTAACCCACAGAACGTTGAAGTTGTTATCGGTACAACTGTTAAAGATGTAGTAGAATTCTGTGGTGGTTACTCACAGGAACCAGGCAAAATCATCTCCGGTGGCCCAATGATGGGTACAGCTTTGGCTACAGATGAAATGCCTGTAATGAAACAGAACAATGCTATCCTGGTATTTGGTGCTGAAAAAGCAAAACTGCCTGAAGAAAGCCCATGTATCCGTTGCGGCAGATGTATCAACGCTTGCCCAATGGGTCTCTCACCAGTAGAAATTGCTCTGACACTGTCCGTTAAAGATGCAGACGAACTGAAAGCTCTGTTCACAGACCTGTGTATGGAATGTGGCAGCTGTTCATTCGTATGTCCAGCTAAACGCCCAGTTGCTCAGACAATGAGAGAAGCAAAAGACTTTATGAGAAAGGCGGCTAAATAATGAAACTTACAGTATCATCTGCTCCACATATTACCAGCAAAGATACCACAGCTTCAATCATGCGTGATGTTTGCATTGCTATGCTCCCAGCGCTGGCAGCTGCTTGTGTATTTTTCGGTTTAAATTCTCTCATCCTCACAGCTGTTTCTGTAGCAGCATGTGTAGGTTTTGAGTTCCTGTACGAAAAAATGCTGAAACAGCCAATCACAATCGGTGACTGGTCAGCAGTAGTTACAGGTATGCTTATCGCATTTAACTGCCCACCATCACTGCCTCTGTGGGTTGTGGTTGTTGGCGCATTCTTTGCAATCGTTATCGTAAAACAGCTGTTTGGCGGTATCGGTTTCAACTTTGCTAACCCTGCTATCGTAGCAAGAATCATCATGGGTCTGGGTTACACAGGCATGATGACAGCATGGGTATTCCCAGATGCTACAGCTACAGCTACTCCACTTGCTATGTACCGTGCAGGTACAACACCTAACTACATCGATATGTTCATCGGCCGTACAGGCGGTGTTCTGGGTGAAGTTAGTGCTGCTGCTCTGCTGGTTGGTTTTGCTTACCTGCTGGTTAAAAAAGTTATCACTCCAACAATCCCAGTTACATACGTAGCTACAGTTGCTGTTATGGCTCTGGTTCTGGGCGTTGATCCAGTTGTTTACGTACTGGGTGGCGGTCTGCTGCTGGGTGCTATCTTTATGGCTACAGACTACACAACAAGCCCTTACACAATGAAAGGCCAGATTATCTACGGTATCGGCCTGGGTGTTATCACAGTTCTGATCCGCCGCTTCGGTTCTATGACAGAAGGCGTTTCCTACGCTATCCTGCTGATGAACCTGGTTGTTCCTTACATCAACAAAGCTTGCAGACAGAAACCACTGGGTGCACCAGCTAAAGTAAAGGAGGCTAAATAATGAAAAAGAATAACTCCACATGGAACGACATTCTGAAACCAGTTGTTGTTCTTACAGTTATCTGTGTTGTTGTTTCCGGCCTTCTTGGTTTTACAAACAGCATCACAGCTCCTATCATTGAAGAAAATGCACGTCTTGCTGCAGACGCAGCACGTATCGAACTGCTGCCAGAAGCTACAACAGGCTTTGAACTGGTAGAAGGCGTTGATATGGACGGCGTAACAGAAGTTTACAAAGCTATGAACGGCTCCGGCTACACAATCACAGCTTTCGGTAAAGGTTACGGCGGTAACGTTGAACTGATGTTTGCATTTAACGATGCAGGCGAAATCGTAAACCTGAAAGTTCTTTCACATTCTGAAACTGCAGGTCTCGGTTCAAAAATTGAAAATCCTGAATTCCTTGCTCCATTTGTAGGCGCAACAGAAGAACTGAAATCCAGCGACATCGACATGATCGGTGGTGCTACAATTTCTTCCAACGCTGCTCTGACAGCTGCTAACAATGCTAGAAAAGCATTCAACCAGTACGCTAAAGGTATCGTTGTAGTTGAACTCACATTTGAAGAAAAACTCGGCCAGCTGTTTGGCGAAGGCACACCAGCTGCTACAGTTACAACAGACTACGCACACAAAGATGCAGTTGAATTCTGGCAGACAGAAAAAGGTATCATTGTTGTTACAGAAGGTAAAGGTAACGGTATCATCGGTGACGAACACCCATCCGGCCTGCCTCTGAAAGGTTATGTAGCATTTGACGAAACAGGCGCAGTATGCGGCGTTATGTTCGATGCTTCTTCCGAAACACAGGGTCTGGGTACAAAAGTTTGCGACGAAGCTTACATCGCTAACTTTATCGGTATGACAGATGCTGAAGCTGCAAATGGTGTAGACCTTATTGCTAACTGCACATACTCCTCTAAAGGTGCTATGGAATGTGTAGCAAAAGCTATCACAGTATACAACGCAATCAAGTAAGAAAGGAATTTGGAAACAATGGCTAAAAATAATAAATTAGAATTGCTTACCAGGGGCCTTATTAAAGAAAACCCAGTTCTCAGACTGGTACTTGGTACATGTCCTACTCTGGCTGTTACAACTATGGCTGTTAACGGTCTGGGCATGGGTGTAGCATCTACATTTGTTCTTATCTGTTCAAATGCAGTTATCTCTGCACTTAGAAAAATTATTCCAGATAAAGTACGTATCCCAGCATTTATCACAGTTATCGCTGGTTTCGTTACTATCGTACAGATGATTGTTAAAGCTTTCCTGCCATCCCTCGATACAGCTCTGGGCGTATTTCTCCCACTGATTGTTGTTAACTGTATCATTCTGGGTCGTGCTGAAGCTTTCGCATCCAAAAACAACGTTCTTGATTCTGCTCTTGACGGTCTGGGTATGGGTATCGGCTTTACTCTTACACTTACAATCATGGGCGCTATCCGTGAATTCCTGGGTTCAGGCGCTATCTTCGGTTTCGCTATCCCTGGCATGGATAAATTCGCTCTGTCTGTTATGACAAGCGCACCAGGCGGCTTCCTCGTATTCGGTTTACTGATGGCTGCTGCTGTTAAACTTGAAATCGCTAACCCATCCAAACTGGGTGACGGCTCCGGCTGTGCAGGCGGTTGTATGGGTTGCCCATATGCTTGCGGCAAAGAACCAGAAGGAGGTAACGCATAATGGCAAAACTTGCTTCAATTTTCTTTAGCATGGTACTCGTAAACAACTACGTTCTGGTTAAATTTATGGGTATCTGTCCATTCCTTGGTGTTTCCAAGAAACTCGACTCTTCTGTTGGTATGTCCGCTGCTGTTACATTCGTTATGCTGATGGCTACAGCTGCTACATGGCCAATTTACAACTATCTGCTGGTACCAGCAGGTCTTGAATACCTGAACACAATCGCATTTATCCTTGTTATTGCTGCTCTGGTACAGCTGGTTGAAATTATTCTGAAAAAATACATTCCAGGTCTGTACACATCTCTGGGTGTTTACCTCCCACTGATCACAACAAACTGTGCTATCCTGGGTGTTACACTGCTGAACGTTGAAAGCGGCTATACATTCGCTGAATCTATGGTTGCTTCTGCAGGCGCAGGTATCGGCTTCCTTATCGCTATGGTTCTCTTCACAGGCGTTAGAAGCACACTTGAATACGCAAAACCACCAAAATCATTCGAAGGTCTTCCAATCACTCTCGTTGCAGCTTCA
>JAFYPL010000030.1 GCA_017547525.1 Oscillospiraceae bacterium
AAGTGCTGATGTCGCTTATGTCTTCACCTACCGTAACATACAACTCCCACGCTCTTTGCGGACCAAGATAAGTTTTCAGCCTTTTAGGGGCAGGGAAGAACGTTCTTTTTGAATTAGCCTCGTTTCTCGCTTTCGTCTCCCTCGTTATGGCAACAGCCAGATAGGGGATGACATCCTTCCAGTCTTTATGATATTTTTTGAAATCATCAAACTCTGTCTTGACACCACGAACTGCTGTTTCTGTCAGCTTCTTGTATAACTTTACAAATTCAACGAACTTTTCAGGAATTTCTGGATATTCTTTTTTTCTTTTTGTATTTTCTTTTATTTCTTTATTATTTAATAAATTAACATCATAATTTATATTATTATCTGTATTATTATCTGTTATTATATATGTATTATTTATATTATTATACTTATATTAAAATGTTGTTTTTACAGGGCAGTTATGGTATAATTTAAGGTACTAATGTAATAAGACAGGAGAGTACAAATGGAATCATTTAACGATGTATTTTTGGCTGTTAAAGAATATTGTTCACAGCGACTGGTACAGGCATCCTACAAGGTATTTATAGACCCGATGGAAGCCGGCAATATGGTGGGTGACACAGTAACACTGTATGTAAGCAGTGAATGGCTGCAGAATACTGTAAACGGCAGATTCAAAAATCTGCTGACAGAAGCATTTGAAGAAGTGCTGGGCTTTACAGTACTGCTGAATATAGAAGTAAAATCAGCTGCAGAGGAAGCAGTGGAAGAAAAACCGGTAAATACAGGTGAATACGCCTTTACTTTTGAAACATTTATAGTAGGTTCTTCAAATAAATTTGCTCATGCGGCAGCGCTGGCTGTAGCACAGAATCCTTCCAACTCTTACAACCCTCTGTTTATCCATGGTGACAGTGGTCTGGGTAAAACCCATCTGCTGAATGCTATCAGGGCAGAAATTCTGAGAAACAACCCAGGTGCAAACATAGTGTATGTATCCGGTGAGGATTTTACAAACGAAATCATCGCGGCAATCAAAGATAACAAAACAAGCGAATTTAAAAACAAATACCGTCTGGCAGACGTACTGCTGGTGGACGATATCCAGTTTATCGCCGGCCGTGAAAGTACACAGGAAGAATTTTTCCATACTTTCAACGCACTGCACAATGCAGGCAAACAGATAGTACTGGTATCTGACCGACCACCAAAAGAAATCAAGAGTCTGGAAGACAGACTGAGAAACAGATTTGAATGGGGTCTCATAGCTGACATACGGCCACCTGATTTTGAAACAAGATGCGCAATCATCAAAAGAAAATCTGACCTGCTGAAAATGGACATCAAATTTGAAGTTATTGAATTTATAGCTTCAAAAGTAAAAACAAACATCCGTCAGCTGGAAGGCGTGGTTAAAAAACTGGATGCTATGCAGAAACTGGAAGGCAAACCACCAATCATGGCAAACGCACAGGCAGCCATCAAAGACATTCTCAATGAACAGATGAGCACACCTGTAACTATAGAAAAAATCATCACAGACGTATGTAAGGTATACAACGTATCTGCAGCTGATGTGAGAAGCCAGAAACGCAAACGGGAAATCAGTGAAGCCAGACAGATGGCTATGCACGTGGTTAAGGAAGTATGCGGTCTGACAATGGAAGAGATAGGCAAGGAGTTCGGCGGTCGTGACCATTCCACTGTAGTTTACACACTGAAACAGGTGGACAAGAAAATCAAGACAAATTCCTTCTTCCGCGATACTGTTGATGACATTATCAAGAATGTAAAAACAATCTGATAACCGAAAGTTATAAAAACTACAGATTTCTGTAATTTTTTCAACAAAATTAAAACAATTTGTTGAAAAATGTTGAAAAACAGACCAACCTGAGAGATATGAATATAAATACTGAATTTTTATTCATATTTTAACGAAACGTATGTATTAAAATGCATAATTGTATGAAAATTCTTTCAACATAGTTTTCAACATTCAACAATAAGTTTTCAACAGTTTCAACAGGGTAAAAATCCTTCAACATTGTTTAAACAAATTTTAAACAGATTTTCAACAGTTAAAAAAGTGGAAAATTTTCAGTGGTGATGCGGGTTTACGACAAGTTTCAACTTTTCAACCGCCCCTACTACTACGACTGTTTATAATATATAGCAAGTAGGGAGAATTTTTTCCCATTAAAAGAAAAATAAAAAAGCTGATAATAAAAAATTGTTAAAAAGCTGAAAGGAATAAAAATATGAAAATAGTTTGCGACAGAGATAAGCTGAACGAAGCTATTCAGATAGTATCCAGAGCTGTAGCAGCGAAAAGCAACCTGGCAGCTATCGAAGGTATTCTGCTGATAGCAGAAAATGATAGCCTGACACTGACAGGTTATGACTTCGAAATGGGTATCAAAACCACTTTTGAATGTGAAGTGGAAACAGAAGGCGATGTAGTACTGTCAGCACAGCTGCTGGGTAACATCGTAAGAAAAGTAAATAACAGCTCAATCTCCATCGAATGCGATGACAGAATGAACTGTGTAATTAAAAGTGGTATCACAAAATACAACATCAAAGGTATTGATTCCACAGATTATCCTGATTTTCCATCTGCTGGCAAAGACAACAGCGTAAAAATAGAAAACAGCCTGTTCAGTGAAATGAGCGACTATGTAATCTATGCTGTATCCACAGATGAAAAAAGACCTGCACATACAGGTGTACTGATCAAACTGGAAAACAGACAGCTGACAATGGTTGCGCTGGATGGTTACAGACTGGCTGTATGTGAAAGAGAAGTTGATTTTGAAGGCAGCTTCAACATGATTGTTCCTGCAAAAGCAATGAACGAAGTAAGAAGAATTATCGGTGACAAAGACGGCAAACTGACTATCTTTGCATCACGCAGATATGTAATGTTCAAAGCAGGCGAATTTATAGTTCTGTCCAGACTGCTGGAAGGCGATTTCCTGGATTACAAAAAAGCTATCCCTGCAAACTACATGACAGATGCTGTGATCAATACAAAGAGCCTGCAGGAAGCAGTGGAAAGAGTTTCACTGATTATCACAGAAAGACTGAGAAATCCGGTGAAGATGAACATCGCTGACAATACTCTCAGTGTAAAATGTGCTACTGAACTGGGCGACGTATACGATGAAATCAGTGTAGGACAGATAGGTCCTGATCTGGAAATCGGTTTCAATAACAGATATATTCTGGATGCACTGAAAGCAAGTAAAAAAGATGAACTCATCTTTAAATTCTCAGGCCCATTGGCCCCATGTAAAATTATTCCTAAGGAAGGAGACGACTTTACCTATCTGGTACTGCCGGTAAGATTTAAAAATGATTGAAATAGCAATTAGAACAGAATTTATTAAACTGGACCAGTTTATGAAATTTGCTGACATGGTATATACAGGTGGCGATGCCAAAGGTTTTATTCAGGACGGCGAAGTAAAAGTAAACGGCGAAGTATGCACACAGCGTGGTAAAAAACTGCGCCGGGGTGACGTAGTATCTTTTAACGGTGACGATTTTATTGTTGTAACAGAATAAAATGGCTAAACAACAGATAAATACCATAGAGATTACGGGGTACCGTAATCTGAAAGAACTGAAAGCGGAATTCAGCCCGGATATAAATATTATCCGGGGTGAAAATGCTCAGGGAAAAACAAACTTTATGGAAGCTGTGTGGCTGCTGAGCGGCGGCAAAAGTTTCCGTGGTACAAAAGACAAGGATATGATAGGTTTCGGACAGGATTCTTTCCGTATAGAAGGTAATGTTTCTGACGGTGAGAGGGATGAAAATATAGTGATAGCCTGTTCGAAAACCAATCCTCGTTTTGCCGGACGTATGGCAAAGCTGGCCGGTGGTGAATTTACACTGCCATCCAGAATAGCCGGCAGTTTTTACCGGGTAATATTTTCACCTGTGCATCTGAATATAGTCAGCGGCGGACCTGCACTGCGCAGAAAGTTTGCTGATGCATGTCTGTGTCAGATGTACCCTAAATTTATAGAAGACTATAAAAAATACAATCATGTGCTGGACCAGAGAAATAATTTCCTGAAAACCATAAAAAATTATGACAAGGACCAGCAGGAGGCTATATTTGATACTTTTGACATGACACTGTCTGCTCTTGGGTATGAAATATACCGTATGAGGGTGGAATTCTGCCGGATGATGCAGAAGTTTGCCGGGGATTATTATGAAAAAATCTCCATGGGAAAAGAACAGCTGACCTTTGTTTACCGTGATATGGGAAAAACAAGGGATGAAATAATGGATAAACTGGTTTCTAATAGAAGCAGGGACATAGCTCTGGGTTATACCGGCACAGGTATACATCGTGAAGATATAGACATACTGCTGAATGGTATGCCAGCAAGAGAATATGCCAGCCAGGGACAGCAGCGCAGTATAGTGATAGCCATGAAACTGGCTGAAGGTGATATTATGGAACAGTGCACAGGTACTGCACCGGTAATATTGCTGGATGATGTACTGAGCGAGCTGGATTTTGGCAGACAGGACTATCTGCTGAACAATATAAGAGGTAGACAGGTGCTGATAACCAGCTGTGACGAAGGTAGAATTCAGTTAAGCGGCAGTAAAAAGTTCTATGTGGACAGTGGCTGTGTGACAGAAGGATAATACTGACTTGTGTTTTTTTGACACATAAAAATTAAAAAATGTATATTGATATATTTACGGATGTTCTGGTGGACAGTGAGAAAATAGTAGGTATTTTTGATCTGGATAACACCACTACAAATAAATTTACAAATGACTTTCTGAACAGTTTACAGAAAGAAAACAAAATCACTTATCTGGTAAGTGACATTCCAAAAAGCTTTATACTGATGGACGACGGCAGTGTTTATATTGTGGAGTTGTCTAGTCAGATACTGAAAAAAAGGTTTGAATTTATATAAAGGCGGAAAAAGATGGCAAATATTGAAAACAAGGTAGAGAACAACTACGGCGGTGAGCAGATTCAGGTACTGGAAGGTCTGGAAGCTGTAAGAAAACGCCCTGGTATGTACATCGGTTCAACAGGCCCTAAAGGTCTGCATCATCTGGTGTATGAAATTGTGGACAATGCGATTGACGAAGCACTGGCAGGTTATTGTGACCATATTGAAGTGGAAATACTGCCTGGCAATATTATCCGTGTAAGCGATAACGGCCGTGGTATCCCTGTGGGCATTCAGCCAAAACTGGGTATCCCAGCTGTAACAGTAGTATTTACAATTCTCCATGCCGGCGGTAAGTTCGGTGGTGAAAACTCCGGTTATAAAGTATCCGGTGGTCTGCACGGTGTAGGTGCGTCTGTAGTAAATGCCCTGTCCGAATGGCTGAAAGTAACTGTACACAACGGTGAAGGCCAGTATGAACAGAGCTTTAAACGCGGTGTGGCTGACGGTGATCTGGTAAGAGTAGGCGACAGTACAAGAAAAGGTACAGTAGTAGAATTCAAGGCTGACAGAGAAATGTTTGAAACCTGTGAATACGAATACGAAGTACTGGAAACAAGACTGCGTGAACAGGCATTTCTGAATGCAGGTGTGAGAATCACACTGAGCGATACACGTGACGCTGAAGCAGAAATCAGAGAAAGTATGCACTACGAAGGCGGCGTAAAGAGCTTTGTAGAATATATTCACACAAAAAGAGATATGACAGTACTGCATCCGGTTATTCATATTAAAACCGAAACAAGCAATTCCACAGCTGAAATTGCTATGCAGTACAACGACAGCTATAATGCAAACATCATTTCTTTTGCCAACAACATCAATACTCCTGACGGTGGTACCCATGAACAGGGTTTCAAAACTGCACTGACAAGAGTATTCAATGATTTTGGCAGACAGAAAGGTTATATAAAAGAAAAAGATGATAATCTATCCGGTGAAGACGTAAGAGAAGGTATTACAGCCATTATCAGCGTAAAAGTGACAGAGGCACAGTTTGAAGGTCAGACAAAAGCCAAACTGGGTAACACAGAAGTACGTGGTCTGGTAGAAGGTCTGGTATACGAAAAACTGAAAGACTTCCTGGAAGAAAACCCAGGTACAGCAAAAGCTATCTACGAAAAGGCACAGAGCGCACAGAGAGCAAGGGAAGCTGCAAAAAGAGCAAGAGAACTGGTAAGAAGAAAATCTGCACTGGAAACAGCACGTATGCCTGGTAAACTGGCTGACTGTTCATCCAAAGACCCTAAAGAGTGCGAAATCTACATCGTAGAAGGTGACTCTGCCGGCGGCAGTGCCAAAAACGGCAGAGACAGAAGATATCAGGCTATCCTGCCACTGTGGGGTAAAATGATAAACGTAGAAAAAGCCAGACTGGACAAAGTATACGGCAACGAAAAACTGACACCTGTGGTAACAGCGCTGGGCTGTGGTATAGGTGAAGACATTGATCTGGAAAAATTGCGTTACCACAAAGTGGTTATCATGGCCGATGCTGACGTAGACGGTCAGCATATCAGAACACTGATGCTCACATTCTTCTTCCGCTTTATGCGACCACTGCTGGATGAAGGTTATATTTACATCGCTATGCCTCCGCTGTACAAAATCAGCAAAGGTAAACAGGTGAGATATGCCTACGATGAAGAAGAAAGAGAAGCAATCGTGGCACAGTTTGGCAATGGCTACAAAATTCAGCGTTACAAAGGTCTGGGTGAAATGAACCCTGATCAGCTGTGGGAAACTACACTGAACCCTGAAAACCGAGTAATGATAAGAGTTACTCTGGAAGACGCACAGAAGGCAGACGAAACATTCACAATTCTTATGGGTGACAAAGTAGGCCCAAGAAGAGAATTTATCGAAAAGAATGCCAAATACGTAAAAAATCTGGATATTTAAGGTGAGGACTATGGAATATCCATTGAAAATTGATGTGAATATCAGTCAGGATGACTATATAGAAGTAGAAATACTGGAACAGAAACTGGAAGAACAGCTGTGGAAGAAAGAAGCTAAAAAAGCATTTATAATTGAAACAGGTGTAATGGCGCTGGTAGCTGTGATAGTAATGGTGCTGGCAGTAAAAGAAATAGTACTGCCAATGACACTGGTTTTTGTAGCAGGCATCTGGGTGATATTACGGATAAATTTTGTATACACTTATTTCTGGGGTGCAAAAAACGAATTCAATATGGCTGTGCAGCATATACTGCAGAACAAAGACACCCACGAATTCTTTACACCTGAAAAAGGTATGGCCCTTTTCTTTGAGGATAAATGCGAATTTCTTACAAATGAACAGAGAAGATATTTTGATTACAGCCTGATAAAACATATCAAGGTAATCAGACATATGTACATTTTTGTAATGAATAAGAGTAAAGAAAAAAGCCTGCGCGGCTTTGTTTACATGATTATTCCGAAAAGAAATCTGTATCCTGATGAAGAAAAAATGCTGGATGAAATCTGCCGTGGTATAGTGGAAAAATACGACCTGAAACCATGGGTGGAAACAGATATACTGGGATAGTGTATACACAACAAAATTTATATTAACAAAGACCTTTTGGGATTTTTGGAGATAAAAATGATAGACAACACAAGATATATAAACAAAGATATTGAAAAGGAAATGAAAGGCAGTTTCTTGGATTATTCCATGTCTGTTATCGTTTCCCGTGCGCTGCCGGATGTACGTGACGGTCTGAAACCTGTTCATCGCAGAATCCTGTACGCAATGTATGAAAATAATCTGGACGCAAACCATGATTACCAGAAATCAGCACAGACAGTAGGTGAAGTGCTGGGTAAATTCCACCCACACGGTGACGCATCTGTATACGATGCCATGGTACGTCTGGCACAGGATTTTTCACTGAGATATCCGCTGATTGACGGTCAGGGTAACTTTGGTTCTGTGGACGGTGACCCACCGGCTGCATACCGTTACACTGAAGCACGTATGGAAAAAATCACAGATGAAATGCTGCGTGACATCGAAAAAGAAACAGTTGATTTTGTAAACAACTTTGACGATTCACGTCAGGAGCCTGCTGTACTGCCAAGTAAAATACCAAACCTGCTGATAAATGGTTCTTCCGGTATTGCTGTAGGTATGGCTACAAACATTCCACCACATAATCTGGGTGAGATCTGTAACGGTATTGAATATCTGGTAGATCATCCTGATGCTGATTTTGCTGAACTGATGGAACTGATTCCTGGCCCTGACTTCCCTACAGGTGGTATTATCATGGGCAGAAGCGGTATACGTTCTGCATATGCTACCGGCAGAGGTAAAATTACTCTCCGTGGCCGTGCTGAAATAGAAGAAAAAGCCAACGGCAGATACCAGATTATCGTAACTGAAATACCATATATGGTAAACAAAGCCAGACTGATAGAAAGAATAGCTGATCTGGTAAAAGAAAAGAGACTGGAAGGAATCAGCGACCTGAACGATGAATCTGACCGCGACGGTATGAGAATCGTTATCGAGCTGAAAAGAGAAGCCAACCCACAGATAGTCCTGAACCATCTGTACTCTCTGACAGAACTGCAGGATACATTCGGTGCAATTATGCTGGCACTGGACAACGGTGTGCCAAAGGTAATGGACCTGAAAACAATGTTGCAGAAATACATCGACCATCAGTGTGATGTACTGGAAAGAAGAGCAAGATTTGACCTGCGCAAAGCTATGGAAAGACAGCACCTGCTACTGGGCCTGAAAATAGCATGTGACAACATAGATGAAGTAATCAGAATCATCCGTGAAAGTTACGACAACGCAAAAGAAAGACTGATGGAAAGATTCGGTCTGTCTGATGTGCAGGCAACAGCTATCCTGAACATGCAGCTGAGAAGACTGCAGGGGCTGGAAGTGGAAAAAATCATCAACGAACTGGCTGAACTGGAAGCAAGAATCGAATATCTGAATAAATTCCTGGCTGACCACACAATGGTACTGGAACAGGTAAAAGAAGATATCAGAGAAATCAAAGCCAAATACGGTGATGAAAGAAGAACAGAAATCGCTCATGTAAATGGTGAAGTGGATATAGAAGACCTGATTCCAAACGAAGAATGTGTATTCACATTTACAAACTTTGGTTATATCAAACGTCAGCCTAAAAATACTTATCAGGCACAGCGCCGTGGTGGCCGTGGTATCAGCGGTATGAGCCGCCGTGATGAAGACTATGTGAAAGAGCTGTTTATGTCTATGACACATAACTACATCATGTTTGCTACAGACAAAGGCCGTGTATACAGACTGAAAGGTTACGAAATACCTGAAGGCAGCCGTCAGGCAAGAGGTATCAATATTGTTAACCTGCTGCAGCTGCAGCCTGATGAAAAGATTACAAACGTAATCCCTACTGAAGAAGGATTTGAAGGTAACCTGGTAATGGTAACACAGCAGGGTATCATCAAACGTACACCTGTGGAAGAATACAAAAATGTACGTAAGTCCGGTCTGATTGCTATTACTCTGGATGAAGGCGATGATCTGGCATGGACAAGAGTAACAAGCGGTAACGATGAACTGATTGTTGCAACTAAAAATGGTCAGGCTATCAAATTCCACGAAGATGATGTACGTCTGGTGGGCAGAAGCGCACGTGGCGTAAAAGCTATTGAGCTGGCTGAAGACGACATTGTTGTAGGTATGGGCATTGCAAAAGAAGGCACAAAACTGCTGACTATCACAGAAGACGGTAAAGGCAGAAGAACAGATGTAAATGAATACCGTCTGCAGACCAGAGGCGGTAAAGGTGTAAGAAACTACGACGTAGAAAAAGCAGGCTACGTAGCTGGTGTAAGAATAGTAAACGATGATGACGATATTATTCTGATTTCTATGAGTGGTATAATTATACGTATGCATGCATCTGACATAGCTGTTCAGTCCCGTTATGCAGGCGGCGTAAAAGTAATGCGTCTGGATGCAGATGATAAGGCTGTTACATTTGCTGTGACAATGCGAGAAGATTCTGAAGGCGATGAAAGCGAAGAAGAAGCAGTGGAAACTGTGGAAACAGCTGAAGAAACAGTGGCTGAAGAATAATATAAAAATCAAACAGAGGGTGTAAAACCCCTCTGTTTTTGTTTTATAAATTTAATAAATCACAACAGATTGTTCATACGATGGAAATAAAATTGTGATAAAATATATGTTATAACAGGGAAAAATATGTAAAATTATAAACTATAAGTAATATTTAAATTTATTATAAGGAAATGTATAATATGGAATACTATTTTTACTCTTCTGAAATAGGACTGCGCGGTGCTGTCAACTACAAAAGAATAAAAGCATCCTTGGCGGATACAAAGGAAAAAGCAGTGGAACTGGCACAGCGAAACAATGGCGTTTCACAGGATAATCCAGTAGGCTTTATATACAGCTGCAGGGTGATGGATATAAACAGACCGGGCCAGAGTATAAACAATGCCTACAAAAGTGATCTGCCTGTGGTGATAACCGGATGTGAATATTTAGAGAATATTTATGCAGAAATAGAAGAGAATAAAAATTGCGCAATGAGCTCTGATAATATAATCATCCCACAGGAAAAAGTAAAAACAGATACAGAAAACGAAAAATAGTAAGATGTAAAAAAGACTGTGATTTGAAAAAATCGCAGTCTTTTTAAGTATATATATAAAATACCTATTGTTATGGAAAAGTAATTATGATAAAATGATAAGTTAGATAAGTATGTTAAAGGAGAAGAAAAAAATGAGCGAATGTATAGCTGCAATAGCAACCGCACCGGGTAAAGCATCCCTGTGCAGCATAAGAATTTCTGGCGAAGAAGCATTTGAAATAGCAGAAAAAGTATTTGTTCCTTTTAACAAGAAAAAAAGTGTAAAAGAGGCAAAAGGCTACACAGCACTGTTTGGCTCTTTCTATAGAAAAGGTGAAGAAGTGGACCAGGCGGTGGCACTGTTTTTCCGTGCACCACGTAGCTACACCGGTGAAAACGTGGTGGAAATCAGCTGTCATGGTGGGTCCGCAGTAGCTGACCAGCTGCTGAAAGCCTGTTATGAAGCAGGTGCAAAGCCAGCAGGTGCAGGTGAATTCACAAAAAGAGCATTCCTTAATGGCAAAATGAGCCTGACTCAGGCAGAAGCTGTAATGGAAATGATAAATGCAACATCCAATCAGGCACTGAATGCTGCTAAAAGCGCACTGGAAGGCCATCTTTACAAAAGAGCGGCTAAAATCAGGGATGATTTACTTGTACTGGTAGGACATATTTCTGCCTACACAGATTATCCTGAAGAAGCAGTGGAAGATGTAACAGATGAAGAAGTAAGTGAAATTCTTTCAAATGCTGAAAACAGCCTGAAAAAACTGATGGACGGCTATGATAACGGTGCTAAAATCCGTCAGGGAGTAAACACAGCTATCGTAGGTAAACCAAATGTAGGCAAATCCACACTGCTGAACGCTCTGTCCGGTTTTGAAAAAGCTATTGTTACACCAATCGCAGGTACAACCCGTGACGTTGTGGAACAGGAAGTTATTCTTGGCGGTGTAAACCTGATTCTGCAGGATACTGCAGGTATCCGTGCTACAGATGACGTGGTGGAAGCCATGGGTATCCAGCGCAGTCTGGACAGACTGCAGGGTGCAAATCTGGTGTTCTGTGTATTTGACGGCAGTAATGAAATTGCACCTGATGATATAGAACTGGCAGAAAGATGTCGTGATCTGAACAGTATTGCTATTATCAACAAACAGGATCTGGAACAGAAATTTGATGTTTCAGCAGTGGAACACAATTTCAAAAAGGTACTGTATATCACAGCCAAAGATTTCTATATGTCAAAAGAATTTGAAAATGACGTAATGGAAGTACTGGGTGTGGCTGACATAGATGTGACTACAGGTGCTATCGTAAATGAAAGACAGTACGAAGCAGTGCGCACAGCCTATACGGCAATAAAAGATGCCAACGACAGATTTAAAGAAGGTTTCAGTCTGGATATTATCGGTGTGGCTGTGGACGAAGCACTGTACGCAGTATACGGTCTGACAGGTGAAAATGTTTCTGATGAAGTGGTGAATGAAGTGTTTTCCAAATTCTGCGTAGGTAAATAATTATAACTAATAGTAATAATTGTTGAATATTTTGCAAAATATAATATTTAGTTGAATATTTGTAAATAAATTATGAAATTCAACAAATTAATCAACTTTTTTAACAAAAATGTTGAAAAACTTATTAAAAAACAGTAAAAACTGTTGAAAATAAATCATTTTCGGGCAAAAATGCCTGAGTTTTAAACAAAGTTTGCTTACAATCGGTGAAAGGGATTGCAAAGTTAACAGACATTCAAACCTAAAAGGAGCTATTTATGGTATTAGGAAGTTATGATGTAATTGTTATCGGTGCGGGTCATGCCGGAATAGAAGCGGCTGTGGCCAGTGCAAGACTGGGCTGCAAAACCGGTCTGTTCACATTGACTCTGGACGGCGTGGGTAACCTGCCATGTAATCCTGCCATCGGCGGTACAGCGAAGGGTCATCTGGTAAGAGAAATAGATGCCCTGGGGGGCGTAATGGCTATAGCAGCTGACGCAACCAGCCTGCAGATGAGAATGCTGAATCTGGGCAAAGGTCCTGCAGTACATTCACTGCGTGTACAGTCTGACAGACAGGCTTATCACAGATATATGAAAAAACTGTGCGAAACAGAGCCAAATCTGGACCTGAAACAGGCAGAAATCTGCGAAATCAAATTCAATGAAAACAACGAACCTGTAGCTGTAATCACACAGCTGGGCACACAGTATGACTGTAAAGCTGTAATTATTGCAACAGGTACATACCTGACAGGTAAAATCTATGTAGGTGATGCTGCGTACTACTCTGGTCCGGACGGTCACCACAGCGCAATGCAGCTGTCTGACAGCCTGAAAGCTGCAGGTATTGAACTGCGCCGTTTCAAAACAGGTACACCTGCCCGTGTAAATAAGAGAAGTATCGACTTTTCTGTAATGGAAGTACAGGAAGGTGACGAAAAAACAGTGCCAATGTCATTTATGACAAGACACGAAATCAAAAACGTACTACCTTGCCATATTCAGTACACAAACCTGGATACACACAAGGTAATTATGGAAAACATTCACCGTTCTCCACTGTACGGCGGTAAAATCGAAGGTATAGGCCCAAGATACTGCCCATCTCTGGAAGATAAGGTAATGAGATTCTCTGACAAACCAAGACATCAGTTCTTTGTAGAACCATGTGGTGCAGAAACAGACGAAATGTATCTGCAGGGTCTGTCCTCATCTCTGCCAGAAGATGTACAGGTGGCTTTCTATAAAACAATCAAAGGTCTGGAAAATCTGGAAGTAATGAGACCTGCATACGCTATCGAATACGACTGCGTGGACCCACTGGAACTGAAAGCAACACTGGAATTCAAAAAATATCCTCATTTGTATGGTGCAGGCCAGTTTAACGGCACATCCGGTTATGAAGAAGCTGCTGCACAGGGTCTGATTGCAGGTATCAACGCTGCAAGAAAGCTGAAAGGTGAAGGTGAATTCACTCTTACAAGACAGTCATCTTATATCGGTACACTGATTGACGACCTGATTACAAAAGGTGTAATGGACCCATACAGAATGATGACCAGCCGCAGTGAATACAGACTGTACCTGCGTCAGGACAATGCTGACGAACGTCTGACACCAATGGGCAGAGAAATCGGCCTGGTAGATGACGAAAGATGGGATTATTACAACCATGTGCTGAAAGTGAAAGAAGAAGAAATCGAAAGAATTTCTGCTATCACTATCAAACCAAGTCAGGTAAAAGAACTGCTGGAAAGCAAAGGCCTGCCTGAACTGTCCACAGGTGTAAGAGCAAACGAATTCCTGAAACGTCCACAGATTACATACGAAGAACTGGTGGCTGTTATCGGTGAAAACCCACTGGTTACACCATTTATCGGCAGTAAAGTAGAAGTAGACGTAAAATATGACGGCTATGTAAAACGCCAGATGGCACAGATAGAACAGACTAAAAAACTGGAAAGAACACTGATTCCTGAAGATGTAGACTACAGCGAAATGAAAGGTCTGCGTATGGAAGCCAGAGAAAAACTGATAAAAATCAAACCTACAAACGTAGGTCAGGCCAGCAGAATTTCCGGCGTAAGCCCAAGTGATATTTCTTCACTACTGCTGGAACTTAAAATGAGAGACATGAAAAAGTAATTTACAGGAGTAATTATGATAGACAGAATCCGTTTTGTGCAGACTCTGAAAGAATATGATATAGAACTGACAGAAAAACAGCTGGACCAGCTAGACAAATATGCTGAAATTCTGGTGGAATACAATGAAAAGGTAAACCTGACAGCTATCACTGACCCACAGGGCATTGAAGAAAAGCATTTTCTGGACAGTCTGCTGTTTGCAAAACACCCTCTGGTAAAGGGCAAAGTGGCTGATGTAGGCACAGGTGCTGGTTTTCCTGGTATTGTAACTAAAATCTTTAAACCGGAAATTGATCTGACACTGATTGAACCAACAGGAAAAAGATGCACTTTCCTGCAGTATGCACTGGATACACTGGGTCTGGACGGCGCTGTAGTAAAAGAAAGAGCAGAAGAAGCAGCCAGAAAACAGTGGAGAGAACAGTATGACGTAGTAACAGCCCGTGCTGTGGCTGATATGAGAGTGCTGAGTGAATACTGCATTCCACTGGCCAAAATCGGCGGTCATTTTATAGCAATGAAGGGTGACGGTGAAAAGGAACTGACACCTGCAATGAAAGCTATAGAAAAACTGGGTGGCAAATACGACAGTATGGAAACATTCACTCTGCCGGATGAAAGCAAACGCTGCCTGATTATTTCTAAAAAAGTAAAAGAAACACCAAAACCATACCCACGTAACGGCGGCAAAATAGCAAAAGCACCACTTTAATAAAATAACAGACTCCCTGTATGTGAAAATACAGGGAGTTTTTATGTTTTTAAGGTGAAAAAAACGGTAATTTATGTTCCACGTGGAACATAAAACACAAAAAGCACCACTGTGGGTGCCCTTTGTGTGGTTAATAGTATGAATGAAACTGTATATAAAAAACACCGAAGTGTTCAATGACTATATTTTGGATACTGTAATCTGCCAGTGTATGGCAGAAGAATCTTCTGATTGCTGACAGTGGGCTTGTATTCCGGCTGTCTGCATGATTTTTATCGCCTTTGTGATAGTATTTGTAAATATGCGTATATCTTTGATTTTTACTTTCATAGATTGCTTATGTTTTGCTTTCGGTGAAAGTAAGCTGTTCACATACCTGTCTGTGGCGGAAACATTCAGATTATTGCGGATAATATGGTCCAGTGCTTTGTCCTGTTTTTCCCGGGGAAGGCGGGATACAGCACGTGCATGACGTTCCGACAGGTTACAGGCCATTATTTTTATCTGTTGTTCCTTTGAAAACTGCAATAATTTCAGTTTATTGGCTATTGCAGGCTGTGAAAGGGACAGTTTCTGACCTACAGCCGCCTGAGTAAGATTAAGATTTGTCATCAGTGACTGTATAGCCATGGCTTGTTCAAAAAAGTTTAAATCTTCGCGCTGCAGGTTTTCAATAACTGCCAGTACGGCTACTTCTTCTTCAGTTTTATCCAGTAAAATAACAGGTACGGTTTCCAGCCCGGCTTTGGTGGCGGCCAGCAGACGGCGGTGGCCGGCAATCAGCTGGTATTTTCCGTTTTCCAGACGTGTGGCAGTAAGAGGCTGAAGTATTCCATTTTCTTTAATATTTTCAGCCAGGTCTTCCAGTGCCTGACGGTTCATGAGTTTACGTGGCTGATAGGGGCAGGGTACTATCCGGGAAAGCGGCAGCTGATGGACTGTGTTGTTTTCCTGACGGGGGCGGAAAGCTGTGGCAAACATATGTAAATCTCCTTTCTGTAGTTTTACAATAACATATACCCACAGGAATTTATACTTATATATATCGCAGTAAAAATCATTAAATTACAAAATTTTCGGTATATTTTGTAGAATAGCAGTGAAAAACAGGGAATATGCAGGTAAAAACAGATATTTTGAAGATAAAAAGTGGCTGAAAATGTTCTATGTGGAACAAAAAATAACACTTTAAAAAGAATTTATAATGTGATAAAATAGAAATGTTGAGAAAGAAGATTCATTTTTTATATAAAAGGTGGGGTTATTATGGCAAAAATTATAGCAGTGGCAAACCAGAAAGGCGGGGTGGGTAAAACCACAACTGCAGTGAATCTGGCTGCATGTATAGCTGCAAAAGGTAAAAAAGTAATGCTGGTGGACCTGGACCCACAGGGAAATACAACATCTGGTTACGGCATAATGAAAAGAGGCCTGGAACACTCCACATACTCTGTGATTCTTGACGGCGATGATATAAAAAATGCTGTTGTAAAGACAAGATTCGGCGTGGACGTACTGCCATCATCGACAAAATTGGCTGGTGCGGCTGTAGAACTGGTGGCACTGGATAACCGTCATGCCAGACTGCGTACAGCACTGAACAGAGTCAGCGATAATTATGATTTTATATTCATCGACTGCCCACCTGCGCTTGACCTGCTGACAATCAATGCACTTTCTGCGGCTGATACAGTACTGGTGCCTATTCAGTGTGAATTTTTCGCTCTGGAAGGTCTGTCTGAACTGATGAACACTATCCGTCTGGTTAAACAGCATTACAACAAATATATAGATATTGAAGGTGTATTGCTGACAATGTTTGATTCACGACTGAATCTTACACTGCAGGTAGTGGCTGAAGTAAAAAAATACTTCCCAAATAAGGTTTACAGAACAACTATCCCAAGAAATGTGCGTCTTTCAGAAGCACCTAGTTTTGGAGAGCCTATAAATGCGTACGATGCATCATCAAAAGGCGCAAAAAGCTATATGGAACTGGCAGAAGAAGTGCTGTCACAGAATAAA
>JAFYPL010000031.1 GCA_017547525.1 Oscillospiraceae bacterium
AAGGAGGTGGAATATGAAAGCGGTAATATATGCTCGTTATTCTTCTGATAATCAAAGAGAAGAATCTATAGAAGGGCAGTTAAGAGAATGCACAGCATATGCAGAGAAAAATGGTTTTACAGTATTAAGACATTATATAGACCGTGCCTTTTCTGCTAAAACAGATAATCGTCCTGAATTTCAAAATATGATAAAAGATAGTAACAAGAAACTGTTTGATGTAGTTATCGTATGGAAACTGGATAGATTTTCAAGAAACAGATATGACAGTGCAAGGTATAAAGCAGCACTTAAGAAAAATGGCGTGAAAGTAATATCTGCTACCGAAGTTATATCAACTGGTGCAGAAGGCATAATTCTTGAATCTGTCCTAGAAGGATATGCTGAATATTATTCTGCAGATTTATCTGAAAAGGTAATCAGAGGTATGACCGAGAATGCTTTGAAATGTAAATATAATGGTGGACATGTACCGACTGGATACATTGTAGATAATGAGCAACATTTTCAAATTGATGTAACTACAGCTCCTTTTGTATTAGAAGCTTTTCAGCGTTATGATAAGGGCGAAAATATAACAAGTATAGCAAAATGGCTAAATTCTCAAGGAATTGTTAATAAAACTGGAGGAGAATTCAGTTATGAAAGTGTTAAAAGAATGCTGAAAAACCGTAGGTACATTGGAGAATTTAAATTCAGGGAAACGATTATCGCTGATGGTATTCCACCTATTGTTCCCAAAGACTTATTCGATAATGTACAAATTAAACTACATAAAAACTATAAGGCTGCAGCAAGAGGGAAGGCGACAGAAGAATTTTTGTTTACAACAAAAATATTTTGTAGTTATTGCGGTGAGTACCTGTGCGGAGAAAGTGGAAAAAGTCATACCGGACAAATATTGAAATATTACAAATGTGCAAGTAATAAAAAAGGCCGAAAGAAATGTCCAAGCAAGACTTTGAGAAAGGAGTGGTTAGAAAATATCATTTTAGATGAAATATCAAAAATAATCGAAACTGATAGTATGATAGAGGCTGTAGCATCTATGGTAATGTACATACAATCTCAGGAAAACAGCAAAATCCCTTTGCTAGAGCGTCAACTTAAAGAAGTGGATAAATCTATTAATAATTTGCTTGACGCTATTCAGATGGGGATATTTACCAAATCTACAAAGACACGTCTAGATGACCTGGAAAAGTCTAAAGAAGAACTGGAGGTTCTTATACAGAATGAGAGTTTGTTAAATAAAAGATTGAGTTATCAACAGGTGGTAGACTGGTTGCTGAAATTTAGAAATATAGGTATCAATAATGAAGAAAGCAAAAAAGCTTTGATTAATATTTTTGTTAATTCAATTTATGTATATAATGAAAAAATCATTATTAATATCAATTATTGCGATTACAGTATGTCTGTAGAATTATCTGATGTACAGAACATGAAAACAGATATACCTATACATTTAGGCGTAATCGATTCGAAAATTGTACAAATAGGTGAGGGATTTGCTTTTGTTATAGACTATATCTATCCTAATTTTAATAGTAAGAAGGGAAAGCAGAGAGCGTGAGCTCTCTGCTTTTTTCGTGAGAAATAGTTTTGATATTTTAGTTTGTAATAATACAAAATAGTCAGTTTATGACATTTTGTATGCATTTCATTACAAACAAGTAGATTTAATTTGCTAATATAGTTTAATATGAACAACAGAACATATTATTTATAAGGATTATACTCAAAATTTATTTTTTGTAATAAAATTATTATACTTATTATGAATTGTGTCTAAAAATTTGTGAGTTAGGGAGACTTTGTGTTAAAAGAAATGTTTTCACAGCTGGACGTTCAAGTTGATCTAATAGCTGCTGTAATACAATCATAACGAACATCAGCTCTATGTACATTTCTAATGGGGCAAATAGTACTCAAGTTGAATTGCAATGAATTGAAGCTGTACGTGAAATGAAACGTACTTACTATAATTATTTAACAGAACTTTTAACTAAAAAACTAATGTATACAAATAGGCCGAATTCTATAGAAAAAGTTAAAGCAGAAATGAAATTTTTAGAAGTAGCTGATTCACAGTTAAAGCGACAACTTAAAATAACAAAATTGAGTAATTCAATTGATATCATAGATAATATGTTTGAAGAATACAAAGCTTTTTCTGCTTTTGGAAAATGGTTAATTGAATAATTTGCTGAGTATAAAAAGCGAAAGAGATAATACATATTGCGAGGTGATTTAATGAAATTTGGAAAATATACCAACTTATTTATTTCTAATGAGTTTCTTTTGATACATAATACTTTAGAAAATAAATTATTCAGAACCAGTGATGATAAACTTAAGGCTGTCTTGGAAGAGATATATTATGATAATAAGGGAATAGAATCTATAAGTAATAATAAAGATTTTGCAGATGTTATAGAAAGCTTGAAAGACGGTTTATTCATCATTGATGATGATTACAATGAAACAAACATTGCGAATTTAAGATTTAGTGAGAGAGCAATAACAAACAAAACATTAGGGTTAACCATTTTGCCAACAAGGCAATGCAATTTTAGATGTCCATATTGTTATGAGGAACATGAAAATAGAGTAATGGCAGATCATATGTATGATGATATATTACAGTTTATAAATGATTATGTAAAAAAGAATGGAACACAATTAGTTAATATATCATGGTTTGGTGGCGAGCCGATGCTTGAATATGAGAATATTTGTAAGTTTATGGAGAAATTGCGAGATACACTTGTCTCGGATGTTTTGCTTACAGGTTCAATGACTACTAATGGATACTTACTAACAAGTGAAAGATTTGAAAAATTGTTATCATACAATGTTAGGCATTATCAGATTACAGTTGATGGCCCAAAAGAATTTCATGATTCTACCAGATTTTTGGCAGGCGGAAAAGGGACATGGGATGTAATAATGGCTAATCTTTTTGCCATCAAGCGCAACAAATCCAACTTTGAAATTGTCATAAGAACAAATATTTCTCCAGAGTTAGTAGAACATTTGGAGGAATGGTATAGGTATTTATCTAATAATTTCATTAATGATAAAAGATTCCAGTTCCATCCAGAAGCTATACGAGATCTTGGTGGTGCTGATAATTCGTTGCTAAATAACGATATCAGCCTTTACAAAAAAATTTCAGAATTCAATATAAATCTCGGTATAGATGTTAAAAAAACATATAATTTTTACTCACCGTTTAGTATGATTTGTTATGCATCCGATAGAAATGCTTTTGTTATTGATTATGATGGAAAAATAAAAAAATGCTCAGTAGCATTGGATAATGATTACAATACAGTAGGACAGATTAGGAATAAAAATGCTAGATTTAATGAAGAAAAGTTATCATGGTGGACCTCTTATCCTTTAAAGGAAAAATGTTATGACTGTAAGATTTTTCCGCTATGTTACGGAAGAAAATGTCCAAATGGTTATTGTAATGAGGAATATTGTGATGAACTTTTTGAAATATATAAATCTAAAATCTTAACAACTATTCTATGAAAGGAGGAATATTAATGAGTTACGAAATTTTGTCTTTAGATCAAGGTGGTGCTACACCTTTGTCTGATGTAGGTTGCGTTAATTTTATTTGCGACATTATTGATGTCGTTTGTGTACCTGATTTAATTTGTGGATGTAATGGATTGTGTGGCTGTCCAACTCCCCAAAATCCACGGTGTGACGCAATAGGTGGTGGCTGTGCTACCAGTATAGGTGGTGATAGGCCAAACAGATGAAAAATATGGTAAAGAAGATTTGTAAATTTAGCGTATTATTTATTATAGCCGTAACTATAGTATATAAGGGGATAACTATCATCTTAAGTAACCGGGGTAGAGATGCTACCCCGGTTGCTAGGGCTTTTTCTCTTTCACAGATTTATAATGAAGTTAATAAAATGTCCAGCAGTGATGTTTTATTTAACAGTGAAGTGGATTTTGATGATGAATACCAAAAACACTTTGAAATGGCATATAATGCAAAAGATGAATACGAGTATTATATGGTTTTAAATAGTTTTATGGCACTTTTAAACGATGGGCACACAATGGTAAGACCAAATTTTTCGCCAAGTATAATCGGAAATTCTGGTTTGCATATAGCTTATATAGATGATGAATATTACATAGTTGGATCTAAAGACCAAACTGTAGCACCATTATTTTCTAAAATAGAAAAAATTAATGGAATACCTATAAATAGATATATTGCAACTAAAATAGAACAGTATATAGGCGTAAAGACTCCACTACGAAGAGAATATATGATTTCTAGGTTTTTATCCCAGGGAAAACAAGGAGAAACTGTGCAGTATACAATACGTACCCCTTCTGGAGAAGAGAAAGATGTAAGTTGCATATATCTTAATATTTCAGAAAGCCAAAGCGTTTTTATTGATATTTTGCCAGTGCAGAAAATGGAATATAAGTCTTCTAATTTTATAGCTTCTTATGTTAGGAATGATGAAAACACTATTCTGTATCTAAATATTTTAACTTTTCGGGAGGAAAATAAAAATTTTTTACATGAATATTATAATTATATTGTTCCTCTAATAGATAAGGTAGATGGCGTAATAATGGACGTACGATTCAATGGTGGAGGAAACTCTTTAAATGGGACAATATTACTATCTCCATTTATTGAATATTCAAAATTAACCGGGGCTAACGGATGCGATGTGTTTTACAGAGTATCCTCTCCAGCCATAGAGTTACCTATGTATCTGTACAGAAATGTAAATGGAGCAAAGAATTTATATAATAAAGAGTTTATAGGTTTAATAAAGGATAAAAAATCCTTTTCTATAAAAGAAGATAAGTTATATCCAGCCCTTGGGGTGGATTACAATATATATAATGAGGATTATTTAGGTGATAATATTTACTTACCAATGGAAAGAGTGGATAAAATTGATAAACCTCTTACAGTATTGACAAACTACTTTTCTGGCTCTGCTGTTGATACTTTTGCAGATTTATGTAAAGAGCTTGGGGTAACAACTATAGGTACAAACACTGGAGGTTTTACAACGAATTGTTATAGTATGAAACTTGATACCGGATATTCTGTACAGTTTTCTACAGGAATACCATACTCTCATGATGGGCACTCTATACAAAATTATGGTATAAAACCTGATATATTCATTGATTATAATATTCAAGATTTAATGAATGGAGAAGATTCATATATCAATATGGCTTTAGACTTTCTTAAAAGATGAACATAATATATTTTTGGATTAACTTTAATAATATTTTTTAACTTTATTGTATAGTTGATATTTCTCTAAATATCAAGGGTAGCTATAGCATAATAAATCGTCACGTATGTATAGGCAAAAGGTTCTCAACATGATTAATATAGTAAAAAATAATATTAATATTTTAAAAAAAATATATAAATTCAACAAATCCTATGTCATAGCATCGCTTTTCTTTTCTATGATAGGTAGCTTTTCACCACTGCTTTCAGCTCTCCTACTTAAGAATGCCTTGAATTTTTTCAGCTCCACAATAAGCTATAAATTGTTCCTAACAATGCTTACCATTTATACGATTTATACAATATTGATTTTTATTGCCTCTGCCTATTTAAACAATTTATTTTATCCAAAATCCGTCCAGAAAATTTATACTGCGGTTAATTATGAAATATATAAAAAAGTTGCCGAGTGCAGGATAGATCTTTATAACAATACAGATTTTTTAAACGAGTATAACCGCGCTATAAGCAATATTCAACATTATACATATGGAGTTATTAACTCCTTTTCTAAACTGTTGTCAGGTGGAACAACAATAATTTCAATGGCAACATTGTTAGCTTTAATAGATCCAATTTTAATACCTATCGCTTTGGCTTTAGCGTTGTTGAATTTTACATTTAATAAAAAATTTACAGAAATAGATTATAATGCCGGCAAAGAAAAAGCATCATCGTATAGAAAGCAAAATTATATATCTAGACTATTTTATTTAAAAAGTTATGCTAAAGAAATGAGGAAAATCAATTTAAAAAATAAACTTTTAGATATTTATGATGATACAAATCATGAATTGTTAAACAATATTGAGGTGTATGGAAAAAGAAAAAATATAATTTCAATCATAAAAGGGAGTTTTCAGTTAATAGCTAATCTTTTAACCTTGTTGTACTTATTTTTTGAAATGATTAATAATGTAATTTCATCTGGAGATTTTGCTGTCGGTTATAGTAGCAATAACCAACTATCGGCTGCAATAACTTCACTTATGGAAACAGGAATTGATTTTTATAAAAATAGTCTTTATATTGATGAAATTAATTCATTTATGAATAAAATTTCCTTTTCAGAGCAAGAACCCTTAAAAACTGAATATTTTGAATCATTACACCTTATCGATGTTAGTTACAAATATTCTAATACTGATAAGTATGTAATTAAAAATGTGAATCTTACTATAAATAAAGGTGAAAAAATAGCCCTTGTTGGGTTTAATGGGTCTGGAAAGAGTACTTTAATAAATATCCTTGCAGGTTTATATAATCCTACTTCAGGACAAGTATTACTAAACAATGTACCAATAGAAAAATATTCAAAACAATCGCTAAACAAAATTATCGGTATTTTATTCCAGGATTTTAATGTTTATAATATCTCTATATTAGAAAACATCTTATTAGGGCAACATTCAAGTTCAGTTGAAGAAAATGCGGATCAACAAACAATAATTGAAATAAAGGCTCTGATGGAGAAATTTAATTTTGGAACTTCAGATTATATAGATGAAATTATCTACAGAAAATATGGTAATGAGGTGCATAGCGATGGCATAGAATTGTCTGGAGGACAAAAACAAAAAATAGCCTTGCTACGAACATTATACAGCAAATGCCCTTTAATTCTTCTAGATGAACCACTAAGTTCCCAAGACACTTTTTCCCAAAGTAAATATATCGATAAAATAATAGAAACTATGCCGGACTCCACTTTGTTATTTATCACCCATCATTTATCTGATATATCAAAAATGGATAAAGTTTATAGCATCGAAAATGGAGAAGTCATGCCAAAATAGAGATTCACTTCTCTTTGATTTTTCCGTAGTCAAGTATAAATTTAGATGCGTCTTCTAATATAACAAAAGAACGATAAATTTTATCAACTCGACTAATACTTATCTGTCGTTATCCGATTTGATATGGTCTATTGCAATAATGAAACTTTCGAATACTGTTCGTTTCATTATTTGTTTTTGTGATAACTAAAACTATTATATAGATCCCAATTTGTAAAGCAAACAATTTTTGATCTTTAATTAATATTTTTGTTAATTCAATCTATGTATATAATGAAAAAATCATTATTAATATTAATTATTGCGATTACAGTATGTCTGTAGAATTATCTGATGTTCAGAATATGAAAACGGATATACCTATACATTTAGGTGTAACCGATTCGAAAATTGTACAAATAGGTGATGGATTTGCTTTTGCAATAGACTACATATATCCCAATTTTAATAGTAAGAAGGAAAAGCAGAGAGCGTAAGCTCTCTGCTTTAAAATACAATTCATAACATAATACCAGCACTTCGTGACATACAGTGTTGAAATGAATATATATTTGTAATAAAATGTAATTTATGAAGAAGTATATTTTAGGGGGAAAATAGATGAAGTTATCATTTATGCATTTTATAACTAACACTATTAGTGATTTATCTGAATATGTTGTTTTGGAACACAAGTACAATATGGTTGAACTTAGAAAAAGAGTAAATATTCTTGTTATAGATGACAATGATTTTTTTGAGTTGGATTTTTTGAGACATAATGGTTATCAAATTACCCATAAAAAAGATATTGATAGTATCAAAGATGTTGAACCGTATGAAATAATTATGTGTGATATAGGTGGAGTAGGGAAAAATTTAGGGTATGAATTAGAAGGAGCTACTATTATTAAAGAAATAAAAGCTAGTTATCCTATTAAGCAAATAATAGCTTATTCCTCTAATACTTATAATGCTGACTATAATAAATATTTTTCTATAGCCGATGATGTAGTCACTAAAGATATAAGTATTGATGATTGGATGAGCATTCTTGATAATAATATTAGGATTTCTATTAATCCTATATTTGTATGGGAAAAAATAAGAAGTTATTATTTGGAACACAATGTGTCTACACTAACAATTGCAAAAATAGAAGATAAATATGTAAAAGCGATAAAGAAAAAAGATTATTCTATATTAATAGGATCGATTAAAGAAAATGAGTTTGATGTAAAATCAATATTAATGGATTTTACAACATCACTTTGTGCAAAATTAATCCTCGGAAAATTTGGAGGGGTATAACATGGCATTATTACCGATGTACATAGATGATAAACTTGAAGATGGTACTTTGATAAAATTACTTCCTTTTTGTAAAAGTAATTGTGAAAGAACTAGATGCAAAGAATATTACAAAAGTATAAATGAGTGTTCAAATGGTATATATGTTTGTCCATATGGCTTGAATTCGTATATAAGCAATAATGGGAAAAATAGAGTTATTTTTACTGGGATAAAAATTAGAAATAAATATGATAAAAAGAAAGCGAAAGCAACAGAAAGTCAACAGTATGTATATAATCCTGTCATTAATGAAAATGATTGCTTTGAGTTCGGACGAGATTATTTAAAAAATATTGAAATTGTAAATGAATCTAAGAATAAGATGCAAGCTATAGATGAGCTGCTGCACGAAACAAGGTCATTAAATAGACGCATAAGGACATCAATAGATTTGTTATGGGAAAAAGAAGAAGAAGAATATGATGATGCGGAATTGTTACAGATAATTAAAAATGCACATATATCTAGTTACATGATTTCAAGTAGATTTTCATATTTTGACTATACTTTAAACCCTGATAGATTTATAGGAAGACCGTATAAGCATAATGTTTTTAAGAAATTTGATAAAATGAGAAAACTCCTTAAAGACTATATGAGGAAAAATGTCTGGATTACTTTGAATTCATCACAACAAATAGATTTTCAATACTTGATATTACCAACTTTTGAGATTTTATTGTTTATTCTATTAGAAAATGCAATAAAATATTCACCTAATGGACAACCTGTGAATGTGGATTTCAATATGAAAGGGGAACATTTAGAAGTTATAATCTCTTCTATGGGCCCTTATAATAATGAAAATGAGATTCTTAAATTGTGTGAAAAAGGATTCAGGGGAGAAAATGCAAAGGCGTTAGAAAAATCAGGGCAAGGCTTTGGTTTGAGTTTTGCAAAAGAAATATGTGCAACTCATGGTATAGACATATCATTTAATAGCATATACTCGCATAAAGATCATGGTATAAAATATGGCAAATTTAATGTAATGTTACATTTCGAGAAAAAAGAGCAAGGTGAAGATAGTTATTTGTAATTATTACTGGAACATTAATAACCATATTATCAGGTTCGAATATAGAAACGCTAACTGCACCAGAAGCCCCTGTAATTGAACTTTACAGGGGCTTCTTTTTCATTGTTATGAAATATACGTAAAAAATACGTTACTGTTTTCTTTCTGAATATCTTCAAAAATTTCCAGCATAGGTTTGCAATAATCTTGGTACTCTTCGGTCATGGAATAAAAATTATGTATTTCTACAATATAATTTTTTCCTCTACAATAAAAAGTACTTCTAGCCAAATCCCAGAAAGCATCCCAGTTCATACCACAGAATAATGGCAATCCAAATTTATCAATCAGCATTTTGTGAATATCATACCATCCATCGCATTTTGAAAAATCTAAAATTATTGGATTTTCAGGAATATCTCTATATGCCAGTTCTTCCTGTGTATATTTTTTTCTTTCAATCATTATAATTTCTCCTTATGCTATTTCTACAAAAGTCTTATAATGGTCAATTGTAAAAGTTGAAACCAGGGATTTCATCCCATCTTTTCCCATATTTTAACAAATTATATGTAGTTAGTAAATAATCAGGTTCGAATACAGAAACGCTAACTGCACCAGCAAAAAGCAGACCTTTTGTAAGGTCTGCTTTTTTGTGTATTATGAAATATATGCAAAAAATACATTGCTGTTTTCTTTTTGAATATCTTCAAAAATATTTAGCATAGGTTTACAGTAATCCTGGTATTCTTCGGTCATAGAATAAAAATTATGTATTTCTATAAAATAATTTTCTTCCCTGCCGTCAAAAGTATCTTCGCCAAAATCTCTGAATGCACTCCAGTTCATACCAGTTGCAACAGGTAATCCAAATTTATCAATCAGCATTTTAAATATATCATACCATCCGCTACATTTTGAAAAATCTAAAATTATTGGATTTTCAGGAATATCTCTATATGCCAGTTCTTCCTGTGTATATTTTTTTCTTTCAATCATTATAATTTCTCCTTATACTATTTCTACAAAAGTTTTATAATGGTCATAGGTTACGAATATCAAGCCATCATTTGAAAAAAGAATTCTATCATTACCTCTATAGCCTTTTTCGTAATTTATATCAGCTTCATACCATATTCTTCCTGCTGTATCAGGCAGGTGACCATCTTCGTTCCTATATATACCTTTGGTTAACATTTTACCAGGAGCTACTTTATCCAGGTTACCCTTATATCTTATCCAACCTAACTGTTTTGCTTCGGTCTTTGTAATATAGTAATCCGGTAATTCATCATAGCGTTTCAGCCACCAATCTGCACCGTCTTTGCCTTCCTTTGTAGCTTTGCCTGCCATTATTGCCTGCATCCATACAATAATACACCTGCAACGTTCGTGCAGTCTATGGTCAGTTTGTGGCACTTCGTCTCTATGAAATATTTTGCCGTGATTATCTTTGCATGGCTTACATCTTCGGTTGTCTGGAATACTTATCCAATGCTTATAATTTTTACTTTGCAATTAAAAACTCCTTTCGTTATTCAAAAATCTGATAACGTTATCAGTTTTAATTGTAAAGCAGTAAATACGGGATATCATCCCATCTTTTTCCCATATTTTAACAAATTATATATAGTTAGTAAATAATCAGGTTCGAATACAGAAACGCTAACTGCACCAGAAAAGGCAGACCTTATGGTCTGCTGTTTCTTTTTACTATGAAATATATTTAAAAATATAGCATAAGCAATTGTTTTATGTTATGATTATTGTAAATGAACCACGAAAAGGAGAATTACCATGGCACCTGAAAAAATTATTTTAGACGTTGATACTGGCTCTGATGATGCGGTTGCTATTATATGCGCGGCACTTTCCAGTAAAATTGAACTTCATTCCATTTGTACCGTATGGGGCAACAGACCACTTGACCAGACAACTGAAAATACTCTGCGCGTTGTAGATATGCTGGGTATCGGTGATAAAGTAAAAGTTTATCCTGGCTGCGAAACATCTATGGTTGCTACACTGCTGGCAAACCGTCATGCAGGTTACGGCGGCCAGAGAAAAAGTGTTAACGGCGGCGAAGAAAAAAGTATGCATCAGGAAACTATTGATGAGCTGCCTCCAGCACACACTCTGCCACAGGACAAACGTGCTGTTATGCATTATGTAGACACTATTATGAATGGTGAAGACGGTGAATTTACACTGGTGCCAGTTGGTCCGCTTACAAACGTTGCTATGGCTTTGCGTGTTGAACCACGTATTGCAAAGAAAATCAAACAGATTGTTCTTATGGGTGGTGGTTGCAGAAGAAGTAACTCCACAGCAGCCGCAGAATTTAACATCTGGGGCGATCCTGAAGCCGCACAGATTGTATTTACATGCGGTGCAAAGGTTACAGTTGTTCCACTGGATGCAACACAGAATGCCTGCATCAACAGTGATGAAGTTAATGAACTTTATAAACTGGGTACACCTGCCGCAACATGTGTTGCTGACATGATTAAACACCGTATTGAAGCATATAGCTATCTCCAGCCTATGGACAGACTGGATAGTGCTCCTGTACACGATGCTCTTACTGTGTGTTATCTTATTCAGCCTGATGTTCTGGAACAGGTTAAACTGGTAAGATGTGACGTTGATATTTCTGGTGGTATTGCCGACGGCCAGACTATTGTTGACCCGCGTGCATACACAGACCTGCCTAAAAATGTAAACTTTGCATTCTTCGCAAACAGAGATAAATTCTCTGACCTGCTGTTTAAAATTCTGCGTGGCGAAGGATGATAATATATAATAAAAAGTCATTCCTGTGAAAGGAATGACTTTTTTGACGCAGGATATTATTGAAATAAAAATTAATAAATATTTTAAATTTTTACAATATTTACACAATAAATATGATATAATAATTACACAAGATATATCTTCCGGAGGTGTTTTTATGGAACGTTACGAAAGACTACTTACCGCAGCTCAACAGGGGGATGCACAGGCGCAGTACGAAATTGCCTATATGCATTATTACGGCAAAGATGCTGAAAAAGACAGAGTGAAAGCACTGTACTGGTATCAGCAGGCGGCCAGACAGGGTAATGCACAGGCCCGGTATGAAACAGCGTCCATGTACTTCAGAGGTAAAGGTACAGAAATGGATAAACTGGAGGCACTGCACTGGTACGTAACTGCCGCGCAGCTGGGCAGCACACAGGCCCGGAGCGAACTGGGGAATATGTATCATTACGGTGATATCAGAGTAGACCCAGAGAGAGCACTGCACTGGTATCAGAAAGCCGCTGACCGGGGCGACGCCAGCGCACGGTATGAACTGGGACAGATGTATTACAGCGGTGATGGTGTGAAAATTGACAGAATAAAAGCACTGCATTGGTATAAAAAAGCGGCTGAACGGGGAGATGCCCGGGCGCAGGAAAAAGTGGACCGACTGTCCACAGGATATGTTTATAAATAAAGAATACCCCCGTACCATGATGGTACGGGGGTAAAGTTTTGATTATTTTTTTTCCAGACCTGCTTCGGCCAAGCGTTTACGGCTTTTTTTGTATTCAACTACTACAAAGATAAGGTCGAATACAATAACAAACATCATGATTGTTTTCATTGCGAAAACAAACTCAGGCACCTGTGCCCATGGGATGTTGTCACCAATTTTAACTATGTTGAAAAACAGACCGATGCTTGTACCGGTGCCTTCCATAGGACCTTCCAGCAGGACAGACAGTCTGTCTATTTCAAAAACCAGCGCTACTACCAGTGTGTTGAGCGCAGCAAATACAGCTTTCATCTCCAAAACCTCTTCTATTCAATATGTGTATGATTTTTTCCGGCGTGTTGTTCGATTTCCTGCTCTTCGTTTTTGATTTCCCAGTGAATCAGGAATGTGAGCGCGGCACGCAGTATGATGATAGCACCAACCTGCATGATTTCGGACATATCTCTCACTACAACAGTACGCAGAATTTCGCCACCCAGTTTGAATGACAGTGCCATTGCCAGACCTTCAGCCAGGCGCAGGCGGGTAGCCGGGTCTTTTTTCATCCATCCGATAAAGGATTTTACAGCGGTGTAAACAATAACTATCAGACCCATGAACTCCAGTGTAATTACGAAAAAGTTTACCATTACACTGAGCCATTCATGTAACAGTTCATTTACAGGCCATGATGAGGATAAAACAGGAATAAACATAAACCAACCTCCGAAAATATATTCTTATTCTATAATTTTTCAGTCGATATGTAAAGGGAAATATTTACAAAGCCGCCATAATGTAAAGAAAAGGGGATAATAAGTCTGTATAAAGTAAAGAAAATCCGTAAAGTGATGAAATATGAAAATTTTTATGAATGAAACTTCAGTCAGGTTTTGTAACGAAACAGTGGTATGGATAAAATAAAAGACTGCAGTATATTTTTACTGCAGTCTTTTGATTTACAAAAAATAAAAAGCACAGTCTTTCGACTGTGCTCTGGCTGGGGTACTAGGATTCGAACCTAGGGAATGTTGGAGTCAGAGTCCAATGCCTTACCGCTTGGCGATACCCCATTACTTGGTGCTCAATTATAATACCACAGCCAGATATGAATGTCAACACTTTTTTTGAAAAAATTTCAAATTTTTTTATTATTTATTTTTTAGCTTTTCAGACCATTCTTTTTCTTTAAAACCGACCAGTACAAAGTCATCGCCTATAAGCAAAGGCCTTTTTACCAGCATGCCGTCGCTGGACAGCAGTGCCAGTTTTTCGCCATCAGACATATCAGGGAGACGGTCTTTAAGTTTGAGATCTTTATACAGCAATCCGCTTGTGTTGAAAAATTTTTTCATTTCCAGACCACTGGCTTCATGCCATGTGGCCAGTTCGTCGATTTTAGGGTTGTTCAGTTTTATATCTCTGAAATCATATTCAACACCGTTTTCGTCCAGCCAAGCTTTGGCTTTGGCGCAGGTGCTGCATTTAGGGTAGCAGATAAACAGCATAGTATTACCTCCGGTTAAATTTGTCTTAATATTATCACAGACCCATATGGTGGTCAATATTGTCATATTTGCTATTGTGAAACTGACAGGCTATTTGATATAATATAACCATCTTTTACTAATTGTTGTATTCAGAGGGGATTATGAAAAAAATACTGATTATAGGCTCAACAGTTGTTGATATGATTATCAATGTTGACCATCTGCCTACCACAAAAGCAGATATACACATTTCCAGTCAGACAGCATCTATGGGTGGATGTGCATATAATGTATCTGACACAGTGCGCAATTTTGGTACTCCAAATATCCTTTTTTCACCGGTAGGTACAGGGGTATACGGTGATTTTGTCCGCAATGGTCTTGCGAAGAAAGGTCTTGTCAGTCCTATTCCACCGGTAGACGGAGATAATGGCTGTTGCTACTGTTTTGTTGAAGAAAGCGGAGAAAGAACTTTTGTAGCTTATCATGGCGTGGAATATCACTTTAAGCCTGAATGGCTGGATGCTATCGATGTGAACGATATTCATAGTGTATATATCTGTGGTCTGGAGATAGAAGAAGCCACAGGCGAAACCATAGTTGAGTGGCTGGAAAAAAATCCACAGTTGCCGCTTTTCTTTGCGCCAGGGCCAAGAATTATGAAAATCAGTCCGGAATTGCTGGAACGCCTGTTCAAACTGCATCCGATAATGCATCTCAATGACGATGAAATTGCTGAATATACAGGCACAAAAGACCTGGGAGACGCTATGGCATTATTGCAGGCACTTACCGGTAATACAGTTATTGTTACTATGGGCGATCAGGGTGCGGTATGGATGGAATCCGGTGAAATTTACCATATACCTGCAGTGGAAGTGGACAACGTAGTCGACACTATAGGTGCAGGCGACAGTCATATAGGTGCTATTATGTCTGCGCTTTACGCCGGTATGGATATGGCACATGCTATAGCCATGGCAAATATGGTGGCGGCAAAAGTGGTGTGCGTAAAAGGCGCTTTACTGACAAAAGAAGAGTTTAATACAGTTTTTGAATAATTAAAATCAGTGGAGGATATCTTATGGAAAACAGGTTTTTGGGTGGATATACACGGGGATGGTTTGATTCAATTGTAAAAAGCCGTGACCTTATATATCAGTACAACAACAGTCATCCTACAGAACTGCGCAAAAGATATGAAATACTTAAGGAACTTCTGGGCCAGTGCCACGAAGATACACTTATAGAGCCTCCTTTCCGTTGTGATGAAGGTAAAAATGTTTTTATAGGCAAACATTTTTATGCAAATTACAATCTGGTAATTCTGGACCATGAAAAAATCACCATCGGTAACAATGTAATGCTGGGGCCTAATGTGGTACTTACCAGCGCTACACATAATGTAGATTACCGTATCCGTAATAAAGACGACGATATGGATATAATGGGCGCACCTATAGTTATAGAGGATTATGTGTGGATAGGCGCGAATGTTACGGTTATGCCGGGTGTTACAATAGGTAAACACAGCGTTGTGGCTGCAGGTAGTGTAGTTACAAAAGACGTGCCACCAGATGTTATAGTGGGGGGTGCTCCTGCGAAAATTATCAAAAAACTAGATATTGAATAACATATACTGACACCGTGAATTTCTTTGGAAATTCACGGTGCTTTTTTGTATTTTTGCAGCATTATTTTTTACCTGCAGGGATGAAAAATTTACCATTTTTGCCTTGTGAAAATTAGTGATTTTAAGTTGCATTTAAGGATAGTATGATGTATAATATTAGCAACAGTGGGGAAAAGTGTCCATTTGTGAGAAAAAGTGGTAAAAAGTGGGCAATTTCTTAATGATTTTTACGGAAAGGTGGCGTTGATATATGTTAATGGGCAGATTCGATTATACAGTCGATTCCAAAAGCCGTGTCAATTTCCCGCCAAAATTCCGTAATGAAATGGGCGACGTGCTCTACGTGACAAAATGGTTTGACAAATGTCTGGTTGCTTACGGTCAGGAACAGTGGGACAAGCTGGACAGCCGTTTTGAAGATATGCCTACAGTACAGGCCAAAGATATGTTGCGTGTACTTTATGGTAATGCTGTTGAACTGGTACCGGACAAGCAGGGCAGAATACTGTTGCCACAGTATCTGAAAGACCATGCTGGTATCACTAAAGACATAGTTGTAGTAGGCGCCAGAAGTTACGCTGAAATCTGGGATAAAGAGGCTTACGAAGAACATCAGAGAAATACAGACTTTGCTGCAATTGAGCAGAAGCTGATAGATATGGAGTTTTAGGTTATGAGCGAATTCAGTCACAAACCGATAATGCTGATGCAGTGCATCGACGGACTGGCCATCAGACCTGACGGTATATATGTGGATGGTACCTGTGGTGGTGCCGGCCACTCAAAAGAAATAGCAAAAAGAATTACAGATGGTATGCTGTATGGTCTGGATCAGGACCCTGATGCAGTGGCTGTGGCCTCATCAAGACTGCGGGGTCTGCCTGCAAAAGTATTACATACCAATTTCCGTAACGCACGTACAGCACTGGCTAAAGAAGGCGTGGAAAAAATCGATGGCGTCCTGCTGGACCTTGGTGTTTCCAGTTATCAGCTGGATACAGCCGAAAGAGGATTTTCTTACAATGCTGACGCATATCTGGATATGCGCATGAGCAAAGAAGGTCCGACCGCTGCAGATCTGGTGAATACACTCTCACTGCAGGAAATCACAGATATTTTAAGAGATTATGGCGAAGAAAAATTTGCTTATCAGATAGCGAAAAAAATAATCGCTTATAGAGAAAATCAGCCTATTACAACTACTATGCAGCTGTCAGAAATAGTAAACAGCGCATATCCGGCGGCTGAAAGAAGAAAGAGCAAAAACCCATCACGTAAAACATTCCAGGCACTGCGTATAGCAGTAAATGATGAACTGGGAGCTCTGAAAGATGCACTGGAAGACCTGTTTGATATGCTGAATCCGGGCGGCAGAATGTGTATTATCACATTCCATTCTCTGGAAGACAGAATAGTTAAACAGTATTTTAAACAGCTGGCAGTAAAATGCACATGCCCTAAAGAATTTCCGGTATGTGTATGTGGCGGTAAAGCCAAGGCAGAGCTGGTGACAAATAAACCGCTGGTGGCAGACCGGGAAGAACAGGAAGAAAACCGCCGCAGCCGCTCAGCTAAATTGAGAATTGTTGAGAAATTGTAGGAATATAAAAAAAGGGGAGTTAAGATATGGACAGACAGAATGTGGCTTATGACCTGTCATTCTATGAAACAGAACAGGAAAGACACATAGCCAGAAAAGAGAAAAAACAGAGTGCTGTTATCAATGCACAGGCTAAATTCTCTCTGGGCAAAAGAATATTGAATATATTCAGCATGGCTGTTATGCTGGCACTGGTTATTGCTGTAGTTGCTACAAATGCGTCTATTACTGCTTACTCCACAAAGATAGCTGACGAACAGGCAGCCATTGTACAGCTGGAAAGTGAAAAATCCTACCTGGAATTTACTCTGGAAAGCCGTATGTCTCTGAATGAAATTGAAAACTATGCTATCAATACACTGGGCATGGTAAAAATGGATGCAACACAGAAGAAATATGTGGAACTGGAAAGCGAAAACAAAATCGTAGTCAGCGATAACTCTGTAACAGAGAAACTGGGCGAGGCAATACAACCTATATTGTCATATTTGTTGCCTTAAAAAAATAGAATTTAGTAGAATACAGGCGGAGAGTGCAGACAAATACGTGTTTGTTATTCTTCGCCTATATCAATAATAAAGCTGACTGAAAGAGAAACAAATGGCTAATAATAGAAAAAATCAGTCTCATGTAACAAATGCAATGCGCAAAAAAACCTTGATTGTGGTGGTGCTTGCCTGTCTTTGCTTTGCTGCTGTGGCTGCCAACATGTTCAGGATACAGATACTGAACTATGAAAAATACAAAACCCGCGCTACACAGATACAGTTGCGTGAAACCGAACTGTCTGCAAAACGAGGTACCATATATGATTCAAACATGAAAGTACTGGCGCAGACTGCCACAGTATGGACTATTTTTGTGTCTCCTGCCGAAAGTAAAGAAGCACAGCACCAGACTATAGCACAGGGCCTGTCCAGAATACTGGAAGTGGATGAACAGACCATACTCAATAAACTGCAACGTACATCTAGCTATTATGAAATAGTAAAACAAAAAGTGGATAAACCGCTGGCTGATGAAGTTATACGGTTCTGTAAAGAAAATAAACTCTCTGGCGTAAACATTGTGGAAGACTATAAGCGCTACTACCCATATGGTGAGTTTGCTGCTACAATACTTGGCTTCTGTGGCAGTGATAATCAGGGGCTTGCCGGTCTTGAAAGTTATTACGATGAAGAACTCACAGGCGAGAATGGTCGTGTTATAGCGGCTAAAAACGGCTGGGGCGAAGATATGGGCTATGGTAATGAAGTTATCAGTGAGACACGTAACGGCTATAGTCTTGTAACTACCATAGATGAAACTGTACAGCATTATCTGGAAAAACATCTGGCGCTTAATGCCGAAAAACATGGCGCTCTGGAAGGTGCGGCGGGTATCGTAATGAATGTGAAAACAGGGGCAATTCTGGCCATGGCCAATTACCCTGCCTATGACCCTAATGAACCTTATGCACTGGTTGATGAAGAACTGTACAACAGTATCATGGCCATTACAGATGATGCTGAAAGAAATCAGGCAATGAGCCGGGCCCGCCAGAAACAGTGGAGAAACAAAGCTGTAAACGATTTGTATGAACCGGGCTCTGTATTTAAAGTTATTACTGCTTCTGCAGCTATTGATGCCGGTACAGAAACACTGTACTCCACATTCAATTGCACTGGCGCAGTACAGATAGAAAACCGAATCATGAAATGTTCCCAGACATGGGGTCATGGTCATGAAACTTTTTCACAGGCACTGATAAATTCCTGTAACCCTGCCTTTATTGATATAGGTACCACAATGGGTAAAGATACTTTCTTTGACTATTTCTACTCATTTGGTATGGCAGAAAAAACAGGTATTGACCTGCCTGGTGAACAGAACAGTCTGCATTATACTGCAGAAACACATACAGCAGTTACTCTGGCCAGTTCCGCTTTCGGTCAGTCAAATAAAGTAACTCCTATACAGATGATTACAGCCATAGCAGCTGCAGTAAACGGCGGAAACCTGGTAACACCGCATCTGGTGTCAAAAATGCTGGACGATGATGGCAACGTGGTAAAGGATATGACTCCTGAAATCCGTCGTCAGGTTATCAGTGAAGAGACCAGTAAAACTATAAGAAATATTCTTAAAGAAAACGTAGATACAAGCGCACACAGAGCTTACGTGGCAGGTTACCGTGTAGGCGGTAAATCCGGTACATCACAGAAACTGGATACACCACAGGATGATGACTACATAGCATCATTTGTGGGCGTGGCACCTTGTGATGACCCTGAAATCGCAGTACTTATTCTGTTTGATACACCTACAGGTGCAGACGGCTACTACGGCGGTATCCTTGCAGGTCCTGTAGTAGGTGCACTCATGGGTGAAATACTGCCATACCTTGGTGTGGAACAGGTATTCAGCGCAGAAGAACGGAAACTGGTTACTGTTACAACACCTTCAATAACAGGTTACCATATTACAGATGCAGCGGTTAAACTGCAGCAGTCCGGATTGTCAATCAAGACAGTAGGCAACGGGGATACAGTAATTTCCCAGTACCCCGCTTACGGTCAGAAAATAACAACTGGCAGCACGATTATAGCATATACCGAACAGGGCGAAGCCACTATGGTCACAGTACCTGATCTGCGTGATAAATCACCGCAGTCAGTAAATAGCACTTTGAGCGCTATGGGGCTGAATATAACCGAACAGGGCGCATACAGCGGTACTAACGGTGTAAGAGTACAGTCACAAAGCCCGAATGCCGGTGACAAAGTACCTATGGGCAGTACAATTACAATAACTTATTACGATCCTACTTATGTAGAGTAAACGGAGGACAGATGAACATACAGTCATTATTGAAAAATATTGAATATACAGGAACTGTAAAAGATTTTGATACAGATTTTGTAACTGATGACTCACGCAAAGTGCGTCCTGGCTGTGTGTTCGTTTGCAGCCGAGGTTTAACATTTGATGGTCATACTTTTGCAGAAAAAGCGCTGGAAATAGGTGCAAAACTGGTTGTCTGTGAAAAAGATATGGGTCTTGAGGACCAGATTATAGTAAAAAACAGCCGCCAGACATATTCATTGCTATGCGCCAACCTTTTTGACAATCCTTCACGAAAAATGAAGATGATAGGTATAACAGGCACAAACGGCAAAACCACATCGGCTTTTCTTATAAAAGACCTGCTGGAACAGTTGGGTAAAAAAGTGGGTCTGATGGGTACAGTGCAGAATATGATTGACCAGCAGATTATACCTGCAAAATTTACCACTCCACAGCCTTATGAGCTGAATGCACTGCTGAGTCAGATGTATAAATCAGGCTGCGAATATGTGGTTATGGAAGTATCCAGTCAGGCGTTGGTACAAAACAGACTTTATGGTATACAGTATGATGTGGCGGTATTTACTAACCTGACACAGGATCATCTGGATTATCATAAAACAATGGAAAATTACTTTGATGCCAAATGCCTTCTGTTTGAAAACAGCAGAAATATCATTGTTAACAGTGATGATGATTATGGTAAAATCGTGGCAAAAAGATATGCCCACAAAAATGTGGTTACTTTCTCTGCCAGAAATGATGAGGCAGATTATACTGCGAAAAACATATCCTTTACACAGAACAGCGTTAAATTCCTGATGGTGGGTAAAGGCAGTATAAACCGTGTAAACTTCCCTATGCCTGGTGAATATTCAGTGCACAACGCTATGGGTGCTGCGCTGGCAGCGGCTGCGCTGGATTTCACAGATGAACAGGTGGCAAAAGCACTGGGTAATGTAAAAGGTGTAAAAGGCAGATGCGAAATACTGGTAAAAGAGCCTTTTACAGTTATCTGTGACTATGCTCATACTGCTGACGGTCTGGAAAATATACTTTCCAGCCTGAGACCTTTTGTAAAAAACAGAATGATTGTTCTCTTCGGTTGTGCCGGTGAAAGGGATGCTGTTAAACGTATACCTATGGCAGAAGCAGTGGGCAAGTATGCGGATTATGTGGTTATCACCAGTGATAACCCACGCAAAGAAGACCCACAGTCTATAATAGACAGTGTGAAAGGGTATTTCGATGAAAAAAATATCCCTTACACAGCTGAAGTAGACCGAAGAAAGGCTATAAATATTGCTCTGAATATGTTACAATATAATGAAACCCTGATTTTATGCGGTAAAGGCCATGAAGACTATCAGGTGCTGAATGGTGTTACAGTTTATCTGGATGAGCATGAAATCGTGGCAAAATTTATGGACAAATACAACAGAGGAAAATAAGTATTATGAGACCTGTTTTACTTTCACAACTTGTTAAAGGTATCTGTGTACCACAGACAGATTGTTATATAGAACATATTACATCCGATTCACGCACAGCCTGCGAAAACAGTGTTTTTCTGGCTATCCGCGGTGAAAGGGTAAACGGTGAAAACTACGCCAAAGGTGCAGTAGAAAAAGGCACATGTATGGTTATCACAGAAAATCATATAGATGATATACCTGACCATATGCAGGCGGTAGTTCCAAATATACTTGATGCCAGCATTCAGATGGGTGCAAATGTAAGGGAAACATTTGATATAGATGTTATCGGTGTTACCGGTAGTATGGGTAAAACAACTACAAAAGATTTTATTTATACAGCTATTTCACCTTTTGCTCCTACAGTAAGAACAGAAGGCAACCGGAACAATGAACTGGGTATGCCTAAAACAATATATACATTCACCCGGCAGGACAGATTTGCTGTACTGGAAATGGGTATGGAAGCGCTGGGAGATATTCACAAACTGTCTATGGCAGCAAAACCAAAAGCGGCAGTTATCAGCTGTATCGGTATTTCTCATCTGGAAAGACTGGGCAGCAGGGAAAATATTCTCAAAGCAAAACTGGAAATGTGCGACGGTATGCCGGCCGAAGGTGTACTGGTGCTGAATGGTGACGATGATTATCTGCCACATGCACAGATTACAAATCCTGCAAATGTAGTTTATTTTGCTATAAACAACACCGATGCTGATGTTACTGCAAAAAACATCAGACAGGAAAGAACAACTACATATTTCACTATATGCGATAAAGTGCATGGTGAAATTGACTGCAAAATTCCTGCAGTAGGTAACCATAATGTAATGAATGCCCTGTCTGCCTACACTCTGGTAAGCCGTCTGGGATTTGACGCACGTCAGACCGCAGAAAATCTTGCAGGCTATGTGCCATCAGGTATGAGACAGAAATTCGTGGAAAAAGATGGTGTGATGTTTGTGGAAGACTGCTACAATGCTGCACCGGACTCGATGAAAGCTGCGGTTGATACAGTGAAAAGCATATCAGAAGGCAGAACAATTGCTGTATTCGGCGATATGCTGGAACTGGGCAGTGACGAAGACGCATTGCACTATGGTGTAGGTCAGTATGCCAGAGAAAAAGGCATTGATTTCATGTGGACATTTGGACGCAGAGCAAAACACATCTGTGCAGGTTTCGGTGATGGTGCGCTGAACTTTGACACCAAACAGGAACTGGGCGAATACATTATCGCAAACCTCAAAGAAGGCGATACAATAGTATTCAAAGCCAGCCACAGCATGCGGTTTGAAGATATCATAGAACAGGTATATAAAAAATAGGAGCAATTATGATAAGGATTTCATTTTTAATAGCAGGAGTTTTAGCTTTTCTTATAACTGCTGTAAGCGGTTTTGTACTTATACCATGGCTGAAAAGACTTAAATTCGGCCAGACAATCAAAGAAATAGGTCCTACATGGCATCAGAATAAACAGGGTACACCTACGATGGGCGGACTTATGTTCTATCTGGGTAGCCTTATAGGTATCTGTGCAGGCTTGTCAGTAATGATGAAGGAACTGCAGACAATATCCGGTGTGGTATATACAAATCACATTATCAGCCTGTGCATCAGTATGGCTACAGCGCTGGGTTTTGGTTTTATCGGTTTTGTTGATGACTATATCAAAGTGGTTAAAAAACGTAACCTTGGTCTTAAAGCTGCATACAAAGTATTCGGTCAGATTTTTGTTACAGCAGCTTTCCTTTATGGTCAGTACTACATTGGCCATATTTCTACATATATCCAGATTCCTCTGCTGAACGTAGGTTTTGAGCTGGGCTACTGGTACTATGTAATAGCATTTCTGGGTATAATCTTTATGGTTAACGCAGTTAACCTCACAGACGGTATTGATGGTCTGTGTTCATCTGTAAGCTTTGTGGTAGCGCTTGGTTTTATGTTTATTTCTGCAGCTTACGGATATTATACAAATGCACTGTTCAGCATAGCTGTAGCAGGTGCGTGTGCAGGTTTCCTCGCATGGAATTTCTATCCTGCAAAAGTATTCATGGGCGATACAGGCAGCATGTTCCTTGGCGGCGCGGTAGTTGCCATGGCATGGGCTGTTAACCGTCCTGAACTGCTTCTCTTTATGGGTGTTATCTACACCTGTGAAGCAATGAGTGTGGTTATTCAGGTATTGTACTTCAAAGCTACACACGGCAAAAGAATTTTCAAAATGAGCCCTATTCACCACCATTATGAAATGTCCGGCTGGAGCGAAGTAAAAATCGTTTCTGTTTTCAGCGTTGTGCGGGCAATTTTCGTAGTACTGGGCTGCATGGGATTCTGATCTATAAATATTGAAATGAGGTTTTGACTTTGGCGGGTAATGCAAAAGAAAAAACAAAATTTAATATAAAACAGAAACTGGGCAGATTTATCCGCTTTACCGAAAAAGGCACTCACATTGACCTGCCGCTGCTGCTGATAACTTTTGTGTTGCTGGCATTTGGTCTGGTTATGCTTTACTCAGCCAGCTATGTTGTAGGTATATACAAGTTTAAAGGGGACAGTCTGCACTATATAAAGGACCAGGTGGTTTTTGCAGTGTTTGGAACAGGTGTTATGTTTTTTGCCTCAAAGGTGGATTATCACATCCTACGCCGTTATGCACTTACATTGCTTATTGTTGTTTATGCTTTTCTTGGCCTGGCTCTTGTCATGCCTGAATACAATGGCTGTCATCGTTGGATTACCATTCCTGGTGTTATCACTTTCCAGCCTTCTGAATTTGCAAAATTTGCAGTAATATTGCTGTTTGCCAGCATGATAGACCGGCACTATGACAAAATGAAAACCTTTAAATATGGTGTTATGCCGTTTATCGTCATACTTGGTACCATTGCTGGTCTGTTGTTTCTGGAACCGCATCTGTCAGCCATTGTTATCACCTGCGGTGTAGGTGTAATAATGATGTTTATCGGTGGTACGGATGTTAAATGGTTTTTTGCCGGCGCTGGTATAGTTGTGTTATCTGCAATAGCTGCTGCAATTATGATGCCGGAAAAAGTGGCGCATGTTATGCCTCGTATTGAAGCATGGCTCAATCCTGAAGCTGATACAACCGACACTGGTTATCAGACCTATCAGAGTATATTGGCCATAGGTTCCGGCGGCCTTTTCGGATTGGGGCTGGGTAACGGCAGACAGAAGCATCTGCATCTGCCAGAACCACAGAACGACTTTATATTCGCAGTAGTATGTGAAGAACTGGGCTTTATCGGTGGTATGATGGTTATCATACTTTTCATTATGCTTTTTATCCGTGGTATTTATATCGCCACAAGAGCAAAAGATAAATTTGGCGCGATGCTGGCAATAGGCATTATTACGCAGATTGCCCTGCAGGCGTTTCTTAACGTAGGGGTTGCTACCGGTACCCTGCCAAATACTGGTATTTCTCTTCCGTTCTTTTCCGAAGGCGGTACATCACTGGTAGTGCTTATGGCCGAAATGGGCGTGGTACTGTCGGTTTCAAGATATGCTAATTTAGATAAAGGTGATTAATATGAAAGTAATAATTGCTGCAGGTGGCACAGCTGGTCACATCAACCCTGGTCTGGCAATTGCACAGCATATAAAAACAAAACATCCTGATGCAGAAATTATGTTTGTAGGCCGTAAATCCGGCATGGAATACGGTCTTGTGACAAAAGCTGGTTATTCTTTTGCACATATGGAAGTAACCGGTTTTCAGCGCAGACTTAATCTGAACAATATAAAAAGAAACCTTATAACAGTTAAAAATCTGATGACAGCCAGTGCGAAAGCAAAAAAAATCATCAAAGATTTTGGTCCTGACCTTGTTATAGGTACAGGCGGCTATGTATGCGGCCCTATCGTATTACAGGCTGCAAAAATGGGCATAAAAACAGCTATTCACGAACAGAATGCTTTCCCGGGTGTAACCAATAAACTGCTGTCCAAATCTGTGGACTATGTATTTATAGCTACAGAAAAAGCAGCAAAATATATGGCACATCCTGAAAAATGTATCCTTTGCGGTAACCCTGTAAGAGAAGAAGTACAGGCTGTGGATGTGGCAGAAAGCCGCAGACGGCTGGGAGTGGAAGGCAAAACGGTATTACTGTCATTTGGCGGTTCACTGGGCGCTATGGCTGTAAACAATGCCATGAAAAATCTGGTCGTACATAACCGTGATCGTAAAGACGTGGTACATTATCACGTGGTAGGTCGTTATGATGAAGGCGAGTTTGAAGCTTTCCTCAAAGAAAACAATATAGAACAGTCAGAAAATCTGCAGGTGTTCGAGTACCTGTATGATATTCCTAAATATATGGCTGCGGCAGATATTATCATCAGCCGTTGTGGTGCTCTTACCATTGCGGAAATCGCATGTATCGGTAAAGCATCCATACTTATACCATCTCCAAATGTGGCGGAAAATCACCAATTCCATAACGGTAAGGTCCTGTCCGACATAGGTGCCGCCATTCTCATAGAAGAAAAAGATCTGAATAAAGAATCCATAACTGAAGCTTTCGATGCGCTGTACAGCGATAAAACCCGTACAGAACAGATGGGCCAGACTGCAAAAACAGTGTGGCGGGCTGATTGTCTGGATATCATTTACTCTAATCTTTTTTCTGAATAAACAGGACGGATATTTTGGATAAAAAACAGACACCAAGAAAACGAAATCATTACACACATGCACAAAAGACGGGCGCAAAGCGGCCGTCTGATGCTGTTTACAGTGCTAATGGTAAATTTATACAGTATCCTGGCACACAGTCTGCGGCGACCACTGCGAGAAAGAGAAATCTCAAACGCCCTCAGACTCGGGAAGAAATGCAACGAAAAAGCAGAAAAACAATACGACGGCAGCGTAACCGCTATCGCCTGGTGACCTTTTTTCTGGTAACTATCCTTCTGGCAATATGTCTGTTCATATCTCTGAAAGTACTGTTTATAGTTCACAGTGTTGAATCTGTAGGCAGTGAAAGATATGACCGGGAAGAAATAGTTGCTTTCTGTGCAATCCCTATGGAAGAAAATATTTTTTCCATAGACACGGAGGCTTTGGAAACTGCATTATATGAAAACTTTACTTATGTGGAAAACGCGAAAGTACAGCGCAAACTTCCAGATAAAATTCTAATTACAGTTACTGACAGTATACCTACTTACTATTCAGAAAATCTGGATGGTTTACTTTCTACATACACCATCTACTCACAGAATTTCAAAAAGCTTACAGTACAGGCGGCTGCACCAAATGGCCTTATGGGGCTGGATTGTGATTTATCAGATGAATCTATACACCGGATTATCAATCAGATGATAGATATTCTTGATAAAAACGGGTATGCCGGTGTAACTGGTCTGCAGGTGAAGTCTTCCAGCGATATCAACGTAATATATGACGGCAGAATCACTGTAAAGGCGGGCACTATGCTGTATATTGAGTATAAAATGAAGATGGCATTCCATGTAATAAACAGTGAACTTTCTGCTACGGACAAAGGTGTTATAGATTGCACTCAGGCAGGCAGCGCTGTTTTCAAACCACAGTACTGACATTATATTTATGGCGTCAAATACTGCTAAAAAATGATTGAAATAGAAATTGAAATTTGTTATGATATAATAAATATAGTATATTAAAATAGGGGTAGGTATACCCTTATCCTATTTGTATTTTATATAGTAAATAACCGAATGTGGAGGAATATAAAAATGAGCTTTTACCTGGATGAAGAAATGCGGAATATCACCAATATCAAAGTTATCGGTGTTGGCGGCGGTGGCTGTAACGCAGTAAACAGAATGATCGTTTCAGGCCTCAAAGGCGTTGAATTTATAGCAATGAATACAGATGCACAGGCTCTGCTGGCATCTAAAGCAACTCATAAAGTACAGCTGGGCGCTAAACTGACTAAAGGTCGTGGCGCAGGTGCAGACCCAGATATCGGTCAGCGTGCAGCAGAAGAAAGCCGTGATGAAATTGCAGCAGCACTGAAAGGCTGCCAGATGGTATTTATCACAGCTGGTATGGGCGGCGGCACAGGTACAGGTGCGGCACCTATCGTAGCTGAAGTAGCAAAAGAACAGGGTATCCTGACAGTTGGTATTGTTACAAAACCATTTACATTTGAAGGCAAAAGAAAAATGACTACAGCTCTCAACGGTATTTCTAACCTGCTGAGAAACGTGGACAGCCTTATTGTTGTACCTAATGAAAGACTGAAATATGTGACAGAAGAAAAAATCACTATGATCAACGCTTTCGAAATCGCTGACAGCGTGCTGAAACAGGGTGTTGAATCCGTTTCCGAACTGATCAATGACCACGCATTCATGAACCTTGACTTTGCGGACATCCGTACAGTTATGAAAGATGCAGGCTATGCACATATGGGCGTAGGTCAGGCAACAGGTGAAAACAAAGCAAGCGAAGCTGCACAGAGAGCTATCGAATCCCCACTGCTGGAAACATCTATCGACCAGGCACGTGGTGTTATCCTGTCATTTATCTCCTCACCAGATATCGCTCTGGATGAAGTAGATGAAGCAGCATCTATGGTTACAAGCTCAGCTGACCCTGATGCAAACGTTATCTGGGGTATCTCTTTCGATACAAACATGGTGGATACAATGAAAGTTACTGTTGTTGCTACAGGTTTTGATGCGCCTGCAGTTACACAGCCACCAAAAGAAAAATCTGTTATCAATACAAGGGAAGAAATGGGCCTGAAAAAAGAAGATAACTGGTTTGACAGAAACGATAACAAAGGTCTTATGAGCAATGAAGAAGACGATAAATATCTTGATGATGTTATCGCCATACTCAAGAAAAACAGTGGCAGATTTTAATTAATAATTTAATACAGATATAGGAGGAAAGTCTATGGCAGTTCTCGATACGGAAAAAATGTACCATATAGCATTATCTAAGGAAGATATTGAAGGTGCGAAGTATGCAATTATACCAGGTGACCCTGGTCGTGTGCCTAAAATAGCGGCTTTTCTCCAGAATTCCCGCCAGTTGGCATATAACAGGGAATATAACAGTTATATAGGCGAATTGAATGGTGAAAAAGTACTGTGTGTTTCTACTGGTATCGGTGGTCCGTCTGCATCTATCTGTGTGGAAGAGTTGCATCAGCTGGGTGTGGAAAACTTTATACGTGTAGGTACTTGCGGTGGCATGGATATGAAAGTGCTGCCTGGTGACAATATTGTTGTTACAGGCGCTATCAGAATGGAAGGCACCAGCAAAGAGTACCTGCCTATAGAATTCCCTGCAGTTGCCGATTTGGATATCACAGTGGCACTTCGTGATGCGGCCAGAAAACTGGGACTTAACTATCACACAGGCGTAGTACAGTGTAAAGACAGCTTTTACGGTCAGCACTCACCATCCCGTATGCCAGTATCATATGAACTGGAAAACAAATGGCAGGCATGGCTTCGTGGTGGCTGTCTGGGCAGTGAAATGGAATCTGCAGCGCTGTTTACAGTGTGTGCCGCTCTTGGTGTAAAAGCCGGTGCCGTAATGTACTGTGTATGGAATCAGGAACGTGCAAGTGCCGGATTTGTCGAAGAAAAACAGCATGACACCGAAGCTGCTATCAGAATAGCTATTGAAGCGCTGAAAACTCTTATAGGCGAAAAAAAGTAATAATAAATGTAAGGTAAAAGAGATATTCTCAAGAGGAAATCATGGAAAACGTATTATTCAGACAGACTCTGCGTGGTTTTGACCGTCAGCAGGTGCTGGAATATATAGATAATCTGTCTGCACAGATGTCACAGCAGGCAGAAGACTATACAAATATTCAGAAAGATCTGGAGGCTGAAATTCAGTCTCTGTCGTTGCGGCTGTCTGAAAATAAAGGCAATCTGGATATTTCTCAGGAACTTTCTGCAAAACTTCAGACAGAACTGGATGAAATTAAACAGAATAACTTTGAACTGAAAAGACAGATAAATACATATCGCAATATTATTCAGGAAAAAGACAGGGAAATCTCTGAGATAAAAATCAATTATGGGCAGTTATCTGAACATAACGACCAGCTGGAAACAGAAAATGCACAGTGGAAAGCCAGACAGGATGAAATTGCAGCCTGCATGGTAGAAGCAAATTTACGTGCAAAACAGATTATAAATCAGGCTACAGCTGAAGCACATCAGAAGAAGGCAGAGTTTGATGCAAATGCCGCGGATCTCATGGGTAAAGTGGCCGATGTAAAGGGTGAAATTTCCCGTCTGGAACGGCAGCTGGAAGATTCTTTTGCAAAACTGACTGACGCTATGGAAAAAATGGATAAAGCCAGCACTGTAATCGAAGCGCAGGTGAAAGAATATCGTACAGAAGTATCCAAAATGGATGATTTTCCACCTGTTACTTATCGGGAAACATACCCAACAGAAAAAATAGTAAAAGCTAAAGCATTACCAAAGAAAACACTGACAGACAGTGTTCTTGATACAATATCAAAACTTCTGGAAAAATAAGGAGAAATACCATGACTATTGAAATTACAAAAGAAAACTTTGAAGAAGTTGTCCTTAAAAATGAACTCCCTGTACTGGTAGACTTCTGGGCTACATGGTGTGGTCCTTGCAAAATGATTGGTCCACTGGTTGAACAGCTTAGCGAAGAAATGGCTGGTAAAGCTGTTTTCGGCAAAGTAAATGTAGACAAACAGCCAGAACTGGCAATGCAGTTCCAGGTTATGAGTATCCCAACTCTTCTGGTATTTAAAAACGGTGAAGTAGCAAATAAACGCATCGGCTTTATGCCAAAAGAAAAAATTGCTGAAATGCTGGCAGAATAATTAAAAAATGTAAACCGCTGTGATTTTCCACAGCGGTTTTTATATAAGTGCAGACTTTAGTTACTGTCATATTCAATAAGTATAGTCTGTACTGTATGATCGAATTACTTATTTGGATTTTTTATTTTCCTGCTGATTTTTCTGATTCTGCTGACGATTTTCCTGTTTGTTCTGCTGATTTGTGTTTTTTCTGTTGTTTTCTTTTGCCATAGATATCATCTCCTTTCAGAATTAGTATAATCACATCGCTATCTTTTATTCACCGGTAAAATTTGTCTTTGGTATACTGTACTTGCAAATATACTAAAAGTATGATAAAATAAAATGTGGTTAAAATTTACATGATTTATTTTAAAATAAATATATGATTATAGGAGAATTTGTATGTCAGGACATTCAAAATGGAGCACCATCAAAAGAAAAAAAGGTGCTAACGATGCTGCAAGAGCAAAAGTATTTACAAAACTGGCAAGAGAAATTTCTGTTGCCGTAAAAGAAGGCGGCGCTGACCCAAACAACAACGCACGTCTGCGTGACCTGCTGGCTAAAGGCCGTGCTGCAAACGTTCCACAGGATAACCTGCTGAGAGCTATTAAAAAAGCAGGCGACAACGATAAAGAAAACTATGAATCCATCACATACGAAGGTTACGGCAATGGCGGTATCGCTGTTATCGTAGAATGTCTGTCTGACAACCGTAACCGTACAGCTTCCAACGTTCGCCACTACTTCGATAAATTCGGCGGTAACCTGGGTACAACAGGCTGCGTTTCCTTTATGTTTGAAAATAAAGGTGTTATCGTAGTTGAACAGGAAGAATACGATGAAGAAAAAGTGCTGGAAGACTGCTTTGAAGCCGGTGCAGCTGATGTTTCTTTCGAAGATGAAGGCATCATCGAAATCACAACAGAAGTTTCTGACCTGTCCAGTGTTGCAGACGCTCTGGAAGGCATGGGTTACGTGCTGAAACAGCGCGAAGCTGCTATGGTACCAAACAACTACACAAGAATCGACGACCCAGACACACTGAAAAAACTGGCTCTCCTCTTCGACAACCTTGAAGAAGATGACGACGTGCAGAACGTATGGCATAACCTTGAAAACGGCGAAGATATGCCAGAACTTTAATTGATAATCTGAATTGCTATTTTGTGTTTTTTATACAAAATAGCAATTTTTATTTTACAAACAGGCCGTGATTTGGGATACACTTGAAACTTTTGTGCGTTTACAGTATAATTAATCAGTGGTAAGACAATAATAGGCATAATTGTTTGAATTTTTAATATGATGTAATACATCATTTTTACGGCTTTGCCTCAGTGATGCAAGGCCATATTTGTATGGAAAGGAGGAATATTATGACTGAAGATAGAATCTGTCATTTCTGTGGTGGCCCGTTGACTGAAGAAGAAATGTGCCAGTGGTGCGGATTTACTGCACAGGCTAAAAATCAACTGGATGGTACACTGCCTTATGGTACACACCTGGATATTTACAGAATAGGCGATGTGATTGATGTGGATGGCGAAAGCACATCTTATATGGCTTATGATACCGTATCACAGCGAAAAGTTATAATCAAAGAATTCCTTCCTGTTTCCATGGTGGCACCACGTGAAGGAAACAATGTAAAAGTACAGCAGGGCAAAGAAGTACTGTTCAAGAATCTGATGATGGACTTTACTGACCTGTACAACACCCTGTCTACAGTTGATAATAAATCTTTGCAGAAAGTGCACAAAGTATTTCATGATAACGGTACAGCTTATGTTGTGCTGGAAATCATAAAAGGTGACAGTTTTGCACAGCATCTCATAAAGCGTGGCAAACCATATACTTTCAAAGAAGCCAGATGGTTGTTTCAGGATTTGTTTGTTCTTATGAAACAGCTGGAAAAAGTGAATATTTCCCACGGCGGCATCAGCGATGAAACTGTAATCATCACTGCGGAAAACACTGTTGTGCTTACAGATTTTGCAATACGGGACCTGCGTGTGAAAAACGAGCATATAGTGTATAAACTCTATGACGGTTTTTCTGCACCGGAACAGTATATAGTTAACCGGTTCCCTGGATTTTACAGTGATATTTATTCTGTAGCGGCCCTTTTCTATAATGCTGTTACAGGAAAAACATATACCGAAGACTGCCTGAACGCCAAAGATGCATCACGCAGTTTTCCAAAATATGCCTTGACTGCATTACAGCAGGCTACAAAATCAAACTGGCAGGACAGAATAGATAATATAGAAGATTTTGTTCTGATACTGGATGACAAAGCTGAACTGGAAAAACCACGGCCATCGGTAAAAACTAAAAAAGAAACTAAACCAGTAATAGATAAAAAGTACGTTCCGTATATTGCTATAGGTGCAATACTGATTATGTTCCTGATAGCGGTATTTTCATTAAATCCGGGTGGTGGACGGACTTCCACACCACAGGAAAACAGTATCGTTGCATCACGGCCATTGACTGTACCGAATCTGGTGGGTAAAACATATAGCGATATTATGCAGGATGAAGAACTGAACAAGTATTTCTTCTTTAATATCCGCGAAGAATTCAGCAGTAAGTATCAGCCAGGTCAGGTTATTTCCCACCAGCCTGCCGCTGGTAGCCCGGCAAATGAAGGCGTGTTGATATACCTTACCATCAGCAAAGGCGAAAAAACTGTAACTGTACCTGATGGTCTGACAGGTCTGACTCTGGAACAGGCAAAGGCTATTCTGGATAATCTGGGAATAAGATATGTGGTACTGGAAAAAGTGCAGACCGCACAGTATCCTCATAATACAGTGCAGGGGACTGACAGGCTGCCGGGTTCGCAGATAAATCCGGTGAAAGAACAGATGACGCTGTATGTATCGGACAATACACCGCTTCATACACCTAAACCATCTGCCACACCGACCCCAACGCCAACTCCTACCCCTACACCAACACCAACTCCTACGCCGACACCTACTCCGGAACCAACTCCTACTCCTACGCCTACTCCTGTACCAACCCCTACACCTGAACCTACACCAGATGTACCGGTACAGACACAGCCGGAAGAAACCCCACATCCTACACCGGAATCTGCACCGGAAACCACGCCATCAGCAGGGGATGTGGATAATGAGGAAATATAGTATGAATCAGGACACCCTGTCGTTTTGACGGGGTGTTTTCTTATGTATAAATACATTTTTTGCCATACTGTTTAACTTTATAAAGTATTTGACTTTTTTGAAGAGAGAGTGTAAACTATTGTCATTATGTTTTAAAATCAGGAGATTAAATATATGAAGAAAATTATTGCACTTTGCCTGGCTGTTATTATGATGTTTTCCATGACAGCATGTTCCTCACTGTCAGAAGAAGAAAAAGCTTTTACAGGTCTGTGGAATGCTACTTACGTAGAAATGGACGGCACACTGGAAAGAGTGCCTAACGCCTACTGTGCACTGGAAGTAAAGGAAGATAAAACAGCAACGATATCTGTAATAGGTGAAAATGGTGAAGTTATGCCAGAAAACCTGACATGGGTATATGTGGAAACAAGTGAAGGTGGTCTGTACGTTTATGAAATGACCAATTCTGTAGGCGGTATAATCCCTGCTGCATACAGTGTAGCAGATGAAAAACTGGTTCTTCTCACAGCAGAAAACGCCAGCATACTTTTTGAAAAAATCAACTAAAATTTAAGACCGGTGTTTAGCCGGTCTTTTTATTTGTGATAATTCTGTTATATTTATTGTTTTGCTGCAAAAAAATGGTAAAATATTCTCAAAGGGGTGATTTCATGAAGAAACTGCTTTCAGTTATACTTGTTTTTATAATGCTGTTTTTGGTAGGTTGTGCCGAAGAACAGGACAGCAAATTACAGTTGTGCGGTATGGATATCAGCCAGTGGGCACAGGAAAGCGAAAATGGTTTTATTTTTACTGCAGGTAAATCCTATGTAGGACGTGATACTGAATATACTGGTGAAGACAGATATTTATGGTGCCATTCTGACCAGGGAAGCTATTCTTTAAAAACTATATCAGAATTTTTCAATGGTATTGAATGGGGCGAAACTGTGCCTTTTGACCGGGAAGATATAAAGGATGAGTTGTATTATTACGTGGCGGGCATAAGAGGGCTGGATGAAATAGACACCCGTGCTGGAATATTTGTTTGGTTTTATGATAACTTTACCCGTGCTGTGGCAGTACGCGGCGATTTACATAGTTTAAAGGCAAATGTAGCGGGCACAGCTTTTATTGTAAATAACCCGGATTATGTAAAACAGTTTTTTGTGGATAAAGATATCTACCTTTCAGAAAACACCATTATCTGCGGTAAAGAAATTGCACCGTGGATAGTGAACAGCCAGATGGATAACAATGAATTCAAATGGCCGATTGCTGTTACATTTGTAAATAACAAAACTGTGGCAGGCCATAAATACCTGAATGGCGACTGGAAAAGGATATATACAGATAAAAAAGATGTATTGAAAGCCTTTACCCTTATAGAAACCGAAAGCCAGCCGGTGCCTTATGACTATACCGCCGATGAATACTGCTGGTATGTGACATTATTGGCTACACCAGAAGAATACGAAGAAGTGGAAGCTACGCAATTTACTTTCTGCATTTCTGCAGATTTTGAATATATAGGGCTGATAGAGGACAGTGTAAACCTTGATGGTCTATACTACCCTCATGGCGCATGGAAAATAAAAAATCCACGGCAGGTGAAGGAAGCTTTTGAAAAAGGCGGAGTGATAATGGCACCTATGGCAGACCGTTCACAGATTACCGGTGCTGACGGCCCATGTGGTGTGGATATTTCATTCTGGCTGGAAGAATACGGCAAAGCCCCTGGCATTGTAAACGCCAGAATGCATCTGGCAACAGTTATGAATAATAATGTAGTGTATGAAAATGATACCAGAACTGTGGGTGGTAAAGGTAAATCTGTGGTGGGCGGCAATATCAAAAAGCATCTGCCGGCCTTGGAAAATTTTAAAACCACAGACAGCGTACCATACGATTTTTCATACCTGACAAAAGATGACTATGTTTATTTTATGGATTTCTACCTGATGGAAAATACCAGACAGGCAAGACCGGATGCTCCGGCAGACATTACTTTTATGTTCTTTGGGGACTTTAAATATGTGGTGGTAAGCGATAAACCGCAAAGCGTAGGAAGCTCTGGTGAAAGATACATAGTGTCTGATATTTATACTGTTTCAAACCCGGACGAAATAAGACGGTGCTTTGAACAGCAGGAAATTTATATGGGATAAAATAAAAGACCGCTTATGCGGTCTTTTTTATTTGTATATATCTGATTTTATATATTCTGCAGTTTCTAAAGGAGTCATGCTGTCGTTGTATATTTTTATGGTGTTCATATCATTAAAACGAGGTATGCGCCGCAGGCTGTTTTCAAAGTTTCGACCATCCTGTGCGGTATCATTTGTTACTCGTTTTTTAAGTGTTTCTTCATCGCAGGTTATGGTGTAGCGGTGCATATTGCAGTTTGTTGTATCAAGTCGGGATACAATGCTTTCATATATGGTTTCGTAGTCCATAACCCAGCTGAAAATAATATTTTCATACTGGCTACAATGGATAAAGTTATTCAGCATATGGCAGATATTATCCGTAACCATAGTTTTTGTTTCATCATTAACGGTAAAAGGGCTGGCCATCCAGCACCAGTCGCCATCCAGCCATACGCTGTCATCTAATATGTTGTTTAGTTGTTTTGATGTAGTGCTTTTTCCTACACCCATGGTGCCGTTTATAAAAATCAGATTTTTCATACATTATCTCCCGGAATTTATATATTTAATTATAAAGCGCAATAATAAAAAGGCAAGGTGTAAACCTTGCCTTTTATCATTTAAATTATTTTTTCAGCTCTGCCAGCTGTTTTTTGAACAGATAGTTGTCTACTTTTTCTACCATTTCTGGTGGTACAACTTTTTCTACAGGGAATACTACAGAGTTAATCATTTCTTCAGAGTAACCCAGAACAAATTTTGTTGTTCTTTCCAGAACATCTGCACTCAGCCAGTCGATTACGTCATGGCGGTTGTGGATAAATGCACCACCAAATGCCATACCGAAACGAACAAAGCTGGTGGATGGTACACCCTTGTCAGCAAATGGAATACCGTCAGAAGAGTAGATATCCTGTTTAGCTTCACATGCAAAACCATTGCGTTTCATAAATGAGTCACAGTAGGATGTAGCTTCTTTTGTAGCCAGTACCAGTGCTGTGTCACCACCGATAACACTGCCACCTACGTCTACGTTAATCATGTACAGGTGGTTTTTCAGTTCATCTTCATGTGCTTTAACCCATGCTTTGGAACCCAGCAGGCCCATTTCTTCACTGCCGTACCAGTTGAATACCAGTGTTCTCTTTGGTGGATTTTCTACAAAGTGACGCAGAATTTCCATATTGATTACGCTACCTGCGCCATTGTCATAAACACCTGTTGAGAATTCTACAGAGTCATAGTGTGCGCCGTAGGAAATTACTTCTTCAGGTTTTTCTGTACCTTTCACAGTTACGCTTACGTTATGGCTTGTACGTGTGATTGGTGTGTTGATAACTGTCAGTTTTACTTCTTCAGCGCCGTTTTTAACCATTTCAAAAGCATCAGTTGTTCTGATGTTAGCCGCAGGCATATTGCCAAATGCTCTCATGGAGTCGCGCAGTGTTCTTGTGAACAGGTCGGAATCTTCTTCTGTTTCCAGCATTGTACCGCTCATGGATATAAAACCAACAGCACCGGATTTCAGGATTTTTCTGTACAGGTCCAGTCTTACAAAACCATTTACCAGAATAATTTTGCCTTTTGCAGCAGCCATATCAGCTTCTGTCATGTTTTCAGCATAGTAGAATGGAGCAACAATACCTTCTTCAGGTGTGTTTTCACACAGTTTATATGCTGTTACTGTGTATTTTTTATTGTATGGTTTCAGTACTTCTAGTTCAGCTTTTACCTGAACAGCATCTTCGATTTCGAATGGTTCCATAACAGGTTCCAGGTCCATAGATTTGATTTCATCCATCAGAATATGAGCTGCTTTTAGTTCTTCTTCTGTACCACCCATACGTACAAAACCCATTTTGTTCAGCAGTTCAAATTCTCTTTTGCCACAAATTTTCATTGTTTTCGTCCTTTCTTTGTGAAATTTGTTTTATATCATGATTTTAACATATATCTGTCCTTTTGTCACATACAAATATTGCTTATGGACCGGATATATACATGAGAAACGGGCAAAAAATCTGTGTTCATATCAATAATAGGATGCTTTCTGTTATGGTATCGTGGCAATAATTACATATCGTTTCAGTATATAGTTTTTAAAATGATAAAATGTTAATAAAAGATAAATAAAATGGCTAAATGATTGATTATTTGTGTAAAATGTTGTAAAATTATACAGATAACATTATCGTGTTCAGGAGGCTTTTATGCCTAAATATATAAATAAATTTGTTACAAAATACCGCAGACTGATATTGTTCCTTCTGGACTTTTTCATAGTATGCGGGGCATATCTTTTTACATGGATGCTTATCAGCGGTCGTGCTGACAGGGATGCATATCTGTCATTGATGATATCCAGTTGTTTCTTGTTTGTAGCCTGTTATTCCATTGTGTTTGTAGCTACGGGCATGTATGACAGCCTATGGCGTTATGCAGAGATAGTGGAATTTTTCCGATGTGCTGCATCCAGCGTGATAGCGATTATAGCCTTTATTATAATTACACTGATTATTTATCAGGAAAGGCGTATACCTCGTTCGGTTTATGGTCTGTCTGCTGCATTCGCATCATCGCTTACATTGTATTTCCGACTTACCTACAGGATGTACCGAAATACTAAAATATCCATCACTGGTAAAAAGCGCCGCAGAGTATTGCTGGTAGGTGCAGGGGACGCAGCATCCACATTCCTGCATGAGCATCATAGAAACCCTATCCAGGAAATGAGCGTTATCTGTGCGGTTGATGATGATAAAAACAAACAGGGACGTAGTATTACAGGTGTGGAAATTCTGGGTACAACCAAAGATATCCCAGAATTGGTAGCTACATGTCAGATAGATACAATTCTTATCTGCATACCTACACTGGACAGTGAAAACAGACGTAGAATTATCGATATCTGTGCACAGACACCATGTAATGTGAAAATCCTGCCGGATATTGTGAAGATTATCGCTGAAGGCAAAGACTTTGCATCCAGCATTACTGATATCAAAGTAGAAGACCTGCTGGGTCGCGATCCGGTTATTCTGGCTGATGAAGCTATTAAACTGGTTAAGGATAAGGTTGTATTTGTTACAGGCGGTGGCGGTTCAATTGGTAGCGAACTGTGCCGTCAGATAGCAGCTATCGGGCCTAAGAAACTGGTTATTATCGATATTTACGAAAACTCTGCTTATTCTATTCAGCAGGAATTGAAAAGAAAATATAATGGTAACCTTAATCTGGAAGTTCGTATAGCATCCGTTCGTGATACAAAGAAAATGGATGACCTTTTCCGGGAATTCCTGCCAAATATAGTGTTCCATGCTGCTGCGCATAAACATGTTCCTCTTATGGAGGATGCCCCTGAAGAAGCAGTTAAGAACAATGTTTTCGGTACCTATAACTGTGCCCTGTGTGCAGAAAAATATGGCGCAGAAAAATTTGTGCTTATTTCCACAGACAAAGCTGTAAACCCTACAAACGTTATGGGTACTACAAAACGTATCTGTGAAATGATTGTTCAGAATATAGCACAGAGTAGTGATGGCAGTACAATTTTTGCAGCTGTTCGTTTCGGTAATGTACTTGGCTCCAATGGTTCAGTAGTGCCTCTGTTCAAAGATCAGTTGGCAGAAGGTGGCCCTCTTACAGTAACACATCCGGAAGTGGTGCGCTATTTCATGACTATTCCGGAGGCTGTAAGTCTGGTGCTGGAAGCCGGTGCTATCAGTGATAAGAGCGGTGAGATATTTGTACTGGATATGGGTAACCCTGTAAAAATCCTGACACTGGCTGAAAACCTTATCAAACTTTCTGGTATGATACCGTATAAGGATATTGATATTGTGTTTACAGGTCTGCGTCCAGGCGAAAAAATGTACGAAGAACTATTGCAGGACGAAGAAGGCGTAAGAAAAACTGAAAACAGTAAAATCTTTATCGGTTCACCGCTGAAGATGGATGCAGACAGATTCTTTACCGATCTGCTGGAACTTAAAGGTTATGCCTATGAAAATGACCGAGAAAACCTGATGCAGAAATTACAGGTTATGGTTCCAACATTCAAACACGAAAAGTTTAATTATTGATTTAAAGTATAACTATGTATAAGAATTATTTCAAAAGAATTATTGATATAGTGCTGTCTTTTATAGGTATGGTGGTTCTTTCACCGGTACTGCTGATTATAGCTGTGCTTATAAAGCTGGATTCCAAAGGTCCGGTGCTGTTTAAACAGAAACGTATAGCGAAAAATAAAAAGCATTTCAATATACTGAAATTCCGTACAATGTATGCAGATGTACCTAAAGATGTGCCTACACATCTGCTGGCAGACCCTGCAAGCAAGATTACAAAGATTGGCCGTTTCCTGCGCAAATCCAGCTTGGATGAACTGCCACAGATATGGAATATTCTGGTAGGTGAAATGAGTATTATCGGCCCACGCCCAGCACTGTGGAATCAGTTTGACCTGATAGAAGAGAGAGACAAATATGGGGCTAATGACGTACGCCCTGGTCTTACAGGTCTGGCACAGATTATGGGCAGAGATGAACTGCCTATAGATGTGAAAGCGAAGTATGATGGTGAATATGCGCAGAACATTACATTTGCAAATGATGTAAAAATCTTTTTTGGCACTATCACCAGCGTGCTTGGTGCCAAAGGTGTAAAAGAAGGCAAACAGGAATAGTAAAAAAGGACAAGATTCTAACATCTTGTCCTTTTAATTTATATAATAGAAAAAACAAAAGCCGTGGTAAAACCACGGCTTTAAATTTAACTAAAATTAGTTGTTTGTGTATGGCAGGAGTGCAACGTGACGAGCTCTTTTGATAGCTGTTGTCAGTTCTCTCTGGTGCTGAGCACATGTGCCTGTTACACGTCTTGGAACGATTTTGCCTCTTTCAGTGATATATTTTCTGAGTTTAGCTACATCTTTGTAATCGATTGCTTCAGCTTTGTCTACACAGAAGCTGCAAACTTTTTTACGGCTTGTGCGTCTTACAGGACGGCCGCCTTTAAATTCTCTTTCATTTCTTTCCATGATTGAAATTCTCCTTTCTTAAACTAAAACGGTAAGTCTCCATCATCTGCTGCCAGTGCGGAGAAGCCATCCAAATCTCCTGTGGAGAAGGAAGTGGCTGTGAAATTGTTTTCTGTCTGTCTTGGACCTGACTGAGCATAAGAGTTCTGAGCGAAACCTGTGGAAGCGCCCTGTACAGAACCTTTGCTTTCAGCAAAATAAGCGTTGTTGATGATAACTTCGAAAGCAGTGCGGTTTTTACCTGTGTCTCTGTCCTGGTATGATCTTGTCTGAATAGAACCATTCAGGCCGATCATGTTGCCTTTTTTGAAATATCTTGCGATAAATTCAGCTGTCTGGCGCCATGCTACACAGTTGATAAAATCTGCCTGTCTTTCACCGTTTGCACCGGAAAAAGCGCGGTTAACTGCAACTGAAAAGCTACATACGCTTGTACCGTTTGGTGTCTGACGAAGTTCAGGGTCGGCAGTAAGTCTGCCCATTAAACAAACAACATTCATTTTACAAATCCTTTCAAATTACAGAGCGATGATCATTGTGCGCAGAAGACCTTCTGTGATCTTGAACACACGATCAAGTTCTGCAGGGAAAGCAGATTCGCTTTCGAAAGTAAACAGAACATAATAACCTTCTGTTTCTTTGTTGATCATGTAAGCAAGTTTTCTTTTGCCCCATTCGTCAACAGAAACCATTGTACCGTTAGCTGAGATAAGGTTTGAGAATTTTTCAACAAGACCTTTAATAGCTTCTTCATCCTGTTTTGTGCTGATTACAACCATTGATTCGTATTTCTGCATTGTTATTTACCTCCTTGTGGACTTTAAGGCCCTGCCTTGTGCAGGGCAAGGACGCTGTGCACTACACAGCAAAAATTATTATATCAATAAATCCCCTTTTCGTCAAGAGGATTATTGTATAAATCATAGATTTTTTGGCCTGAATTTAGATGTTTTTTACAAATTCTTTCAGGTAGTTTATGAAATCTTCACCGATTTCAGGATGTTTGATGGCCTGTTCTACATTGGCTATCATCACACCCAATTTATTGCCCATATCGTAGCGTTTACCTTCGAAATCGACTGCGTTCATCTTGCCTTCTCTGGCCATTACGGCCATGGCATCTGTCAGCTGAATTTCGCCACCAGCACCTGGCTTTGTGTTTTCCAGAATAGGGTAGATATCGGGTGTCAGCAGGCATCTGCCCAGTACAGAGTACAGTGAGAATTCCTGACCTTTTGCAGGTTTTTCAATCATATCAGTAACACTGTAGATATTATCGCGTATATTTTCAATTTTCAGAGAAGAGTATCTGGAGATAGCATCTTCGCTTACTTCTTTTATACATACACAGGCTTTGCCGAATTCGTTATAAGCTTCAATCAGCTGAAGGGCTACAGGCTTTTCACCGAAAATAACATCATCAGGATACAGTACCATAAATGGTTCGTTGCCTGTAAATTCTTTGGCACAAAGAATTGCATGACCCAGACCTTTTGCTTCCTTCTGGCGCAGATAATATACATTTGCCAGTTCACTTATACCCTGAATCTGCTGCAGTGCATCTTCTTTACCTGGTTTGGACAGGGCTTTTTCCAGTTCAGGACTTTTATCGAAATGATTTTCGATTGTTTCCTTACCGCGGGAAGTGATGATGAGGATATCAGTAATACCACTTTTTACGCATTCTTCCACTATGTACTGGATGCTTGGTTTATCAACTATCGGCAGCATTTCTTTTGGTACTGCTTTTGTCATAGGCAATACGCGTGTGCCAAAACCGGCTGCCGGGATAACTGCTTTTCTTATCATTTCAATACTCCTGTATATTATTATGCCATCAGCATTGTCATTATATAGAAAACAGCAAACATAGTTACTGCTAACATACCTATTTTGCTAGGGCCTGCTTGTTCCATAATTTTCTGGTAGTATACATTTCTGTCACCATATGATTCTTCTTTCAGCTGCTTCAGTTTTTTTACTGTAGCTTTTCTGTACATAGGTATAGCCATGAAAGCCATAACAAAGCTTACTGCAAGCACAATCATATGACATATGGATGCAACTGATTCGATACCAGGGAACATATAGGATTTACCCAGAACACCCAGTTCCACAGCCATTACTATGAAATACGGAATGTTCATCAAACCATTGAACGCTGCAGTTACAAGTGCAACTTTCCACATTTTTCTGAAAAGGAACCACAGTGGTGTAAAGAGGAATGCAGCACCGTTGAATGGTTTATATTTAGCATCTTTGTCCATTCTTCTGAATTTGTGGATGTAGTAGTGAGAGTTAGGTCCGATATAAGCAACCATATCTCTCACAGGTACGCCGTCGATTTCACCAGCCAGTTCATTATTGATTCTTTCAAAATCAGCCTGTGAAATACTTACGCCCATCATGCCAGGAATACCAAATACCTGCACATTAGGCTGGCCGTTTTCTGGTTTTACAGCAGTAGCCATGCTCTGGCCACAATTTTCGCAGAACAGTGTACCTGCAGGCATAACTGCTTTGCAGTGAGGACATGTGAGTCTATTTTGTTCAGGCTCTTTAACTATTGGCTGCCATTCAAAATCAGTATCGTGTTTGTCAGCGTTTACACAGTGACCTACCTGATGCCAGCACTCTCTGTGATGAGGTGTACCACACTCAGGACATGTTACGATGTCACTGTTAATATCAAATGCTTTGCCACATACATCGCAAAGCTGATCGTTAAATTTATACATATTCTTCTCCCATAAATGCAAAATGTTGCATTACCCTGTATTATATCATAAATTTAATATTTATGTAAAGTAATAAATCCTTTATTTTATAAAGTCTATTGCCTGAAGGATACATTTTTGTTATAATAAACTTTATGAGTGTAAATAGCATTAAATATTGACTTTACACACTTACCGCTATATTATATTGTAATGTACAAATGTGAAAAATTGGGGTAAATATGATACTTATTGATGATTATAAGAAAATTTTAAACGATACAAGACCACAGATTACAGAACTGGAAAAAAGTACAGGCTATGAAACTCTGTCCGGTCAGATAGAAGAACTGGAAATGCACACACAACAACCTGATTTCTGGAATGATCAGGAACGCTCTACAAAGATTTTTGCACAGCTGAAAGTGCTGAAAGACAAAAAAGGCGGTGTGGACGATATCAAAAACACACATTCTGACCTTGAAACAATGATTGAACTGTATGTAGAACTGGAAGACGAAGAAATGGAAGCAGAAATCGTTGCTACAGCTGCTGCACTTCAGGATAAAATTGAACAGCTGAGACTGACTACACTGCTGACAGGTGAATATGATGCAAATAATGCTATCATCACACTTCATGCAGGTGCAGGCGGTACAGAAAGTCAGGACTGGTGCGAAATGCTGTTCAGAATGTACACACGTTACTGTACAAAAATGGGCTGGAAAACACAGACCATTGACTATCAGGAAGGCGATGAAGCTGGTATCAAATCTGTTTCATTCTCAATCGAAGGTAACAATGCATATGGCTTCCTGAAATCAGAAAACGGTGTTCATCGTCTGGTAAGAATTTCACCATTCGACTCTTCAGGACGCAGACATACATCTTTCTCTTCCTGTGAAGTTATGCCTGAAATCGAAAACGATACAGATATTGTTATCCGTGAAGAAGATATCAAAATGGACGTTTATCGTGCGTCTGGTGCAGGTGGCCAGCATGTTAACAAAACATCATCTGCTGTACGTCTGACACATATTCCTACAGGTATTGTAGTAGCATGTCAGAATGAAAGAAGCCAGTTTCAGAACAAAGATATGTGTATGAAAATGCTGAAAGCTAAGCTGGCACAGATCAAAGAAAGAGAACATCTGGATAAAATCGAAGATATTAAAGGTGTACAGAAAGAAATCGCATGGGGCAGCCAGATCCGCAGCTATGTATTTATGCCATATACATTGGTAAAAGACCATCGTACAGGACATGAAGACGGCCGTGTTGATATGGTTATGGATGGTGCTATCCAGGGCTTCCTGAATGCATACCTTTCAGCAGCAAGCAAAGGCGAACTGGAAAATAACGGTTAATTTAAATATTGAGGACAGGGTATTAACCCTGTCTTTTTTGTGTGTAATTTAAAATTATTTAACAGAAATTTCTCATTTATACTATTTTGAAATTTCCCAATATATGGTAGAATACAATTAAAAGATAGGATTTATATCCTGAACGAAAAAATATAAAGGAGTAACACTATGGAACTGGAAAAAGTATTACTTTCACGTAAATCCTGCCGCGCTTACCTTGATAAAGCAGTAGAGGAAGAAAAACTGGAAAGGGTTATCACTTCAGCATCACTGGCACCACTGGGCCTGCCAAAAATGTGTACACCTATGCTGACACTGGTTACAGATAAAGTAGCACTGGAAGAACTGGGCGGCGTTTACGGCGCACCTGCACTGATTATTGTATCCTGCCCACCATCACCAGCGCCCGGTCTTGCTGACCAGAATGCTGCTTGTGTAGTGGAAATGATGTCTCTGGTAGCTACAGAAGAAGGTCTGGGTAACATTTATCTCTATGGCGCACCTATTACATTACAGCAGAAGGCAGAGCTGAAAGAAAAAATGGGTATTCCTGAAAACTTTACCCCTCTTGCAGCACTTGCTGTAGGCTACAGTACAGAAGATGTAGCAGTATGCAAAGAATTTGCACCAAAACTTGAACTGACAAAATTCTGATTATAAACAAAATAAAAACCGATGCTGAAAAGCATCGGTTTTTTTGTGTGATTATCTGTTTGAAGAAGCTTTTTCTGCCAGTAACAGAGTGTTTATCAGCGGCTGTATCAGTATGCCACAGAAAAAGTTGCTGGTACCATGGACAAAGTCCCATGGCAGGCCGGCTACTATCCATGCAAGCATCTGTTTATAATTAAGCCCGAAAATCAGCGCCTGTGCCGGAGCATACAGTGTGCCGTAGGCATAACCATGTAATGCACATACAATCATATATACCAAAGGTCGTACCTTGGCAGGTATATTGCGGGGTAGCAACATTACTACAGCCCACAATACTGTCCATAAATACAGGTATGGCAACCACCATGTAGCAAAACCTGAAAACAGGCCTGTTATAAATACAAATACATATATGGGGAACAGGGCTTTTTTTCTGTATACTACAGTAAGTGCGACTACAAACGTACCGAGCAAATGTACATTTGGCAAAAGCTCCATAATCATTTTGGACAGGTACATCACAGAGCCCAGCAGAGAAAAAACAGTTATTTCCTTTATAGTGAGCTTCATTATTTTTCTACTTTCAGAGCATAGGCAGAGCCAGTAACAATATCTGTTGTATCTACACCACTCATTGCGTATTCACCGTCAATGTAGAATGCCCAGTATGTCTGGTCAACATTATAATCAGCAACTATACCATTTACCTCTTTTATATAAAGGCCATAATCACCATCTTCACCAGCGATTATATTTACTTCCAGAAGTGCGGTGCCAACGATAGTCTGGTCTGTGTTTACTGTAAAGTTCTTTTCTTCACCTGTGCCATCTGTAACGCTGAGCGCGAATGTGGTATCACCATCACCTATAACATCACCGTCGTTATAAACTGTTGTGATAGTTGTTGATGTGGAATTTTCTTCCTGATTTGTCTGCTGGCCGCAGCCGATTGTAAACAGTGCCATAGCCACAATAAGCACAATACAAAAGACACGGGACAAAGCAGTTTTAAGCTGTTTTGTTTTCATGTTTTTTGTCTCCTTTTTATATTTTGTTTTTTCACTTTGACTGACCGGAACTCGCGGTATTTGCAAAGTATTCTGTCCGGATATTCCGGCTGGGTACTTTTTCTGCAGTCTTCTCAGCATAGCCAATGACCATTCCCTGTAGTGGCACAGGTAAGCAGAAAAAATAAATGTACCTTACGGCGGCGGGCCCGCACAGGTTTTTCACCTGTTTCCCCGAACAGGTCTATTCTATCACATAGCTGTGTTATATACAATACCACCATTGCCTTTACAAACAATGGTGGTATAACTTTATTCTGATAACAGTTTTATTATGTTGTCGTAATTTTCTGGTTTATGTGGATACAGACAACCGGAGCAGTCTTTTATCTGTTTGCCGTTTGCGATTATATACTGTGGTGTGCCAGGACAATTTTCGTGCTGATATAAAGGACAGAAACAGAACAGACAATTTATATCACTGTCAACATTATGACATGGATAATACTGACAATCCTTATTTTTGAAAAATTTGGAACAGTTTTCCATTATTTCCACTCCAGTTCTTCAGGTGTGCGCAGTTTCTGATGTTTATAAATAGGAATATTGTAGTGTGCCCCCAGTTTTCTTACCAGATCTTTATAACAGCCTTTCATTTTATCGTGGAAGAAAATGGCTTCTACGCCACCATATATATTATCTATGCAATTACATGCTCTTTCAAATCCGGTTTCATCTTCATACTTACCGCTTACCAGCCACTGGTTGGCTATGATGTGAGTGATGCCAAAAGTTTCATTATTACTCCACTGTGTGAAAACCGCCTGGGCAAAGTTTGGCTCAAAGTGAACACCGCCTACACAGAGCACGTTGTGTACTTTCATATTGTCATCGTTGAAAACGTGTGTCAGTGCACGTGCCAGTGCGCGGCATGCTGTATCATCATCCCAGCATTCCGGGCTGCTGCCTACTTCAATGTCTACCATAGGCACCGGAAATTTTACCAGCAGGGAAGGGTCACCTTCGCCGCCGTGTACGCCGGACCAGTGAGTGGCTTCAGTTACCACACTGTATTCTTCCAGACCCATTTCCACACGGTTTCTTTCAAAAGCCAGCATAAGGTTTCGCATAAAGCGTGGTTTTGCTTTTCCGTAAATGCCGCTGTCAACATCACCCAGAGAGTGCACTGTCAGCACGTTGTCAGGTGCATTGGTGCCTTCGTGCCATGTAACCATAGCAGACATATCAAAATCAGAAAAATACTGGTTCATTTCCGGTAAAAATCTTTCATAATCACGGCAGATAGCTTTATCTGTAGGCACAAAATAATATTCGTGTGTGCCATCGTTGTATTTCATTACATCCTGTCCCTGAAAAACTATACCTGTGTTTTCAGTCAGAAAACCTTCGGTTTCCAGAATATCCCAGACACGGGCTGAAACATGCCCCCAGTTGTTTTTAGCATTTATAAAGTAAACAGCTTTCATTTTGACTCCCCTCTGATAACATATAGATTAAATGTACAATAAAAAATGATATGTGTCAACTGACATAGTAAAAGAAAAAAGCACCTGTAAAAGGTGCTTTTTGTTATCTGTTTTTCAGTATTCTTATATCGTCGCCCACAAAGAATAGTCTTTCGCAACTGCCCATAAGACGGGAAGATATTTTTTCGCCATATCTTTTCTGCAATGCGCTCTGTGATGCAAGATTTGTTGTATAGATACAAGGCTTGCCGTTTATCATTCTGGTGTTTACAATATTGTAAAATACACTGAGAGAAAAATTAGTCATGCTTTCTGCACCCAGGTCATCCAGAATAAACAGGTCACATTCCAGTATATCGCTGATTACGTCTTCATCAGTGTATCTGGCTTGTTCGATTTTGCTGAAAAGACTCTGTGCAGAGGCGTACATTACTACAAAACCTTTTTCCATACATACTTTTGCTATAGAGCAGGCCAGATGTGTCTTACCCAGACCGGCGTTGCCCAGCATCAGCAGGCTTTTATTGTTCAGTGAGAAATTGGCAGCGTATGCCTTGCAATAGTCAAAGATGGCTTTCATCTGGCTGTAAGGTACTACAGTAGCACCACTGGAAGTTTCCAGTGCTTTTTTAGGATAAAACTCCAGTCTGAACTGTTCAAATGAATTGTCAGGTGCAGGTGACAGCAGTGTCAGCATCTGCTGACGCTGTCTCGTTATTTCATCTTTCATACAGCGGCAGGCTTTGCCATTTACAATACCAGTGTCCTGACATACAGGGCAGTAATACTGCATAGCAAGATCATTTTCGCTGTATCCTGCTTCTTCCAGAATATTTGCACGTAAAGCAATCAACCGGTCCATTTTCCGGCGTAAAGCAGCGGCTTCCCGGGTGTTTTTGCTCAGTATAGCCAGTGTATGACCAGCACCAGTTTCAGTGATTTCATCATTGATCTGGCGTATCTGTGGTAATTTGCTCAATATCTCTTCCTGCTTGGCCAGATGTCTTGCTCTTGCAGCCAGACGTCTGGTTTCCAGTACAGAATAGGCGCTGTTGTAGCTGTCGCCTTTTGCCATGTTTATTCTCCTTTTTCAAATACAGGCACTATTGTCATGCCTTTGAGAATCAGGTCATCATCCCGGTCGATGTTTCTTCCGGTTGTATGTGCCCGTACAAACTCTTCCTGTATGTCAGTCGGAGTTCTGTATTTTTTCTGTGACCATGATTTCAGTATACCATTACAGTATCTTATTGATGCATTAGGGCCGGCAGAAGAATATGCTGCTTCTATCATATCCGCAGACATATTCAGTCGTTCGCTCCATGCGTTTATCATGGTTTTTTCGCTGTTTGTCAGTTTGCTCTGTTCCAGTGCAAATATTTTGCACACTTTCCGGTACAGTGCTTCTCGTTTTTCCAGTGTCCGTATATATTCTTCAGCTTTCTCGGCTGAGGTTATGCCTTCTTTTTCATACAGATTCTGTATTACCCTTGCGGTGTAGGCGGGGCCTTTCTGTGCAGGTGCCAGATGCGTAGCCAATACCAGAATAACTTCGGCCGGGATATTTTCCTGTAAAAGCAGATTCAGGTATTTGTTTGTGCCTGTTTCGTTGATTGCCTGACCGTATATTTTCTGCAGGTGGTTTACCAATACTTCCACCTCAGGGTTTTCCCGGGCGATATTCAGTATTTCCCGGCTGGAAAGCATCTTTTTCTTTTTAGGTTTTTCAGAAAAAGTTTCCTCACACAAAATCAAGCCTTTGTCTGTCCAGAACAAAAGGCTTGAATTAATTGCTGTCAGACTTATCTGCAGTTTATTGGAAATATCCTGCGGATTAATTTCACCTTTCTGCAGAACATAAAGTATGACTTTCAGGTCATTTTCGCGGGCACTGTACAAATTTTCGAAAACAACTGCTGGCACATTAGGTCCGAGAACAGCTTGTTTCATCAGTTGAAATTTCATACTGTGGTTTCCTTATTATATAATAGGATTATTTAGAGTTTTTAGCATTTCTTTTAGCTTCGATTTTCCGGCCGATGTTACCGCGTTCATAGAACAGGAACAGGAACAGGCAAACACAGAAACCGCTTGCTGCGAAAACTACAAATTTTGTTGTGTCGAATGTAGCAAAATCCATGTTGAAAATACCGCCGCCAGAGCCACAAACAGAGAATGTAATTATCAGGTATACAAGGTATGTAATCATAGCTCTGATATGGGATTTCAGATGGAAATTTTTTAGCAGGAAAGTTATGCATGCGCACCAGATTAAAGCATTTATTGGTCCAGCTATAACATACACGTGAAACATTGTCATAATATAAAGATCCTCCGGATATATAAATATAATATCATTATCATTGATAAACCTGTAAACTATATTGTATAGTTTTTTTTACTTTATGTCAATCAAAATAACATTTTAGATTGTGAATATTGTTTTCTGTAAAACATAGCGAAAAGTGATTAAATCACAGAAATATTGTGTTTTGAAAATAATTTTGATAATATCTATGCTGGCAATATATTTATAATAAAAATTGAGGAGTTTTAATACTATGGAATATACAAGAAGACACAGAGGCGTTTGCTCCAGAGCTTCCTACGTAGAGCTGGATGAAAACGGTGTAATCGTAAATGCAAAAATCATCGGTGGTTGCGACGGTAACACAAGAGGTCTGGCTCAGATCGTTACAGGTCTGCCAGCAGAATTCGTTATCAAAAAATGGAAAGGCACACCATGTATGTTCAGACCAACATCATGCCCTGACCAGTTTGCAACTACTATTGAAGAAGCACTGAAACAGCTGGAAGCTGAAAAAGCAGCTAAAGCAGAATAATAAAGCCTAAGCAGCCCGGTATGGGCTGCTTTTACTATATATAGTGATATATAATATATATTATAATA
>JAFYPL010000032.1 GCA_017547525.1 Oscillospiraceae bacterium
ATGAATGAGCCGTCGATGCCAATTCTTTCACAGTTACCTTTACAGATAACGCTTTCGTCTGTCATATCAATCAGCTGATATTTCAGTGAACTGGAACCGCAGTTAATAACTAAGATTTTCATTGGTGTGTCCTCCAAATATTTTTTAATTGTTTATTCAACTACTTTATTATATAATATATATGTAAAATTTTCAAGATTAAAGGAGAAATTTATGGCTAAATCTGTAGGCATTGTGGCTGAATATAATCCGTTTCATACAGGCCATAGATACCAACTGGATACCCTGCGCAAAATGGGCTATGACTGCATAGCTGTAGCTATGAGTGGCAGCCGGGTTCAGCGCGGTATGCCTGCTGTCATAAACAAGCACCAACGATGTGAAATGGCACTGGAAAATGGTGTAGATATAGTGGTGGAAATACCATGTGTATTCTCTCTGCGCAGTGCTGAAGGCTACGCCCGCCGGGGCATGCAGACACTGAAAGCCATGGGTGTGGATGCTGTGTCTTTCGGCAGTGAATGCAGCGACGCAAAACTGTTGTCTGAAATAGCCGAATATCTGCTGACAGATGAATACGAAAACCGACTGAAAACTTATATAGCTGATAACTTACCTTTTGCTAATGCAAGGGAAAAAGCTATTTTTGACAGATTTGACATAAACAGGGATGTTGTCTCTGCAAGCAATGACATACTTGCTATAGAGTATTTGAAAGCCTGTAAAGAACTGAACTGGCAACCTGAATTTATACCTATAAAAAGAACTGGTGCCGCATATCGCCGGACAAATGCCAAAGACGGGTATGCTTCGGCCAGCGGTATAAGAAAAATGATAAGTGAATACCGTACAGATGTTGCATTGCAGTATATACCTGCAGAAAGCAGAAAGATGATGGAAACTCATCTGGACAGGGGCAGTTACTTCCTGCCGGACAACGCTTTTGAAAAAGCTTTACTGATGCATCTGAGCAATAAAACAGCAGAAGATTTTTCTGTTATACCTGACTGCAATGAAGAACTATGCAATAGCTTCGAGAAAGCAATATCCGCTGCATACAGCCTGGACAATCTATATGATATGCTGCCTACAAAACGCTATACCCGTAGCAGGCTGAACCGAATCATAATGAACATGCTGACAGGTGTGGATAAAACATTCCCACGTGATATACAGTATCTGCGTGTATTGGGATTTACAGGTAACGGTGAGGAGTTTTTCAGGGCAATGGCTAAAAACAGTCCTCTTCCTGTATCTCATTCTGCAAAAATTCTGGGCGAGAAAAACGAACTGTGCCAAAAAATAGCCGCTGCCGAAAGCCGCGCCTGTGATATACAGTCACTGATGTGCAAAATCAGTCAGCCACCACGAGCAGATTTTACTGCAAAACTGATAAAAAATAATTCAAAAAGGAAAACTATACTGTACTGAAAGATTCTTAGCTGCGATTATGCTATCGTATAACTAAATGAAAACAAAACGACCTGTTCTAACCACAGGTCGTTTTTATTTTATTTATTTTTGAATACGAACAGTTTGGAGAAAATGTAGTTTCCTACTGTAACCAGAACCTGAGAAACAAAAACAGCTATAAAGTCCCAGATACCCATTTTAGTTACCATGAGCCACATCACAAACATATCGAGGAAAAGAGTAGCTATACGGGAAGATGTAAACTGGATAAATTCCCTGCCGATATCTTTTCTTTTGCTTCTGAAAACAAAAATTCTATTTGTAACGTAAGCAAAAAGAACACCTGATACCCATTTGATAATATTTGCTATCTGCAATTCAAAAGGGTTATTCGGGTCGAGGAAAGTGCGTGTGGATGCAAAGTAGAAAATAAGGCTGAAAATAGTGGTACATACACCGACTATCAGGTAGTTTATTATCTCTTCATGTTTTTTATAAATCCGCCATATTTTTTTCATATATGTAAACCTCTTTATTGTTAAGTAAAACGCATACAAAGGATATTTTACATTTATTTATCATTTTAGTCAACATAATAAAAAATTCTCTTTTTCAGTGGTGCATAGTCAGCTTTTTCGTCTGTAAACCTTGCTGCACGGTATGCAGAATCAAAAAAGTTATTCATATCAGCTTTTGTTATAAAGCCAAATTTTTCCACCTGTTCTGCAATATTATCTGCAGCATTGCGCAGACCTTCTTTACCGGCACGGTCAGTAATACCAAACATTCCGGCCAGACTATCCGCCAGTCCGTTTACAGCCTGACTGCGGATACCTCTGCTCTTCGCAGTCTCACCGTCATACTGGTATACAGGGAGGCTAAACATACCACTGTCGCCAGACTGTTTTTTACCATTGTCATTATTGGTAGTTTGTGATATATTGTTATTGGAAGAAACTGATTCCTTCACGCCATCAATTGGCGATGGCCCGTTGGAATTTATGTTTCTTCTTTTTATTTTTACAATATTTCCTTTTTTTAGTTCTTTGTTGATATAATTGTTTATATTTTCTTTTCCGTAAACTGTGGCTATTTTATTTGTTTCAATTACAACATTGTTATATAAGCCTTTTTGTTCTATGTGAATAGGAACATTCACCATAACTGTATCTTTTATTACGGCTTTCACCGCCTTCACTCCTCAGTAGGTTCACCAGATTTCTTTCCGCCTCGTCCAGCATAGCCTTTTCACTTTTTGCCAGCCTGATTTTCAGGTTGTTTTTTATTCCCCTGATTATATCCAGCAGACCGTCTATCAAAGAACGGTCTTTTTTTATTTCTGCCATCAGCTTTTCTTCGTTTGCCGTTATCGACTATCCTAACACAAATAAAAACCTGTAAACTAGCCTAAACAGTCAGTTTACAGGTTTTATTTATAACTATATAACGGGACAAAACCCGCATGTTTATATTATTCTTCTATCTGTTCTACTACTTCTGCGCCTTCAGCATTTTTCATAACGCTTGCAACACCGTTTTTGCAGTTAGCTTTAGTAGTATAGGATTCACCAGTAGCGATAACTTCACCGTTTCTTGCTTTCAGACGGAAACGGAACTCACCAGCTTTGTCTTTGTAGATTTCAAATTTTGGATGAGTTGCTTTTTCAAAGTTTTCTACTGTCTGGTCTTCTACATTTGCAACAGGAGCGTTTTTCATAACTGATTCCACGCCATTTCGGCATGCATCCAGTGTTTTGTAAACTTCACCTGTAGCGATTGTTTCGCCGTTAGCAGCTTTGAGATGGAAATTGTAGCCGGTATTTGTCTGTTTGATAACGAATTTACCCATAATATTTCTCCTTTATATTAAGCGCCCATAAGAGTAACCATATACATTACCTGTGCACCCCATACTGTAACGCTTAAAAACATAGGAGTTTTGATGTAAAATGGTGATCCGTTTGGATGCTTTTTAGCATGTCTTAAAGAAACAAATGCTGTAATCATCAGGAATGTAGGGCTGAGTGCAAGCAGTACACTGCCTGTCTGGAATATAAGTCTGCCCAGTTCCACATTGCCGAGAGTAGCCTGATTTAATGTAACATAAATAACAGCTGACATAATAACAGCATCAATAAGTGTAACTATAACCGGAAAAAGGAAGGAAAATTTCAAATAATTGTCTTTTTCTTTCTCCTTTGTAATTGTTTTTTTTGATTTGCTCATTATACCTGATTCCTTACATAAAATATTATATTCATAATACATTATTTGTTATTTTTTGTAAAGTGTGTATTATATCGGACACGGTCATTGAAGCATATATAAAATTATGCTAAAATAAATTAAAACAAGCTATTCTCCGCATGGAGGTAAAAATGATACATAATTCATACGAAACACCATCCGGTGTAATCCATTACTGGCTAAATATTTCTGATACTGATAAACCTACTCTGGTATTTTTACCCGGGCTGACAGCAGACCACAGGCTGTTTGACAAACAGGTGGAGTATTTTGAAAACAAATACAATACATTTGTATGGGATGCACCGGGACATGGCGCATCATGGCCTTTTGTTTTTGATTTTGACCTGATGGACAAAACAAGATGGTTGAAAGAAATATTTGAAAAAGAAAACATAACAAAACCGGTGATTATAGGCCAGTCCATGGGCGGGTATGTTGGGCAGACTTTTGCCCAGATGTATCCCGACAAACTGAATGGATTTGTGGCAATTGACTCTGCCCCTTTGCAAAGAAAATTCACATCGGGAATAGAAATCTGGCTGTTGAAAAAAATGGAGTCTGTATACTATTACTACCCGTGGAAATCATTGCTGAAAACAGGGTCAAAAGGTGTTGCAACTACAGAATACGGACAGAAACTGATGTATGATATGATGATGGAATATGATGGAGATAAAAAACGATACGCCCAGCTTTCTGCCCACGGTATGAAAATGCTGGCTGAAGCTTTTGAGAAAGATTTACCATATGAAATCAGATGCCCCGCCCTGCTTATATGTGGTGAAAAAGACAAGGCAGGCTCTGCAATAAGCTATAATAAGGCCTGGCACAAAGACAGCAAAATTCCTATTGAATGGATAAAAAATGCCGGGCATAACTCCAACACTGACGCACCTGAAACAGTAAACACAGCTATAGAAAACCTGATTGAAAAAATAAAATAAAGATTAATTACATAACCAGCCTTCTTCTGTTTTCAGATAGAAGGCTGGTTATAAACTACCACTTGTATTGACTATTGATAACCATAGTAGTAAAATTATAGCAATCTTTTGAACATAATATGTATTATCGGGATGTAGCTCAGTTTGGTAGAGCGCTGTGTTCGGGACGCAGAAGCCGCGTGTTCAAGTCACGTCATCCCGACCAGAAGGCCGCTGCTATGCAGCGGTCATTTTTTATAAATATTGCTTTTAAAACTATGAAAATTATAGTACAATAAAAATAATAATTACGACGGAGTAAGATTATGAAAATACTGAATAAAATCGACCTGCATCTGCATATAGACGGTTCAGCAAAGCCTGAAACTGTTTATGAACTTTCCAGAAAATACAATACTGAACCAGAATGTAACATGACACTGGAGGAAATAAAAAAATCAATGATGGTTGCTGATGGTGAATACGACCCTGATTTTCTTACATTCAATCCACCTATACGCGCCATGCAGAATGCGGAAGGTCTGTCCCGCATCACAGAAGAACTTGTTTTACAGTTGGAAGAAGATGGCCTGATTTATGCTGAACTCCGCTTTGCACCACAGTATCACCTTAGTGGTGGCATGACACAGGAGAATGCTGTAATTGCAGCTATTGATGGTCTGAATAAAGGTCTGGCGAAATGCAAAACATTGAAAGCCGGGCTGATATTATGTGCTATGAACCATTGTGACCCTACAGAAAATCATACTGAAAACATAGAAACTGTTCACCTTGCTAAAAAATATCTGGGTAAAGGCGTTGTTGGTGTGGACCTGGCTGGTTATGAAGAAAGAATGAGCGAGTATGCTGATATATTCCAACTTGCAAAAGAATTGGGTATTCCTGCTACTACCCACAGCGAATTCACTGTAGGTGAAGCGCTGAAATATAACACCACCAGAATAGGACACGGCTATCAGGCAGCACTTATAGACGAATTGACTGAAGAAGTGATAAGTAAAGGCGTGACACTGGAAATGTGCCCTGACAGCAGCCTGTCATATGAATATGGACTGTATGGAGATGAAAGACATCCGTTATATGTACTTTATCATAAAGGTGGCAGGGTAACTGTAAATACTGACAATATGACCGTATTGGACACAAATCTGGAGTTTGAATACGAGTTGTGCCGCAAAATGGGTTTCAAAGATGAAGATATAATTAAAATGAATAACTACGCTATTGAAGCCTGCTTTGCAGATAAAGAAACAAAAAAAGAATTATTGGCTGTACAGCCTATCTAAACAATAAAAGGCAGGTAAAAAACTGCCTTCTGTTTTATGGATTAATATTGTGTCACTTTGTGATATATTGAAATATTTTTACCATTGTGATACAATAGCTGTATTATTTTAGAGAGGTGATATAATGGCTATACACGAATCAGGCGAAATGTATCTGGAAGCCATATTGATGCTGCGTAAAGAACTGCCACAGGTACGTTCTATAGACATTGCTAACCACACAGGTTATTCAAAACCAAGCGTAAGCCGTGCTATGGGTATTCTGAAGAAAAACGGTTATATTTCTGTAGACGAAAGTGGTTTTATCACATTCACAGATATGGGTGAAAAACACGCACGGGATATTTATGAAAGACACAACGTTCTGAAACAGCTACTGGTAAATATAGGCGTAAGTGAACAGTCCGCTGAAGATGACGCATGTAAAATGGAACATGTTATCAGTGAAGAAACACTGGACGCTATAAAAAAATATCTGAATTTATAATTAAAAACAGCAGGCTCTAAAGCCTGCTGTTTATTTTATCTGTTTAAAAAATCAATGATTTCTTTCCACAGAGTATCATCCTGTGCTGTCATTCTGTGCCAGTCATATGAAGCTACAAAATCAGTTTTCTGCTGTGGTGTATCCAGCTGTCCCTCTTTCGTCTTCTGCGCCACATCTGCCAGATATTCTGCCAGATATGTAACTGCGTCCAGAGTATAGTTAGGATTGTGGTGCTTGCCCTGTTCCAGTATAAACTTTACATTACTGCAATCTTTCAGACCATCGCACAGTGCATCATACTGCCACTGTTTTGTAGCCAGCATGTCATTGTCAGAATAAATCAACAGTGCGTTCACTCCCGAATTTCTGATAGCTGTAACTGCATCCCTGTGTGTATATTCAGGGTTTGATTGCATTTCCATATCATACAGACAATCAAGATACACTTCCATTTCCCGCTGATAATTCTGCTTTTGCAACTGTTTTACAGAAACAGGACCAGAAAGGACCACAATTTTTTCAATATCAGAATGATATGCTGTAATATTGCCTACTGCATAACCACCCCAGCTATGCCCCATTGCATAGAAAGTCTTGCCGGCAAGTTCAGGGATATTTTTAAGCGCGGTAACGCACTTGTCAAGGTCGTGAAGTGACTGACCAAAGCCATTTAACCCTTCCCCTTCAGATTCCATACAGCCGTTATGGTCATAGCTATACACCATAAAACCTTTTCGGGCCAGCATTTCAATCTCTTTCATATATGCGGTATGTCCGGCACCTACACCATGGTCAAAAACCAAAATTATGTCCGGATTGTAGTTATTATAAAAGTAAAAATACCCAGTCAGCTTGTTACCGAGTCCGTTGAAAAAGCAAAATTTTTCACGGCAAAGACCTGTAAAGTCATCAGCTGTAAAATATCTGGCTATACCTTTGTCATCATATCTGACATATAATCCACCACGATAAGTTTCAATTATATCTTTTTCTGTCATAGACTAACCCTTATCTGTTGAGATAATGCTCTATTGCGCCAAGAAGAACCTGTTTATCGTTATCGTAGCTTACATGAGTAATCGCATCTTTCATATCTACCCACTTCACCCGGCTGATTTCTTCTTCCTGTGCCACAGCCTCACTGTCATCAGCCACAGCCACAAAATAAACCACATCTTTAACCACATCGCGTCGTGGAGAATATGTAACAACTTTTCTGTAAGAGCTGTCCAGTTTTACAGACAGACCTGTTTCTTCGAGGATTTCACGCAGAGCAGTCTGTTCTTCTGTTTCGCCCTTTTCCACATGGCCTTTTGGGAAAGCCCAATGGCCGCCATTCAGATGGCGGATAAGTAATATCTGAACGTTGTTATCTTTTTCGCGGAATACAACAGCACCGCAGGATTTTTCTGTTCTCATAGCTGCCTCCATTTTATTAATCAGGGTAAGTTATTTATCAGAATGTAAGTCTTTCCATTCGGTCAAATGCTTCTTTCAGCTGTGGAATTCCCACTGTACAGGAAATACGTATGTGGTATTCCCCGCTTTCACCAAATGATCGACCTGGGATAACACGTACATGACATTCTTCAAAAAGTTTTTTGGTAAACTGTGAGCTGGTAAGACCTGTTTTTTCAATAGATGGGAAAATGTAAAAACTACCACTTACAGGCAGTACATCCACCCATGGAATCGATGACAGGCGTTTATGAGCATACTCCACTCTTTCACGGAATGTATTTACTATATCAGCTTCAAATTCTTCGAAATGTAACAGACCATGGTATGCAGCACGCTGTGAAACTGATGGCGCAGTATAAACGATATTTTCGTTTATAGTCTGAATAACACTGATAATATAATCCGGTGCAACTATATTGCCCACACGGAAACCTGTCATAATAAAGTTTTTGGAGAAACTGTTGATTGTAATAGTTCTTTCCTTCATTCCCGGGAAAGAACAAATAGGCATAAACTTTTCACCGGTGTAATCAAACGATGTGTAAATATCATCAGCAACCACTACAAGATCATACTTATGCGCAAATTCTGACAGCTGTGACAGTGTATCACGGGTATAACAGATACCTGTAGGGTTATTAGGTGTGTTGATAATAATAGCCTTTGTTTTGTCTGTTACTGCAGCTTCCAGACCGCCAAAATCAATCTGGAAGTTATTTTCATGTCTTGTTTTAACAAAAACCGGCACACCACCTGCCATTTTTACCTGATCGGGATATGGGAAAAAGTATGGTTCTATAATAATAACTTCATCACCTGCATCAAGAATAGCCTGCATAGTAAGATACATGGCTACACTGCCTGCTGTGGACACAAATACTTCACTGTCAGCCACATCCATACCATATCTTTTCTTATAAAAATCGCAGATGGCACCGCGTAATTCAGGATAGCCGCGGGATGCTGTGTATTTTGTATGACCATTGCTGGCGTCTTTAAATGCCCGGTCAATAATAAGCTGTGGGGTATTTATATCCGGGTCACCGATAGACAGATTTATCAGGTCTGCATATTCCACCGGTATATCACCACTGGTTTCCCGGTTTATTACGCTGTTTCTGTATTTTGATGACAGATATTTAGAATTCATATTTTTCGCCTCTTTTATCAGTTTTCTTTCCGGTATTTTTCGCTGAGCTCCAGCCATTCTTCCATCAGGACATCCATTTTTTCATTTGCAGCTTCCAGTTTCTGCCACAATTCATTCATTTTGCCCGGATCAGTTGTAATATCCGGATTCTGCATATCCCGGTTGCAGGAATCTATTTCAGCCTGAAGATTTTCTATATCTCTTTCGCACTCACGAAGACGCAAACGGTCAGCCGCTGCCTTGCGGCGTGCTTCTTTCTGATTTACTGCAGAGTTTTCCGGTTTGTTTTCCGTTTTTTCAACTTTAGGCTGTTTTGTGTTGAAACCTTCAGATTTATGTTTTGCCATAAAATCTTCAAAGCTTTCATAAAAAACGCCTTTACCGCCCTCAATATTCATAATAGGACAGTTCAGCTGCTGCATAAGGAAACGGTCATGGGTTACAACTACGATAGTTCCTTCATATTTTGAAAGAGCTTCTGTGACAGCCCGTCGCATATAAATATCCAGATGGTTTGTAGGTTCATCCAGAAACATGATATTTGCACGATCCAGACTCATTTCGCAGAAACGCAGACGGGCACGTTCACCACCGGAGAGAGTTATGCATTCTTTGAAAACATCTTCTCCGCGGTAACCGAAACGAGCCAGATAACTGCGCACTTCCAGCTGTGTCCATTTTGGGCGCAGTGCCCAGATTGTATCTATAACAGTATTTGTACCTACAGTTATATGCTGGTCAAATACCGCCGGAATTGCCCCCTGTCCCAGTTTGATTTTGCCTTCTTTTGGACGGAGTTTACCTGTGATAGTATTTATCAGTGTGGTCTTACCTGTACCGTTGGCGCCTGCTATAATCAGGCGCTGTCCACGACGTACAATAAGATCCAGTTTTTCTATAAGTGTTCTGTTTACTGTAGCAACAGTGAGATTTTCTATTGTAAGTATTTCATCATATGGCTTCACATCAAAATCAAATGTGAACTTCAAAGGCACACGCAGTGGTTTTGGTTTTTCTGTAATTTCCATTTTTTCCAACTGTTTGCGGCGGCTCTGTGCCATTTTTGTGGTGGATGCGCGTACAAGGTTACGGTCTACATAATCCTGAAGTTTAGCCGCTTTTTCCATATCAGCTTCATACTGACGCTGCTGTACTTTCAGTCTTTCCTGTTTCTGCACATCAAATGCGGTGTAATTACCTTTATACTCAGTCAGCAGGGTATCTTCTACTTCCCATATCTTTTTCACTACTTTATCAAGGAAAAAGCGGTCATGACTGACTGCGATAATAGCACCTTTATAGCTGATAAGATAATCTTCCAGCCATACAAGAGTATCAAAATCCAGATGGTTTGTAGGTTCGTCCAGAATAAGTATATCAGGGTTTTCCAGCAAAAGTTTTGCCAGATTAAGTCGGGTTCTCTCTCCACCTGACAACACTTTTACAGGTTTTGTATATTCTTCTTCCTTAAAGCCCATACCACCCAGCATCTTCTTTATAAGAAAATCGGTATTATAGCCGTCTTTGGCATAAATTAAATTTTGCAGGTTGTGATGACGTTCTACCAGCTGTTCATCGTCAGGTGTTTCTGCCAGTTTGCTTTCAATTTCAGCACATTCTTTAATAGCATCATAAACAGGCTGGAAAACAGTCTGCATTTCCTGATAAATAGTATTTTCCAGATTAAGACCATCCATCTGGCGCAGGTAGCCCACTGTGGCATTATCATCAAAAATGATGTCACCCTCATCATTTTCCAATATACCCATCAACATATTCAGCAGTGTTGTTTTGCCGGCACCGTTCTCACCGATGATACCGATGCGGTCACCTTCATTTACAACTGCATTTATTTTTTGCAGGATTACATCTATACCCCAGCTTTTCCCCACATTTTCCAGTGTTATAAGCATGGTTCCTCCTTACAGATAAACTCTGTTGTGGCACCGGTAAGAGATATAAGATCACTGAGACCTACCTGCACCTGTTTACCTATTTTACCTGCAGAAAAAATGATACTATCAAAATTTTCCCGTGATTTATCGATAAATGTAGGGAATCGTTTTTTCATACCTATAGGACTGCATCCACCTTTTATATATCCAGTGGTGGACAGAAGATCTTTCTGCGGAATCATTTCCACATATTTCTGGCCGCTGACTTTTGCAGCTTTTTTCAGATCAAGTTCTGCAGCCACCGGTACAACAAAAACATGTATACCTTTACTGCCTGTGGTTACCAGTGTTTTGAAAACCTGTTCAACCGGTTTATTTATATAACCGGCAACAGTAACACCATCAGAAAAGCCATCCGCAGGGTACGTATAACTCTGATGTGCTATCTTTTTCTGATCCAGTAATTTTTCAACAATAGTTTTCTGTACTTTCATAATTAATTAAATATTTCTATAATTTTGCCGTTGATTACATCAACAAGCCCTTTATCTGTAATTTTTATATCCATAGAAACAGGCAGACATGTAGTAGCAAGGCTCATCACAGGGTTGTAATGAACATAACCAATTTCTCTCATTGCCTTTTCCACAGCCTGCACATCCTGTGCAACTTCATAAGGGTCTCTTTCACTCATAAGACCACATACTTCCAACCGGCACTGGGCAATAACTTTGCCGTTTTGCACCACTGCAAGACCACCACGGTTATTTATAACCGTGTTGGCAGCCAGTGCCATATCGGCATTATTTTCACCCAACACCAACAGGTTGTGATGGTCATGGGCATAACTGGATGCAACTGCGCCATTTATTATACAGGCACCTGTTGCTATAGTGCCAAATACATTACCATTTTTACCATGACGTTCCAATACAAATAATTTTCTTACAGTATCATCTGTAACAAGTACGCCATTTTTTGCAGCAAGCTGTTTTGTTGCTTTAGGTGTGCGTGTATAGTCCGGCAAAACTTCAAGACCATTTACACTTACCGTTCCATTTTCAATAGGTGTATATATATCAAAAGTTTCCGGTGCTATTTTATCCAGTTTCATTGTTTTATAAAAAGAGTCCGGAAAAGCTTTTTCCAAATCAAATGTATTTCCTTCCGCTTTATCAAAAACAATTTTACCGTTTTTATATGTTTTAATAGGTTTTATTTCTTCCAGTGTGTCAAGGATACAGAAATCAGCCAGCATACCAGGAGAAATCTGACCACGGTCATAAAGACGCATACGTCTGCTTGGTGTGGCTGTTGCACAGTATAATGCTTTTTCAAAATCCAGACCACATTTCACCATTTCCATTACAACGCTGTTGAGGTGGCCGTAATTGATAAGGTTTGCAGGTGTGGTATCATCTGTAACAATTGATACATTTTCGTACAGGTTGTATTCTTTTATAGCCTGTGCAATTTCCGGCTTCGCCATTTTATCCTGTATCTGGAATATCATACCATTGAATACACGCTGCAAAAACGCATCTACATTGTGTTCTGTATGGTCAGAGCCTATACCGGTATAGACATACTGATTAAGTGGTTCGCCAACAATACGTGGGCAGTGGCCTTCCAGAGGCATGTCCGGTCTGTGCTCCTTGAGGTAACGCACAAACTGATTTTGTTTATCATCCGGGTCTGAAAGTACTTTAAAAGTATTCATAACCTCACCAAGACAAACAACTTCCTTATGTTTTATAAGCTCAATCAACTCCGGCATGTTGATTTCACCGCCAGTGGTTTCAAAGTCACTGCTGGTTGACGGAACACTGCTTGGAACCGCATACAAAACATCCATAACTGCACCTTTTGCAGCGTCAATCATAGCCAGAACACCTTCAATGCCAGTAACATTTGCTATTTCATGCGGTTCACTTACAACAGTGGTAATACCGTTTTCCACCATTAATTTTGCAAAAGGACGTGGAGCCAGCATACTGCTTTCCACATGCATATGGCTGTCGATAAGACCTGGAATAACCCACATACCTTCAAGGTCAACCATATTATCTGCCTGCACATCTGCCGGCACATCGCCACGACCAATATGTAGTATTTTTTCTCCCTTTACAGAAAAATACCCTTTTACAAATGATTTAAACGGTGTGTTGTAAATATTGCCATTGTAAAAGATAGTATCAGCTCTCATATCAGGCCTCCGCTTTGTTTGTAAGCCAGTTTTTCACGTCTTCGTATACTTCCCGTCTGTTAAGCTCATTAAGCATTTCATGGCGGCCGCCGTCGTAAATTTTTACTTCTACGTCTGTGCAGCCTGCAGTTTTATAACAATCCACAACATTCATAACACCTATTCCGTAATCACCTACAGGGTCCATGGAGCCAGAGAAAATGTAAACAGGCATTTTGTCCGGTGTATTTTTAAATGTAGTTTCGTCATTGGAAAGCCCTATAATATCCATAAGATCACGGAATCCGCTAAGAGTAAATACAAACTGTGTGTATTTATCATCCACATATTTGTCCACTATAGCCTCATCACGTGTAATCCAGTCTTTCTTTGTGCGAGGATTTTCGATTTTATCCAGATAAGTGCCAAATGCTATGTTATTCATAAGTTCTGAACGGTATTTTTCACCTTTCAGCTTAATCATAACACGTACCAGTTTGCTCCCCATAGTTGCTGCTTTATTAGGGCCACCTGTACCAGAAATCAGCACACCATCCGTAATATCTGTATACTGTGATGCAAACACACGGCAATAGAATGAGCCCATGCTATGACCCAGTATAAAGTATTTTTTACCAGGATATTCGCTTTTTGCCATTTCTGCTGTATGATGCAGGTCATTGAGAATACATTTATAGCCTTCTTCTTTGGCAAAATAGCCCAGCTGATCGTCGTTGTCCACACTGTGTTTATGGCCTACATGGTCATGTATATAAACTGCAAAACCATTCTGTGCCATATATTCGATAAAATCAGTGTATCTGTCATAATGTTCAACCATACCGTGTGAAATATGCAGTATGGCTTTGCAATCACCGTCAGCAGGTACAACTTTTATACCGCGCACAGTGTTTATACCATTGTCAGATAAAAATGAAAATTCTGTTCTGATTGTACTCATATTATTCTCCCAGTATAATATTTTTCAGCTGTGTAAAATCGTATGCAGTATATTTAGGTGTTATATCCGTAGTATTTTCCACATTGTCAAAGTTTACCCAGCAGGTATCCAGACCCGCATTGATACCACCTTTGATGTCAGACATCAGATTGTCACCTACTACAAGAACTTTACTGTAGTTTTCTATCCCCAGTGTTTTCAGTGCACCAAAGAATATACGTTTATCTGGTTTATTGAAGCCTACCTTTTCAGATGTAAAAACACCATCAGCAAAATCTATCACTCGGCTGAGTTTAAGACGATTTTGCTGTACTGCGTCAATACCGTTTGTCACAATCGCAATTGTTACATGGTCTTCAATATCTTCCAGAAATTCAATGGCACCATCAAAAAGTATTGCACTGTTTTTCAGATAATTCACATAATCTCTGTTCATCTGTTCTGCTACAGCATTTTTCATACCGAACGCTTCAACAACTTTACCGAATCTGTTTTTCTGAATATCTTTCTTTTTAATATTTCCTTTTTCAAATTCACGCCATAATCTTTCATTCTCTTCATGATAAAGCTGAACATTTTCTTCGGTAGCAGGAATTCCATATTTGTTATAAACTTTTGTGATTGATATAGCTTCGCTTTCCTTAAAAGATACCAGCGTTTCATCAAAATCAAGAAGAACACAGTTGTAAAGCATTGTCAGTACCTCGCATAGTTATCCAATATAATATTTTATTATATAACAATTTACGCAATAAATAAAGAATATTTTTCATAAATATACCAAACATTTAAATACTACCTGTAACAATTATTTGCCATTGTTAGCAATGAGTATAAAGAGTATAATACAGTTATACAGATTGATTCGTTTTTATTAACCAGAAAACCCCTGACCGGATATGGACAGGGGTTTTTACTTTTATATTTTATAATTACTATAATAAAAAACCCGGTCTTTTCAGACCGGGTGAATACCAGCACTTCCCTATTTTCCCAGGACGTCTCCATCCAAGTATTTTCGGCACTACTCAGTTTAACTTCTGTGTTCGGCATGGGAACAGGTGGGGCCTGAGCGCTATCAGCACTGATTCTGTTGAGCCTGATTTATCAGGCTCAATTATTATACCATATATTTTGTTTTTGTCAATATCAGTCAGTATTATTCAATATAAATTTTTCTATTACCTCAGCTACTCCATCATTTGCATTTGTTTCGGTAATATAGTCTGCTTTTTCTTTTACAGAATCCACTGCATTCCCCATAGCTACGCCCAGACCGGCATATTCTATCATTGGCAGGTCATTTGTCTGATCACCGATTGCAACCATCCGCTTTTTATCAATGTTGTAGTACTCACCCAATTTTTCCATCGCCACAGCTTTTGATGTTCTATTTGAGAAAAACTCCAGAAAGTATGCACGGGATTTTGTGAAAGTTGTACTCATAAGTTTTTCTTTTTTTATTTCATCAATCCATCCGGCAAGTACATCCGGTTCATCGTACCATAAGATTTTAGTTATACCTTGGGCAATTAACTGATTAAAATCAATTATCGGTTCCGCTTTTGTTTTTGTTATTTCTTCGTAAAATTTGGTTTTTTCACTGAATTCGCTGGCATAGAGTCTATTTTGAGACCATACAATAAACATCGTTCCTTTTTTTACAGCCAGATTATACACTTTCTGTGCTTCGATATTATCCATAACTTCGTTGTAAAGGATTTGGTCTGTTTTACTATGTACAATGACAGCACCGTTATATGTAATCAGGTAACAATCAATATTCAGCTGATCAATATACCTTTTTACTCCCTGCAGAGGTCTTCCTGTGGACAAAGTAAAAATAACGCCATTTTCTTCAGCCTTTTTTATAGACTCTATCGTTCTTTCAGAAATACGACCATCAGGAGTAAGTAATGTACCATCCATGTCAGCCGCAATAAGTTTATATCTCATATCCGCCTCTAACAAATTTTTATCAAATATATATTTTATAATAAGTATAACATATATAATACATATTGACATTATATTTGAAGTAGATATTCTAAGAATTTTTAACATACATGGTTTAAATATTTAAAATGAGCTCAGATAATGATATAATATTTTTGAAATATATATCTAAATCAACAGAGAGGTACTAATATGATTATAGCATTTATTATATGGAGTATAATCGCCATAGGCTTTATTGCTATAGGATTTAGCTGTTATAAATCAGATGTAGCTGTAGGATTTTTTACATTTACTAAAGCTCCAGAAGTAAAAAATATAGAAGACTATAACCATGCAGTAGGTAAACTGTGGTTCTTCGCTGCATTGGTATATGAATTAATTGGAATTCCATTCCTTTTTCTGGAACAGAATTCTCCTGTTTTTATTCTTATAGTGTTTGCAATACTTTTATGGTTAATCTCCCTGATGATTTTTTATTTTAAGATTGAATCCAGATACAGAAAATAACTAACACACTTTTAATTATCAAAAATATGAAACAAAACAAATGCAATTATATCGTAGTAATACCTGTTGTGGTAGTTCTAATCGTTTTTAGTATATGGATACTTTGCTATCCATTATCCATACATATGGCCGAGAGTAACTTTGAAGATTACATGATTGAATATAATATAGATGAATCCGACATCGAAAGCTATGATGTTTATAAAAGCTTCGCTTCATCTCCTATTGACATTGTCGTAGTGTATAAAAGTGAGCCTGAATATGTTTATTCGTACTCATACCCTATATGTTATTTTATAAGTAATAAACCTGAGTATGTAAGTATCAAGTCAAATGGTGTCTGGTATTCATCTACGGAAATATACGAATCACTGGAACATCCAGCCATAAGCCTTAGGTATCCATAAATATAAAATTTAAAATCAAAATAAAAAAGAAGATACGCAAATGCGTATCTTTTCTTTTATTGGCTCCCCAAGTTGGACTCGCCCAGAGGGCCACGGCGGGAAAACAAGGATCCACCTTGTTATCTGAATCCGCCTTTCTCGTCCAATCATACAAACGAGCAAAATAAAAGACGGGAATAAATCCCGTCAAATTTAATACTGTTGGACTCGCCGTGAACGGCCACGACCTAAAAACAGTCCACCGGACTGTTTTCTAAACGGTCTTTCGTCGTCGCTGCACTCCTCCTCACCAACTCCATCGTGATAGAACCACTGTGATTGATCAGAGTACAAAACAAGAAAACAAAAAGAAAAAGCAGGTCATTTGACCTGCTCTTCTTTTTG
>JAFYPL010000033.1 GCA_017547525.1 Oscillospiraceae bacterium
AACCCACATTGGAATGTGTGAGAAGCCTTCTTCAACTGTTGCGCCTGGGATTGGAATCATATCCCATTTCATTGAGTCAAGACCACGACGGTCCATAACTGTTTCAAAGTCATATCTTTTTGCGAATTTTGAGTATGCCATAATAATACTTCCTTTCGTTTTTTCCATGCGGGCAGACACCCGCATTATTATTTGTCTACATTTTACTATAAAATGAAATAATTTTAAATACCTTTGCAACAAAATCTACACTATGATCAATGTAGCTAATTTTTTTTGTGCAACTTAGATATTACATAAATTAATGATTAGAAATTTAAGATATTTGATTTATAAAAATAATAAAAAACCTGAAAGTATATGTTTTTATAAACCTGATATATATGTGAAATCAGTGGTCGGCTATATACTATAGCCTGCTGTTGCAAAAAATGATTATTTATATTAATATAGTACTATCGTAGACTTTCCGGGAGGAACACTTATGGCTCTTCAGTTGAAAAAACTGGATGAAAGCATGAAAGATTCTCTGGCAGCATTTATGGCTGACTGGGATGGCGAAAAGATAGTGCCTTCATCACTTGAAAAATATAAAGACGGCTTTGAACGGCTGGCTGAATATCTGCACACAATGGAAAATGACCCACCACGTCTGATGTCACCATCCACATTATGGTTTCTTACAGACGGCCGGGAAATACTGGGTGCTGTTGAACTGAGACACTTTCTCAACAGCGGACTGCTGAAATACGGCGGCCATGTGGGTTATGGTGTTTCACCAAAGCACCGTGGTCACGGCTATGCACGGCAGATGGTAAAAATGTGTATGAAAGATGCCGCCCGGCTGGGAATAGACAGTATGCTTATCTGCTGTCTGGAATCAAATATACCATCAGCAAAAACCATAGAAAACTGTGGTGGTCAGCTGGAAAACAGAGTAGACCTTATCCGTGACGGTAAAAGTGTAACGGGTCTCCGCTACTGGGTGGACGTAAAATAACAATATAAATGTAATTAAAAAAACAGGCGTTATGGAAAAAATAGAACTGAAACTGATAAAAGTAACTGACAGGTTGTATTACCTGCCACATTATGAAAAAAATGACTGGTGTACAATAGGTCTGATAATAGGTGACAAACACACAATGATGCTGGATTCCGGTGCATCTGAACGTCACGTGAAAATGTTTATGCAGCAGCTGGAAGAAAACGGTCTGCCAAAACCTGACCTGTGCGCCCTTACTCACTGGCACTGGGATCATACATATGGTCTGGCACATCTGGAAAACGTAACCAGCTTTGCCACAAAACAGACCAACGAACTGCTGAAAAAGATGCAGGACTGGCAGTGGTCTGACGAAGATATGAAAAAACGTATTGAAACAGGTGAAGACCTGGCGTTCTCATATCCTCATATAAATGACGAATATCCTGATAAATCACTGATAAAAGTAGAAACAGCCACAGTTGAATATGCTGAAAAACTGACAATTGACCTGGGCGGTGTGACAGTGAAGCTGAAAATGGTAGAAAACAGCCACAGTTATGACTGCGCAATTATATACATTCCGGAAGAAAAATGTATTTTCCTGGGTGATATTCATTACGAAGATCTGTTGCCGGAAAAACCTGTATATTACAAAGACAGCCACAATAAACTTATTACTGCCCTGCGTAAGTTTGACTTTGACAAAGTACTGTCTGGCCATCAGATGCTCATGGACAATGTACAGCTGTTCAGCCAGCTGGCAGGAGTAGAAACAGTATAGGGAGGTAGCTATGCCACACGTATCAATAAACGGAATAGAAAAAAAGGATTTTGATGCCATTATTGCTGACGTACAGGAAAAAATCAGCGAAATTACCGGCGTAGGTCTGGAAAAAGTGGTGCTGGAATACGCACCTGCCTCATTGTATATCTGCAATAAACCTGCAGACCATCTGGCGACTGTACACATCTGGTGGCGTCGCCGTCCTGCTCATATGCAGCACGATGTGGCGTATACAGTAGGTGAAATTATCAAAAAGCAGACAGGTAAAACAAATGTAAAGGTGAAATATGTAAACCTTGACCCAGATGACCTGTATGATGTATGAACCTGACGGATATATAATACGAAAGTAAACAGGGCGCATAAAGCGCCCTATTATATATGTAATTTTATAAAATACCTATATATGTAAAAACTGATAATGTAAATGAAATATGTGGCTTGATTTTCAGTATAATTATATAGTATTATCTAAGTGTCCGACCATATGGTCGGACACTGTAGCGTGTAACAAGCAATTATTATAGATTCAAGGAGATTTTATGACAAAGTACAGTGTAAAGAAACCATATACAGTGCTGGTGGGTATACTGCTGGTGCTGGTATTGGGGGTGGTTTCGTTTCTGGGTCTGAATACTGACCTTTTACCTGCCATGGACCTGCCTTACGTGGTTGTGTACACCGTTTATCCGGGTGCCAGCCCTGAAAGGGTAGAGGTTGCGGTCACACAGCCGCTGGAAAGCGCAGTAGCTACCACATCCGGTCTGGAGAATATCAGCAGTGTTTCTTCAGAAAACCTGAGCCTTATCATAATGGAGTTCAGCGGCAGTACCAATATGGACTCCGCCATGATAGAACTTTCCAATAACATAGACATGGTTTCCGGTTATCTGGATGACATGGTGCAGTCACCGGTTCTGATGAAAATCAATCCGGATATGCTGCCGGTGCAGATGCTGTCTGTAGATGTGGATGGCATGGACATCAAACAGCTGTCTGAATACGTGGAAAATGAACTGGCCCCACGTCTGGAGCGTCTGGATGGCGTAGCCACAGTTGACGCATCCGGTCTGGTAAGCGATCATGTGGATATCCGCCTCAATCAGGAAAAAATTGATCGGGTGAATGACCAGATTCTCAAGGCTGTAAACAGCGAACTGTACAAGACAAAAAAAGATCTGGATAAGGCACAGCAGGAACTGAATGACGGTATGGCACTGATGGCCGCCAAAGAACAGGAAGCCTACACACAGCTGGCCAATGCATCAGCACAGCTGGACGCAGGTCAGGCGCAGGCACAGGCCATTGCTGCAGAAAAAAGCCGTCTGGAAATACAGCTGGCTATTTATGAACAGGCACGGCAGTTGGTGGGCCCATTGTCACAGATGAGAACAATGGATTTTGCACTGTCTGCAATTATCGGTCTGGGCGACCAGTTCCCACAGCTGGGTATATCTTCAGCCACTACACTGGAAGATATAATGAATTTTTCCATAGATCTGCCGGATGAAATCCCTGCCGAAATAGAATCCCGGTTGGCAAATGCACTTACACAGCTGAGAGATGCTTTACAGGGTATGATAGACCAGTCCGGTGAACAGCTGACGATGTCCAGCACACTGGCAGACCTGCAGGCGTTTATTCAGTCAGCAACAGCACAGCTGATTGAAGGTCTGCAGACTATGGGTATTCCCCAGGAAATTATAGATACAGGCAGTACTATTCTGATGGACAGCCAGATTGCATCACTGAAAAGTGAGCTTTCACGGGCTACCCTTATGTCAGAACAGATGGGTGCAACACTGCAGCAGCTGCAGGATACTTATGCCCAGCTGGAAACTGCAAAAATGCAGGCCGCATCACAGCTGGCGGCCGCATCTGTACAGCTGTCCAGTGCACAGGCACAGCTGGATGCCGGTGTAGTGCAGTTTGAATCTGCACGTGACCAGGCATTGAAACAGGCAAATATAGACAGTCTGGTTACACAGTCAATGCTGTCAAACATCCTTATGGCACAGAACTTTTCCATGCCAGCAGGCTATGTGGCACATGGCAACGAAAGTATTACGGTAAAAGTAGGCGAAACTTTTGCATCGTTGGAAGAACTGAAGAATCTGCTGCTGGTTGATATGGGTATAGATGGTGTAGACCCTGTATATCTGCACTCGGTGGCTGATATTTCAGTAGGAGACAACTCTGCAGACAGTTATGTTCGTGTAAACGGTAACCCGGGTGTAAGTATATCCATACAGAAATCCTCCACAGCTTCCACTTCACGGGTATCAGAACTGGTAAATGAAGAAGTGGCACGGATTATGGAAGAAAATCCGGCTGTTCATATTACACAGCTGATGGACCAGGGCATATTCATCGAAATGGTGGTAAACAGCGTTCTCAGTAATATGGGTTACGGTGGTATTATTGCCCTTATCGTTCTTATATTCTTCCTTAAAGACTGGAAACCTACACTTATTATCGGTTTCTCCATTCCTCTCAGTGTTCTTTTTGCCGTTGTACTTATGTACTTCAGCGATGTAAACCTGAACGTTATGTCTCTGTCAGGTCTGGCGCTGGGTATAGGTATGTTGGTTGATAACTCCATTGTTGTTATCGAAAACGTTTATCGTCTGCGTAACCTTGGTTACTCCAGAGTAAAGGCGGCGGTTATCGGCGCACAGCAGGTTGGCGGTGCTATTGCATCTTCCACACTTACCACTATATGCGTATTTTTACCTATCGTATTTACAGATGGCCTTACACGCCAGCTGTTTACAGACATGGGTCTGACTATCGGTTACTCACTGGTAGCCAGCCTTGTGGTGGCACTGACAGTAGTGCCAGCCATGGCATCAGTAATGCTGAAAGAGACAAAAGACCGGTCAGCTGGCATTTTCAGCAAACTGACTGCTGTATATGAAAAAGCACTGGCATGGAACCTTGACCATAAATGGGCGGTTATAATACTTACTGTAGGTCTGCTGGCGTTCAGCGGCTGGAAAGCAACACAGATGCCTATGACGCTTATTCCGTCTATGGACTCTACACAGATGCAGATGACTCTTACTATGCCTGCAGAAACTACAGACGAAGACCTTATCCGCCATGCGGAAATCATTGCTGAAAGAACACGGACCATAGAAAACGTACAGACTGTAGGTATTTCCATGGGCGGCAGTGGTCTGACTAGCCTTATGGGCGGCAGCAGCGACGGCAGCAAGAGCATGTCATTCTATGTGGTGCTTGATGAGGATAAAAAACTCACAAACGAAGAAATTGCAGTTGTTATAGAACAGCAGAACCCAGAATATGAAGATACACTGTCCATCACAGCAAACACTATGGACCTTAGTGCCCTGACAGGCAGCGGTATCAGCATCCAGATAAAAGGTAATGATCTGGATATACTGCGGCAGGAAGCAGGGAAAATATCCGACCGAATCCGTGATGTGGAAGGTGTGGCAGCGGTACATGACGGTTCAGACACAGCTGTTGAAGAACTGCGTATAGAAATAAACAAGACCGAAGCTATGAAAAATGGTCTTACAGTAGCACAGGTTTTTCAGACAGTAAGCGCAGCCCTGACTGAAACCACAACAGCTACTACCCTTACATTTGAAGGTGAAGATATGGATGCTATTATCCATACAGCAGCCACATACACCAGAGAAAATATCGGTTCTCTTACAGTGGCTACAAAAACTGACGAAGACGGCAAAGAAGAAAAAATCACTCTGGCTGACATCGCTGTTATTCACACATCAACCAGCCCAGACAGTATCAACCGTGCAAACCAGTCCAGATACACCACAGTAACAGTTGAACTGGAAGATGGCTACAATGCCACACTGGTGTCCAGAGAAATCGAAACAAAGCTGAAAGACTATGAAGCACCAAAAGGTTACAGCTATGCTATGACAGGTGAGGACGAAACAATACTCAATGCCATGATAGATATGCTGAAAATGATTGCTCTGGCAGTAGTATTTATCTATCTTATTATGGTGGCGCAGTTCCAGAGCCTGAAATCACCATTTATTGTTATGTTTACCATTCCACTGGCATTCACAGGTGGTCTTCTGGCGCTTCTTATTACAGACACCATGCTGTCTATAGTAGCCATGATAGGTTTCCTGGTACTTGCCGGCGTTGTAGTAAACAATGGTATCGTATTTGTAGACTATGTAAACACTCTTCGTCTGGAAGGTATGGATAAAAGAGATGCCCTGATACAGACAGGCCGCGACAGAATCCGTCCTATCCTGATGACAGCCCTTACCACAATACTGGCCAACAGTACTATGGCTATGGGCGTGGGTATGGGTGCAGAACTCAGCCGGGGTATGGCCATAGTTTCTATCGGTGGTCTGGCATATGCCACACTGCTGACACTGTTCCTGGTACCTGCGCTGTACGATGTTTTCAACCGTGGTGAAATGAAGCGGATTGATGTTGATTTTGAAGATGAGGGATTGTAATATATGAAAAAATACTCTGAAAAAGAAATGATTATATTCAGTGGTGTTATAAAACTGGCTAAGTCCGGTGTACCGCTGACTGAAATTACAGCCCGCCAGATAGCTGAGGCTGCCGGTATTGGTAAAGCCACTATCTATGATTATTTTTCTTCAAAGGAAGAAATCCTTGTTCATGCCATGGTTTATGCTTTGCAGCAGCAGCTGGAGATTACCAATAGCCGGCTGGAGGAAATAGACAGCTTCAAAGGCAAAATGACCTATATATATAATGATATAATAGATAAAGCACAGGATTCCTTTTCTGCTTTCAGCTTTATTTCATCTATAGGTGGCCCTGAAAAGATACGCTCATTTTTCAATGAAACAGGTCATTGCCGGATGGTGAATGAAACACTGAAAGGCATCGGAACAACAATGGCTGCGGTACTGGAGTATGGCCGACAGACAGGTGTTATCTCTGTTACTGATAAAGAGTATTCCTATATGGTTGTTTCAGGTAATATCTCTGCGGTCAGTGCGGCACGGACAGAAAAAAGATTCAGCCGTGAAAAAATATGTGAAACAGCGTATAAAATGCTGGTAAAATCAATGAATTAAAAATAAAACCGGAGTGTTGGTCACTCCGGTTTTTTGTTATATAAATTTAATAACCTGCGTCTTCGTTTATAAGTACCACTTCATATTCACAGCCATTTGGTTTGTCTGTAAATACAGAAAAAGCTCTGCAAATTCGGGCAGGTGATGCGCAGTCATAGCATCTGTCGCCTTTGGCGCCGCATGGTGTAGGCATATTCAGTCTTCTTGCATTCAGTGGTGCGGCTATGTTTCTGGCACGGTACATTGCTGATTCAAAATCCGGTGCAATTTTGTTTTTGCCTATTACCAGATACACTTTTTTGTGACCGTATATGGTTGATGCCACACGGTTACCACTGCCGTCTATGTTTATTATTTCGCCTTTTTCGGAAATACCGTTTACAGATGAAATATAAACTTCTGCATTTGCAGCGGCAGTCAGTATTTCAGGGCGTGTCATACCCGGTGTGGTTTTCCAGTGCCAGTATACAGTGTTGTTCCGGGACAGCTTTTCATACAGCCCCATTTCCTCTGCTGTCATACTGCCACCTATACCTACAGTGGCGTTTGTAATCTGTTTCTCCATATATACTGCTGCCTCTGCTTTTGTATTATGGACAGATACTTTATACCCTTTCTTTTCCAGATTTTTTACAAGTTCAGTCATATTATGCTGTTACCTTTCTGTCAGCCTGTTTTTTCAGCTTGCTTATAGCTGTGAAAAATACGAAATACATCATTGCAAATCTGATCAATATGCTGCTGCACATAGCCAGGAAGAAATTCAGCGGGAACATATTTATCATTGTGCTGATTCTTGGGTCCAGCAGCCACAGGTCGTTTGTAAATACCACATGATGAAACAGTGTCCAGAATGTGTTGAAATCAAATATGAACATCAGCGCAAATCCTATTGTCATGACCAGTGCAAACCCCAGCGCAAACTTTGCCCCGTCGCTGATACCGGCCAGCAACCCGGCCTTATCACGGGATATCATCACGCCCAGTATGGCCAGCGCCACCGCCAGCATAGTGTACATTGTTCTGGCGGCAAAACGGTACAGGTTTTTTACATCAATCATGTGAGTTTTTTCTCTTTCATCAAAAGTCTCACTCATCACGCCGAATTCTTCAGCCTGCATATCCAGATCATCACGTTGGTCATTCAGATAGTCCAGCAGCATCACAGTGGCTTTGTCCAGATCTTCCATGGACATGCCGGTGTCTGCGGTGGTGTTGTTTTTCCGGTACTGATTTGTGTAAAAACTTTCGGTGTTTACCACGGTAAATACTGAAAACAGTATCATAAACAACATCAGACATATGCAACTGATACGGTATAAAAGTTTATTCATACATCCAGCCTCTGTTATCAGAATGTAAGGCCTTCAAATTCAGCCTGTACAGTCTGCATCAGTTCTGGAATTTCCAGTCTCTGTGGACATGCGTTCATACATTTGCCGCAGGATACGCACCGGCCTGGTTTTACTTCCAGTTTTTCCATGGAGTTACGGAAACCGAATTTGTTGCCGAACAGTTTCCAGTCGTTATAAATTGTAAATACTGCAGGAATGTCGATGCCGGCAGGACATGGCATACAGTATGCGCATTTTGTGCATGGTACTGTTTTGAATGCCTGAATATCAGCTACTACAGCTTCGATTGTTTCTTTTGCTTTTTCATCCATAGGGATAGGTGCTTCTGTAGTGTTGATGTTGTCCACTACATGTTCCATACAGCTCATACCGGACAGTGTTACCTGTACACCAGGAATATTGTAAACATAGCTCAGTGCCAGAGCACTTGCTTTGTTTTCACCATATGCAGCATTGATTTTTTCCATAGCTGCAGGTACACATCTGGACAGGAAACCGCCACGTATTGGTTCCATTACGATGATAGGCAGGTTTCTTTTATTGCAGATATCAATCAGCTGCTGTGCATCGCCTGTGGTTACATCATAGTAGTTCAACTGTAACTGTACAAAATCCCAGTCAGTGTAGTCCAGAATGCCTTCCAGCTGGTCTGCTGCATCATGGAATGAAAAGCCCAGATTTTTGATTTTGCCAGTGGCTTTCTGTTCTTTCAGATATTCAACTACGCCCAGGTCTTTTGCTTTCTGCCAGCTGTCGCGATTCATGGAATGGCACAGATAGTTGTCAAAATATTCCACCTGACATTTTTCCAGCTGACGGTTAAATACTTCTGCTGTCATTTCCCGGCTTTCCAGTTTGAAAACAGGCATTTTGCTGGCCAGCAGGAAACTTTCTCTTGGGTATTTTTTCAGTGCCGCACCGATAAACAGTTCACTTTCTTCATTGTGGTAGTTCCACGCTGTGTCAAAATAGTTTACGCCTTTTTCGTATGCGTAATCAACCATTTTCTGTGAAGCTTCCCAGTCTATTTTGCCTTCTGCAGTCTGTGGCAGACGCATACAGCCGAATCCCAGAGGGGATGTGATTTTCTTTTCCATAATAAACCTCCGTATAAAACGTAACTAAGTATATATTCATTTTATCATAAATATGGAATAAATAAAGTAACATATACGAAAGTTGTGTACATATTTCATATCTGCAGGGTCATAATAGTCCCGAGGTGATAAAAATGGAAAAAGGATTACTTTATTTTCTTAATGGCAATATACAGATGGGTATGCTGTCCACACGTCATCTGATAGAAATCAGTCCGGATAAAAAATTGCGCCGGACACTGCTGGATGACCTGCACGCCTATGAAAAATTCCAGAATGCGGTTTTTGCCCTTCAGGAAAAGGACCAGGTGCTGAAACCGCTGACCGATATGGCACAACAGGCCACAGAAATGGCCATTGATATGAAAACCATGATGAATAAAGATACGGATAAACTGGAGAATATGTTAGCCAAAGGCTATGAAAAAGCCATAGAATCCCTGCACGAAAATCTGCAGAATTCCCGGAATGAAAAAGAAGATGTGAAACAGCTGGCCACGGGTTACCTTATGTTTCTGAAACAGTGCCATGCCAGATATACCGGTATCTGACGGCATTTCTGCAAAGGGCGGGTTGTATTGACAGGTGCTGTAAAAGTGGTATACTAAATAAGTAAAAAAACACTTATTTGTATAGATGAAGGAGAAAAATTATGTCTGAATGTACACATGATTGTTCTACCTGCTCAGCTAATTGCGGCAGCAGAGAAGGCGGCGCAAAAGCCCCTGGTAAAGAACTGCCACACGCAATGAGCAGAATAAAAAAAGTTATCGGTGTTGTTTCCGGTAAAGGCGGCGTAGGTAAAAGCCTTGTAACAAGTATGATGGCTGTTTCTGCACAGCGTCTGGGTTATAACGCTGCTGTTCTGGATGCTGACATTACTGGTCCATCCATCGGTCAGACTTTCGGTGTTCACCAGAAAGCTATGGGTAATGAACTGGGCATCCTGCCTGCAATCAGCAAAACAGGCATCAAACTGATGAGCGTAAACTTCCTGCTGGCTGATGAAACAGACCCTGTAGTATGGCGTGGCAGCATGATTTCCAACGCAGTAAAACAGTTCTGGACAGATGTTATCTGGGACGATGTAGACTTTATGTTTATTGATATGCCTCCAGGAACAGGTGACGTACCACTGACAGTATTCCAGTCTCTGCCTGTAGACGGCATCATTATCGTTGCTTCCCCACAGGAACTGGTTGGTATGATAGTTGAAAAAGCTGTAAAAATGGCTAATCTGATGAATATCCCTGTTCTGGGTCTGGTAGAAAATATGAGCTACGTAATGTGCCCTGACTGTGGTAAAAAACTGTATATTTTCGGTGAAGGTAAAGTAGACGCTACAGCAGAAAAATACAATCTGCCTGTTCTGGCTAAACTGCCTATCGACCCACAGCTGGCTAAAAACTGTGACATGGGCGTAATCGAACTGTTCGAAGGCGATTACATGGACAAAGCTATGGCTACAGTGGAAGAACTGCTGAAATAAACGAAAATTTCAATAAAAAGCTCTGCACATGCAGGGCTTTTTTATTTGCTACAAAACAAATTTGTCCTGTGCATTATGTTTTTTACCATGAGTTTGAAAATGGATAAATGAACGGGAAATACTTTACTTGTTTTTCACATTGAAATATTTTAATATATTCATAAATTGTAATGTGAATGTTAAGTGAATTTTAAGTATTCGGTAAAGGAAAAAACAAGTGGACAAAAACCTGACGAAAAGAAGAATGGCGCGGTCTTTCAGACAGCTTCTGGAAAAAAAGTCTTTTCAGACTATAAATATTTCTGATATATGCCGGGAATGCGATATGCACCGCAAAAGCTTTTATTATCATTTCAAAGATAAATACGACCTTGTTGCGTGGATTTTTGACAATGATACACAGATACGCCTGAAAGATACTAAAGAGACAGATTACGAATATAGACTGTAGGTTTTGCTGGATATAGCCGGACAGAACTCCTTCAGCGAACATTTCAGACTGTGGATAAATAAAAAAGTAGCGCAATCTGCAGAAGTTATTTTCACGGGAGCGGAAAAAATCACAGATATGCGGAAAAATTTTGTGGCAGAAGGCATAGCCTCCATGATATTTCAGTGGTTACAATCAAAAGAAAATATACCGCCACATCAGATGATGGAAGAAATAAAATCCTGCTTTGCACTTGTGCATAAATTATACAACGAAATGACAAAATAACCCAACGTTGTTCTGATCTGGGGTATCATGAAACTGCCAAAACTGTTCCCAGAACAGTGGGCAAAATCCCCATTCCACGTTTCCGACGGCGTATTCAAATTCTGTCTGCTTGCTTCTATCGCAATCACACTTGTACAGTTCTACATGAACGTTTCCGGTACAACATTTGCTGTTGTTGCTATCAACGCTATCACATGTGTAGTTGCTCTGGCATACGCTGTAATGATGAAAAAATCCGGCAAAGTTCACATGACAGTTTCTTACGACCTCGACTAATTTTTAGTCTTGTTCTTAAAAAATTATTACCACCAAATAAAAAGAGCTCCTTCGGGAGCTCTTTTTGCGTATATAAATAAAAAAGCCGGTCAGATGACCGGCAGGGATTTAAAACGGGATTCAGGGATTATATATTTATTTCTTTTTCTACTATATTTGCTATTTCTGTGCTGGTTCTGCCCAGTGCATAGGCAAATTCATTATACACCATTTCTTGCGCGCGTTTCAGCAGGGAAGTCTGTGTCTGATTCAGGGATTTGTTACGGGCCGCCAATTCTCTCTTTTTGGCAGTCAGGCTTACTATCACCAACAGCAGATTTTTACAGTCAAAGGTATTCAGCAGGTTGGAATAAAAATCCTGCACTATTTTAGGGTTGCGGGTTTCTGGTCCTACAGGGGACAACTCTTTTACCATGTCCACATACTGCTGTGCCCGGTCACCATCTATGGCATAGCGCATAAATACCTTTGTATTTACCGGTGCGTATATCATTTCACGGTGGTTTTTGCTCAGTGGCTGCAGGGTGTAGTAGTCCACATGAGTGGGCAGGCCTACGCCCGGGTCACCTATATGCTTAACCTCACATACGCCGGTAGCTGAATAGAAAACAATATCGCCTACATTGTACACAACAGTCACACCCTTCATTTATTTGTTAAGTATAATTATATCAAAATTAAATAAAAAAATCAAAGTGCTTTTCAGAGTTTATAATATTTCGTCATAATGATAAAAATTTATGGATAAAAACTGTGAAAGAGATAGGGAATTTTGATAATTGGCACAAAAGCAATAATTTACACCCTGACATAGCCAATTATGACAGATAATTTATTGTGTATATAACATTGTTGTGTTAAAATATAATTATACAGAGGAAAAGGATGAAAGTCATGGAATATATTACAAAAAAAGAGTTACTGGAAAAAACAGGCATCTCCTACGGTCAGCTTTACCGCTGGAAAAGAATGGGGATGATACCAGAAAGCTGGTTTATCAAACGCCCTTCCACTACCGGTCAGGAAACAGTGCTGCCATATAAAAAGATAACAGCCCGTATAGAAGAAATACAGACACTGATGAAAAGTCATTCGCTGGATGACATTGTGGACATACTTTCTGCTGATGTGGAAAAAGAGGTAATTGCCTTTGAGGACCTGTACAAGTCCCCGTACCTGCGGACAGAGTATGTAAATGCAGTGGGCAACTATTTCAAAAAGCCGGGTTACACTGCCTGTGAGTATATTATGATTATCTGTGCCGCTGATGTGGCCAGAAAAGAGCGCTTTACCACCAGACAGTATGTGGACCTGTTGCGTTACAGCCTGCCTGTAGCCGCCAGATGTACCACTCTGGAAAGCCGCTGCATATTCTTTGCGGCCGGTGGTGACTGGCACGTAACAGTGCTGGACAATAAAGCTGCACCATTGTTTGACCGGGGTCTGCGTATTGCCGGTAACTACAATATGGAGACAATGTGGGAAAAAATGCGCAACGACAAATAATATAAAAACACCCGGAAGGCATCTGCTTTCCGGGTGTCATTTATGTATTATTTTGTCAGTTCTTTCAGGTCAGCAATCAGTGCGTCAACGTTTTCTTCTTTTGTGGCCCAGCTGGTGCAGAAACGTACTACTGTGTGGTTTTCGTCATATTTTTCCCAGAAGCTGAATGCGTATTTTTCAGCCAGTTTTTCCATAAGGCTGGTTTCCAGCACAGGGAACTGCTGGTTTGTCATGGAATCATATCTGAATTTACAGCCGGCTTCTTCAAATCCTGCTCGGATTTTCATAGCCAGACCGATAGCATGCTGTGATACTTTGTGGTACAGTTTTCTTTCGTCAAACAGAGTCATGAACTGTACGCCCAGCAGTCTGCCTTTTGCCAGCAGGCCGCCATTCTGTTTGATATGATAACGGAAATCTTTTTTCAGTCTGTTGTCATTGATAACTACTGCTTCGCCAAACAATGCGCCTACTTTTGTGGCACCGATGTAGAAAACATTACAGATTCGTGCGTAATCGGCCAGAGTAAGGTCATTGTCAGGTGCGGCCAGACCATAACCCATTCTTGCGCCGTCAAGGAAAAGCGGAATGTCGTATTCATCACATACTGCTCTGATAGCTTCCAGTTCAGTTTTTGTGTACAGTGTGCCGTTTTCTGTAGGGTTGGAAACATATACGATACCTGGCTGTACAGTGTGTTCCATTGTAGGGTCGGTGAAATGGCCGTGGAGGTATTCTTTCACCTGCTGTGCTGTGATTTTACCGTCGTCGCTTGGTACTGTCAGTACTTTGTGTCCACCGGCTTCAATTGTGCCGCTTTCATGCACATTGATATGGCCTGTGGATGCGCACAGCGCGCCCTGATGTGCACGGAGAATAGACTGGATAACAGTTTTATTGACCTGTGTGCCACCCACCAGAAAATGCACATCAGCATCTGGTGCACAGCATTCCTGACGGATGTATTCTCTTGCTTTTTCACAGTAGATGTCTGTGCTGTAGCCCGGTGTCTGGTCAAAGTTTGTTTTTACCAGTGCCTCCAGAATTTCAGGCAATGCCCCTTCGGCGTAGTCACATTCAAAACGAATCATAATATCTCTCCTTAAATATATTTACTATACTGAATATTATTAAAAGTATAACACTATGACATTAAAATAACAACCATTGTTTTTGTATGAAAAAAGCACCTGCATTACTGCAGATGCTTTAATTTTTTATTTAGTCAATAACTCTGCGTGCACCGCCAACTGCCTTATTTACTTTTGCCAGACAGCCTTCGCCGTACAGTTTTTCCATAGCCTGTGTAAATGCTTCTTTTGCATCAGCTGTTACACAGCACAGTGCCATCCAGTATGGTTTGTTTACTTTGTTGCGGTAAACAGTAGCTGCACCACCTACGGATTCTTTTTCGATTTCTTTTGTAGCTTCAACAGAAGGGCTGCCCATGCCTTCCACAGCATTTGCAGAGTAAATTCTGCTGAAGTTTTCCTGTGTGAAGTAATCCATCAGGAACAGGCTTGCTTCTTTATCCACGTCAGCCAGTTCGCCCAGCACAGTATAGAATTCTTTTTCACTCATGTCTTCCACGTCTTTGCCCAGTCTGTCCAGGAATGCGTCCAGTCTTGGGTCTACTTCGTGGTCATCGATATTGATATCTGTAGTGCCGATGTTTACAGTGTACATTTCACAGTCCAGCATATCTGCTTCAACTTCATTGATAACAGCAGCATCAGCGTTTGTGAAATCACCTGTCACACATTTGCCACGCAGTGTAGCGTATGTATCTGTAGCGTAGTTGTCCATCATTACATGGTTTGCCAGAGCATACTGTACTATCTGTGCCAGTTCTTTTTCGCCCAGTTTTTCACCCATGTAGCACATATCGTTGATAATGTAAGCCACAGCCATAGCCAGATGGTTTGCATCATCCAGACCCTGTCCTGGCAGAGTATCAGCATCGATATACATATCAACGGATTTCATTCTGCGGTAGCCATAGTGGAGGAAACCCTGCTGTACGCCACGAACTACACCGATTACAAAACCGCTTTCATCGCCGTATGGACCATGCTGATACAGGTCTACGTTATCTTCACCCAGATAGTTTCTGCAACGTACACGGGAAATGTTTGTATAGTTGTCTGCAGCCACTACAACCATATCCAGGTCTGTAGGGATAGCTACGTCAGCGCCGTCGCCAGCCAGCAGAATGCTGTAAGGTATGGAGTATACTGCGGCTTTTCTTGCTCTGCCGTAAATCCGGCTCCACACACTCAGTGCTTCTTCATATCTTGTTCTGTTGGTATCCAGTCTGTCGGCACCGTAGCAGGCTGTCAGCATTTCATCATATTCGCCTTTCTGAATGGCGTTATAAACAGCTTCACTTTTCAGCATATATATTACCTCATCATTGTATATTTTTGGTATTCACATTAAATAACATTATATCATATACCGCTCTGAATAGTAAATATAAAATTGTACATGGGGATATTTTATGTTACAATCATAATATAGTGTAACAGGAGGGATTATTATGGCGCATCTGGAACATAAAATTACAGAGATAGCACCAAAAATATGGTGTATCAGCGAGTACAAACTGGTAAATGCCTTTGCAATTGAAGGCGAAACAGGTCTTGTGCTTATAGACGCCACATGTGGTATAGGCAACCTGAAAGAAACAGTGAGAAAAATCAGCTGTAAACCGGTGACGATACTGCTGACTCATGACCATTTCGACCATAATGGCGGTATATATAATTTCCCTGAAGCAGAAATATTTATGCACCCCGATGATGACGGCCTGTCACGGTCTATGATGGGGATGTCACCTGACGGAACATATAATGGCCTGCGTGATTTCTATATCCGCACCCGTGGTCCTGTAAGATGTCCTGAATATGCAGTGGAGGACCTGCTGGCGCTTATTCCGCCGGAAAACCCACGGTGGGAATTCAGCTACGCACCGGTAAACCATGGTGATGTTATTACAGCGGGTGGCCGCAAACTGAAAGTAATCCATACACCGGGCCATACAGACGGCAGTGTTTGTTATCTGGATTCAGAATCCGGGATATTGTTCAGCGGTGACACAGTGAACAACAGCATTATCCTTATGCGTCAGCCGGGCAACGATATGAAACTGGTGAAAAGATTCAACGAAACAGTGAAAAGGCTGTGGGAACTGAATACAGAGTACGATGTGCTGGCTATCGGCCATGACGGCACACTAATGGATAAGGGAATAGTGAAAGACTACCTTGACCTGACAGAAGGCCTGCTGAAAGGCACTATCACAGGGGAATATCAGGAAACAGGTTTCCGCAAAGGTGATGTGGCTCGTCTGGGTAAAGCAGAACTGTGGTATCAGTGCGACGCATGATGTAATTACAGTTTTCCCTATGAAAGACTATATTTTTATGGTATAATCTTATTGTTTATATATGTGCAGTCGGATAACACCTGACTGCCAGAAGGAGAAGAATATATGCAGTGGACAGATATTAAAATTATTACAGATAAAAAATTTGAAGCAGTTTTTGACTTTGTGTCAGCAGAAGTATGCCCTATGGGTGTGCAGATTGAAGACTATTCTGACCTTGAATGGCAGGTAGAGGAAATCGCACATGTGGACCTGATTGAAGCAGACCTGCTGGAAAAAAACAGAAGCGAAATCATCGTGCATCATTATATTTCACCTGAACTGGATGCACAGAATGCCCGCCTGACTTTGGAAAACCGTCTGGATGAACTGGGTGTTACATATAAATGTGAAATCGTTTACATCAATCAGGAAGACTGGGAAACAGGCTGGAAAAAATACTATCACCCAATGGATATCGGTACAAATCTGGCTGTATGCCCATCATGGGAAGAATATGAAACAGACCGTAAAGTGCTGAAACTGGATCCAGGTATGGCTTTTGGTACAGGTACACACGAAACAACATACCTCTGTCTGGAAGTATTGGATCGTGAAATCAAAGGCGGCGAAAGAGTACTGGACGTAGGTACAGGCAGCGGTATCCTTGGTATCGGTGCTATCCTGTTGGGTGCGGCTGACGTTGAAGGTGTTGATATTGACCCTACAGCTGTAAAAGTAGCTATCGAAAACGCTGAACTCAACGGTGTGGCAGATAAATTTACTATCAAAGTAGGCGATCTTGCAAAAGAAGCCAGTGGCAAATATGACATTATCGTTGCAAATATCGTTGCAAACGCTGTAATGATGCTGAGTGAAGTTGTACCACAGTTCCTTGCTGAAGATGGTCTGTATATCACCAGTGGTATCATCGATACACGTAAAGACGAAGTTGTTGCATGCCTCGAAAAACTGGGTTTCAACATCAGAACTGTTCATGAAAAGAACGGCTGGGTATGTATTGAAGCTACACACTGATAAATACATTTACCACAGCGAAAGAGATTATTTATGGCACACAGATATTTTTTATCACAACTGAATAACACCACAGCCATAGTTTCCGGTCCTGAAGCTGCGCACCTTATAAAGGTTATGCGCATCAGGGAAGGTGACAGCGTGATACTCACAGATAAAACAGGCTACGATTATACTGCCATAGCACAGGAAATCACCAAAGATGAAGTGATTTTTGAAGTGGTGTCAAAGGAAAAAAATCCTGCTGAACCTACAGTGAACCTGACAGTGTATATGGCACTGCCAAAATCAGACAAACTGGAGTTTATCACACAGAAAATGTGTGAACTGGGCGCAGCACGTCTGGTGCCGTTTGTCAGTGAATACTGCGTGGCACAGAAAAGCAAAAAAGACGATAACAAAGTTACCCGTCTGCAGAAAATTTCTGACGAAGCATGCAAACAGTCAGGTCGCAGTGCACCTATGGTAGTAGAAAAAACAGCTACATTCAAGGAAATTCTCCAGCAGCTGGGAAACTATGACAAGGTTATACTGTTCTACGAACACGGCGCTGAAAAACTCAGCGAAACTGATTTTACAGACTGCAGTAATGTGGCTGTAATCATCGGCAGCGAAGGCGGCTTCAGCGAAAAAGAAGCAGCTCTTATGGTTGAAAAAGGCGCTGTGAACATTGTGCTGGGGTCCCGTATTCTCCGTTGCGAAACAGCGGCTGTTACAGGGGTATCTCTTGTGATGTTTAGACTGGGACAGATGGAGTGATATTATGGCGAAAAAATCAAAGAAAAGAAATAACCGTAAAAAGCTGATTATGGCAGCTTTGCTGGTACTGGTTGTTTTCAGTATACGCGGACGGTTTATGCTTATGACCGGTGCAGGAGTCGGGGAAACTCCGCAACAGGTGGTGGAAACACCTGCGCCTACACCTACTCCACAGCCTACCCCATCCATACCACAACCGAATGAATACTGTACTCTGGTAAACCGGGCAAACCCTCTGCAGGATGACTACGATGTGCAGACAAGAGGAGTGGTGAACAATGGCGTACAGACTGATTATCAGTTTGATGTGCGCGTGGTGGAAAATCTTGAAGCAATGCTGGCAGATGCAGCTGCTGCAGGCCACCCGGTGCTTATAAGAAGCGCTCACCGCACTATAAATTATCAGCGTATGCTGTATAATAATAAAATCAACGATTACCTTAACCGGGGCTACACACAGGCTGCTGCTGAAACTGAAGCCGCCAAATGGGTTGCGGTGCCTGGTACCAGTGAACACAATCTGGGTCTGGTGGTGGATATAGTGAACCAGGGCTACACAGGTGAGCTGGAACAGTACTTTGAAGAAGAACCTTTGTTTACATGGCTGGTTGAAAACTGTGCGGATTACGGCTTTATACTCCGTTATCCTAAAACAAAGGAAGCTGTGACAGGCATAGTTTATGAGCCATGGCACTACCGCTATGTAGGCAAAGAAGTGGCGAAGTATATTATGGAAAATGATCTTACACTGGAAGAATATTGGGAGGCAATAAACAATGGATAATCTTAATCTTGATGTAGTCAGAAAAGAAATCAGCGAAATCAATGACGAAATGCTGGCTCTTTTTGTAAAAAGGATGGAACTGTCTGCACAGGTGGCACGGTATAAAAAAGCAAACGGTCTGCCAACACTGGACCGCAAACGTGAAGAAGCTATCCTGCAGAAAGTTGTAGATAATACAGTAGATGAATACCGTCAGTACGCTCTGAGATTTTTCCGGACTATGATGGACCTGAGTAAAGAATATCAGGAAACACTGAGATAAATTTTACTGACTGAATAAATAAAACCCGGCCTGATTTACAGGCCGGGTTCTGTTTTATTGAGTGAATCAGTGTTTTGTTAAATAAAAAAAGCGGAAGAATTTCTTCCGCTTTTTCAGCAAATTCAATTACTTGCTCAGTTCGCTCTGAAGCCATACTGCACCTACATCCAGTGCGCTGTACAGGCCGTTTTTGATACCCTGTTTAACCATGCGCTGGATAGGATCCAGTGTAGTATCAGTGGAAATTAAAGACACGTGTATCTTGTCAGATACAGTCTGATCACCTATCTGTTTTGTGCTGAGAACTTTCAGATAAACTATAAATTTTTCACCTGGATTGCCGTAATAAAATTCGTCTTTACTACGTACAAGCGGTAAACCTTTGTAAGTCAATGGTGCATCCATTGGGCAATACCTCCTTGAATTTACTCAGGGAGTTTTATGCGAGATAATTCTTCAGAAGGCTCTGCAGGATATCATCTCTGTCCAGCTTTCTGATTTTGTTTCTTGCTCCCTGGTGTGTAGTGATGTAGGTAGGGTCTTCTGACAGAATGTAACCAACTATCTGATTGATAGGGTTGTATCCTTTTTCCTTCAAAGCATCATACACTTCCTTAAGAATCTGTCTGATTTCTTCGTCTTTTTCGCTATATATAGAAAAAATAGTAGTTTCGCTCATCCTACACCCTCCTTGTTTGCTATTTACCATTGTACCCTAAAAGTGTGATTATTTCAAGTAAAAAAACATTCCAATATGTATATATACATTTTTCGGCACAATACTGGTACTTTTTACAAAATACTTAACGGATTCCGACTATAATTTGCATAAAAAAGCATATAATATGTATGTATATAAATTGACAATTTATTGACCAGGTTGTATAATACTATAATACATAAAAGTATTTTCTTTTTAAATAAACAGGGACTGAATGCTCCGGGAAACCGGGCTGTTTTCTTGAGAGAGGGATGAGCGGCAGTCAGCAGGCAGACTCTGAAAAACGGAGGAACGATATATGAAAGAAAAACTGGAAGCCTTGCTTCGTGACGGTATTCCTCGGATAAACGGCGCGAAAAATGAGGCTGAACTGCAGGAAATCAAGGGCAGCCTGCTGGGTAAACAGGGCTCTGTAACCCTGCTGATGAAAGAAATGTCCAAACTGCCGGCAGAAGAAAGACCAGCAGCTGGCCAGTTGATCAACAAAGCCAAAAATGAACTGAGCGAACTGATTGACGCACGCAGAGAAGAACTGAAACTGAAAGCCAGTGAAGTATCTGCTGATTTTGACTGGTCTGTACCAGGTTTGCCACCAATGAGCGGTGGCCTGCACCCAATTATTCAGATGTGCTATGACCTGAATGATGCATTCCGTTCACTGGGTTTTGAAATTTTTGAAGCTACAGATATCTCCAGCGAATATTATTCATTCGATAACCTGAACTTCCCTCCAAACCATCCTGCAAGAGAAAGCATGGATACATATTGGATTGAAGGTCATGATAAAGGCGAAGCATGGGAAAAACTTTGTCTGCGTCCTCACCTGACAGGTGATAGTGTACGCTACCTGCAGAGCCACAAACCACCATACCGCTTTGTATACCCAGGCCGTGTTTACCGTAATGAAACTACTGACGCACGCCATGAAAGAGCTTTCTATCAGTACGAAGCACTGATCGTGGATAAAGACTTTACTTTCACAGCTGGTAAAGTTATGATTCAGACTATCCTGTCCAAAGTATTCGGCAGAGAAGTAAAAATCAGAATGCGTTCCGGCTTCTTCCCATTCGTTGAACCAGGTTATGAAATTGACATGGAATGTCTGGTTTGCGGCGGTAAAGGTTGCAGCGTATGTAAACAGGTAGGTTGGATCGAAGTTATGCCAGGTGGCACACCTCATCCAAACGTACTGCGTGCTGCAGGCCTCGACCCTGATGAATACACAGGCTTCTACGTTAACATCGGTCTGGACAGACTGGTTATGATGCGCTATGGCGTAGATGACGTTCGTCTGTTCAACTCTGCTGACCTGAGATTCCTGGAACAGTTCCGTTAATTAGGAGGTAAGACAAAATGAAAGTATCATTGAACTGGATAAAAGATTATGTAAAACTTCCTGATGACATGGACCTGAAAAAACTGGCTTATGACCTGACTATGTCAACTGTTGAAGTTGAAGATGCTGAAGAACTTGCAGAAAGATTCAACGGCATTGTAGTAGGTGTTATCAAAGAAGTTCTCCCACACCCAAATGCTGACAAACTGCGTGTTTGCAAAACAGACATTGGTGGCGGCGAAATCAAAGATATCGTTTGTGGCGGCTCCAATCTGGAAGTTGGCCAGAAAGTTGCAGTTGCACTGCCAGGCACATTTGTTAAATGGCACGGCGAAGGCGAACCAGTGGAAATCAAAGTTTCCAAACTGCGTGGCGTTGAAAGCTATGGTATGATCTGTGCTTCCACAGAAGTTGGTCTGGAAGACCTGCTTCCACTTGGTGGAGACCACGAAATCATGAACCTGAACGCATTTGAATGCGAAGCAGGTGATCCGATTGCAAAAGCACTGAGCCTGGATGACGTTATCCTTGAAATTGACAATAAATCCATGACAAACCGTCCTGACCTGTGGGGTCACTACGGTATTGCCAGAGAAATTGCTACTCTGTACGACCTGCCTCTGGCAGAAGTACCAGCTTTCGTTCCTGAAGTAGAAGGCGGTATTGACGTAAGAGTTGGCGATGCAGAAAGATGCCGTCGTTTTATCGGCACAAAAATGGAAGGTCTTTATGTAAAAGAATCTCCATTCGAAATGAGAACACGCCTGTGGAGAGTAGGCCAGAGACCTATCAACGCACTGGTTGACGTTACAAACTATGTAATGATGGCTACAGGCCAGCCTACACACGCTTATGACTCTGACCATATTGTGGACTTCATCTCTGCAAGAATGGCTGGCGAAGATGAAAAACTTCTTCTGCTGTCTGGCGAAGAACTGGAACTGTCCACAGACGATCTGGTTATCTGTGACCGGACAGGCCCTGTAGGCCTTGCTGGTGTTATGGGTGGTGCAAAAGACTCCATCCTGCCAGAAACAAAAGATGTTATTCTGGAAGTAGCAAACTTTGAATCCCGCGGTATCCGCAGAACAACACAGCGCTACGATGTAAGAACAGAAGCATCCTCCAGATACGAAAAAGCTGTTGACCCTGAAAGATGTGACCTGGCATTCAATATGGCTATGACTCTGTACAAAGAACTGTACCCAGAAATGAAAGTTGTTGCATACAGCGACGTTTACCCAACACCTATTGAAAAAACAGAAATCAACGTAAGTCTTGATTGGCTGGAAAGACGTCTGGGTCAGACATTCTCCAATGAATACATTGAAAACAAACTGTCCAGAATGGGCTTTGGTGTTACTATCGATGGTGACAACCTGAAAGTAAAAGTACCATCATGGCGTGCTACAGGTGATATTTCTGAAAGAGCCGACATCATGGAAGAAATCGCCAGAATCTACGGCTATGACAACATTCAGGCTACAAAAATCACTACAACATTCGATGCAGCTATCAACCAGCTGGACTATGACCTGTCCAGAAAAATCAAAGAATATCTGGCATTCCGTTGCAACATGCAGGAAGTGTTCACATATCCTTGGATGACAGACAAAACAGTGGAAGCTGTTCTTGGAACAACTGAAAACCTGCTGAAACTGTCTACTCCTCCATCACCTACAGAAAAATTTGTAAAAGGCTCTATTCTGCCAAACATCTGTGATGCTATCGTTAAAAACGAACGTTTCTACAGCGAATTCGGTATCTTCGAAGAAGCACAGATTTTCCAGGACAGAGACTATACAAGCACATACGATGAAAAAGAAAAAATTCCATACTATACAAAGAGCATCGGTGGTGCTTTTGCGGCAGTAACATCTGATGTAACAGCACTGTTCCGCAAAGCTAAAGGTGTTATCGAAATGATGCCTAGATACACACATATGGAAGGCTTCACTTTCAGACGTGATGTGAAACCAGCTTGGGCTGACAACACAGTATGGCTGAACATCTATGTAGGCGAAAAACTGGTAGGTAACATGGGTCTGCTGGCTAAGAAAGCATCTATGGGTTGTGGTATCAAAAACCTGTCTGCAGTTCTCTTTGAACTGGACTTCTACGCTCTGGTACCATTCAAGTCCAGAACAAACACATTTGCACATCTGCCTGAATTCCCAGAAAACAACTACGATATTTCCCTGCTGTTTGATCTTGATACAAAATGGGAAAAAATCTATGCTGAAATTCTGAAAAAGGCAAAATCTGAAAAACTTATCAAACGTGCTGCATTTGTAGATGAATACAAAGGTAAACAGGTACCAGAAGGTAAAAAATCTGTTACTATCCGCCTTGTTATCGGTTCAGACACAAAAACACTGACTTCCGATGAAATCGAAAAAGTAGCAAACACAGTTATCAGATGTCTGGAACACACAGCTGGCGCACAGATGCGTACAAAATAATCTGTACACTGTATAAAATCAAAGCACCGCAGAAAATTCTGCGGTGCTTTTTATATCTGCACACAAATAAAAAAGCCGGGGCATATGCCCCGGCATAAATTTTTATTATTCGTTTGAGTAGTTGTCAAAGTAACCCTGAATAAAGATAACAGGTGTGCCTTTGTCACCAGAACCGGATGTCAGGTCACACAGTGAGCCGATCAGGTCTGTCAGCTGACGTGGTGTTGTACCCTGGCTTTCCATAGAGCCCATCAGGTCCTTTTTCTTGTTAGCGATGTACTGTGTCATAGCGTCACGCAGTTCGTCACCTTTCATACCTGCAAACTGGTTGTCAGCCAGGTATTTCAGTTTCAGTTCGTTTGGCAGACCTACCAGACCATCTGTGAAACCAGGTGAAACTACAGGGTCAGCCAGTTCCCAGATTTTGCCCTGAGGATCTTTGAACGCACCGTCGCCGTAAACCATACATTCCAGTTTTTTGCCTGTAGCTTTCAGCAGTGCTGCCTGCAGGTCAGTTACGAATTTTTCACAGTCACGTGGGAACAGTTTTACTTTTTCTTCTGTAGCTTTGTTGGAGCCCAGCAGACCATACATTTCGTTATAGCCGCTGCCATCGATGGATTCTGTCATCAGATCATCCAGACCCAGTACTTTTTCTGCGCCAGCAGCTTTCAGCAGGCGTTTGGAACGTGCGCGGGAGTGGATATCAGCACAGATAACATTTTTTGTGTATGCCAGAATATCTGTTGCTTTGTTTGCGAAGATAACTTCACATTCACAGCCTTCACCCAGTACCAGATCTTTGTAGTATTCTACATAGTCTACCTGTGTGAATGGATGTACGTTTTTACCGAACAGTCTTCTGTATTCAGCTTCGTCCAGAATTGTGGACCATGGGTTTACACCTTTTTCGTCCAGCTGATCCAGACTGATGAGATGGTTGCCCACTTCGTCGGAAGGATAGCTCAGCATGATAACCAGCTTTTTAGCACCTCTTGCGATACCTTTCAGTACGATAGAGAAACGGTTACGGGACAGGATAGGGAAAATCAGACCGATTGTTTCGTCGCCGAATTTATTTTTAACGTCTTTTGCAATATGATCACATGTAATATAGTTGCCCTGTGCTCTTGCAACAACAGCTTCTGTAACACCAACGATATCTCTGTCGTTTACTTTAATGTTTTCTTCTTCAAAAGCTTCCAGTAAGCTCTGAACGGTTACATCTACCAGATTGTCACCTTCAACAATAATAGGTGTTCTGATACCTCTGGATACTGCACCAATAGTTCTTGACATATATATTCCTCCCTTAAACGGAACAGATTACATAGGAATTTGATAATCCTATAACACATTAATTATATGATATTGTGGCCTGTTTTTCAATAAAAAACCGCTATTTTGAAAAAAATTGTGAGAAAAGTAAAAAAACATTCGTCATTTTTAATAAATATTACTTTTTATCCAAAATTAAAGATGGTTTTATAAATTTCCCTTTATATATTTTTTTGTATATGTTAAAATAAAAAGAATAAATAAATTGATTTTTTATACATTTCTGGTTGATTTTCTTTCCCTTGAAGGTAATTTATGAAAAAATATATATTCAAAGACAATGATATAACAGTGGGGGCTGCTATTACAGTGGCATTGCTGGCACTGATTTTCAGACTGGTACTGTCATATACACAGTTTGCCACTATTTATCCTAATCTGGCCCCTATCGATGACCACCTGATGACCACTGCCGCAATGAGCATAGTGGAAGGCAACTGGCTGGGTGAATATACATATCTCACCATTTCCAAACATGCATTTTTCGCAGTATGGCTGGCATTTGTACATCTTACAGGTATACCTTATCTGGTGGCAAATATGATTTTGTGGGCTGCGGCCAGCTTTACAGCGGTTATGGCACTGAAGCCGGTTATGAAGAAAAACTGGCAGTTGCTGTTTACATTCCTGGGACTGCTGTATAACCCTGCGTCCAGTGCCCAGTACGCTACACGTATATACCGTGATGCCATTTTCCCTGCATTGTGCCTGATGTTTATTGCAGGCGTTACCGCTGTGGGGCTTCGCTACCATGAAAAAGTATCCCGCTGGATTGGCTGGATGATGCTTTATGGTACAGCTTTCGGTTGCATATATCTCTGTCGTGAAGACGGTATGTGGATTATTCCTTTCTTTGCCGCCGCGGCTGTTATTGTGGTTATTCTGCTGATTGCAGAAAAATCAAAAAACATCCCTGTGAAAATCGTTGCCATGGCACTGCCTTTTGCAATCAGTGGTGCAATTATCGCAGGATACAGCTATATGAACCTGCAATACTATGGCCGTTTTATCGTCAGCGACTTTACATCCGGTGAGTTCAAAGCCGCATACGGTGCACTTACCAGTCTGGAACAGGATAACTGGCACCCTATGGTGGCAGTACCTGAAGATGTACGTGAAGATGTTTACCGTGAAGTGGCCGTTTTCACACCGGTGAAAAAAGCTCTGCAGAAACCACTGCTTGTAAACGGGTATTATAACGAATCAATCGGCGATTTTGCCTCAGGGGCCTTTTACTGGGCGCTGAGAGAGGCTTTATCAGACCTTGGAGTATACGATAATCCGCAGACGGCACAGGATTACTACGAAGGCTTGACAGCGGATATACAGCAGGCTGTAAACGAAGGCCGACTGAAAACCACAAACGGCAAAAACACTCTGCGCAAATCAGTTACACCACCTATAAAACTGGAATATGTGCCTGATGTCCTGGCAGAAACCTTTGCTGGTTTCAAAGTATCCGTACTTTTCGAACAGTGTGACCCTGTGGCCCACCGTGCTGTGGGTACACCGGAAGAAATAACACCGGTGGAAGATTTTATAAACCAGCCTGGCGCAGTGGCCCTCATCCCTTATACTGAAACACCATACCTGTCACCTGTGCGTGCACTGACTCACGGTGTGCTCCGCGCATTCAATGTGATATACAAAATCTGTATACCGCTGATGTGCATCATAGCACTGTGCTGGCAGATAAAGAAACTGAGAGAAGACATAACCAGAAAAGCCTTTGACACCGAAAGCATGCTGAATATCGTAATGCTGGGTCTTATAGGTATGGCGCTTCTCCGCTGTGCAATGATAGCCTTTGTAGAGGTAGCCAGCTTCGGCATAGGTACTTATGTTATGTACCTGTCTACAGTGCATCCTCTGCTGATACTCTATGGTTTCACAGGTTTCTGCAAAAGCTTTGAATATTAAACACTATTTACTCACATACGTCTGGTAAAATAAAACCAGATAATACCATACGACAGTTACTACCATTTTATCGGAGGGGTCTATGATAAAATATTTGGGAAATGCAGCCTCCGGCGGTCTTGCCGTAGGAAAAATAAAAGTAATCAACCGCCGTATAGCAGGTTTCAAACGTGTTGTTCTTGCTACACACCGTGAAAAAGCCCTGTATGAAGCCGCCCTTATTCTGGCTAAAGATGAAATCCGCCGGTTGATGCGGAGTTCAGAAAGAGAACATCAGGATATCCTTATGTTCCAGCTGGTTATGCTGGATGACAATGGCCTGAACGTGATGATACAGAATTTCATCAGTGAAGGCAATGGCGCCGCACGCAGTGTTGAAATGGCTATGGAAGAATATTGTGATCGCCTGAAAAAGACAGGTGACGAATATCTGTCAGGCCGCACCAGTGACATCCGTGATGTACTGGGCAGAGTTGTGGATATTCTGGATGGTCGCAGCCGTGAACGCTTTGTTCTCACAGAACCATCTGTTATCGTAGCTGATGAAATACTTCCTAGTGACCTTGCCTCTATCGACAGACAGTATGCCGTAGGCTTTATTACTGTAGGTGGCAGCTATCAGTCCCATGCAAATATTATTGCCCGTACTATGGGCATACCATCTGTATGTGGGCTCAACAGCGAAATTTTAAACCCTCTTAATAACGGCAGAACAGTGTGCGTAGACGGTTATGCAGGTGAAGTGTATGTTAACCCTGCAGAAGGCACAATAGCACTTTTCAACCACCGTATCCGTCAGGAACGGCGTGCAAAAGTGTCACTTATGTCACTGAAAGAAAAAGATATACATACAGATGGCGAAGATATGGAAATCTGGGCCAACTGTAACGACCCTAAAGATATTGCTCTTGCTGTGGAAAACGGTGCAAGAGGTATAGGTCTTGTCCGCAGTGAAATCCTGTTTATGAAGAGCAGCCTTCCTACTCTGGAAAGTCAGTTTGAGTTCTACTGTGAATGTATCCGTGCGGCAAACGGCCGTCCGGTAACTATCAGAACTTTTGATATAGGTGCCGACAAACCGGTAGGTGATATTTCACTGGATAAAGAACCAAACCCTGCACTGGGTCTGCGTGGTATCCGCCTGCAGTACCGTCACAGAGAACTGTTTGAACAGCAGTTGCATGCACTTTACCGTGCCGCCGATACTGCCGGTGCCATAAATGTAATGTTACCTATGGTTTCTGTGGAAAAAGATGTTACTGACTTTATGGCAATGGCGGATGAAGTGAAAGAAAAACTTCTTGCGTCCGGAGAAATCAGGGAGGACCGCATTACATGGGGTGTTATGATAGAAACACCTGCAGCGGCACTTATCAGTGACCGACTGGCACAGCATGTGGAATTCTTCTCCATAGGCACCAACGACCTTACACAGTACACAATGGCGGCTGACCGTATGAATGTGGAAACAGTGCCTTATTACGACACCATGCATCCTGCTGTACTGAAACTTATTGAAATCACAGTGGAAAATGCAAAAAAAGCCGGTGTAAAAGTATCTGTATGTGGTGAAAGTGCGGCTGATGCTGTAAATGCTCTGGCATACGCTGACCTGGGTATCCGTTGCCTGTCCATGGCACAAAATGCGATGATACCGGTAAAACAGAAGTTGCTGGAAAAATATTCCGAAAACAACTGATCATATTATTTGTAGACATGCACATTTTTGAAAAAATGTGATTGTATAATTATAATGAAAAAATAAAAAACAGTGGAATTTCAAAACAAAAAATGATAATATAAAATAAAGACAGAGCTTCACATAAAGTATACTAGGATGAAGCTATAAGGAGGTTCTTTTATGAAACTTATACTTGCTATTATCAACAAAGAAGACGCTACAGAAGTTTCCAAACATCTGATCAAATCCAGATACTCTGTAACAAAACTTGCTACAACAGGTGGCTTCCTTATGTCCGGCAACATCACACTCATCATCGGTGTAGACGATGAAAAAGTGGAAGACGTTGTTAAAATTATCGGCGAACATTCCAAAAAACGTACAGAAATCGTTCCATCCACAGCTACTTACGGTATCGGCGTAACTACAGCTTTCCCTCTGGAAGTAACAGTTGGCGGTGCTACAATCTTTGTGCTGAATGTTGAAGATTTCATAAAAGTATAATGCTTTTATCAACGTTTACAGGTAATAATGGTATAAAAGAAAGCCTCCTTGGTGCTTTGGCGTCAGGGCGGCTTTCTCATGGTTTACTGCTATGTGGCGAAAAAGGCATGGGTGTGAATTATTTTGCCCTGCTTCTGGCCGCAGATATTATCGGCAGTACCGACATAGACGGCATCACAGCCGGAAAAAGTCCACTGGTTCAGATCGTCAGGGGTGAAGGGGCCAGCGGGCTTATTCGTGTTGACAAAATACGTCAGATAAACGAAAACGTAAGCTATTCTTCTATAAATGGCGAAAAGAGAGTTATAATAATCGAAAATTGTGAAAATTTCAACCAGAACTCTGCCAATGCATTGCTGAAAAATCTGGAAGAACCAAAGGATGATATCACTTACATCCTGACTACTACCAACGCCCGGTCCATATTGGCCACTATCCGTTCACGCTGTGCGGTGTACACTCTCACGGCACCTACCCGCCGGCAGACGCTGGATTACTTCTGCAGTCAGGGCAGTGATATTCAGGCGGTAGAAAGCCTTATGGCAGTTTATGGTGAGAATATAGGCAAAATTTCCAGCGCTCTGAACAGCGAAAAACGCTACGCTGTATTGCAGGATGCGGTGACGCTTTTTGATTATATCAGCAAAGAAGACACATATCAGGCTGCCAGACTGTGCTATGGTTATAATAAACGCAAGGATGATCTGAAAATGATGATGGATGACCTGCGTGATATCTGCCACCGTAATCTGTCAGAAAAAAGTATACAGGCAATAAATACCGTCCAGAAATATACAGAAATACTGCAGATGAATGTGAATCTGAACCTGATGATAGAAAATTTCGCAGTTGAAATTACAAAATAAATTGATTTTTTTGCAGGGATTATATAAAATAGATATAATACCCTATTTTGAAAAGAAAGGATATGCAGGTTACTGCATTTTGAATATATGATTAAAGTTATAGGTGTCCGCTTCAAAGAAGGTGGAAAAATTTACTTTTTTGATCCGGGCGAATTTGAAATAAACAAAAATGATTATGTTATTGTAGATACAGCACGTGGTCTGGAATGTGGTCTGGTAGTGCAGGGTATCCATAACGAAAGTACAGATAAGATTGTAAAACCACTGAAAGCAGTGTCCCGTATTGCTACAAAACAGGACATTGAAAAAATGAACCAGAACCGCAAAGATGAGAAAAAGGCGTTTGAAATCTGTCTGGAAAAAATTGAAAAACATAAACTGGACATGAAACTCATCGATGTGGAATATACTTTTGACCGCAGTAAAGCGCTGTTTTATTTCACTGCTGACGGTCGTGTGGACTTCCGTGAACTGGTAAAAGAACTGGCACAGGTATTCCGCACACGTATTGAACTGCGTCAGATAGGTGTAAGGGATGAAAGCAAAATGATGGGTGGTATCGGCGTATGTGGTCAGCCATTCTGTTGTTCCCGTTTCCTCAGTGACTTTACACCTGTAAGCATTAAAATGGCAAAAGAACAGGGTCTTTCCCTGAACCCTTCCAAAATCAGCGGCAGCTGTGGCAGACTGATGTGTTGCCTGTCTTATGAACAGGATGCATACGAATATCTGAACAGCATCACTCCATCAGTGGGCTCTCTGGTGAAAACACCACAGGACGGCAACGGTATTGTTGCAGAAGTAAGCCTGCTGACCGGTAAAGTAAAAGTGCGCCTGGATAAAAACCGTGAAGGTGTGCCAAAAGAATATAAAGTGGCAGACCTGACTGTTCTGCGCCGTGCAGGCAAATCCAACGCTGATAAAAACATCAGCCGTGAACTGGCAAATCTGGAAGATTAATCTACACACAAAACTGATGTGTTTTAAAAATAGTGGAAAATAAACTCTTGCATAATCGCTTGGATTATTGTACACTGTACTTGAAAGCAGACTGCTTTCATAATTTATTTGTATATTTACTGCATGCGGGCAGTTAAATATAAATTATGGCTATGGCTAAAATAAAACGGAGGTATTATTATGGCATACAAAATTACAGACGCTTGCATCGCTTGTGGTGCATGTGCAGGTCAGTGTCCAGTAGAAGCTATCGCTGAAGGCGATATCTACGTAATCACAGATGCTTGCATCGAATGTGGTGCATGTGCTGATCAGTGCCCAGTAGAAGCTATCGTTGAAGAATAATTTTTAGTTAGCTGAGAATTGCTGCCACGTTTCGTGGCAGTTTTTTCTTTTATAAATTAAAACCGACCTGTGGCTATCACAGGTCGGTTTATTCTGGTTTATATTTTGTGGAGTTTATTTCAGTACCCATTCTTTGATGGTCCGTGTTACGCCCCCCTGATTGTTGTCGCCGGCGCGCAGTGGGAATTTCTCTTTCAATAAATCCACACCCTTTTCCATTACGAAAGGATAGGCTGCGTTGGCCAGCAGGGTTTCATCGTTGTAGTAATCGCCGAAAGCCATGGTATTTTCTCTTGATACACCCAGTTTGGCCTGTACCAGTTGCAGTGCTATACCTTTGCTGGCTTTGCTGTTTACCACATCCACCCAGATTTCACCGGAAATATACACTCCTGTTTCACAGGCCAGTTCATCTCTCAGGGCAGGGTAGGAGTAATCTTCTACTCTTCCGCTTCCGTCATATACAGAGATTTTGAATACATCTTCCTTAATTTCGTACAGGTCATCGTAGCTGTCCACCCATTCCAGTGGGGAGTATGGTTCTTTTGCCCATTCCATAAATCCTTCACAGCCAGGTGTACTGTAGCATTTGTCCATAGTGAATACCAGCGGGGAAGTATTTTCCATATCGCGTACGGTATCCAGTGCCCTGTGAACCTGACTTTTGGTCAGTTTATGGCATATAATCAGTTCACCGTTTTCGTAAATGTTTGCACCATTGTTACAGATGCACAGCAAGTCTTTTACCCTGTCACCGAATACAGGTGTTGTTGCTTCAAAATTACGACCGCTGGCCACCACAAAAGTAACACCTTTTTCTTTCAGTTTTGCAATTACACTGTCGAAATCAGCAGGCAGGTTTTTATTGTCATCCAGCAGTGAACCATCCAGGTCGCTGGCTATCAGTTTAATCATATTTGTGCTCCGTTATATTGTTACAGCTCCCACAAAGGCGTTATCGTCTTAAAAGGGAGCTGATGTATTTATGTGTTTATGTGTTTATGTGTTTATGACTTTCTTTTTGCCAGAAAACCGCCAATAACATCCTTTGCAAGGGCTATAGCGCTTACCAGCTGGTTGCGGTAGATTATAATGTATACCACCATACCGGTTACAGAAACAGCCAGTTTTGCCAGGAAGTTTGCGCTGAATACGCTTGCACCGAAAGTCAGTACAAACAGCAGGAGAATTACCACTGTTGTACGTTTTACGCTTACGATACTGCAGTACAGTTTCTGTGCAATTACTGTGCGGTAAAGGAACATTATAAAGTTTGCACCGGCCAGTGCGATACATACACCATACAAGCCGAACTGTGGTGCCAGCAGCATGCACAGTACAATGTTGCCCACTACTGACAGGCCGATACCGATGGTATCATGTATAGGTTTTTTGGCGATGGAAATGCCGTAAACTGTGGTTTCAGCTATAATCAGGAATACAGGTACCAACAGCATTACAGGGAATACGGCCATACCGCTGCGGTAGTCAGGGCCGAGGAAGAAGAAAATCACATCTTCAAATGCCAGAAGAACGCAGAAAAATTCCACTATCAGGAAAGTGAGATAGTCATGAACCTGTTTGATTTTTTCCTGTTCAGTTTTATAGTTTGCGTAAATAAAAGCGCTCCAGAATGTGGCGAAACCGGCCTGAATAATAGCAACCACGTTACTCAGCAGGCTTACCATGCTGAATACGCCGGCAGGGCCGTTGCCGATAGTTTTGGATATGTATACCTTGGAAAACAGGCTATTCAGCCAAAGCATAATGGCTGTAGGTGCCAGTGCCAAACCATATGGCAAAAGCTGTCTGTTCGCTTTTGAAAACAGTACACTCGGTGAAAAAGATACCCAGTTTCTGTTTGGCCACAGGAATATAAATGCAAAAAGGCACATACCGGCTGTAAACCATATAACCATATTTTCAAAACTTGGGTTTATGAAAACGGCTACAAGGAAGAACATTTTAGAGAAAAACTGCATTGCCACACTTTCCAGTGTGTACAGTTTTATGCTGCCTTCCATACGGTACATTATGTTCAGATAGCGGCCTATCATGGCCATAAATGCATTCAGGAACAGGGCGGCAAGGTATATAGTGCCCATTTTTTCAGTGAAAAATATGGACAGTACCTGCTGCGGGAAGAAAATACAGCTGATAAGGCATGTCAGTATCAGAACAACGGTGCTTAATCCAAAGCATGCGCCGAACAGGCTGCCTTTATCCAGTGGCTGTGGCGGTTCATTGAAAAAACGGATAAATGACTGATCCAGCCCCAGAATACAGATATTCATAAACAGGGTGGAAGTGGAGATGAAAATATCTACCTGACCCCATACTGCAGGGTCAACCAGCCATGCTACCAGCAGAAGTGAAACGCCGTAAATAAGAAAGTTGATTACAGTGGCTATTGAGTACTTAAGGATGGACACCAGAAAACTCAATGGCGACATTGATGATTTTTCGCTCAATTTCTCTGCCTCCTATATGAATTTAGAGATGTTGTCGATGTATTCCTGCTGTTTTTCTTTAGACACACGGGTGTTTTTGATATGGCCGTAAATTCTGCCTGCCCATGTGGACAGCGGACCGAACATTTTCATTTTGCCCGGGTCCAGTCTGATGGCGTACATAGCGTGCAGGCCAATCAGGGAGAAGTATTTCAGCCAGCTGAAGGAAGGTTTGAAATGGTCAAATGGTTTTCTGTTGCCTTCGTCTTCCAGCAGCACTTTTTCCAGTACATCAGCCATACGGATATAACTAGGTGTGTCAGTGAAATCATAGTGACTCAGCATCAGTTTTTCATCGATAGGGAACGGTGGGTTCTCTGCGGTGAAGCATTTTGCAAAGTCTTCGTAATTGTCTATATGGTTGCAGTCTTTATATACTACCGGGTCATATTCCCATTCAATAGGATATGGGCGGATAACAAAACAGCTTTTCTTTGCAAAGTAGATTTCAGCGATGGATGTACTCATCCATGAGAAGATTACATCACTGGCTTTAATCCACTGCTTTACGGAATATGTAGTAATCAGGTGGAAGTTTTTGTGTTTTGCAGCCATTTTTTCCAGAATAGGACTGTTCCATTCACTTGGGTGACGGCGATACACAAATTCCACGTTCTGCCCTTCAGGAGTAGACAGGTACTGGTCTACCCAGTCGAGGGTTGTGTTCATTGTTTTCTGGCTGGTAATTTTGAACTGGTTGAAGCCTACGCCTGCCAGTTTGTTCAGTTCTTCTACTTCCTGGTCTGTCATATATGCAGTGGAGAAAGAAGAAATATACAGTACCAGCTGTTTGTTTTTGTCCAGACCGAATTCTTCACACAGACTGTCTTTGTCTTTGTAGTAACCGTCAAACTGGTCACGGAGAAAGTCCATCTGGATAGGGCCGGTGATAGCAGTGTTTTCTATAGGTACACCGTATTTTACGATTCTGTCACGGGCCTGTGTGCCCCAGCAGGTATGCATTGCATAGCTGGCAGACTGGCCGCAGTTGAAGAACGGGCTGTTTTCCTGTTCTTCGCTGAGTACCTGTTCCCAGTGCAGGTTTACTACTTTGTTGCATTTGCCTACGTTGTTGTAAACAAAGCTGTTCATTGTTTTATCATCATACATGGCAGAAGCCACCAGAACTTTAGGCTTTTTCCATGTAAAATATTTCAGTTTTTTTCTGTCCAGCAGCTGGCGGATTTCTGCGGTATAGCCGCGTTTTTCCAGTTCGCATTTCAGCAGTGTGATACTTTCGTATTCTCTTACAATGTGTTCATATAAAATCAGAAAATCCAAAGACATTTTTTATCTCCTTATCTGTCAAAAAGCATCTGTGTGAATACAGGCAGGCCGGAATATGCATCCATGTGGAAACCATCATAGAAGTATTCTTCACCAAACATCTGTTCCTGTGGATATTCGTAGTTCAGCACTTCGCTGTATGGGGAAACCTGCTCAATAAATGTAAGAATGTGTTCTTCTATACCCAGCTTTTCCACCACCAGTTCACGCAGTGAACGGTCGATAGGTGGCATTACTGTGTACAGTTTTATACCTTTTTCCTGACACATTTTTGCTATTTCCACGTATCTTTCCACGTCAGCTGTATCAAGTACGTAATTTTCACATACACCATAAATCAGGTCTGCGTATTCCATCAGGTTTTTGCGGTATGGTCTTTCTGTGCCGTCTTCGTAATAGTAGTCGGACTCTTTCCAGTCTTTGTGATGAACGGAGGCAACGTCTTCGGTGCCCAGCAGCCACCATCTTATCTGGCTGAGCATTTCAATGTTGTAGTTGAAAGACAGCATGTATGCAAACGGGTTAGAAGCGATGGTTTCTATCTGGCTCATTCTGTCTTTGTAGTAGCTTTCGTTCAGTGTGTAAAAGCTTACGCCAAAGTAGATCGTGTGCACATCAGGGTTAACCTCCAGTGCGTATTCCAGTAGGTCCATACTTTCGTTGAGTGATGCACCACCGAAAGACAGCTGGCCTACTTTTTCACCGGTCAGTTTTTCTACCTCTGTCATATCAAAATGAGCCAGTTTACTGTCGCCCATAATGATTATGTCACTAGGTTCTTTGATAAATTCCCTTACGCGGTACACGGCACTGTCGCCGGAATATTCATTGTTTTTCAGCCCGAAATAATCATAAGGCTCAAAATAAATGAACATGGCAAAATATATAATCACAGGCACTGCAGACAATGCCAGTTTTTTAATAAGTTTCGGCATATTTAAACCTCTTACTACAAATAGTCTACCCTATAGTATACAATATAAGAGGGGAATTGTAAACAACGGCCAAATTCTCAACTGTTAACAGACTGTAAACTGTACGTTAAGTTTTTGCCACTATATTGTAATTTTTTTCAATTTCATATATAATAAGTAAAAATATGCAATTTTATTTTAAGTGAGGAAATATAGATGTCTAAAAAAGTATTGGTTACAGGTGCAGACGGTTTTATCGGCTCACACCTGACACAGCAGCTTATCAGAGAAGGTTATGACGTTACAGCTTTCTGTGCTTACAACTCTTTCGGCACATGGGGCTGGATTGACAGCTTCTCCAAAGAAGAAAAAAATGCACTGAATGTTATTATGGGTGACGTGCGTGACCCTAATGGTGTACGTGTTGCTATGAAAGGCATTGACACAGTTTACCATCTGGCTGCGCTCATCGCTATCCCATTCTCTTACCATTCACCAGACACTTATGTAGATACAAATATCAAAGGTACTCTTAACGTACTTCAGGCAGCACGTGACCTGGACACACGCAGAGTACTGGTTACTTCCACAAGTGAAGTTTACGGTACAGCACAGTATGTACCAATCGATGAAAAACATCCTTTCCAGGGCCAGAGCCCATACTCAGCTACAAAAATCGGCGCTGACAGAATTGCGGAAAGCTTCTACCGTTCATTCAACACACCTGTAACTATTGTGCGTCCATTCAACACATTCGGTCCACGTCAGTCTGCACGTGCTGTTATCCCTACAATTATCAGCCAGCTGCTGGCAGGTAAAACAGAAATCCATCTGGGTTCACTGACACCTACACGTGACTTCAACTATGTAAAAGATACAGCAAACGGTTTTGTAACAATCGCAAAACACGACAACACAATCGGCCGTGAACTGAACATCGCTACAGAAAAAGAAATTTCCATCGGCCAGCTGGCAGAAGAACTGATCCGTCAGATCAACCCTAACGCAAAAATCGTTACAGATACTGACCGCCTGCGCCCAGAAAAGAGCGAAGTTAACCGTCTGCTGGGTACAGCTAAAGAACTGAATAAGCTGACAGGCTGGAAACCTAACTACACATTCGAAGAAGGTATCGCAGAAACTATCGAATGGTTTAAAGGCAACCTGAACGCTTACAAAACTGATATTTACAATATCTAAATAACGGCGGCGTTATTTATGGAAGTTTTATTGCAGAAACTGAACAATTACAAACAAAAGCCTGTGCTGGTATACAGTATGGGCTGTTTGCTTTTGTTTGCGGTTTCTTTTCTTTTCACATACTATCTGCGAGTTATCTATTCACCGGCCTGGATGGGTCAGATGAAATGGTCTCTGATTATTTTCGGCTGCTTTTTTGCACTGGCATTATGCTGGTTTGCAGCTGCAAAATTCAAAGATAAAAATGCACCGCTGTTTATGACTATACTGCTGTTTGTACTCGGTCTGGTATGGACATATGCCACACCGCCTAACCAGGTGCCGGACGAATACACCCACTACCTGCGCAGCTATCAGATGGCACAGGGCCAGTGGGGTTTTGATGAAAAGCACGTTTTCCCTGATGATGTAAACAGCTTTGTACAGCATTTCCCTACAGCACATAATAACGGCTATCCTGCAAAAGAAGGCAACACTGTTTACAACCGTTTTCTGGAGTATTACGAAGCAGTGGAAAATGGTGAAAAAGCACCTAATGCCGGTATTATTATTTTTCAGGTAGTGCCATATATGCCAGGTGCGCTGAGTATTTTCCTTGCGCGTATTCTGGGGTTTGGCGCACTGGGAACTTTCTATGCAAACAGAATAGCAAATCTTGTGTTTTTCTGTGTATGTGCCTACCGGGCACTGCGTATGGCTGGTAAATTCAGGGTGATTCTTTTCTGCCTGATGTCCCTGCCACTTATGTGCTTTATGTATGCATCTGCAAACAGCGACTCTTTCCTGTTTGCGCTTATGTTCCTGATGTTTGCCACAGTGCTGTCACAGGACTTCGACGCTAAAAAAGGCCTGATTTTTGCGCTGTGCTTTGCAATCCTCACCACATGTAAAATGAGCTATGTGGTGTTCCTGCCGCTGATTTTCTGTATACCAAAAGAAAAATGGCAGGTGGAATTCAGAAATAAAAAAATCAACAGGCTTATCTATCTGGCTTTCGCCCTTGTGGTATTCTTACTGTTTTATCAGGGTATGGGCCTGTATGTATCAGCCTTTTCAAACTACGGGGAAATTCCTCGTACCATGGCAGACTCCAACCCTATGGCACAGCTGATTTTCGTTCTGAAAAATCCACTGCGCTATGCCGCAGTATTTGTGGACACACTGAAAAACAATGCATTTTTCCTTTTCAGTGGCGGCAGTCTTGGCTGGCTGGATGTAAACCTGCCTCTTATAAACTATCTCACACCGGTTATAGTACTGCTGTGCTGTGTAAAACAGGCAGAAGTATTTGACAGAAAAGACATGGGCAAAACAGCCATGTTCTTTGTATGTGGGATACTGACCTATGCTGTGGCGCTTACAGGTCTATACCTGTCATGGACACCGGTTACACTGCCACAGATTATCGGCCTGCAGATGCGTTATGTTTACCCTGCGTTTATGGGCTTCTGTATGGTTATTGGTCAGTATTTTTCCACAAGAGTGGCCAGAAATGTTAAAAAGACCGACACTTCCTGTGTACGGACAAGCTATATTTTCTCAATACTGGCAGTAGTGCTGATGCTTATCGTTTACTATCTGCCTGAAAGGATGGTGGTATTCGTTGCTTAATAACTTACTGGCTTTTGCCGTTATACTTATGTTTGCTTTCGGCATTTATGGGATATTTGATATCAAATCCCAGCTGACACCGGTGGTGTCAATTGCTGTGCTGGTGGATATTGTTATCCTTTTCGCTATGAAAGATATGCTGATGGCCGGTGTTATCTTTTCATACATTCTGGCAGCGGTACTTTTCGGTCTGGCTGTTTACAAAAACAGAGAAAATCTGGCTGAAAAAATAGACGGTTTTCTCACACCGGGTATTATCCTGTTTGTGCTGGCATCACTGGCCATGTGGGCCCTGCTGGCCACACGCCAGCCTATGATGACAGAATGGGACGAATTCTCTTTCTGGGGTATCAGCCAGAAACTGGTTCATTACCATGACCAGCTTTACACATTCTTCCGCTCCAGTATGATAGGTAACTCCACACCGCCTGCACTGGCTGTGCTGTCCTATTTCTTCCAGTGGATGAATGCGGAATTTGCCGAATGGATGAGCTTCTTTGCTTATGACGTTATGTTCTTTGCTGTTTACTGTTCTTTCACAGGTTTCTTCGAAAGAAAAAGCTGGAACAGTGCTGTAATGACATTCCTCTTCGGCTTCCTGTGCCCTTACATTTTTGAAGTTTATACAAAAATTATATATCTGGAACCTGCATACATGATTACTTACGCTGACCTGCCTCTGGGCATCATGTTTGGCGGTATAGTTGCTGTTTACTTTATGAATGAACACAACGACAGCCGCAGTGTTCTGTGCGTTATCCCTATGATTATGATGCTTACATTTATCAAAGACATGGGCTTTGCACTGTCCTGTATAGCAGCATTCATAGTGTTCTTTGACCTTGTTGTAGGCAGAAAAGAATATTCTTTCCTGAAAATCAAAGGTCTGGCAGGTAAAATTGTGGCCGGTGCCGCAATGGTAGCCACTGCCGGTGCAGCCTTCTTCGGCTGGACATTCTTCATGGCCCGGGTTATGGAACGCGACCCGTTTGCACTTGGTGGCGAAGCTAACATGGGCATGGTAGAAATGCTGTTTGTAGGTCTGAAAGAATTGTTTATCGGACCACGCAGCCAGAAATTCAGCGATATTTATGGCTTTATGATAAAAGCACTGTACACTACACGCGTATCATTCCTGGGTACTGCAGTACAGATTATCGGCCTGATTACTGTTATTTTCCTTATTGCCATTGTACTTGGCGATAAAAAGAGCAGACTCCGTTCTGTGACTATGTATATCACCAGCTTTGGCTGTTTTGTGGCATATTATGTATTCCATATTTTCCTTTATGTTTATATCTTTAAGCATGCAGAAGCTTACGCCCTGGCCAGCTATAACAGATACATTTACCCATACTACATGGGCTGGACCTGCTTTGCACTGATAAACCTGTGTCACACTATACAATATGGTAAACGCCGGTTGTCAAAAACTGCTTTGTTTGCACTGACAGGCGCTATCTTTGTGATGTTCACATATCTTACCGACTATCCTAACCTGTTTGTGGAAGCGAGTGAACGCAACTACGCGGTAAGAGAAAGTGTTGAACAGAAAGTAAACTACATGGCAGACACTGTGTCTGGAGACGATGTTATCTACGTTTACTCCGGTGGTGACAACGGACAGCGATGGTTCCTGTACACATACCTTATGGCTGAAAACTATATTGTTGAAGACCTGGGCGCAGATGTGGAGGGACGCAGTGAACGGGAAGCGAGAGAAGTTTACCGTGAAACTCTTTTCAAACGTTTCAAACAGACTGGCGTAACCCATGTTCTTATAGACTGCTCCAGTGAATTCTTTATAAATACTTTTGGCGATGTGTTTGATGTGCCTATGGACTTTGTGGGCATGGACTCTGCCGCCTATTACAAAGTAATTTATGAAGAAGATATGTTCCGTTGTGAACTGGTGAAAGGGGGCTATGTAAATGGTTAAAAAGATAGAAAAAATCAGATCATGGCAGTTAATCCTTTTCTCTGCACTGTTTTTGGTTACAATATTCATCGGCATAGGTCTTGTACGCTGGTCAATGGATTCCTCCGCACGCAAAGACGGCTCTATGCAGGAATTTACCACAGAATGTGTGCGCTTCCAGATGATGGGTTTTGAATATATGGGTGACGGTTATAAGTATGTGGTGACAAACCATGACCCACAGATGCTGTCTGAAACACCACAGGCTTTTACCAGCCTGAAGTTTTATATGGAAAGCAGCATGCATCCTGGTGAAGTGGTGCTGTACTATTCCACAGAAAAAGCTCCGGGCTATTCTGAACACAGACGACTGTGGGCAAATGCAGTGGATGGTGAGCCAAACTGGTATATCATCGAAACACCGGTAAAAAATGTAACAGCACTCCGTCTGGACCCTACTATGTACATCGGAAACGAGCTGACTTTCGGTGACTTTGTGTTCAATCAGGAAAAATCCTTCGGTGACTTTTTCGAAATCACCACAGGCCGTGTATATGAACTTATAGTTTATACACTGCTTATCAGCTCCTGTCTGCGCTGGCTGCAGGAATTTGTTACAAAGAAATTTGAATAATATTTTATATATACGAAAGGTGGTGATTTCACTTTGTTAAACAGTATCTTTGCACTGGCTGTCATCCTTTCAGGGGCATTTGGTATTTATGCCCTGTGGGGAATAAACAGCCGGATGACTCCTTTGGTTTCGCTGGTAGTGCTTGTTGATATTGCGGCATTGTTTGCCATGGGCGGCATGCTGAAAACAGGTGTAATCATCGCCTATGTTTTTGCACTGACTTTATTTACACTGGCCTGTGTGAAGAATAAAGCAGACATTGCAGAAAAAGCCATGGACTTTTTCTCTCCGGGTGTGGTGATGTTTTTACTGGCGTCACTGGCTATGCTGGCGGTATTGTATGCCACACAGCCAGTTATCCACCGGTGGGATGAATTCTCTTTCTGGGGTATCAGCCAGAAGCTGGTGAAAAACCACGATGCCCTGTATACTTTCTATTCATCCAGCATGCTCGGACAGTCAATACCACCTGCATTGGCGGTGTTGTCCTATTTCTTCCAGCGGTTTACTCCGGAGTTTGTGGAGTGGGCCTGTTACTATGCATACGATGTCATGTTTTTTGCATGCTTTGCGGCTTTTACAGCGGCTTTTGGCAAAAACAGAGCACATAATGCGGTTACAGTATTCATACTGGCATTTATTTCACCATATCTTTTCCGGGTGCTGGCACCGGGTGGGAAAATAGCAGATATGTATATTTCCACCTATGCGGATATCCCTATGGCTATGGTGTTTGCGGCGGCTACAGCTGTATACTTTTTTACAAAAGAAAACGACAGCCGCAGTATAATGCCAGTACTGCCGGTACTGTTTTTCCTGACTCTTATCAAAGACATGGGTCTGGCTCTCAGCTGTATAGTGGTGTTTGTCATATTCTTTGATATGCTGGTTTCACGCAGACAGTTTTCTTTCCTCAGATTGAAAGGTTTTCTGGCTGAATGTGCTGCAGCGGTATCCATGCTGCTAGTTACCGTATCAGCCTATATTATGTGGAGTGTACACATATCAAATGTCCTGGCCATAAACCGTTCTGATTTTGGCGGTGAAAGCGGTATGGGTATGGTACAGATGCTGGTTACCGGTGTGAAAGCACTGTTGCTGGGCACCACAGACGAAAAATTCCTTACAGTACGTTCATCTATAATTCAGGCGTTTTTCAACACGAAAGTATCTATGTTCGGCAGTGGTCTGAACGTAGTTATTATAATCAGTGCCATATTTGCCCTTGCGTTTCTGCTGTCTGACAAAACAGGCAGAAAACGCATCTGGATGATGTATATCACATCCTGGACGGGCTTTATAGGCTACTATATTTTCCACTTGTTCCTCTATGCTTATGTATTCGGCAGTGAAGCATACACACTGGCCAGTTATGACAGATATATGTATACGTTTTATATAGGTTGGCTGATGCTGGCGGTATGCTGTGTTTGTCTGGCTGTCAGGGACGGATATTCTGTTCTGGCTGGTGGCGGTCTGCTGGCTGTGCTGGCGGCCTGTCTGGTAATATGCAATATGTATATGGACATAGGCAACACATTCCTGGCCGTAAACGATACAGCCTTCAGTAAAAGACAGCTGATTGATGCAAAATCACGGTTTATCAGTGATGTGGTAGAGGAAGATGATGTGATATTCCTTTTCAGTGCCGACAACAACGGCGCACACTGGTTTATCTACTCTTACAATTTTATTGATAATTACTTCCCACCGGAAGTATATATAGAAACATGGGGTATGTCCCCTGAAGAAGAAAAAGCTACCCGTATGTCTGAACTGACAGAGTATATGCTTAAAAACGGCGTGACTCATATACTGGTAGACCACTCCAATGAAGAACTGTCCCGTAACTACGGTGATGTGTTCGGGGGTATGATGTATCTGATAGGCCACGATACAGTAGCCTATTATAAAGTACACTATACTGACACCGCCTTCTGGTGTGAACTGGTGAAGGAGGGCAGTATCTATGGCTGATAAACTGAAAAAACTCTCTTTCACAAAAATATTGTTTATAAGTGCGGCAGTTGTCCTTGCAGTAAGTCTGTACAGTAACTGGAACGGCTACTTTAGCTACGGATTGAGCTGTGACTGGACACAGGAATTATCTGTGACGGATTTTGAACTGCACAGCCTGCAGCTTCGTGATGATTTTTATGTGGCTACCGACAGTGACAGCCAGTTGGTAATGGTTGTGGATGAAGTGATAGGCGGTATGGATTTTGAAATGGATTCATCCATGCCTACAGGCGAAATACTGGTGTATTACACCACTTCCCCTGACCAGGACTATACCGAGGTACAACGCACATGGGCGGTGCCTGCGGATGAGGATGGTGTACTGTACACTTTTACTATTCCGGTACAGTACGTGTATAAACTCCGCATAGACCCTACCATATACGGTGGCAACAAACTGTATTTTGGCACTTTCAGACTGAACCCACCGCACAGTTTTTCTGATTATGCAGGGTTTAGAGTAGCAGATTTGCCTGTTATAATGGTATACACAGGCCTTCTGGCGGCATTTTTGAAATTTATTCAGGAAATTTTTACAAAAAAATCGGATAAACTCTATAAAAATTCTTGAAATAGTTGTATAATAATAGAATATAGAATTAAAATAAACTTTTCACATAGGAGAAAAAGATTATGGATAGAAAATTCATTCCTTTGTCCGTTCCAAATTTCCCGGGCAATGAAGTAAAATATGTAAGCGAAGCTGTAGCATCCACATGGGTTTCCACAGCTGGTCCGCTGATTCCAAAATTTGAAAAAGCAATGGCTGAATACATGGGTACAGACTATGTAGTGGCTACAAACAGTGGTACAGCTGCACTGCACCTGTCACTGGTAGATGCAGGCATCGGCCCTGGCGACGAAGTTATCTGTGCAGCACTTACATTTATCGCTGCTGTAAACCCTGTGCGTTTCTGTGGTGCAGAACCTGTGTTTGTTGACTGTGACAAATACTTCTGTATGGATCCGGACAGCGTTCAGTACTTCATCGACAACTACTGTGAAATGGTTGATGGCAAACTCATCAACAAAACAACAGGCGCACATGTAAAAGGTATGATTCCTGTTCATGTTTTCGGTAACATGGCAAACATGGAACGTCTGATGGATATCGCTGAAAAATACAACCTGTTCGTTCTGGAAGATGCTACAGAATCTGTAGGTACTTTCGTAACAGAAGGCAGATACAAAGGCCGTCATCTGGGTTGTATCGGTCACTATGGCGCACTGTCTTTCAACGGCAACAAAGTTATGACTACTGGCGGTGGCGGTATGGCTATCTGTCACGATGATGAAAAACGTCATCACATGGCTGTTCTGTCTGAAGAAGCACAGGATATGGCTAAAAAAGAAGACAACCTGCTGTTTATCCACACAGATGTAGGTTACAACTACCGTATGAACAATATTGCTGCAGCTCTGGGTCTGGCACAGCTGGAACATCTGGAAGACTTCGTAGCAACAAAAAACAGAAACTTTGCTATCTACAAAGAACTGCTGGACGGCAAAAATGGTCTGAAAATCATTGATTACACACCAGGTATTCGTTCATCCATGTGGTTCCACCAGCTGTACCTGGATGATTGCAAAATCTCAAGAAACGAAATGATCGAAGGTCTGGCGAAAAGAAAAATCCAGTCCCGTCCTATCTGGCTGCTGAACCCGGATCAGGAACCATATAAAAACAGCCAGTGTATGCCTCTGCCAAACGCAAGAGACTACGTAGGCAAAATCGTAAACATTCCTTGTTCTTCCAGCCTGACTGAAGAAGAAGTAAGAATCGTATGTGAAGAAATTCTTGACCTTACAAAATAATTTCTCACAACAAAGACTAAAATCAATTTACAGGAGATTCCTATGCTTATCGAAGATCTGATTATCAGCGAAGATACCACTGTTCTGGATGCTATGCATAAGCTGGATGAAAAGGGTAAAAAAATCCTTTTTATCGCACCGGATTTAAAACTGGAAGCAGTGCTGACAGATGGTGATGTACGCCGTCATATCCTTCACGGGGGTAAACTGGACGCAAAAGTAAGCGAAGTGGCCAATTACAAGTTTATGGCCCTGCCACTTTCACAGCGTCACAAAGCCGCCGATATACTGGTGCGTAAATCAATTTCTGCACTGCCTGTGCTGGACACAGAAGGCCGTATTGCTGACGTTGTTTTCTTTGACGAAAGCAGCATACAGGTGAAAAAAGCACTGAATCTGCCTGTTGTTATCATGGCAGGTGGTCTGGGCACACGTCTGTATCCATACACAAAAATCCTGCCAAAACCACTGATTCCGGTAGCAGAAAAACCAATTGTGGAACACATCATTGACAGATTCAAATCATTTGGATGCACAGATATCCGCATGATTGTAAACCACAAGAAAAATATGATAAAAGCATATTTTAACGAACTGGTTAACAAAGATTACACTGTAGACTTTGTTGACGAAGAAGTTTTCCTTGGTACTGGTGGTGGTCTGTCACTGCTGAAGGGCAAAATTGACGGACCATTCTTCCTGACAAACTGTGACGTGCTGATTGAAGCTGACTACAACGATATTTATAAATTCCACAATAAAAACGGAAACCTTATCACTGTAGTATGCGCACTGAAACACGTAACTATCCCTTATGGCGTTTTCAACCTCAACAATGAAGGCGAAATCGACAGTGTTACAGAAAAACCTACTTTCAACTTCCTTACAAACACAGGTATGTATCTGGTAGACGGCAGAATCATAAAAGAACTGGAAGAAAACAAAGCAATTTCTTTCCCTGACATTATGGAAAAATACCGTACACGGGGCTACAAAGTGGGTGTATACCCTGTCAGCGAAGACAGCTGGATGGATATGGGTCAGCTGGAAGAATTGGAAGCTATGCGCCGCAGACTGGAAAATCAGTAATTACATAAAAACAAAAGACAAGGCTTCTGGCCTTGTCTTTTGTTTTTATATATGAATTATTCTTCGTCTATGCGCTCCAGTTTGAACACTACAGGTCTGGTGCCGTCATTACAACAGGCAATCATAACTCTGTCGTCATTTGTCCAGCCACCCATGATACTGCCACCCTGCAGTCCTGTGTAAACATAGCGGTTTATGCAGTCCCATGCTTCCGGACAGAATCCCTGCAGATTCATTTTCCAGTAGTCAGTATTTTCGATGATAAACTCCTGGCCTACCTGAAAAACAGGGCATGGACCAGACTGAGGATTGGAAAGATATTCTTTCTGCAAATCTTCGTAACATTCGCGTTTCAGTACAGTGATTTTTACTTTACGTGCCATAATATACCTCCTGTGTGCTCTTTTTATTTATTATATCATATCATTCCATTTAAAAAAATGAATAATTTACAGAAGGGTTCACTGTGTAAACAGTTTTTTGTGAAATAAAAATATCCCGGGAAATCACCGGGATATTTTGTTGTTTTATTTCAGTTTTGTGCCACATTCCAGACAGAAAAGATCGTCTTCTTCTGCTTCTGTACCGCATACAGGACATGCCATGTTCTCTTCATAACCAAACATTTCTTTTACGTCTTCCACAGCTTCTTTCAGATCGGTTTTGAACTCGTTGAACAGTTCCACTGCTTCTTCTTTCAGTTCTTCAACTACATCTGATTTTTCTGTTTCTGCCACAGTTTCTTCATCTTTTTCCACAGTTACAGTTGTGTATTCAGGTGTTTCTGTGTTGCGGAGTGCGGCCAGTTCAGCTTCCATTTCAGCCAGTTCAGCGATGTACTGTGCTTTCAGTTCTTCGTTGGCTGTACCGGTTTTTGCCATTTTATACACCAGTTCACCCAGTCTTCTGTAGCCATCTCTCATATCGCTTTCCAGTGACAGCTCTCTTACTTTTTTCTGACCTTTGTCCATTGCTTCGCCAGCCAGTACTTTTGTCTGGTCCAGTGCTTCTTTGCCAACTTTTACAGCCTGGTCAGCAAATTTTTCAGCTTTATTCATCAAATCATCAAATAATCTCATAATGTGATTCTCCTTTGTTTTTATACATATTTTAAAGCCATTTGTTTATACGAAGAACTCGCACAGCATGGAGTGCTGTGGCAGCATACCCAGAGGCATGTAACCTATGTTATCAAAAACCCTGAACAGTTCAGCCAGTCGCTGCCCTTCAAGACTGTCATCAATATACTGTTCAAAATCCATAAGTGCGCTGTGCATTATCAGCAGTTCATAGCTGAAAGAAGTATCCAGCAGCAAGTCAGCATTTGGTTTGAAAACTTTTATATATCTGTCTTCACCATCACATACAGACGGCCACATAGTTATAGTCTGTTTAGGGGAATGACCACGATATTTGTAGTCACGTATCATTCTTCTCCGCATACGTAAATCGCGTGTAGGCAGGATTCTCTGTCCACGGAAAGAGTACTCTTCGCGCAGGCCGGCATATATTGTAAATACTTCACCAGCTGGCAGAAGATCCAACAGTATCGGATTCAGGGCATGTATGCCTTCCACTATTATAAAACCGTCATTCAGTTCCAGTTCAATGGCGTCTTCAGTACGGTGCTGAGTCTGAAAATCAAATTCCGGGAATTTTGCACGACCGGCAGAAAGCAGTTCTCTGAAACATTTTTCAAACAGCCCCAGTTCAAGAGCGGTTACGTTTTCGTAATCTTTTTCGCCGTTTTCCATGCGTGGATAATCTTCAGAATTTTTGAAAAAGTTGTCCAGTGAGATTACCCGGGCATTTCTGCCCATGGAAATAAGTTTATCACGGAGCTTGAAAGCAGTGGTGGTTTTTCCGCTGGCAGAAGGTCCGGTCAGCATAATAATATGGCGATTTTCTGCAATTATTTCTTTGGCAGCAGCATAAACGCGACTTTCATATTCAAATTCACAATGGCGTACAAAATTCTGTCTGGACAGACCTGCTGTGTTAATCAGATTCAGGTCAACTAATCTTTTTGGTATCCATATTGCCGGCATATATCAAACACCTCGTCTTTCCTTTTGAGTATGGCGGAAAAATCCTTGATATATTCAGTAGGGTATTTATAGTTGTATACTCTGTCTATTTCACCACCCGGACCCACTACTTTGCTTACACCACCTGCGCCACAGGAGATGATAGTCTGTATTTCTTCCATTATATATATATTATACAGGCTTTCGTGTCCGGATTGTGAAAATCCTACGTTTTCCAGATTTTTTACAGTAGATTTCTGGCGGTACATATAGTATGGCTGATAGCCGTACTCCGCAAGAATACTGTTCTTTTCTATCATTTTTGACACATCATCATAGTGGTGTTCTTCATTTTTAATCACCAGATTTGATGCGCGCTTCATTGTCAGTGTATGTACGGTGATGTTCTCTGCACCCAGTTCAATACAGCCACGGAGACTGTTTTCAAAACCTTCCACAGTATCTTCTGGCAGACCGGCAATCAGGTCCATGTTAATGGATTTGAAACCTGCTTTTCTGGCATCATTTACACAACGGATAAAATCCCGGTGTGTATGATTTCTGCCGATAGCTTTCAGCACGTTATCGGAAAAAGTCTGTGGGTTTATACTTACACGGTCAGCACCGTACTTTTTGATTATCTGCAGTTTTTCCAGGTCTGTACAGTCTGGTCTGCCGGCTTCTACGGTGTATTCTTCCACTTTTGACAGGTCAAAACATTCCTGTACAGTTTTCATTACCTGTTCCAGCATAGGGGCTGTAATGGCTGTAGGGGTGCCGCCACCCATATATATAGTTTTCAGGTTAAGGCCCAGTTGCTCTGCTTTTTTTGCAGTGTATCGGATTTCTTCACACAGATTATCTACATAGCCAGCCATCAGGTGGCCTGCGCTTTTGATAGATGTGGATACGAATGAACAGTAACTGCAGCGGGAAGGGCAGAAAGGAATGGAAATGTACAGACTGTAGTCCATAGGTCTGCCATTTTCTATCACCGGTTTCTGCAGATCGAAAATATCGGTGCATAGTTTGATTTTTTCATCGCTTACCAGATATTCAGTCTTGAATTTGTTTATTACATTCTGTATATTTTCATTTGATTTATACAGATTTCGCATGAGTCGCACAGGTCTAACCCCTGTCAGCACGCCCCATGGCAGTGATGTGCCGGTAGCTTTTTCGTACAACAGGTATGCGGCTGTGCACAGCTGCATTTCTTCTTTCGCACCTTCAGGATCTATTGTCAGGCTGTGTGTGTACAGCTGACCTTTATGATTTACTGTTATATCAAAAGCTCCGCCTTTATTCACTATCAGTACATAGTTTTCAGCAGGCAGGGATGGTACGGCGTCAGTTTTAGTCACTGTGAGGTCGCGGAAAAACATTCTGCTCAGCTGTTCTATTTCATAATGAGTATTGTAGTTTATTAAAAATAATTCCATAAAGTTTCCGTGATTTTATAATCTTCTCAGATATGGATTCTGTTCTTTTTCCTGTTTCATAGTGGAAAAATGATTGTGACCAGGCAGTACCTGCATTTCATCAGGCACTGTTCTTACGATTTTGGCAAGACTTTCTTTCAATGTTTCAAAGTTGCCACCAGGGAAGTCAGTTCTGCCTACTGTACCTGCAAACAATGTATCACCGCAAAACAGCATGCCTTCACACATCAGGCAGAAACCGCCCGGTGTATGGCCTGGTGTATGGAATGTATGCAGTCTGATTTCGCCAAACAGCATATTTCCGCTGTCCTCGTAAGGAATAGTGTTTTCCAGATTGAACTGTTCTGCGTCTTCTGCGCCCAGATAAACAGGGCAGTTATACAGTGCTACAGTTTCTTCCAGAGTTTCACGATGGTCCTGATGACCATGAGTCAGCAGGATTGCGGACAGCTGTACACGGTCGTTTTCCAGTATTGCTTTTACTTTTTCTGTGTCTGCACTGCAGTCTATCATCACAGCTTGGCCGCTGTTGTCTGTCAGCATGTAGCAGTTTGTGTAATATGGTGCTTTACCTGTCAGATGGTATGCTTTCATCAGCTGTTTCTCCATTCATCAGTGTCTATAATTATTGTTACAGGGCCGTCATTGGTCAGGTTTATCTGCATGTCAGCGCCGAATTCGCCATGTACTACTTTACCAAAGCCCATGGATTGTATTTCGGATAAGAATTTTTCATAAATAGGGATAGCAGTTTCAGGACGCGCAGCTTTTACAAAAGATGGTCTGCGGCCTTTTTTTGTGTCAGCAAACAGTGTGAACTGGCTGACTACCATACAGTCCAGACCAAGATCCAGCGGACTGATATTCATTTTGCCGTCAGCATCTTCAAATATGCGCAACTGGCTGATTTTCTGTGCCACTGCCAGTGTATCTTCCGGTACATCGCCATCACGTACACCAAACAGCACCACCAGACCGGCACCCATTTCCTGTTTTTCACCGCCGTTTACGGTAATCCATGCGTCTTTTACTCTCTGTATTACAGCTCTCATCTGTAGTATATAACCTCTGTTTCATATAGTATCCAGGGGGATTAAAAATCCCCCTGAGACAATTCCTGTCATTTTTTAAGATCGTTCAACTGAAATAACATTCTTTGTTTTCTTCAGTTTGGCAATAATACTGTTGAGATGGTCAGTATTATTTACACCTATGGTGATGCTCATAGCCAGACGCTTGTCCGGTGTCTGTTTGGCGTTCATAGTGTAGATTGGTACTCTCATGTTGCCCAGCTGCATTGATACTTCAGCCAGTGCCATGCCGTTATCCAGAGCAATGAGCTCAAGAGAAGCTTTAAAGTCTTCTTTGATATTGTCTGCCCAGTATGCATGCACCCATCTGGCCCGGTTTTCAGGATCAATGTTTTTAGGCTGTGCGTTTACACAGTTCTTTTTGTGAATGGAAACACCAAAACCACGTGTGATAAAACCGATGATTTCATCGCCAGGCAGTGGAGAACAACATTTGGAGAATTTAACCAGACAGTTATCCAGACCTTCAACGATAACGCCGTTGGAACTTTTTGGCTTTTTAACCGGTGCAGTAACAACAGGCTGCAGTGGCTGTTCAGCGGCTTCACGTTCTTTCTGGATTTTATTCCACATATCCTTGGCTTTAAAAATAACTTTGGATATCTGGATACCGCCATAACCGATAGCGGCGAAGAGTTCTTCTCTGTTGTTGTACTTACTGCGGCGTCCCAAATCATCCATGAATTCATCATACATATCATCAGTCAGGTTGATCAGGTTGCGGCGCAGTTCTTTGTCCAGAGCGTTCTTGCCCTCAACAATGTTTTCTTCTTTCTTTTCTTTTTTGAACCATGAGCGGATTTTGCTCTTGGCTTCACTGGTTTTTACTATATTCAGCCAGTCACGAGACGGACCTTTATCTTTAGGACCGGTGATAACCTCAATGATTTCACCGGTGGAAACTTTGTAATCAATGGAAACCATACGGCCGTTTACTTTGGCACCGGTCATTCTGTTACCTACAGCAGAGTGAATTGCATAGGCGAAGTCGATTACAGTAGCACCGGCAGGCAGGTTAATAACGTCGCCTTTAGGTGTGAATACAAATATATCGTCAGGCACAAGGTCGCTTTTGATGCTGGCCAGCAGTTCGGTATTGTCATCAGTATCCTGCTGGTTTTCCAGCATCTGGCGAACCCATGACAGCTTTTCGTCCATATTGTCGGCGCCCTGCAGGCCTGTTTTATATTTCCAGTGGGCTGCGATACCGTATTCTGCGGTGTAATGCATATCCCATGTGCGTATCTGTATTTCAAAAGCAATACCATCCTTGCCGATTACAGATGTATGCAGTGACTGATACATATTTGCTTTAGGGGAGGAGATATAGTCTTTGAAACGGGATGGGATAGGGCGGTACATATCGTGCATCAGACCCAGTGCGTTGTAACATTCAGCTACGTTGTTAAGAATGATACGTACAGCGTAAATATCGTAAATTTCACCGTAGTCTCTGCCCTGAATGTACAGTTTGCGGTATACACCGTATACGCTTTTTACTCTGCCTAATACTGTAACGTCTTTCAGACCGAATTCTTTGAGTTTGTCAGTAACATTGGAAACAATATTGTCCACCAGAGACTGTGCGCTGCCGTCACGTTCAATAGCGTGTTTTACTTCGTCATAGCCCATAGGGTCCAGAATTCGTAGGGATATATCCTGCAGTTCATCCTTGATTTTACTCATACCAAGGCGGTGAGCAATGGATGAATAAATGTCCATGGTTTCCAGAGCTTTGTCGCGTTGTTTCTGTGGTTTCCAGCCGTGGTAGGTGCGCATGTTATGCAGACGGTCACAAAGCTTGATAATCATAACCCTGATATCTTTGCTCATGGCCAACAGCATTTTACGCAGGTTTTCTGCCTGCTGTTCTTCCTGAGTGGACAGAGGAATCTGCCCCAGTTTTGTTACGCCGTCTACCAGCAGGGCCACATCTTTGTTGAACATTTTTTCTATTTCTTCCAGAGTAACAGGTGTGTCCTCTACCACGTCGTGCATGATAGCGGCAGCTATACATGTGGAATCCATGCCCAGTTCAGCCAGAATACCGGCTACAGCCAGCGGATGCTCAATATAAGCTTCACCTGTTTTGCGAAACTGACCTTCGTGGCTGGCCTCAGCCAGGCGATAGGCTTTTTCAATCATTTCCAGATCATAGTTTTTTCCCGATTCAGCCAATACTTTTTTCAGTTCATCATATTTCATAAAGTCATACCACCTTGAAATTTATTGGAGCGACAGCAGTATTTTACTGCTCATCAGGTCTTTTTTCTCTTTGACTGCCACAGGGGAGAAATAGTTTATGAAATCAGTACGTACTATTTCTATCAGCCCCAGATCCAGCAGGATATCTATAACAATCTGAATTTTACCACTGGACATAGACGGGAATGCTACGAACAACGGACGCAGATCATCACAGTTTATTTTTTCAGCCATAATTTTACGGTATATCCGCACCACGTCGTTTCTTACCGGACACAGAATGGCTTTTTTGTCCGGTGAAAGGGCGAAGTCGTTGATAAACAGACGATAGATATCATAATCTTCGATCATTCTGTCTGTTATACCGGCAGGACGAACCTCTTTGATACGCATGGATACCATGTCACCAGTTTCACCCTGAAAAATTGACAGTGAGAAGCAGGCGTCTATGTAATCGCCCGGTTTGTATGCGAACTCACCCGGTGTCACATTAAACATAATACCCTGATTGATGTTGTTACCCTGACGCATCTTGATGCGTACGTGTTTGCCATCGCTGACAGGGAACACTGCAGTTATCTGCAGGTTTTTAGCCATAAACAGCGGGCTCTGGTTTCCGTTTCCGAATGGTGCCAGGAAGTCTACCTGACTTACGGAACGGGTATTTATTTCGGACAGTGACACCAGACAGTCTATGTCCAGGTCAGCTGTTTTTGACATATTTTCGTCTTCCAGTGCAAATTCATTTATTGCACGACGGAAATTTTCCAGATTTTCTTTTTCTACCGCCAGACCGGCAGCCAGTTCATGACCACCAAAACGGATAAGATACTCTTTTGTTTTATCCAGTGCGTTATGCAGACTGAATGCAGGTACGCTGCGGCCACTGCCTTTGTATTCATCACCGTCTTTGGTAAATACTATGGCAGGTCGGGCGTATCTTTCCACCAGACGGCTGGCTACTATGCCTACTACACCCGGATGATATTCATCACCCCATACAACGATTACTCTGTCTTTCATCATTTCACTGTTGGCCAGAATTTCATTGGTGATGTCTTCAGCCATTTTATTCTGCGTATCCTGACGTTTTTTGTTTTCGCTGTCGAGGAAAGCTGCCAGATTATCAGCATCTTCTTCATCTTCACTCAGCAGCAGTTCCAGTGCACTGGTAGCATCACTCATTCTGCCGGCGGCGTTTATACGTGGGGCAATGGTGTATGCTATGTTTTCACTGGTCACTTCTTTGCCAAGAATACCGCTGATTTTCAGCAGGCTTTCAAAACCGCAACGTGGCCGTGTATTCAGTATTTCCAGTCCGGCTTTTACCATTGTGCGGTTTTCGCCTTCCAGCAGCATCAGGTCTGCCACTGTGCCCAGACATACAAAGTCAGCATAAAAGTCCAGCATTTCTTCACAGCTGGCACCTTCCAGTGCACACACCAGTTTAAATGCAACGCCTACGCCAGCCAGTATTTTGCATGGGGAAATGTCATCAGGCTGCAGCGGGTCAACTACTGCCAGAGCAGCAGGTATTTCTTTTTTAGGCAGATGATGGTCAGTAATAACTATATCCAGACCGATGCTGTTGGCGTATGCCACTTCGTCAATGGCAGATATGCCATTATCCACAGTGATTACCAGTCCTACGCCTTTTTCTTTGAATTTTTTCAGCACCCGGCTGTTCAGACCGTAGCCTTCATTTTCACGGTTAGGCAGTTTGTAGAATACATTTGCACCGATGCTTTCCAGATAGGAAAACAGGGTAGCTGTGGCACATACGCCGTCTACGTCGTAGTCACCGTAAATAACTATCTTTTCTTCGTTTTCCACCGCCTGCATAATGCGGGCTACCGCCTTGTCCATGTCCTTCATCAGAAACGGGTCAGACAAAGGTGCAACGTCCAGATATTTAGTTGTAGCTTGTTGCTTTGTGTGTACATCTCGTGCCAGCAGTACCTTTGCCAGCAGGCTGTCCACACCCAGCTCACCACACAGGCTTTCTACCTGCCGGTTTGCAAATTCTTTGACTTTCCATTTACGATAAAGCATTTATACCTCTTGATTATATTTATTCCGGTTTATATTTTGCGCATATATACTGTGCAATTCTTACACCGTCCACAGCGGCACTCATAATGCCACCGGCATATCCTGCACCTTCACCAGCAGGATACAGACCGCGTATATTGCTCTGGTATTCATCGTCCCTTGTTATGCGCACAGGGGATGAAGTGCGTGTTTCCACACCTGTCAGCAGGCTGTCACCGGCTGCAAAACCGTGGAGCTTTCTGTCCAGGGCAGGCAGTGACTGTCTGAGATTATCTGTGATAAATGATGGGAACAGCTGGTCGAAATTACCATCTGTTACACCTATAGGGTAGGACGGCTGTACTCTTTTCAGATTCATACCGGTTTTACCAGCAAGGAATCTGTCCACTGTCTGTGCAGGAGCTTTGTAGTTTTTGCCACCCAGTTCAAAGGCTGTTTTTTCCAGTTTGCGCTGGAAAGCAATAGCCTGAGTGAAATCGTTGTCAAAATCCCGTGGATTTACGGATACTACAAGAGCACTGTTTGCGTTTTTACCATCACGGGCATGGCGACTCATACCGTTTACCACAACAGTATTTTCTTCACTGGCCGCTGCTACCACACTGCCGCCCGGGCACATACAGAATGTGTATACGCCTCTTTCACGGCGGGTATCAGATAACTGGTATTCGCCTTTAGGCAGTGCAGGGTGACCAGCCAGATCGTGATAAAGGCCTTTGTCTATTTCACTCTGCAGATGTTCTATACGCACACCTACACTGAAAGGTTTTGCCTGCATTTCCACACCTCTGTCTTTCAGTGTGAAGAACAGTTCTCTTGCGCTGTGGCCTGTGGCCAGTATCAGATGTTCTGTGGGGATAGGGCCGTTGGTGGTTTTTACACCGGTAATGCGTCCGTTGGTTATAATTATATCTGTCAGCGCTGTGTCAAAAAGTATTTCGCCACCCAGTGACAATATTTCTTCGCGGATGTTTTTGATTACACCTACCAGCAGGTCTGTGCCGATGTGTGGTTTTGCCATTTTTGCTATTTCAGCCGGTGCACCATGGCGGATAAATGTATCCAGAACATAACCGCATCTTTCGTCGGAAATTCTGGTGGTAAGTTTACCGTCAGAAAATGTACCTGCGCCACCTTCGCCAAACTGAATATTGCTGGCGGTGTTCAGTATGCCTTTTTCTTCAAATTCCTTTACAGTCTGTATGCGCTTGTCAATTTCCTGGCCCTGTTCCAGCACTATAGGACGGAATCCCATTTTGGCCAGAACCAGTGCGCACATAAATCCAGCAGGACCAAAACCACATACCACCGGTCTGGTGCTGATTTTTTCATCGCCAAGGCGGAATTTGATTTCCGGCTCTCTTTTTACCACGATATCGCGGCTTTTACCGGAAAACTTTTCTTCAGCGGTGGCGTTGTTCAGTTTTACAGCTACGCTGTATACAAAACTGACGTTGCCTTTACGGGCGTCGATACTTACTTTGTGTACCCAGATATCTTTTATCCGGCTACGGCTGATACCCAGCAGTTTTACAGCTTTGTCCAGTGCATTCTGCCGGTCAGCATTTATGTTCAGTTTTATATTGTTTATAAGAATCATAAAAAACCTTTAAATCTTTATTGTTGCGGTGTAGACACCTTTTACGTAAGCTTTATCGGTGGACGGAATGATAAAGTTTACTTCCACTGTCTGCTGACCTTGAGCGGCGGACAATCTGGATGCGTCTATCTGTGCTATTACACTGCCATGGGAAAGAGCCTCGACAGCTTCTTTATCGCCTATAACAGTTACGTTGCTGATAATTTGTGTCAGCACCTGAATGCTTTCGTTGGCATCATTGAGTATTTTTATTTCGTCTACATTCACACTGCGTTCCATAAGGTTTTCAGATGAAATTGTAACGTTTACCTGCTTGATGTCGTCCATATTGCGGTATCCTGTAGGCAGTTTTATATCCAGCACATATGGCTGGTCTGTCTGCAGGGTGGACAGGTCTATATATCCTGCCACAAACTTGGTCAGGTTGCCTGCATCTTTTGCCGGTACAGCCAGACGGATTTCGTTTACAGACAGTGACATATTCAGTACCGCTGTATCAAAACCATCAGGTACATTTACGTATTCCACAGTTACAGGTACTGTAACTTCTTTCATGATAGGAACAGTGATATCCACTGTTGTTTTGTCCAGTGTCAGCAATTTCTGGTCAATCACGCCATCGTTTTCATCATAGAGGATGATATTGCCTGGTAATACTGCGGATTGCGAAAGTGTTTCGCGGGATGTGGTTGCAGCTACAGCCCTGTCGATAGTGCTTACTTTGAATTCAGGACCGGTAACAGTCAGGATTGCAGGTGTTGCAGTTGGTCTGTCGGCCATTTTGTCGCTGTCCACGATGATGGTGGAAATATCCACATCCAGCTGGAACTCTTTTGTGACTACTTTATCCAGTCTTACGGTCACGGAATCAGTACTGAGGGAGTTAATTGTGAAATTCTTTACATTGGATGTTTTTTCATATGTCAGCGCCAGTTTGTATGTACCAGCACCGTCAATGTTTGTAATGGATGGATAGATTATTATGTCATCGGCTGTCAGGTCACCGGTTACGCTACGTGGACCGGTAACAATAACGTCTACTGTGGATATATCTGTTTCAATCACGTCCAGACCCATTGACTGATACATGCTCTGTCTGTACTGCATGTTTATTGGTACACTGCGGATGGTTGTTGTATCCCGGTTGTTTACATATACCACTACGTAAGTCCACAGGGTGATGGCTATAAACAGGGAAAGGGCGAAGAGGAATCTGTTGTCTTCAAACAGATTTGAAAATTTACTTTTTGACATTAGTTCTTCCTCCTCAGAAATTTATTACCGGTGCTGTCATCGGCGGATTCCATTATAGGGTTAACAAATTCATTGTTCAGCATGTCGTACAGGCTCTGTCTGTCCAGATTTCTTCTCAGTACGCCATTTTTTGCGTAAGAAATAGTACCTGTTTCTTCACTTACTACCAGAGCAATGGCGTCACTCACTTCACTCAGACCCAGTGCGGCACGGTGACGTGTACCCATTTCTTTACTGATTTCCAGGTTATCACTCAATGGCAATACACAGCCTGCATTGGTGATACGGCCATTATGTATAATCATGGCACCGTCATGCAGAGGGGAGCCGTCATAGAAAACAGTGCCGATAAGTTCAGGTGAAATATCAGCATTTACAACAGTGCCGGATTTTTTTATGCTTTCCAGACTGGTAAAATGTTCCATAACTATCAGTGCACCAGTCTGTTTTTCGCTCATTCTTTCCATAGCGTCGCAGATACCGGCGATGGCTTTTTTCAGCCTTTCAGCTTCTGCTTCCTCTACGGTTTTCTTGCGGAATATACTGAAGGAAAACAGGTTACCGTTACCAACCTGCTCCAGTGCACGGCGCAGTTCCGGCTGAAACACTACCAGCAAAGCGATAAAACCTACCTGAAGCAGACTTTCGATAAGGAAAGTTACAGTTTTCAGCTTGAATTGTGATGCTATGATATAGCCAAAGAAAATCAGGGCTACACCATTCAGCAGAGGTGTTGCCTTTGTTTTGTTCATCAGCTTCAACACATTGAAAACCAGATAAGTTATGATGGCTACGTCTATTACGTCAGCCAGACTGATAGTCTTTGCCACACTTATAAGTGAACTGAAAAGTCCGGAAAATTCCATATCAATACCACCTTTATTTTCTGTCCTCTATGGGAATTAAATACAGTTATTCTATCTTACAATGATACCATATAAATAAGAATATTAAAAGTATAATTACAAAATATCAGTAAATGTAATAAAAGTATACTGGAAAAATGTGACAAAAATACAAAAAGCACGATGAGTTCATCGTGCTTTTGAAATGTTTATTCAGCTGTATTCAGCAGGCATACACAATGGCATGCTATACCCAGCCCTTCACCTGTAAAACCAAGGCCCTCTTCAGTGGTAGCTTTCACAGAAACTCTGTCTGTACTGCAACCCAGTGCATCGGCTATATTCTGACGCATAACCGGAATATGAGGTGCCAGTTTTGGCCTCTGACACAGAATAGTTACATCGATATTTATCACGCTGGCGTCTTTTTCTTTCACCAGTTTTGCCACGTGGCGCATCAGTTCCATACTGTCGATACCTTTATACTGTGGGTCAGTGTCAGGGAAATGTTTGCCTATGTCACCCAGTGCCAGTGCACCCAGCAGGGCGTCCATAATTGCGTGTAACACTACGTCAGCGTCACTGTGACCATACAGGCCTTTTTCGTATGGAATGTCTACACCGCCCATTATTAGTTTGCGGCCTTCTACCAGTTTATGTACATCGTATCCGTGACCTATTCTCATTTTGTTTTCCTTTCGTATGTCATCAGGTGTTGTTATTTTGTAGTTTTCATATGCGCCGGGAACTATGCGCACTTTTATACCGCCTTTTTCAAACAGCTGAGCGTCATCAGTAATGGTTTCATCGAAATATTTGTCCACCAGCTCTCTGTAAAGGTTTACGTCAAACACCTGTGGTGTCTGCACTATATAGAGTTTGTCTCGGTCAAAAGTTTTGGCGATAAACCCATCTTCCGCCTGTTTTATGGTGTCTTTGACTTTAACGCACGGAATAGCTGCCTGATATTCATATGCGGCTTCCACAGCACTGTTTATTATTTCCTGTGTAACAAATGGTCTGGCGCCGTCATGTACTGCCACCAGCCGGTCGGCAGGTACCAGTTCCAGAGCGTTCAGCACGCTTTTGGCTCTTGTGCTGCCGCCGAGGATAACGTCTTTTACCTTGCTGTTTTTCATTACCAATGCAGAAAGTTCGGTCAGATTGTCACTGGCGGTAACTATTACCTGATCCACATAATCATTGTCGCAGAATGCTTTTACAGAATGTTCTGCCACGGTATAGTTGTCCAGTTTATACATCATTTTGTCAAAACCCATTCTGGTGCCTTTACCGGCTGCCAGCACTATGGCACAGACTTTTTTTTCTTTGTACATACAGACCCTCCCAGGGAAAAATCCATGTTGATATTTACTGTAATTATACAATAAATCACCCTTTGTTTACAACCTGAAAAATAAAAAAAGAGCAGAGTATACTGCTCTTTTATGCATATAATATATGTGTGCCATTGGCGCACAGAAAGTGGCAATTACATCACTTTTACACCATTGATATCTATCTCGAATTTCCGGCCGAAATAACCTGCGGCACGTCTGCACAGTGTCATTCTGGTCATGAATATTTCAAAGTATTCTGATATTGTGCCTATATTTTCATCTATTGTCAGATTCAGTATAATCAGCTTGTTTTCGCTGTCTACGGCGAGTTTTGATTTTTCTACAGCATAGTTTACCCTGTCGTGAATATCAAAGTTTATGGTGCCTTTGTCCCTTACACGGCTACGGCGCACATCGCTTTTATCGGCAATAATCAGGGCAGCGGCCAGTTCGTTCACAGGGAAAGCAGTACCTTCGTCGTGATTGCCTATGGCGCACACTATCTTTGCTATTTCTGCTGCAGGCATTCCCATTTTATCCAGTATTCTGAATGCCATTACGGCACCGGACTGGGCGTGGTCTATTCTGTTTATCACGTTTCCGATGTCATGCATATAGCCGGCTATTTTGCCCAGTTCCACTGTTCTTTCATCGTATCCAAGTCGGGTCAGTATGTGACCTGCCACGTCGGCAGTTCTTACCACATGAGCGAAACTGTGTTCAGTGTACTGCAGGCTGTCCAGACTTTCATCGGCAGCGCGTATATATGTTTTTATCTCTTCATTATTCTTAATTTCTTCAAAAGTAATCATAGGTTTCCCTCCATATATCTTACATTTTTATTCTATCATAATCGGTCCAGTCAGCCAATTGTTTACACCAAAATTTTGCACAAATTTAACATATTGTTAGCATAGATTTCAAATGCAATTGTAAAATTTGTGTAAATATTTGACAAATATGCATACTTGTCGATAGATGGTATATTGACAATGATAATAAATAGGTATATATTTAATATGAGTATATATATCGATAAAAATATATCGAAAGGAGTTATATATGAATAAACAGGTTTCCAAACGGACACTTTCCCGTTTGCCGGTATATCTGTCACTTTTACAGGAAAAATACCGGGAAGGTATGGAATATATATCTGCCACTACCATAGCTAATCTTCTGGGATTGAATCATGTGCAGGTGCGAAAAGATTTGTCTTGTGCATCCACATCAGGCAGACCGAAAGTAGGTTATGCTACAGATGTTCTTATAAAAGAACTACAGGTTTTTCTGGACTATAACAATACAAAAAATGCTGTTATCGTAGGCGCTGGTGACCTGGGTAAGGCTCTGCTGGGATATAATGGTTTTACAAGCTATGGTCTGAACATAGTAGCTGCTTTCGATAATAACCCTGACCTGGCAGGTACATCAGTGAAAAATAAACCTATTTTCGCTATGGAAAAACTGCCTCGGGTTATGGAAAATATGGACGTACATATTGGCATTATTACTACACCTGCCCACACAGCACAGGCTATAGCAGACCTGCTGGTGAAAAATGGTGTTATGGCTATATGGAATTTTGCGCCTACATCACTGAAAGTGCCTGCATCTGTTATAGTACAGAATGAAAACATGGCTACCAGTCTGGCGGTACTGTCCACAAAACTGAACGAAAAAATGGAAAACGATAAATAACAGATTATTTTCTAAGGAGACATATTTTATGCAGAAGTTTGACACCCGTGTTCAGCATCTGAAATATAAAGTACTCAGAGAAATGGCAAGACATTCCTTCAACGATTCTCTGCTGGAAAACTTTGCTGAAATCCCTAAAATCATTATGCCAAACAAAGAGCCAACCATGCGTTGCTGTGTGTACAAAGAAAGAGCTATCATCACAGAACGTATGAAAATTGCTATGGGTGGCGATAAACACAATCCTAACGTAATTGAAGTTATTCCTATAGCCTGTGATGAATGTCCTGTAAGTGGTTATCAGGTTTCTGATTCCTGCCGCGGCTGTATCGCAAAACACTGCAGTGACGTGTGTCCTAAAGGTGCTATTACCTTTGATGCAGAACACCGTGCATACATAGACAAGGAAAAATGTGTAAACTGTGGTAAATGTGCAGATGCCTGTCAGTTTAACGCTATCCGCAACAATACACGTCCTTGTCAGGCGGCATGTAAAGTGGGTGCTATTTCCATAAACACTGACCTGTCTGCAAAAATTGACGATGAAAAATGTATTGCCTGCGGCGCATGTGCATATCGTTGCCCATTCGGTGCCATCGTTGATAAGAGTTACATTCTGAATGTTGTTGAACTGATTAAAGATGCAAAACGCACAGGTACAAAACTGTATGCTATGATTGCACCTGCTATTGCCAGCCAGTTTGGTTATGCTACACTGGGTCAGGTGGTTGCAGCTATCAAAAAACTGGGCTTTACTGATGTAAAAGAAGTTGCTCTGGGTGCTGATATGGTTGCACTGAAAGAAGCTGCAGAACTGGCCGAAAAAGGTAAACTGACCAGCAGCTGCTGTCCAGCATTTGTATCCTATATCCAGAAATATCATCCAAAAGCAGTGGAATACATCAGTCACAACTATTCACCAATGGTTGAACTGGGTAAATACATAAAAGAAACTGATCCTACAGCAAAAACAGTATTTATCGGACCATGTACAGCTAAAAAAGCTGAAATGCAGAAACCGGAAGCACGCCCATGGGTTGACAGTGTAATCACTTTTGAAGAACTACAGGCCCTCTTTGACAGCCGTGATATTCCTGTGGCAGAACTGGAAGAAGATGAACTGAATGATGCATCTTTCTATGGCAGAATCTTTGCACATTCCGGTGGTCTGACAGGTGCTGCAGCCCGTGCATTGGAAGAACAGGATATCGACTTTGAAGTGAAAGCTGCTACATGCAGCGGTGTTGACGAATGTAAAATTGCACTGCTGAAACTGGCAAAAGGCGTACTGAAAGAAAACTTTATAGAAGGTATGATTTGTGAAGGCGGCTGTATCAATGGTGCCGGCTGTCTGACACATCAGGGGGCTAAGAGTGCGGCAAAAGTAGATGCCCACGCAAAACAGTCCACAGTACCATCTATCAAAGATGCTGTTGAAGCTGCTAAATAATAAAGTAAAATAAATAAAAGCCGCAGCAATGCGGCTTTTTGTTTTATTTCTTTTTCAAAAATCTTATGACGATGTAAATAATCAGCATGACAAGGGCGAGATTTACCCAGAACCATGCTTTTGTGAAGGTTGTAAAAAGTAATGAACCTAATAAAGTGTCTTTCATAACAGCCCTCCAGATATTTATGTATTCATTATATACTATAAATATCTGTTTATCAACTTATGGCATAATATAAAAAATAAAAGCAGCCGTAATGGCTGCTTTTATTATATAAATACATAATTATTACATCTGTTCTGGAATAGTGATGTTCATAATTTTCAGGCAGTTTGCAATAGCGTGTTTTGTAGCTACGCACAGTGCCAGTCTGGCTTTGGACAGTGCTTCGTCTTCACCTTTAACGCGGCATGCGTTGTAGAAACGGTGGAACTGTGTAGCCAGTGTGATGGAGTATTTTGTAATTTTGGATGGGTCGTATGCTTTGCCGGATGCAATGATTTCGCCTGGCATGTAGGACAGTGTGCGGATCAGTTCGATTTCTGCAGGGTCTGTCAGCAGTGTCAGGTCAGCTTTGTTTACGCCTTCAGTTGTCAGGTTTTCTTTTTCCAGCTGACGCAGGATGCTGCAGATTCTTGCATGTGCATACTGTACGTAGTAAACAGGGTTTTCGCTGTTTTCCTGAATAGCAAGGTCAAGGTCGAAAATCAGATGTGTGTTTGGTTCTCTTGTGTTGAAGAAGAAACGTGCAGCATCAATTGGAATTTCGTCCAGCAGGTCAACCAGCTGAATAGCTTTACCTGTACGTTTACTCATTCTGATTTCTGTTTTCTTTGGTTTGCCGTCTTCACCCATGATAACGTTGCCGTTTTCATCTTTAGCATCACCGATAAGTTTTACCAGCTGCATCAGTACAACGTCCAGTTTATCGCCGTCCAGACCCAGTGCGTTCATAGCTGTTTTCATTCTTGCTACGTGGCCGTGGTGGTCAGCGCCCCATACGTTGATAGCTCTGTCAAAGCTTCTTGTAACGAATTTGTCGTAGTGGTAAGCAATGTCAGCTGCAAAGTATGTGGAAATACCGTTTGCTCTTACCAGAACTTCGTCTTTTTCTTCGCCCAGTGCTGTACCTTTGTACCACAGAGCGCCGTCTTTTTCATATGTGTAACCGTTTTCTGTGAGAATAGCGATAGCTTTTTCTACGTCGCCTTTGTTTCTCATTTCCTGTTCAGAGAACCATACATCGTAGTCGATACGGTATTTCTGCAGGTGAGCTTTCATATCAGCTACGTTTCTTGGCAGTGCGTATTCTACCAGAGCCTGTTTTCTTTCTTCCAGGGATTTTGTTACATAAGCATCACCATGGATGTCGCAGAATTCCTGTGCACGTGCCATAATGTCTGCACCCTGATAGAAGCTTTCGTCGAATGGATAATCTTTGTCGAAAATCTGCATGTATCTGCCTTCCAGAGACATACCGAATTTTTCGATCTGGTTACCAGCGTCATTGATAAGGAATTCTCTTGTTACATCGTAACCGGACCATGACAGACATTCAGCCAGAATATCACCCAGAGCGCCACCACGTGCGTTACCCAGATGCATAGGGCCTGTAGGGTTAGCGGAAACGAATTCCACGTTGTATCTTTTGCCTTCGCCATAGTTTGTTCTGCCGTATTCAGCACCGTTTTCCAGTACAGCTTTTACTACTGTTTCAAAGTAGCTGTGGTTCAGGAAGAAGTTGATAAAGCCAGGACCAGCCAGTTCTGCTTTGTCAAAGAATGTGCCGTCGAACTGCATGTATTTCAGTATAGCAGTTGCGATTGCTCTTGGGTTTGATTTAAAGTTTTTTGCATTTACCATTGCAGCGTTTGTAGAAAAGTCGCCGTTGCGCAGGTCCTGTGGGATTTCAACCACAAAATCTTTCATTACTTCAGGCTGTACCAGTTCGCCGTTTGCGATGGCTGTTTCAATGGCAGCCTTTACCATTGTTTCTACCTGGAGTTTTGCCAGGTTCATACCGTCAAATTTTGCTAAACTCACTTTAATTTATCTCCTTAACTGTTACATTCACTTTGTTTTCACTTATCAGCATACCGGCGCTGCTGAGACTGTATTCAAAAGTCAGCTGGCCGCCGTTATCATCCAGATTATTTACAATATCTATTCCATTTATATCCAGCATAATAGGGCCTGCTACGGTCTGATAATTGCACAGGTTCAGTGCTCCTTTTTCTATTATCAGGTTGCTGGTGGCCTGACCGCCGTAGCGTGTCATGGATACGCCGTTTTCCCATGCTTTCAGGGATGTGGTGCATCCTTCAAATCCTGTGGCTTCGCTTTCTTTATAAACTATAAAATATTTACCGTTTTTACGGTAAAAGGAACCCACAGTAGTCAGGCTGACGCTGTCGTTATCGTCACCCATATTGATAAAACCTTCTATGGTAATCAGATAGTTTTCTTTCATTATTAATCCTTTATATCAGTCAGTATTGCTTTTGCACCGCTGTTGTCACCCAGAAAGATATTTGCCACTTTGTCAAATTCTTCCGGCTGGCTGGTTACGTAATATTCCACGCGGTCACGTGGTTTGTCACGGTCCAGATTCAGTCGGGCAAGAGTGTTTTTAACTTCCAGTGCGGTTTCATAGCCGGAATCTATCAGTGTCACATCGTCACCCATAATGTTTTGGATGATTTTTGAAATGATAGGGAAGTGGGTACAGCCCAGTATCAGTGTATCAACGCCGAAAGCTTTGATAGGTGCCAGATATTCTCTGCACACACTGTTTGTGATGAAATTGTCCTCATCTATATAACCTTCCTGTACCAGTGTAACCAGCTGAGGACAACCGTTTGATACAGTCTGGATATCTTTGTCTATCATTTTCAGCCTTGTGGCAAAGTTACCGGATTTTACAGTGGCAGGTGTCGCTATAATGCCGATTCTTTTGTTTTTTGTGGCTTTAGCAGCAGCGGCTACTGTAGGTGTGATAACGTCTATAAACGGCACAGACAGATTCTGTATCTGTGCGGCAGGTACGTTACTGGACACTGTACCACAGGCTGCCACCACCAGTTTTACGCCTTTTCTTTGGAGAAAGTTCACATCATCATTGGTGTAGCGGGCCAGTGTTTCTTTGGTGTTCACACCGTAAGGCATCCTGGCTGTATCACCCAGGTAAATCATGTTTTCATCCGGTACCAGATTCAGCAGCTCTTTGGCACAGGTCAGGCCACCTACACCGGAGTCAAATACTCCGATTGGCCTATCTTTCATCTTCTGCACCTTCCAGACCCAGTCTGATGATACCATCTACCAGCTCAGCATAGCTCATACCTGTGTACTGCATCAGCTGTGGATACATGCTGATGTGTGTGAAACCAGGCAGAGTGTTGATTTCGTTCAGCAGGATTGTACCGTCTGCTTTTACGAAAAAGTCAACACGGGACAGACCTTTACAGTCCATTACAGTGAAAGCTTTTTTAGCCAGCTGCTGGATTGTCTGTCTTGTTTCTGCAGGGAGGTTTGCAGGGATGTATGTTTTACTTGTGCCATTTTTGTATTTGTCATCGTAGTCGTAGAATGTAGCGCTTGCGCCGATTTCACCTACTTCGCTGGCAATCAGGTTTGGTGTGTTGCCGTATACAGCACATTCCACTTCCTGACCAGCTACGAATTCTTCAAAAATTACTTTGTTATCGTGGGCCAGCGCAGCGTGAACTGCGTTTTTCAGTTCTTCTCTGCTTTCTGCTCTGGAAACACCTACGGAAGAACCACTGTTTGCAGGTTTTACAAAGATTGGGTAACCCAGTTCTTTTTCAACTCTTTCTGCTACAGCGTCAAATTCAGGCATCTGCCAGTCCATCATATAGTCCCATTTGCAGCGTGGGATGCCCCGGCGGTCAAAGGCCATGTTTGCATGTACTTTGTCCATGCACAGTGCGCTGGACAGTACACCGCAACCACAGTAAGGGATACCGCTCATTTCGAGCAGACCCTGCAGAGTGCCGTCTTCACCGTTTTTGCCGTGGAGAACAGGCAGTACTACGTCGATTTTTTCGATTGTGATATCAGAACCGTCCATTTTGATCAGACCTTTTGTGGTTCTGTCAGGGCTTATCATACATGGCACGTTGTCTGGGTGTTCGTGCCAGCAGTCAGTTATAATTTCATCAGTGGAACCAGGGAAGAACAGCCAGCGGCCTTTCTTTGTGATACCTACTTTTACTACGTCGTATTTGTCAGCAGGGATATTGTCAATTACACTTTTAGTACTCATAAGACTTACTTCGTGTTCATTTGACATACCGCCGAATATTACGCAAACTTTTGTCTTTGCCATAACGACCTCCATGTTTTATGTAAAATTGGTTAATAAATTGTATAATTTAATCTAATACAATATGATACCATATAACGAACAAAAAATAAATACCAAAATTCATTCTATATGTATAGTATATATTTATACATAATCACCTTTGACAAATAAACTGTAAAAGTGTAAAATATATAAGGTTAAGTCCAAAAAGGAAAACCGGCATATACCAGTAAAAAATCAGGTATGGTAAAATATTTGCAACAGCAAAAATTTTGTTGACTTGTCCGGTTTTATATGGTATTATGATATCACCTCTTTTGTAGGTCTATTTTTTATGCAATAAATTTTTGCAGCCAAAAGAGGGAGGCTAACTTTAATGGAGGTGCCGATATGAGAGTTAGAATTACACTTGCATGTACAGAATGCAAACAGCGCAATTATGACACAAAGAAAAACAAAAAAAATACTCCTGACAGAGTAGAACTGAAAAAGTATTGTCGTTTTTGCAAAAAACACACTCTTCACAGAGAAACTAAATAAGAGGTAAAACGAATGGCAGAAAAGAAAGAAAAAGTTGGCTTTTTTGCTTCAATCAAAAAACATCTCAGAGAAGTAAAATCTGAAATGAAAAAGATTGTTTGGCCAACTAAAAGCCAGGTAGTGAACAATACTCTTATTGTTATCGCTGTATCTCTGATCGCAGCTGTGTTGATTTTCGGTCTGGACACTGTATTTGGTCTTGTGCTCCAGCTGATTTACAAAAACGTATAATTCAAAAGCGAGGTGTAGATATGAGCGAGGCAAAATGGTATGTTGTTCACACATATTCAGGCTATGAAAACAAGGTAGCTTCTAGCCTTGAAGCAGTTATCGAAAACCGCAATCTGCGCGATATGATTCAGGATGTTAGAATTCCTGTTGAAACCTTGGTAGAAATCAAAGACGGTAAACGTAAAGAAACAGAAAACAAACTGTATCCTTCATACGTTTTCGTTAAAATGATTCTCACAGACGAAACATGGTATATCGTGCGTAACACCCGCGGCGTTACAGGTTTTGTAGGTTCATCCCCACAGAAACCATCTCCTCTTTCTCAGAAAGAAGTGGACGCAATGGGCGTAGAAACAAAATCCCAGACAATTGACTTTGCTGTGGGCGACAATGTCGAAATCACAGATGGTCCTCTGGCTGGCTTCATCGGTGAGGTTGTTGAAATCGATACCGATGCACTGAAAGTAAAAGTAAACGTTTCAATGTTCGGCAGAGAAACACTTTCAGAACTCGACCTTTTACAGGTAAAACCAATTTAACAACGGTAAGAGTCACGCAACAGTGATTTTTATAGGGCACGAATGTGTCCGTGGGAGGACAGGAAGAGGTCCTGTCCGATAGCTTACCACATCATACGGAGGTATTTAAAATGGCTCAGAAAGTTACTGGATATATCAAACTCCAGATTCCAGCTGGTAAGGCAACTCCAGCACCACCTGTTGGTCCAGCTCTTGGTCAGCACGGTGTTAACATTATGTCTTTCACAAAAGAATTCAATGAAAGAACACAGAAAGATATCGGTTATATCATTCCTGTAGTAATTACAGTATATGCAGACCGCACATTCAGCTTCATCACAAAAACACCACCAGCACCAGTTCTGATCAAAAAAGAACTCGGTCTTGAATCCGCTTCTGGTGTACCAAACAAAACAAAAGTTGGTAAACTGACAAAAGAACAGGTTCGCAAAATCGCTGAAATGAAAATGCCAGACCTGAACGCTGCAAACATCGAAACAGCTATGAGCATGATCGCTGGTACAGCACGCAGCATGGGCGTTACAGTAGAAGAATAATTTGTAGTTTTGCACTACTCACACAAGTGGGAGGAATATTCCGTTTAACCACAGGAGGATAATAATGAAACACGGTAAAAAATATATAGACAGCAAAAAGCTTGTTGATAAAACAAAGCTTTACGACCTTGCAGAAGGTTGTGAACTTTGCGTTGGCACAGCTAAAGCAAAGTTCGACGAAACAGTAGAACTTCACGTTCGTCTGGGTGTTGACAGCCGTCATGCTGATCAGCAGGTTCGTGGTGCAGTTGTTCTGCCAAACGGTACAGGTAAAAACGTTAAAGTTCTGGTTATCGCAAAAGGCGATAAAGAAAAAGAAGCACTGGAAGCAGGCGCAGACCTGGTAGGTGCAGAAGACATGGTAGCAAAAATTCAGAACGAAGGCTTCATGGATTTCGACGTTCTGATCACAACACCTGACATGATGGGTCTGGTTGGCCGTCTGGGTAGAGTTCTCGGTCCTCGTGGCCTGATGCCAAACCCAAAAGCTGGCACAGTTACACCAAACATCGCTCAGGCTGTTAAAGAAGCTAAAGCAGGTAAAATCGAATACCGTCTGGACAAAGCAAACATCATCCACGTTCCAGTAGGTAAAGCTTCCTTCGGCGTAGAAAAACTGTCTGAAAACATCACAACAGTTATGGACGCTGTAGTTAAAGCAAAACCAGCAGCAGCTAAAGGTCAGTACATCCGTTCAGTATCCATCGCTACAACAATGGGTCCTGGCGTTAAACTGAACAACACAAAATTCGGTGGCTAATTAATTTTTTTAGAATCCGGTCAATTTAACAGTTGACAAATTCTATACAATAGTATATAATAATTAAGCTGTTTTAAGACAGCAGGTGCATACGCATAAAGGGCTCAGCCCACCTGCCGAGAACGGAGCTAAAATAATTCTAGTTATTTAGGCTTGTTTTCGGTGCGCGGAAACAAGCCTTTTGTGTTTTGCAAATCGAAACTTACAACCTCTTTTTTCTCAGAAGAAAAAGGTATTATGTTTTAAAAATAATCAAGGAGAGGTGACAACATTGGCAAGCGAAAAAATCTTGGCTCAGAAACAGAGCTATGTAGCAGAACTGAAAGCTAAACTGGATGCTTCACAGGGCGGCGTTGTTTTCAACTACGGTGGTATCACTGTTGCTGAAGATACAAAACTCCGTAAAGAACTCAGAGAAGCTGGCGTTACTTACGAAGTAGTTAAAAACACTCTGATGAAAATCGCTATCAAAGGTACAGCTCTGGAAGGTATGTCCGACATGCTGGAAGGTACATCAGCTGTAGCTATTTCTGGCAGCGAAGATCCTCTTGCAGCTGCAAGAGTACTGCACAAATTTGCTGAAGCTTCAAAAGGCAAATTTGAAATCAAAACAGGTTACATGGATGGCGAAGTTCTGGATATCGAAGGTATCAAGAAACTGGCTACTCTGCCTAACAGAGAAGGCCTTCTCTCTATGCTGCTTTCTGCACTTACTGGCAACCTCAGTGGTCTGGCACGTGCACTGGATGCAGTTAAAACAAAAATGGAAGGCGAAGGCGAAGTTGCTTAATCTGCAACCCGCACACATCTAATAATTAAAGATTATTAACGGAGGAAATTTACAATGGCAAGCGAAAAAATCGTAAAATTTGTTGAAGAAATTAAAACTCTTACAGTTCTCGAACTGGCTGAACTCGTATCAGCTATCGAAGAAGAATTCGGCGTTACAGCAGCAGCTCCAGTAGTTATGGCTGGTGGCCCAGTTGCAGCAGCAGCTGAAGAAAAAACAGAATTCGACGTAGTTCTGGTTGAAGCAGGCGCTTCTAAAATGGGCGTTATCAAACTGGTTAAAGAAATGACAGGTCTGGGCCTGAAAGAATCCAAAGAACTGGTTGACAACTGTCCAAAAACACTGAAAGAAGCTGCTTCCAAAGCTGACGCAGAAGCTATGAAAGCTAAACTGGAAGAAGCTGGCGCAAAAGTAGAACTGAAATAATTCTCACTTTTCCAGATTATAAAATTACAGAGTCCGAAAGGACTCTGTTTTTTTATGCTGTTTTATATTTTTTACAATAATATATGGTAAATTTTATTTATTCTTTCAATAAATTTCTTACTGAAATATCCGTTATATATGGTAAAATTATAATGTATGTAGGCGTGAGGTGTTAATGAAAGACAGATTTATTTTGCATTGTGACTGTAATAGCTTTTTTGCCACAGTAGAATTGCTCAAATATCCGGAGTTACAGAATAAACCGGTAGCAGTAGGGGGGGACAGCCAGTCCCGCCATGGTATTGTGTTGGCAAAAAATGAAGCAGCAAAAAAATATGGTGTAAAAACAGCAGAAACACTCTGGCAAGCCCGTAAAAAATGCCCTGATCTTATAGTCCTGCCACCTCATCACAGCGAATATACCCGATATAGTAAAATAGTGAACGAAATATATACCAGGTACACTGACCTTGTGGAGCCTTTCGGCATAGATGAAAGCTGGCTGGATGTAACCAATACATACATGCTGTTTGCTGACAGCCCCGAAAAACTGGCAGACGACCTGCGCCGAAGAATAAAGTACGAAACTGGTCTGACCATATCTGTAGGTGTAAGTTTTAATAAAATTTTTGCCAAACTTGGTTCTGACTATAAAAAACCGGATGCCACCACAGTAATCAACAGGGAAAACTACAAAGACATAGTTTATCCTCTGCCAGTAAGTGATCTGCTGTATGTAGGTAAAAGTACAGCTACAGCGCTGGCAGAAATGGGTATACGTAATATAGGCCAGCTGGCGGAAATGCCACTGGACATACTGGAAAGACGATTCGGAAAACACGGCGTTTCTTTGTATGAATACGCCAATGGTCTGGAAAACAGTCCGGTGGAAAGTTTTTATGCAGAAAAAGAAATAAAAAGTGTGGGCAGTGGTAACACATTTAGCCGAAATCTCACCGGTCTGGCTGAAATCAAGCCAGCCATATTCAGCCTCAGTGAAGATGTGGGTATGCGACTGAGAAAACATAATATGTACGCCAATGGTGTACAATTAACCATAAGAAACCCTGAATTTTTTACTTTTTCGCGACAGATGCAACTGCCATCCACTGATGTAACAGAAGATATATATAAAGCGGCAGTGGATTTATTTATAAAAAATTATAGCCTGTCAAAGCCTGTGCGTGCCCTGACAGTGACGGCAATAGACCTTGAAAAGGAAAAAAGAGTGTCGCAGCTGTCTCTTTTTGAAACTGAACAGGTGGAAAAACGGGACAAAAAAGAAAAATTGCAGGCAACTATCGACCGGATTCGTACAAAATACGGCAATTCTGCAGTGCAGAGTGCCACTGTAATGACTAATCCGCTGAAAAAAGATAAAAAACAGAATCCTTTTGGGGATAAACCAGACAGAATAAATGACTGGGACGGTAACTGACACTTTTTTACCATGTAATTCATAGCCGACGGCTTTTTATAAACAAGGAGGAATATATATGTTTAAACTTATGAAAAACGGTCATGTGTATGCACCGGAAGACCTGGGGATAAAAGACATACTTATGTGGGAAGACAGAGTTATTAAAATAGGCGAAAATCTTACTATCCCACAGGGGTTTGAAGGTCCTGAATTTGACCTGAGCGGTAAAATCATTATTCCTGGTATCGTTGACACACATGTTCATATTACAGGTGGCGGCGGTGAAGGCGGCTTTACAACAAGAACAAGCGAAATCACTTTTGAAGAAATTGCAGAAGCAGGCGTTACTACTCTGGTAGGCGTACTGGGTACAGATGGCTATGCACGCAGAGTGGAAGATGTACTTGTAAAATGTATGGCACTGCGTGAAGAAGGCTTCGACTGCTACTTTCTTACAGGTAGCTATACATTCCCTATCACAACTATGCGCGGCAGCGTTGCTGAAGATATTATCTTCAACGAATACTGTCTGGGTACAGGTGAAGTGGCGCACTGTGACCACCGTGGCAGTCTGATGAGATACGAAGAATTCACACGACTGGCAGCAGATACAAGAAATGGCGCCCGTCTGGCAGGTCTGAAAGGTGTACTCAACATACATCTGGGTAACTATCCAAACCCTGCTGATTTCTTTATCCGTGCATGTGAAGAAGATATCACATTCCGTCCGCTGATTGTTCCTACACACGTAACAAGAAAATATGATGTGTTTGAAAGCTGCCTGAAGTTCCTTGAATACGGCGGTCAGATTGATATTACTGCTGGTTCTGACCCTGACCTAGTGCAGAAGTCCCATGGTTCAGTTGAAGGCCTGGAAATCATCTACAAAAAATATGGCACACTGGACAGAGTTACAATGACATCTGATGGCAACGGTTCTGCACCTATCTGGGACGAACTGGGCAATATGATAGGTATGGGTAAAGGTTCTTCTAAAGTTCTGTTGGCTGACCTGAAAAAAGCTACACAGAATGGTGTTATCCCATTTGAAGAAACCCTCCGCACAATGACAACAATTCCTGCGCAGGTTTATGGCCTGAAAAACTCTGCAGGTAAAATTGTGGAAAACGGCATAGCAAACTTTGCAGTTCTGGATGAAAACCTTGATCTGGAAGAAACAATCCTCAATGGTAACCTCGTATGGCTGAAAGGCAAAGGCGTAGTAAGATAATAGTAAAATAAACGCTGATAAGAATAATAAAAGGGGAAAGACACGTTGTGTCTTTCCCTTTTAGTTTAAAAAAATAAATTTAATTGTTACGGTATTGCTTTATAAGCAGTAAAAGGTTTTCCAGCGCAATGTCTGTACCACCTAGTATTACAAAACCTCGACATAAAGGCCGTATAACACCGGTTAAATCTTTGTTTAAAAACTGCATGAATGCAAGGCTGGAATAAACCAGGAACTTTATTCCCGGTTTATCCGGGTTAGAAACTCGCTTTTCCCTATAAAATGGCATATCAACCAGAAATTCAAAAATCAGCCAGATATATGCGCCGTAAAATGTAAATGTGGTTACATTATCTCACGGAAATACGGCTTCAGGGTGATTTGATACATATACCCAAAAGCATATTGCCACAACCAACATAATTAAACCTATTGTCAGGGATGTTTTTTTCTTCATAGCAAGAGTACCTTTTAAAAAGAGTTTTATATTATGCTAATGGGCGGGAATATATTTGTCAATAAGTCATAGGCAGTACATAAAGTACCACGCATAAAAAGTGCAGAAGGCTGCCGGCAATAACAAACAGATGCCATACACTGTGCATATAACGTATCTTTTTCATTTTATAGAAAATAAGGCCGATAGTGTATGTTACGCCACCTGTAAGAAGTAAAATAAAACCCGGTACTGGCAGTGCGGTCACTATGTCTTTTATAACAGTAAGGGCTGTCCAGCCCATTATTACGTAAATAACCAGAGTGAATTTTTCGAATTTATCCAGATTGATTACATTCATAAGAATAGCCAGAATGGCGCACCGCCACACAATGGATATAACCATAATGCCTTTGTAGCCTTCCTGCAGTACTATCAGACAGAATGGAGTATATGACCCGGCTATAAGTATAGGTATGGCAGAATGGTCAAAAATTCTGAACAATTTTTTTACTTTTTCGAAAGGGAAAGCATGGTACAGTGTGGACATGGTGTACATCACTATAAGGGCCAGCCCGAAGATAAGACTGCTGATTACAGCCCTGAAATTGCCAAAGCAGGCAGAAAGTGTAACCATAACTGTACATCCTATGATAGTAGCCAGCGCGGTTACCCCATGGCTTACGCTGTTGAATATTTCTTCCCCTGTTGTGTATCGTTTTGTAGGTTTTGTCGTCATAAGATACCATCCTGTGTATTGTGTATAGAATTATATTGTATATATTATAGGCAAAATTTGATAGAAGTTTGAAATATTTCAATAAATTTAATTTCTATTGCGTATTTTGCTCTGTTTTGGTACAATATAAAAATATGATATGAATACAGGAGATATATAATTATGATAGATGAAAGAATTGCAAGAATCAACGAGCTGTACAGAAAAGGTAAAACAGCTGAAGGTCTGACAGCTGAAGAAAAAGCTGAACAGAAAAAACTGCGCGAAGAATATGTAAAAGGTTTCCGCGCCAGCCTTATCAGTCAGCTGAACAATGTAACTATTCAGGAACCAGATGGCACAGAAATTCATCTGAAAGATAAAGGCATCACAGAATAATGATTTTATAGCACCTGCTTATGCAGGTGCTTTTTATTTGGTGGGGTTTTCTGCATAAAATTTATATATCTGCGAAAAATATATGTAAATTCAAAAATATAATCTTTCGGAGGATATATATGAGAAACAGGCTTTTTGGCAGGCTGGGGAATATGATAAAGGGTAATGTTCTCGTGGCGCTGCTTTTTGTGGCTGTAGCAGCGGCTGGAGTGTTTTCTTATAATACTATTACAAAAATTAACCGCCGGCTGGAAAATCAGCATCTGGAGGAGATAAAAACTACTCCGTCCCCTGAACCACAGCAGGAACCGGTGCAGGATGTTCAGACACCACAGCAGAATGTACCTCTGCCAGGTTCAGTACAGAAACAGGAGAAACCACGGCAGACAAAACCGGAAACAGAAACAGCACCTCCTTCACAGGAAGAGACAGTAGCCCCACGGGATGAAAAATTCCGCATGCCTGTGAATGGTAAAATATATGCGGCCTATTCCGGCGACGAACTGGTGTATAACCGCACTCTGGACGACTGGCGCACACATAACGGGATAGATATCACCGCCCGTCATGGAGATACGGTACAGGCAGGGACAGCCGGCACTGTAGTGTCAGTTACTGACGATGGTATGATGGGAAAAGTGGTGGAAATCAACCATGGCGATTATACTGTGCGCTACTGTGGTCTGGCAGAAAAAGTATTTGTGAGAGCAGGTGACAATGTGTCTACTGGTCAGAGTATAGGTACTGTAGGGGAAATAACAATGGAAGTGGCAGAAGAAAGCCATATTCATCTGGAGGTAATCCGTGATGGTAGTTATATCAATCCGGATTTACTACTGAAATAGCATAAAGCACCCATAAGGGTGCTTTTTTATTGACATAAATACATATAAAATATATAATGACCTTAGAAATTCATCTAAATAAAGAGGTGAAATACATGAAAAATAATAAATATCTGGCGGCGGTAATTGCAACCATAGTAGTAATAGCGTATTATTTACTGTATGTGTATATTGCCGTATGTATGCCGGATATACCGATGGTGTTCAGAGTGGTGCTTACGCTGATTGCTGTGGTATTGATTGTAATGATGATTAAAACACTAAAAGACAGAATAAATGAAATAAAGAAAGGTGAAGACGATGATATTAGTAAATACTGATTATATCTCCGGTAAAGAACTGGAAATGCTGGGTCTGGTAAAAGGCAGTACAATACAGACAGTACACCTGGGTAAAGACATCGGTAATGCTTTAAAAACTCTGGTAGGTGGCGAACTGGTCAGCTACAACGAAATGATGAACACAGCCCGTGCTCTTGCAACAAAACGTATGGTTGAAGAAGCAGAAGCTATGGGTGCAGACGCCGTGGTAAATATCCATTATGCTTCCCGGGCTATTATGTCCAGTGCTGCAGAAGTAATGGCTTATGGTACAGCAGTAAAATTTAAATAAAAACAGCCGGGATTTATTCCCGGCCATTTTTATTGTTAAGTAATCAGTTGATGAGCCCGAAGCTTATATTCAGTGCCTGGTTTACCTTTTCCAGGTCACTGGCGTCCAGCCTGCCTGTTTTTTCCTTCAGGCGCTGTTTGTCTATAGTGCGTATCTGTTCCAGTAATACTACGCTGTCTTTGGCCAGACCACAGCTGTCGCCTTTTATATTTATGTGGGTGGGCATTGATGTTTTGTCCTGTCTGCTGGTTATGGCAGCGGCTATCACAGTGGGGGAATGACGGTTTCCCATATCATTCTGTACTATCAGCACAGGTCGCGTACCGCCTTGCTCACTGCCTATTACCGGGCTCAGATCAGCATAGAATACTTCTCCGCGTTTTATTTCCATATTTTGTACTCCTGTATTTGTTATCTGTATACAGTATGGCTGCTATGCTGTGATTATATTCACCTGAACGATCTTCAAGAAAAAATACAGTAAAAAAACAGAGAGCGTTCAGCTCTCTGTCTTCAGTAGGATTATACTTTGTAAGGAGAAAATTTATATTCTATATGGGTATTAACCCAGTGCTACATCAAGTATCATCATCAGGGAGAAACCTACTGCGAAGAAGATTGTACCTATATTGGAGTGCTTACCTTCACTCATTTCAGGTATCAGTTCTTCCACTACCACGTACATCATTGCACCGGCTGCAAAGCTCAGTGTGAATGGCAAGATAGGAATCACGAATCTGGCCGCCATAATTGTCAGCAGTGCGCCCAGAGGTTCAACTATACCGGAGGCTATTCCGTATCCAAAAGCTTTGCTCTTTTTCACGCCTTCGGAATGGAGCGGCATGGATATTATGGCACCTTCAGGCAGGTTCTGTATTGCTATACCAACGCTCAGCGCCAGAGCACTCATCAGTGACACTGTGCTGCTTTCGCTCATCAGCCCGGCCCAGATAGCACCTACGGCCATGCCTTCAGGCAGATTATGCAATGCCACAGCCATTACCAATAGGGAATTTTTGCCCATGTTGCTGTCAGGACCTTCTTTCTGTTTATCCATATGCATATGTGGTACCACTCTGTCCAGTACCAGCAGGAAAATAACACCCAGCCAGAAACCAACCGCTGCAGGAACAAATGATAATTTACCCTGTTCGGCTGCCATTTCCATGGCAGGAATCAGCAGGCTCCATATTGATGCCGCCACCATAACGCCTGCGGCAAAACCTGTGAGAATTCTCTGCAGTGTTTTGTTCATGCCTTTTGCCATAAAGAATACACCTGCAGACCCTATTGCTGTACCTATAAATGGTATCATAATACCTTTCATTATATCCATTGTCATAACTTTCACCCCTTAGATAAGCTTGTCTTATTGATACATTGTATCGTTTATCTTGATTACATTATACGTTAGCAGAGGCTAACTGTCAAGAGGAAATGTAATTTTATCACACAAAAAGAGATACCTTTATGCAAGGTATCTCTTTTCGCAGAGTCATCCTGTTCTGAATCTTTTGTTTTCCAGACGCAATCTGTCAGCTATCATAGCTATGAATTCACTGTTTGTAGGTTTGCCACGCATATTATTTATAGTATAGCCGAAATATTCGTTCAGCACATCTACATTTCCTCTGTCCCAGGCCACCTCTATGGCGTGGCGTATTGCTCTTTCCACTCGGGAAGCAGTGGTTTTATTCATTTTTGCTATGTCCGGGTACAGTCTTTTGGTTACCAGACTTATTACATCAGGGTCCTCTACAGACATCATTATAGACTGTCGCAGAAAACCGTAGCCTTTTATATGGGCAGGTACACCCATATTATGCAGTATACCGGTTACACGGGCTTCCATATCATCGCCAGCCTCCTGTTCCCGGTGCATATCCAGCAGCATGGTAGTACGGGCATATGCAGCTTCATAGGAGTATGGTCTTATAAAGCAATAGTTAAACCCGGCCTTCATTACCCGGCTGATGGTGTCTTCATTGTGATAACTGCATGTGGCAAAAAACAGTTTTGGCGGGTCAGGAAGTAACCGCGCCTGCTGTTTTACCTCTATGGCGTCTATACCTGTGAGAAATATATCACAGAATACCACATCCGGCTGCCACATACTTATTTTATCCAGCAGAATATTACCATCCTTTTCACAAAACCGAACAGTCACCCCTTTTCTGGTAAAAAAGTGTCTGCAGCCTTCCATTATTTCAGGGTTCTGTTCGCAAAACAAGAGTTTAAGATTGTCGTTCATTTTTCTGTCTCCTACATTAGTTGATAAGCACAGTTTGACAATCATCTCTATTAACCACTGTAATATTATCATTTTTTCACACTCAAGTTCAATGGGAAAAAAGTCGGTAAAAGTCGGAAATTCCAAAGCGACAAAAAGTTATGTTTTTTGCACTGTATTTTCATATACAGGCAGAAAAAATCCCCCGGTAGATAACCGGGGGATTCTGATTATTCTTTTACGTACATGATTTCGATGTCGCCATCAACAAAACCACAGCCGATACCTGCATATTTTTTTGCAGTGTCAGCATATTTGCCTTCAGTCAGGTATTTTGCAACCCAGCCCACTACATTGTCCATAACAGTCTGCCATTCTGTTGCTTCTTCCCATTCAAAAGGTTCTTCGCGTGTTGCGAATACTTCATCACAGGCCCAGTCCTGGTCAGCCACATCGAAACGGTCACATGCAACCATTTCCACGGACCAGAGGTCATCGCCATCTTCATAGATATTAAAGTTGAGTGCTACTGCATTGTCAGGAATTTCCAGTTCCAGCGCACCGTCCAGCCATTTTTCAAAATTTTCGTACATATTGCACCTCGTTTATTGTTTTGGGTTATTTCAGGATAATAGGATTTGTCCAGGCTTTTTTATCGTTCATATCGATAACTTCGATTCGCACGTGTGTTTCGTGACCTTTTATAGGACATTCCACGTGAGTCAGTGGCATATCGTTGGCATAAACCACAGTTTTGCTGGAACCTACTTTACCGCCGAATACAAAATTGATGCGTTTTGCGCCAGGGCAGGTTACATAAACAGAACCGTCCTTGATGCCCCACTGTGTGATTTCGGCACCACCAGATGAGTAATATCTGCCTTCCAGCAGACTGTTTATGATGTTTTCGTGGGTCAGTTCTTCAGCCTGTACCATTACATAACCACCGAAGCTGTCAGGGTAGATGCCTTCGTTGTGGTTGTCGTCAGAAGCGAAACAGTTCACATATGTGCCGTGACGCATCAGGTAGTCCCAGAAAGTGGTATCTTCGCCTTCGCCACATTCGTTTACAGAAGCGTAGTTGTATACCTCAATCGCCCAGAAACCATCGATGTCTTTGATGTCCTCTGTGTCAATTCTGGACCAGATAGGGTGGTTGTATGTGGTGAAGCAACCTTTGGCTTTCATATAATCGGACAGGTCCTGTGCGGCTTTTGCACCATCCCAGTGGCCGAAATAAACACGCATAGGGGTGTATTCATTTGGTCTGATACAGTTTTCACCGGCGGCTTCCTGCATTGCTTTATTGCCCAGGATACCATGTATGTGATGAGTCTTCAGCAGGCGGTATTCACCGATGTCTTTCAGTTTATCCCAGATTTCATCCGCGCGGTAGTCTGCGTAACCTTTGCCGTCTGTGTATTCGTCCACATTTATGTTCAGTGCAGAATCATCTATCAGGCGCACGCTTCCCTCAACCCCTGGCAGAAGAATAAAGTTTTCTGTGTTGAATTCTTCACACAGGTCGGTGAAATAGTCATGGTCAGAAAGACACATAAAATTGTAACCATGCTGTTTGTATGCCAGTACTGCCTGTGCAGGTGTCAGCTTGCCATCAGAGTTTGTAGTGTGTGCATGAAGATTGCCTTTAAACCATTTATGATTGTCGGCGAATACTTTTTCTTTTATGATCATAATCAGTTTCCTTTCACGGAAATACAGTATTTTTAAACCATTATATCATCGGTGTATTATAATTTACAGTGGTAAAATGATTTTTATGTATAGAATTTTTGTGACACATTCTGTAAAAAATAAATAAAGACAGGGAGGTTTTCCCTGTCCGGAAGAATTATTTATTATGCCGCTTTTTCGTTTTCGTTACGTGCTACACTGTCCAGCGTGTTTATCATGTTCCGGGCGAATATACCATACCCGCGTTCCACATTGTTTACAAAAACATGGGTTACAGCACCTGCCAGCCGGCCATTCTGTATTATAGGACTACCACTCATACCAGCTACTATACCGCCCGTCAGCGCCAGCAGACGACTGTCGGTTATACGTATAACCATATTTTTGTTGTTGTCTTCAGCCGTCAGATTGACTTTCTCTATTTCCACGGTGTACATCTGTGGAACAGAATTGTTTATGGTGGTCAGTATATATGCCGGCCCGGGTTTTACACTGGCGGGGTCGGCCACGGGCATTACATTATCTTTGTCGGGGCCATAAGCTTTTCCGTATACTCCAGACCGTCCGTTATACAGCAGTTTACCGCTGGCCCTTGTGGTGGTGAAACTGCCTTTCAGCTGCCCGGCTGATCCATTACGGCTTTTTACTATGCCGGTTATCTTTACAGGCACTATTTCACCGGACAACAGTGGCAGTTCTTTCATGGTGTCCGCATCCCTTATGCCGTGCCCCAGTCCGGCGAAGTATCCTGTCTGTGTGTCGTAGAAGGTCATGGTGCCTATTCCTGCGCCGGAATCACGTACCCACATGCCACTTCGCAGAATTTCACTTACAGAGTCTCTTGCCGCAGTCAGTTTGGAACTATGAATTTTACCATCACGTACAAACTGTATTTCCAGCGGTTTTCCGTTACTGCCGGTGATTATCTTTTCCACGTCTTCATTTGTGCGTACCTGTACAGAGTCTATGTGGGTTATTATATCGCCTGTTTTCAGCCCGGCAGATTTTGCGGGATTAAAGTAACCTGACCTGGTAAGAATGTCAGAAAAACCCACTACCATCACACCGTCGCAGAACATTTTTATACCAAACGGCTTACCGGACACGTTTACATATCGTGTGCCTGTCCACACCACGGCCACCTCTTTTACAGGAAGTATGCCAAAAAGTTTTGCAGTGTATATCTGCCGTTCACCTGTACTGACCCGGCTGCTGGTCTCGTTTTTGTCACTGGTCAGTGTGATTGCGGGTACAGATTTTATCCGTATGTCCCGGTCTTTCCGGAAATATAAAGTATCCGGTAACTGACTTGTGGTGTACAGACATACCAGCCCGGTTACAACTACAAAAACAAATCCGGTTCTGATTATATTTTTTAACACATCTCATCTCCTCCGTATTCTTTATTATGACCACAAATCACAGCTATATTTCACTGGCCATAATTTTACATAAACTTACATTGAAGCAGGAGGAAACTAATAAATATCCGGAAATTTAATGTAATATATTGTAAATTACTGCAAAAACATATATAATCTTCTATAAGTATTACAAAGCAAGGGGTAAAATCCTATTGCTTTGCTTGACTTTAATCAGCGCGTAGTTTATTATTAGACATGTAATTCCATCAATTGTAAACTGCATGCAAAATATATGCAAGGAGGCATAAAATGGAAAAAAAAGGTCTTGTACAGGAATTTAAAGCATTTATTTCACGCGGTAACGTAGTGGATATGGCAGTCGGTGTTATTATCGGTTCTGCTTTTACAAAAATTGTAAACAGTCTGGTAAATGACGTGTTTATGCCAGTACTGGGTGTTATCACAGGTGGCGTAAACTTTGCAGAGCTGAAATATGTTATCACTCCAGCTACAGAGGAAGTAGCAGAAGTAGCTATCAAATACGGCTCATTTATCCAGAACATTGTGGATTTCCTGCTGATTGCCGCAGTTGTTTTTGCTATGGTAAAAATGATCAACAAAATGCGTGCACCAAAAGAAGAACCTAAGAAGGAAGAACCAACTGCTCCACCACCAACACCAGAAGAAATTCTGCTGCTGCGTGAAATCAGAGACAGTCTGAAAGATTAACGCTTATATCACAGCGTTATGATTTACGCCTTTTCCTTTATTCATATATCTCAAAGACAAAGGACTGCCGGAATTTTCTGGCAGCCCTTTGTCTTTTCTTTTGAATTATCACTGATTTTTCGCAATTATATGTTATCAATATTATTATAAATATACACTTATTTTGTTGACACGGACTTATTGTAAAGAGTAGAATAAAATCAACAATGTGCCAAAGGAGAACTTTGAAATTGAGCAGAAACAAACACAACAAACCAGTCAGTCCTTTATACGCTGTAGCATTGCTGTGGCTGGCATGGGCATTGATATTGCCTCTGTACGCATTGCTGCACTATCTGCCGCTTATTATTGTTTCCGTCGTGCTGTATAAAAAAGTATTCAAAAAAGCTATGGCAAAGATGCAGACAGAAACAACAGAAAAGACAGAACAACAGGTAAAGAACCAGCCTGTAAAAGAACAGCCTGCACAACCTGTGGCTGAAGAAAAAACTACCGGAAATCCGGAAGTAGACAAGCTGATAAAAGAACGTGCACTTACAGTGAGCGAACTGAAACGTCTGAAACAGAATATTACAAACGAAAAAATCCGTGGCCAGATTGATGACCTGGAATATGTATCGTCAAAAATATTTGACCATGTTATTGCTCATCCGGATAAAGTTCCACAGATAAGCAAATTCCTCAATTATTATCTGCCTACCACCATGAAACTGCTGAATACCTACGACAGAATGGGTTCCCAGGGTGTGGAAGGTGAGAACATTACCGGTACAATGAAAAAAGTGGAAGAAACACTGGATATGGTTGTAACTGCATTCCATAAACAGCTGGATACTCTTTTTGCCGGTGAAGCGCTGGATATAAGCGCGGATATTACAGTAATGGAAAACCTGATGAAGACCGAAGGTCTGGCACAGGACGATATGAACAGCATAAACCTGACCCTGTCAGAGAGATAAAGGAGATACATCATGAACGAAAAAGGATTTGTACCACAGCTTACTTTAGATCCTACTGCAGAAGCACCTGCAGCACCACAGCTGACACTTGAAACAGAACTGGCTACAGCACAGGCAGTGCTGACTGAAGCAGAAATTCAGCGGCAGGAAGCTGAAAAGGCCAGAAAAGAAGCAGAAGCAGCTGCTGAAGCACAGCGCCAGAGAGAACTGAATGCAGTTAAACTGGACGAAGCTATGCTGACAGAAGAAGAAAGAAAAGTAGTTGATGATTTCAGTAAAAAAATCGATATCACAAACTCCAATCAGGTTCTTCAGTATGGTGCGGCTGCACAGAAAAATATTGCTACATTCTCTGAAAATGCACTGAACAGTGTAAGAACAAAAGATCTGGGCGAAATAGGCGATGACCTGACTGATCTGGTAAAAGAGCTGAAAGGTTTTGAACCTGAAGAAGAAAAGAAAGGCCTGTTCAGTTTTTTGAAAAAGCCAGCAGATGCTATGGAAACACTGAAAGTGAAATACACAGCTGCTGAAAAGAATGTGGACAAAATTGTACGGGCACTGGAAGCACATCAGATTACACTGATGAAAGATGTGGCTATGCTGGACCAGATGTATGCTCTCAATGAAAAATATTACAAAGAGCTGACAATGTATATCATCGCCGGTAAAAAACGTCTGGCAGATGTAAAAGCTAACGAACTGGAAGCTATCCGCAAAAAAGCAGAAGAAACAGGCAGCCCTGAAGCAGCACAGGAATACAATGATTTTGTAAACCTGATCAACCGTTTCGAAAAGAAAATCCACGATCTGGAACTGACACGTCAGATTTCAGTGCAGATGGGCCCACAGACACGCCTGCTGCAGAACAACGACACACTGATGATTGAAAAAATCCAGTCCAGTATCGTAAATACAATTCCTCTGTGGAAAAGTCAGATGGTGCTGGCACTGGGTCTGGAACATTCAAAACAGGCTACAAGAGCACAGCAGGAAGTTACAGACATCACAAATGCTATGCTGAAAAAGAATGCTGATCTGCTGAAAACCAGCACAATCGAAACAGCAAGAGAAGCTGAAAGAAGCATTATCGATATTCAGACACTGCAGCATACAAACCGTCAGCTGATTTCAACTCTGGACGAAGTTATGAAAATCCAGACACAGGGCGCCGCAAAACGCCGTGAAGCAGAAGCTGAACTGGGCAGAATCGAAGGCGAGCTGAAAGCAAAACTTCTGGAACTGCGTGCATAATCTGGATAAAATATAAAAATCTGTATTTTCAGGAGAAAAAATGGAATTTTTTAAAAAACGCTCCACAGCGTGGACTGTACTCATCGTAGTTATGGTGGCGGCGGCCTTTATTGGCTATTCCCGCAGACCAGCCAGTGAAGTTAAGATACTGCCATCTGGTGTATATGTACAGGACAACGCCAATGTGCTGTCAGCTGCCACTGAACAGCATATGACATACATGAATAATGACCTTGTGTCAAAGGTCGGCGGTGAAATTCATGTGGTAACAGTGGAAACTACCGGCAAAGAGGATATTTTTGACAAAGCTATTGATCTGGCTATAGCTACAAACCTTTCATCAAACAGCTGTATTTTCTTTATAGCTGTGGATGATGTGGATGCGGTTATTGTGCAGGGCGATGACCTTATATACGATTTTTCTGATAATGAACTGTCCTATATTCTGCAGAGCAATTTTACAGAAAAAGATTTCAGAAACAAAACTCTGGACTCACCTGCGAAAGCAAGCTTTGACCGGTTGATTACCATGTATGAAAATCATTATGGTATCCGTATAGGCGGCAGTGAGTATATATCATATGAGTATACTGACAGTTCTTCGTCTGATCTGGTGGTATTGTTTGTGCTGTTACTGATACTGATTGTTATAGTATCTTCACGGGCTACACGTCCTCGCAGATACAGAACAAGAAGCAGAACGGTAATAGTACCGGGCCCTACTGTATACACAGGCCGCGTACATACACCTCCTCCACACCGTCCGGGTGGAACGGCGCGCCCATCAGGCGGCTCGTTCTCGTCTTCACGCACCGGTGGATTCGGTTCTTCCAGTCGTGGTGGTTCATTCTCATCCGGCTCCAGCCGTGGTGGCTCCTTCTCTTCCCACTCATCATTCGGTGGCTCCCGCAGCGGTGGCTTTGGTGGTGGCAGCAGAGGCGGCTCTTTCGGCGGTGGTAGCCGTGGCGGCGGTTTCCGTAAATAACTGATTATAAAGGCACCTGTGTATACAGGTGCCTTTTACATTAAAAAACAACAAGCAAAAAGGCAGAGATTACTCTCTGCCTTTTTGTTTGGGTGGTAGGTTTAACATGATATATAACACCTGTTAATGAACGAAAAGAAATATATAATATGTGGAGTTACCAATGAAAAAATGGGTTACAAACATGTTACTACGGACTGGCAAACCTCCCAGCCACGCATATTTAAATGCAAATTATATTCAGATACTTTTCCTGGCGTTTTGTTTCGCCTTTGGGTATATAATACCACCGTTTCGGTATTTTTCAAGTGCGGTGAATTTTGCATAAAAAACAATATGACGGTTTTACTATGTTAAAAACATGTCAAATTCAGCTTTTTGCACAAAACTATGTTTTCTTCGCATACATAAAATTAGAGAATTTAGTTTGTTATGCACTAAAAAATAATCATAAAAATCTAAAAATTGTGAGAAATAACAAAAATTGCGGAAAAATGTTTATTGCCATATTACATATGTTTTTTATCAAAGTGCACGAAAACATCATTTAGTAAAGATATTTAACAAAAGAGTGTACTTATATAAAGTACATATGTACACAACAGGCGTGTAAACAGCAGGAAATAAGTGCTCTTGGCGATTATGACAAAAAAGCCTGTCGAAAAATATATACAAAAACATTGTATTTTTATGATATATCCATTATAATTGGCTTATTGAAATTTTTGTTATAGGAGTTATCGTTATGAAATATGTAACAGAAGGTTACGAACCTAAAAAAGTATTGGAATATTTTGAAGACATTTCCCGAATTCCGCGTGGCAGTACAAATGAAGCTGCTGTAGCACAGTATATTTATGACTGGGGCAAAAACCTGGGTCTGGATGCTTACAAAGATGAAGCAAACAACGTTGTTCTGAAAAAACCAGGTTCTGCTGGTTGCGAAAACCTGCCACCTGTTATTCTGCAGGGTCATACAGATATTGTTGCTGTAAAACTGCCTGAATCCAACCACAACTTCCTTACAGATCCACTGCCAATCTATGTTGATAACGGTATTCTCCGTTCAAACGGCACTACTCTGGGTGCTGACAATGGCAACGCTGTTGCATATATGATGGGTGTTCTGTCTGATGATACACTGGTACATCCACCTGTTGAATGTATCTTTACATCTGGCGAAGAAATCGGTCTTGTTGGTGCATCCAAACTGTCTGCTGATTCCTTCACAGGTAAACGTATGATTAACCTGGACGGCGGTATCGGTGACCCACCATCAACTACAGTTTCCTGCGCAGGTGCTATTGAACTGAGAATGCGCCAGAAACCTGAATGGGTAGCTGCTGAAGGTAACTTTATTTCTCTGTTTATCCATGGCCTCAAAGGCGGTCACTCTGCAGGTGCTATCGATAAAGGTCGCGGCAATGCAGGTAAACTGATGGCCAGAATCATCAACCATGTTTCCAAATTCACACCTACAGTAGTTGCAACATTTAACGGTGGCGAAAAAATGAACGCTATCCTTTCTGATGTGAAAGCTGTTATCAGCGTACAGGATACAGAAGTAGCCCTGAAAGAAATCGCAAAAACAGTGGCAGATATCAAAGAAGAACTGCGCGTAACAGACGAAGGTTTCGTATGCGAAGTGGCTGAATGTGAAGCACCTGAAAAAATGCTGGATCCACAGCAGTCAAAACGTCTGGTTCAGTTTATACTGGCTATCCCTCATGGCGTAAGAGACATGAGCTTTGAAATCGAAGATCTGGTTCTCAATTCCAATAACCTGGCAGCTGTTCACCTGAGAGAAGAAGAAATCTTCCTGTGGACAATGGGCCGCAGTGGTGACGATTCCCGTCAGGCTGCTATGGGTGAAGAAATTATGGCTATCGCTGATGCATTTGATTATGATGTGGAAACAGGCGCAAGCTTTAACGGCTGGAAATATAACCCTAATTCAAAAATGCGTGAACTTCACATGAAGATGTTTGAAGAAAAATTCAACCAGAAAATGACAATCAACGCTGGTCACGGCGGTCTGGAATGTGGCGTGTTCTGCGGTCTGGAACCTGAAATGGATATCGTTACATTTGGTCCTAGAGGCGGCGGTGCACATACACCTGAAGAATGGCTGGATCTGGCATCCTTCAAAGAAATCTACGAATACCTCTGCGAATTCCTTGCAGAACTTACAAAAGAATAATCATATTGTTTCGTAAAACAGTAACGGGCACAGTTTGGGCTGTGCCCGTATTTTTTATTAACAATTTCTTTACCTTTGCTTCATGGACACAGGGGTGGTTTTGGTTGAAAATATTATATATTTATGGTAATATTAACATGATATAGTGCGTAACTATGCGCTGATGAAACAAACAAAAATATTTTAACATAAAGAAGGATTTAAAAATGGGTAAATTTGAATTCATCAAAAATGAAATAGAAGGTCTGGTTGTTATCAAACCTACAGTATTCGGCGACAGCCGCGGTTTCTTTATGGAAACATTCCACAAAGGTGAATTTGCTGCTGCAGGTATCACAGCTGAATTTGTACAGGACAATCACTCCAAAAGTACAAAAGGTGTACTGCGTGGTCTCCACTTCCAGAAAGAAAACACACAGGGCAAACTGGTACGTGTAATCAAAGGCGAAGTGTTTGACGTAGCTGTAGACTGCCGTCCGAATTCGAAAACTTTCGGTCAGTGGTACGGTGTAACACTTTCCGAAGAAAACAAAGTACAGTTCTATGTACCGGAAGGCTTTGCTCATGGTTTCCTTGTTCTTTCTGATGAAGCAGAGTTTGTGTACAAATGTACAGACCTGTATAACCCACAGGCAGAAGGTGGTATCCCATACAATGATGAAACTGTAAATGTGCAGTGGCCTGAACTGGACTGCGAAGTTAAACTCAGCGAAAAAGACAAACTGCATACTCCTTTTGCACAGCAGAAATTTGAATGGTTTGAAAGGTATTAATCGGATATGAAAACTAAAATGGGCACATTCTGGCGTTATCGTTTTCTTTTGACCAACCTTATCGGTCGTGATCTGAAAATCAAATACCGCCGCAGTAAACTGGGCATACGGTGGAGTGTTCTTAACCCTCTGCTGATGATGCTGGTTCTTACAGCAGTTTTTTCAGCATTTTTCCGTTTTGATATACCTAACTATCCGGTGTATCTTCTCTCCGGTAACCTGCTGTTTACTTTCTTCAATGACTCTACAAACGCAGCTATGGGTAGTGTACTGTATTCTGCACCGCTTATCAAAAAGGTATACGTACCTAAATATATTTTCCCGCTGGAAAAAAGCTGTTTCTCTTTTATAAACATGCTTTTCTCCATGGTAGCACTGCTGATGGTTATGCTGATTACACGTCAGAAATTCCATCCTAGCATTGTGGCTGCAATAGTACCGCTGTTCCTTATGTTTATATTCTGCATGGGTATAGGTTTGTTCCTGTCTGCAGCGGCTATCTATTTCCGTGACGTTATGCATTTCTGGACAGTTATCGTTATGGCTCTGAACTATGCCACACCTATCTTCTATCCTGAATCGATCTGGAACGGCACATTTATGGCTGTAGCAGGTAAACTGAACCCTCTGTACTGGTATGTATCCACTTTCCGTGGCTGCATTATTGATGGTCTTTTCCCATCAACATTGCAGATTGCACTCTGTGCAATATTTGCTGTTATCTCTCTTGTTGTAGGTTCCGTTATGTTCCGGAAAACACAGGACAACTTTATTCTGTACATCTAAAGGAGAAAACGTATGAAACCTATTATCAGTGTAAACAATGTAAGCATGCGTTTTAACCTTGCTACAGAAAAGGTAGACAGCCTGAAAGAATACTTTATCAAACTTACAAAAGGCAGCTTGAAATTCGAAGAATTCTGGGCGCTGAAAGATGTAAGCATTGATGTTATGCCTGGTGACTTTTATGGTCTGGTAGGCCTTAACGGTTCCGGTAAATCCACACTGCTGAAAACTATCGCAGGTGTTCTCAAACCTACAAAAGGTTCTGTTACAGTTGGCGGTACAATAGCGCCTCTGATCGAACTGGGTGCAGGTTTTGATATGGACCTGACAGCCCGTGAAAATATTTATCTCAACGGTGCAGTACTTGGCTTTTCCAAAAAATTCATGGACGAACATTTTCAGGAAATTGTAGACTTTTCTGAACTGCACAACTTCCTGGATGTACCGCTGAAAAACTATTCATCCGGTATGGTTGCCCGTATTGCTTTTGCTATAGCTACAGTTACTGACCCGGATATCCTTATCGCTGACGAAGTTCTGGCGGTAGGTGACTACACATTCCAGCAGAAATGCGAAAAGAGAATGAAACAGCTGATAGACAACGGTACAACAGTTCTGTTTGTAAGCCATTCTATCGAGCAGGTAAAGAGCCTGTGTAACAAAGCCACATGGCTGGAACACGGCAAAATTATTATGTCCGGCGATGCACAGACCGTATGTGATGAATACAGTAAGAGATATTAAAAGGATTTTAAAATGAGCAATATTCAGGACTCTCCATTAAAATTTATAAAACGAAATCTGAATATAAAAAGAATCGGCACCTTGGTTAACAGAGGTGTCGCTTCTTTAAAAAACGATGGTCTGGAAGCTACATGGCGTAAAGTTGATTTCCGCATAAAGCTGATGACAAAAGGTGATGTGTGGAAATTCCGCAGTGACATTCCACTGAAAAGGGAACTGAAAGCACAGTCTGCTGCAGTTTTTCCTTATATGCCTAAAATCAGTATCATTGTACCGCTGTACAATACACCACAGAAATTCCTGAAAGAAATGATAGACAGCGTGGTGGCACAGAGCTATAAAAACTGGCAGCTGGTACTGGTGGATGCCTCTGATAAAGATAACAGCCATATTGTAAAAACAGTGGACAGTTACAGAGACAGCCGTATTGTATACAGCAAACTGGCTGAAAACAAAGGCATCAGTGAAAATACAAACGCAGGTTTTGCGCTGGCAGACGGTGATTATTTTGCATTGCTGGACCATGACGATGTTATACTGCCAAACGCACTGTACGAAAATGTAAAGGTTATCAATGAAACTGGCGCACAGGTACTGTACAGTGATGAAATAACACTGGACGGCGACCTTAAACACCTTATCCAGTTCCATTTCAAAATCAATTATGCACCGGATTTTCTCCGTGGTGTAAACTACATCACTCATTTTCTGGTGTTTGAAAGAGCGCTGTTTGAAAAAGTAGGTCCATACGAAGATGCCAACTATGACGGCGCACAGGACTTTGACCTGATTCTTCGCCTGTCTGAACAGGCAAATATGGTTTACCATATTCCGAAAGTACTGTACTACTGGCGTGGTCACGCAGGATCTACAGCCAGTGATATGTCCACAAAGATGTACGCTTTCGAAGCAGGCCGCAGGGCTATACAGGACCATCTGGAAAGAGTAGGTCTGAAAGGTACAGTATCCATCCAGAAATATCCTGGCAGTTACCGCACAGTTTATGAAGTTGACGGTAACCCACAGGTTTCAGTGGTTATCCCCAACAAAGACCATATTGAAGACCTGTCACGCTGTATTGATTCCATTTTTGCTCTCGGTGGTTGGGAAAATGTACAGGTGATCGTGGTGGAAAACAACTCCACAGAGCAGTCTACTTTTGATTATTACAATAAAATCACTGCAGAAAACAGCAAGGTACAGGTGGTTTATTACAAAGGTTCCTTCAACTTTTCTGCCATATGCAATTTCGGCGTTGATCACGCCACAGGCGACCATGTGCTGCTGTTGAATAACGACGTGGAATTCATCAGCGAAAATGCAATCAGGGAAATGCTGTCCTACTCCCAGAGAAAAGATGTGGGCGCGGTAGGCGCAAAACTCTATTATCCTGATGACACTCTGCAGCATGCCGGTGTAATCATCGGTATCAATGGTTCTGCAGGTCACAGCCATAAAGGTCTGGCTGATGCAAAAAACAACACAGGCGATATGTACCGTCTGGTTACTACACAGAACTATCTGGCAGTGACAGGTGCGTGCCTAATGACAAAAACAGAACTGTATCGTCAGTTCCCGCTGGACGAAGAAAACTTTGCCGTTGCATACAATGATGTGGACTATTGTCTGCGCCTGTATGAGGCAGGTTATCTCAATGTTTTCACTCCATACTGCGAAGGCTACCATTATGAAAGCAAGTCCCGCGGTCTGGACGAAACAGAAAACAAACCTAATCTGCGCTACGAGGGTGAAAAGGCCAGATTCCAGCAGAAATGGGGCAAATACTTTGATTACAACGACCCATATTACAACCCTCACTTTACACTTTTATATGAAAACTACGGGTATAAATAATGTTGAAACTTAAACGATTCCAGGAGCTTGTTGCCCTGTTCTTTACCTATATGAAAGACGAAGGCTTTGCCGGTACAGTAAAACGTGCCATGAGCTTTTTCAGACGCAGAATGAAAGCTAAAAAAGGCAGATTCCTGCCACCGAAGGATGCGTTGGAAATGCAGAAAGACTTTGTGCCATCAGCTGAAAACAAAACCATCAGTGTGGTTACAGCTCTTTTCAATACAGACAAAGCTTTCCTGAAAGAATACATAGACAGCTTTCTGAATCAGAGTTACCAGTTCGGTCAGCTGGTGCTGGCAGATGCTTCTGACGATGCACACAGCTACGTAGGCGAATATGTACGCAGTCTGAACAGTGACAAAATCATCTATAAAAAACTGGATAAAAACATGGGTATTGCTGGCAACGGCAACGCCGCAGTGGAACTGGCCACAGGTGAATACATCTGTCTGGCTGACCATGATGATATCCTGTCACCGGATGCACTGTACCAGATGGCAAAAGCTATTGAAGACACAGGTGCGGATTTTGTTTACAGTGATGAAGCACTGTTTGATTCTGACTGGACAAACCCTATAGTGGCCCATTTCAAACCTGACTACAGCTACTACTATCTGACAAACTGTAACTACATCTGCCATCTGGCATGTATGAAAAAATCCCTGTTTGAAAAAGTGGGCGGCCTGCAGCCTGATTATGACGGTGCACAGGACCACGACCTGTTCCTGAAAGTAACTGAACAGCCAGGTGTGAAAATCCACCATATACCAAAAGTGCTGTACTACTGGCGTGTTCACGCACAGTCTACCAGTGGCGGCATGGAGGCCAAACCTTACGTCACACAGAATGCCATCAATGCTATTGATGCACATCTTGCACGTACAGGCGTAGCAGGTAAAGCCAGACGGGGCGGCTACGGCGGCACATACAAAATTGATTATGAGATCACAGGCCAGCCGCTGGTTTCTATCATTATCCCTAACAAAGATCAGGTGCCGGTACTGAAAAAATGTATCGAAAGCCTCTACGAAAAAACTCTTTATAAACATTTCGAAGTACTGGTTGTTGAAAACAATTCTACAGACCCAGCTACTTTTGAATATTACAAAGAATTGGAAGAAAAATACGAAAATCTTACAGTTCTCTATTACAAAGGCGGTTTCAACTTCTCCGCTATCAACAACTTTGCGGCCCGTCAGGCAAAAGGTGAAATGTACCTGCTGCTGAACAATGATATCGAAATTATCAGTGAAAATTGGCTGGGTGAAATGGTTTCCCTGGCACAGCAACCTGGTGTGGGCATAGTAGGTGCAATGCTTTACTATCCTAATGACACTGTACAGCATGCCGGTGTTATTACCGGTCTGGGCGGTTTCGCAGGTCACAGCCATAAATTCCACCCACGCGGCAAATCCGGATATATGTTCCGTCTTGCCTGTGTACAGAACCTTTCATGTGTTACAGCGGCAAATCTGCTGGTGACAAAGGCTGCATTTGACGCAGCAGAAGGTCTTGATGAAGAATTCACAGTTGCATTCAATGATGTGGATTTCTGCCTGCGTATCCGTGATATGGGCTATCAGGTTCTGTTCACACCTTATGCTGAATGTTACCACCACGAAAGTATTTCCCGTGGTTCTGACAAAAAAGGTGAAAAGAAAGAACGTTTTGAAGGCGAACGTAACCGTCTGAAAAAACGTTTTGGTGACTCACTTCTCCGTGACCCATTCTACAATCCAAACCTTACCCTGGATATGGAAGATTTTTCCGAAAGCAGGGTTTTACCAAAATATAACGAGGTATAAATGAAAGCTATTGTTATAGGCGGCGGTGCTGCCGGTCTGTTCCGGGCAGGTTTCCTTACCAAAGGCGGCGTGGAAACCACAGTTATCGAACATTCCACCGACACTGCCAGAAAAGTACTGATTACAGGCAAAGGCCGTTGTAACGTAACAAATAACTGCGACGAAGAAACTTTCCTGAAAAACGTACGTACAAATCCTAAATTTTTATATTCTTCCATTTATGGTTTTCCACCTGCAAAAACCATGGAGTTTTTTGAATCCATGGGTGTTGCACTGAAAACTGAACGTGGCCGCCGTGTTTTTCCGGTGTCTGACAGTTCAATGGATATCAAAAAAGCGCTGGACCGTCATGCAAAAGATGCAAAACTGATTTTTGATGATGTTGAAGAGCTGATTTTTGACGAAGACAGCGTAAAAGGTGTAGTACTGAAAAGCGGCAAAAAACTCTACGCAGATAAAGTTATCGTTGCTACAGGTGGCTTGTCTTACAGACAGACAGGATCCACAGGTGATGGTTACCGTTTTGCAGAAAGCGCAGGTCATAAAGTGGTTACACCGACAGCCAGTCTGGTACCGCTGGTGGAAAACGGTACAAAATGCCGTCAGATGATGGGTTTGTCTCTGAAAAACGTGAATCTGACAATTATGCACGGCAAGAAAAAACTGTTTACAGAACAGGGTGAAATGCTGTTCACACATTTTGGCCTTTCCGGCCCGCTGGTGCTGTCTGCATCCTGCCATATAAAGGACAAAGATATCCAGCAGTGTACAGCTGTGATTGATATGAAGCCTGCCCTCACTGAAGAAGTGCTGTACAAACGTGTATGTACAGACTTTGAAAAACTCCACAGCAAAAAAGCAGCCAACTGTCTGGACCTGTTGCTTCCTAAATCAATGATTGAGGTTATGCTGAAAGAGTGGGGCATCGACACAGAAAAAACTACAAACCAGATTACAAAAGAGGAAAGAATGAAACTGGTGAAACTTATGAAAGGTTTCACAATTCCATTAAATTCCAAGTATAAAATAGATATTGCGGTTATCACATCCGGTGGTGTGGCAACCAAAGAACTGAACCCTGCCACTATGCAGTCAAAAATCAAAAACGGCCTGTACTTTATCGGCGAAGTTATTGATACAGACGCATACACAGGCGGCTACAACCTGCAGATAGCATTTTCTACAGCATGGGCATGTGCACAGTCCATCGTGGAAGAAATGTAACCCTGCAGAAAGATCAAAAATAAAAGGAGCGTTTTTATGATATACTCCATAGCACTTGATGGACCTGGCGGTGCGGGTAAAAGCAGCATCGCAAAACAGGTGGCAAAACAGAAAGGCATCGTTTATGTGGACACAGGTGCCATGTACCGTGCCATAGCCCTTTACATGCTGAAAAACAATATTGATATTCATGATCAGCCTGCAGTTGTGCGGGCGCTGTCCGGAGTGGAAATCAGTCTGGAATACCGTGATGGTACACAGTGTGTTATTCTCAATGGTGAAGATGTTTCCACAGCTATCCGTGAAAATCCTGTTTCCATGGCGGCCAGCGTAACATCTGCGTACAAAGAAGTGCGTGCATTTCTTATGGATACACAGCGCAATGTGGCAAAAACCACCAGTGTTATTATGGATGGCCGTGATATAGGCACAGTGGTACTGCCAGATGCACAGGTGAAAATTTTTCTGTCTGCAGACCCTGTTGTACGTGCAAAGCGACGCCATAAAGAACTGTTGGAAAAAGGCCAGACAGTGGATTTTGAAACAGTATTGTCAGACATTCAGCAGCGTGACTGGCAGGATATCAACCGTACTGAAGCACCTCTGCGTCAGGCGGATGATGCTGTATTGCTGGATACATCTGATCTGGATTTTGAACAGTCAGTAAAAGCAGTGCTGGACCTTATCGAAGAAAAAGTAGGTGAGTAATTTATGGTATATGCATTTTTCTTTGTTGCGGTAAGCATTATCTTCCGTATCATATTTTCATATCGTCAGTATGGCAGAGAAAACCTGATTCCTTATAAAAAGAACGGCCGCAGATATGTTATCGTGGCAAACCACCTTTCCATGCTGGACCCTATCTTTATCGCCATGGCTTATGGTGTGGGCAGAAAGCTGACAATCATGGGTAAAGCTGAACTGTTCCGCCACCCTCTTACAAACTGGCTGTTCACACAGGTAGGTGTGTTCCCGGTTGAACGTGGCAGTGCGGATACATCTGCACTGAACAAAGCTATAGAAGGCATTGAAAACGGGCGAGGTATGCTGATTTTCCCTGAAGGCACACGTGGTACAGGGGATGAAATGCTGAAACTGAAAACAGGCGCATTTATGATAGCTGCACAGACCGGTGCTGATATCATTCCGGTACGCCTTATCTACCCTACATCAACCAGAAAACTGAAATTTTTTGCACCTGTAGTGGTAAAAATAGGTAAGCCTATCCTTGCCGAAGAACTGAACCTGGTTGAAGGCGGCAAAAAAGCCCTGCGCCAGTCAAAAATCACTGTAAAACAGCGGTTGGATGACCTGCTGAGTGAATATAACGAATCAGTGGGCTATGTACCACCTGTAAAAGAAGAACTGCCACAGGAAACTGAAAGCAAGGCGGTGGAAACTGATGAAAATAACTAAAGCAAAAACAGCCGGTTTCTGTTTTGGCGTAAACCGTGCTGTGGATATGACTGTACAGCTGGCTGAATCAGGCAAAAAAGTGGCCACAATGGGCCCGCTAATCCACAATAAACAGGCAGTGGAACAGCTGGAAAAAATGGGTGTCATCACACTGGATTCTCTGGAAGCACCACAGGGGTACGAAGTAGTGCTTCGTAGCCATGGTGTGGAAAAAAGTGTATATGATTTTTACGAAAAACATGGTGTAATCACTCATGATGCGGCCTGTCCGTACGTAAAGAAAATACATCGTCTGGCAGAAAAGACCGGTGCCCGGAACAGAGTGTTACTGGTGGCCGGTGATAAGGACCACGCAGAGGTTAAAGGTATCGTCAGCTATACTGAAGGTGAATATTTCGTATTCAACGAACCTGAAGAACTCCGGCGGTGGCTGGCTATTGGTCAAAATGCCGAAAAACCTGTCAATTTAGTAGCGCAGACGACATATATGCTGAAAAAATGGCAGGAAAGCGTAAATATTGTAAAAAAACTATGTACAGATTGCGAAATTTTTGATACAATATGTAGAGCAACAAGTGAAAGACAGACCGAAGCTGCTCAGTTGGCTATGGAAAATGACCTGATGATAGTTATAGGCGGTCGTCATTCATCAAATACTCAGAAGCTGGTGGGGGTATGTCAGCAGTATTGCCCTACTATCAGCATTGAAACAGTTAAAGAACTCTCACCAGAGTTGTTTATAAATATTCAAAATGTGGGCGTCACAGCAGGTGCAAGTACACCGGCGTTCATAATTCAGGAGGTACTTAATAACATGAGCGAAGTAATTCGTGAAGATGGTATGAGCTTTGAAGAAATGCTCAACGAATCTTATGCAAACCAGCCAAAGGTTTACAGAGGCGCAAAAATTAAAGGAGTTGTAACCGGTGTTTCAGCTAACGAAGTTACTGTTGACATTGGCACAAAACACACAGGCTTTATTAAAGCAAGTGAACTGAGTGATGATCCAAGTGCCAAAGTTGAAGACCTGGTTAAGAAAGGTGACGAGCTGAACCTCATCGTTATTAAGCCTAACGACGCTGAAGGTACAGTTGAACTCTCCAAAAAGAGATACGATGCACAGGAAGGCGCTGATGCAGTAGCTAAAGCTGCTGAAACAGGCGAAGTTCTGACTGCAACTATCGTTGAAGCTGTTAAAGGTGGCCTTGTTGCTTTCGTTAGCGGCGTGCGCGTTTTCATTCCTGCATCACTTGCAGCAGGCAGAAACGAATCTCTGGAATCCCTGGTAAAAACAAAACAGGAAATCAAAATCATCGAATCCACAAAAGATGGCAACAGAAGAAAAGTTATCGGTTCTATCCGTGCTGTTAAAGACGAAAAAACAAGCGAACTGAAAGAAAAATTCTGGGCAGAAGTAGCAGAAGGCAAAGTATACAACGGCGTTGTTAAGAGCCTGACACGCTACGGTGCATTCGTAGACCTGGGCGGCGTTGACGGCCTGGTACACATGTCTGAACTGACATGGGAAAAAATCAAACATCCAGCTGAAATTCTGAAAGTTGGCGATTCTATCGAAGTATTCGTAAAATCCCTCGACACAGAAAACAACAAAATCAGCCTGGGCCACAAAAAAGACGAAGACAACCCATGGGCAAAACTGGAAACAGAATATCCTCTGGGCACAGTTCTGGAAGGTAAAGTTGCATCTATCACAAAATTTGGTGCATTCGTAAAAATCCTCCCAGGTGTTGACGGTCTGGTACACATCTCCGAAATTTCTTACGAAAGAGTAGAAGATCCAGCTGCAGTTCTGAAAGTTGGTCAGGATGTTCAGGTTAAACTCATCGGTGTTGATCTGGAAGCTAAACGTGTTTCCCTGTCTATCAAACAGACAATGGAACCACCAGTAAAAGAAGAAGCAGAAGACGCTGAATAATTTCTGATTTCACGATTTTATCCCCTCTCTGGAAAGAGAGGGGATTTTTTATTGTGATATTTTTCAATATATATTGTAAATTTTTGACTATAAAATTGATTTTTTACATTAAAATATGTATAATAAAATATTATAGTAAAATCTATAATAGCGCCCAAAATCAAAAAACACTACAGTGAGGTACATATATTATGAAAACAAAAGTTTCTCCATCAATCTTATCAGCTGATTTCGCATACCTGGCAGAAGACTGCAAAAAAGTAATGGATGCAGGTGCTGACATGCTCCATATCGACGTTATGGACGGTGTTTTTGTGCCAAACATTTCTCTGGGCCTTCCAGTGGTAAAATCCCTGCGTAAAACTTCTGATGCATTTTTTGATGTGCATCTTATGATTACAAAACCTCACCTGTATGCAAAAGAATTCTGCGATGCAGGTGCTGACCTGGTTTCCTTCCACCTGGAAAGTGAAAGTGACGTAATGGAAACTATCAATATCATCAAATCCTGCGGTAAAAAAGCAGGCATTGTTATTAAACCAGCTACTCCATCACGGGCTGTTTATCCATATCTGGATAAAGTTGACCTTGTTCTGGTAATGAGCGTAGAACCTGGTTTTGGCGGTCAGAAATTTATGCCTGTTGCTGTTGACAAAATTGCACGTATTCATGGCAAAGCAAAAGAAATGGGTCTGGATGACCTGCTTATTGAAGTAGATGGTGGTATCAATGACCAGACAGCTGTTATGTGCAAATATGCCGGTGCAAACTTACTGGTTGCAGGCAGCTATGTTTTCGGTGCAGAAGATGTTGAAGGCGCTATTTCAAAATTGAAAGCATAAGAAAGAGATATATAGATGAGTTCAAAGAGCAAAATCAATCTTAATGACAGACATTATGATCATATGTTGCTGGCGCTTCTGCCGCTAATTATATGTGCATGCATTATATATTCATATCGTGTACTGCTTATCTGTGGCACAGCTTTTGTGACCGCCAGAATAGTGGACGTAGCAATGGCAGTACTGAGAAAACAGGAAATTGATACAGTGGATAAAAGTAGCACTGTTGCTGCACTTACATTCTGTATGATGTTGCCTGTATCCATTCCGCTGTATGTGGTTGTTATGACTGTAGCACTTACAATATTGGTGGGCAAACACGTATTCGGCGGTAAGGATGTTTATCCTTTTAACCTTGCAGCACTGGCTATGTGTACAGCAGCTGTAAACTGGCCTAATGAAGTTTTCCGTGCTGTAAAACCATTTACTCCTGTAAATTTCTGGACAGGTGCGGCACAGACAGCAGTGTCCGGTGCTACCCGGATTAAAAATGGCGGTCTGCCATATATTTCTATTGTTGACCTGCTGCTGGGTAACCATGCAGGTGCAATGGGTACATCATTCGTTGTAATTATCGGTGTTGTAGGACTGTTCCTGATCCTAAACAAAAAAATCACATGGCATGTGCCGGTGACATTCCTTGTTACATGTGCAGTTATAGCCCTGGCATTCCCACGTATATACGGTATTTCACGCGTTGACAGCCTGAAGTTTGAATTACTGACCAGTGCTATTGTGTTCTACGCAGTATTCATGCTGAATGAACCTGCCACTACACCTAAAAACCCTAAAGCAAAAATCATTTTTGGTTTACTGTGCGGTGTGCTGACAATGCTGTTCAGATATTACGGCAGTTTTGAAATCGGTGGTTGTTTTGCACTTCTGCTGATAAATGCTACAGAAGGTTACTGGGACAGATTGTTTGACAAAAAGGCACCACATCATAATGAAGAGGCTGTGGTACGTCAGCCTGCAGAAAAAACACCTGTACATGCTGAAAAGAAAGCAGAACCTGAAACTGAAAAAGCTGAAAGCAAAAAAGTATACAAAGCTGTTGAGAGTGACAAACACGCAAAGGCAAAACAGTCTAAGACAAGCGTTGGTGCAACTATCTCTATGATCAGCCGTGCAGAAGACAATCTGGACCAGGTTGAATTCTCCACACTGTCCATAGATGTAGGTGAAGCACTGAAAGCTTTTGAAGAAAAATACAATAAGGAGGACAGATAATGGATAAAAAAGAAATAATCCGTGATGAACTCCTGAATTGGGACAATACTGTAAGAAAAAGAAAAGTTACACTGTCCAACCCTGTTTTTATAAAAGGTCTGGCACTGGCACCAATGGCTGTAGCTGCAACCAATCTGGAAAACAGCATTATTCTTTGTATAGCTGTTGCCCTTATGCTGACACCTACACGTATTATCACATCACTTATTACACGTAAAATGAGTGTGCCACTGAAAACATTCTATTATCCACTGGTTTCTGCCATCGTTTTTGGTGTTACATATTACCTGATGTACAGAATTCTGGGCACAACAGCATTTTCACTGGGTGTATACCTGCCTGTTCTGGTAGTAGACCCTCTTATAGTAAAAAACTTTGAAAAAACAAGAAAAGAATCTTTCACATATTCCGTTATCAACGGTCTGAGAAATACTCTGGGCTTTGTTGTGGCATGTCTGTTGCTGGGCAGCATCAGAGAACTGCTGGCACTGGGTACTGTAGGCGGTATAAAACTGATGAAAGTCAGTCTCCTGCCTATGGCACAACACAGTTTCGGTGGCTTCCTGATTATCGGTATCATCAGTGCCGTATGGAAAATGTGTATCAATCTTTATCATGATAAACTGGAAAGAGAGGTAGCCGCACATGAGTAATACTATGGTGAATGCTATCATCACTTTCTTCAACTATGCTGTGCTGGCTATCGGTGCACAGAATGTAATCTTTACACGAGGTCTGGGCCTGTCAAACGGTCTTCGTATGATGAATGACCCTAGAAAAGATACTGTGTATTTCTGTGTATCCCTTACATTTTTCCAGCTGATAAACAGCGTGTTGGTTTATTTCGTTCTCCCTCTTATACAGGGTACACCGCTGGCTGCATATTCCAGATTTATCACACCTGTTGTGATTGTTATCTGCTGTGCAGTATCTTACATTGTGGTTGTTTTCCTGCTGGGGATTATTATCAAAAAGAAAACATTCAAAAAAATCATTTATTCTCTCACTGGTGCCAGCATAAACAGTGCCATTGTAGGTACTATTATCCTGTCAGTTGGACGTGGTTTCAACCTGGTTGAAACTGTAGGTTTTGCGCTGGGCAGCAGCGTAGGCTATTTCCTGGCCATGGTGCTTATCAGTGAAGGTGACAGAAAAATCCGTCACGATCTGGTACCACAGAATTTCCAGGGACTGCCGGTAAGAATTATCTACATTTCTGTGCTGGCCCTGGCTATTTATGGCCTTACAGGCAACTCAATAGCACTGTAACAGAAGGAGTCATTATATGGCGAGAAATCCTAAACCTGTAAAAATTAAAAGACATAAAAACAGCATGGGTTCTTCTGCACAGAACACTGTGAAAGCGAAAAAAGTTTTATCACTTGTGGTTGCAGTGGTTCTTGTTGTTGCTGTGGGATTTATGCTTGGCAAACCATTGCTTAATCTTATTACAGCTGGCGGCAACAGCGGTGACTCATCAGCAGAAACTGTTGTTTCACAGCCTGAAATCATCCAGACAGAACAGACAGAAGACGGTTCTGTTGCTGATTCTTCAGAGGAAACACAGCTGCCACCGGATGTGCAGATAGAAACAAACAGAGTGTATTATTACGCCACAGCATCACAGCTGTCTGGTCAGGGCAATATTGCCACAGTTGTGAACACAATGAAGGCCAAAGGTGCTACACATCTGGTATTTGATGCGAAAAATATGGAAGGTTATGTGCATTATACATCATCCAACCAGTATGCATCACAGTTACCAGCAACTGTCCTGATAGATATTCCTGGTATGGTTTCTCAGCTGAAAGCAGCTGGCATCACACCAGTGGCCACAATATATACATTCAAAGACAAAAAAATATCTGATGTTGAACGCTCCACAGCAGTTATGTATCAGGGCACAGATACCCGTTGGCTCGACTCCAGTGCTGCACTGGGGGGTAAAGCATGGGCAAACCCTGCCAGCAAGCTGATGCAGGACTACATTATCGCGCTGACAGATGAACTGATGGCTATGGGAATTACCGAGTTTATTTACGCCGGTTTCTCCACACCTACAGGCTATAGTCTGGATAAACGTGATTTCGGTGCAACTACTGAGCAGGTACTGGCTAACATGAAGAGCCTTATAGGCACACTGGAAGCTAAAATTTCTGCCAAAGGCGGTTACAGCGCATGGCAGTTTGAATATTCTGCAGTTAAAGCAGATGGCGACTATGCACAGTATATAGTGCATCCTTACCAGTTGGGTGCTGAAAACATGATTATTACAGCTTCCGGCGGCGATATTGATGCAGCTGCTGTGGCAACACTTACAGCTGATGAAAATCAGGAAGATATAGGCGAAATCACACTGTGGCTGGTTGATGGTCTGAACAACGAAGAAACCAGAACACTGGGCAGCTATTTTGTATCCTGATAAATATAACAAACATATCAATGGCATGGTCTGCAGGTCGTGCCATTGACTTTTAATAGGAAGATATAATGGATTATACTGTTGAAACCCTTGCAAATGGCACTAAAGTTTGCATAAACAAAACCCACAGATTTGGCACCGATGCCTTTCTTTTAAGCGATTTCTGCGGTGTGAAATATGCCCAGACAGCGTTGGATATAGGTTCCGGATGCGGTATCATTCCTCTGCGCTGGAAAGACCGTGGCCATAAAGCTATGGCGGTATCACTGGAAATAGATGCAGATGGTACAGCGCTGACCAATGAAAGCATCCGTATGAACGGAATAGAAAACATGCTGGCTGTAAACCGGGATATCCGCAGCTGGGAAACAGATATGCAGTTTGATGTGATTACATGTAATCCGCCATACTTTACATCCGGTAAACCAAAAGATGATGAAAAGAAAGCATCATTCCGACATCAGCTTACACTTACTGACGACGATGTAGCAGCTGCAGCTTACAGACTGCTGAAAGATAACGGTAAACTGTGCATATGTCAGCGTCCACAGCGGTTGGCCACAGTTATATATGCTATGAAAAGCCATCGTATTGAACCAAAGATTATCCGTTTTGTGCGTCAGCGCAAAGACAGCCCTCATCCATGGTTGGTACTGGTGGATGGCAGAAAGAACGGCGGACGGTCACTGACTGTAATGCCTGACCTGATAATGGAAAATGAAACAGGCGGTTTCAGTGACGAAGTGCTGAAAATTTACAACAAAATATAATTTACAATCAAAATATTACATATAGTATAGAGTAAGAGGAGGAAATATGGCAGGTAAAATTTATGTTGTTGCCACACCTATAGGTAATCTCAATGACCTGACACCAAGAATGAAACAGGCCTTTGAAGAGGCAGATTTTATAGCTGCTGAAGATACACGCGTAAGTGTAAAACTGCTGAATCATTTCGGCATCAGAAAACCTCTGGTCAGCTATTACGAACACAATCTTCGCCGGAAAGGTGATTATATCATACAGCGTGTACTGGATGGTGAAACCTGTGCAGTTTGTTCTGACGCAGGTACACCATGTATTTCTGACCCGGGTGAAATTCTGGTAAAACAGGCTCATGAAGCTGGCATCACGCTGGTACCGGTACCGGGCCCAAGTGCTGTTATCACAGCGCTGTGTGTAAGCGGTCAGGATACAGGCCGTTTCTGTTTTGAAGGCTTTGTTTCCACAGTTAAAAAACAGAGAAGAGAACATCTGGACAGTCTGCGTGAAGAAAAACGTACAATGATTTTCTACGAAGCACCTCATAAACTGCTGAACACACTGACAGATTTTGTGGAGTACTTTGGCAGTGACAGAAAACTGACTATTGCCCGTGAACTTACCAAACTTCACGAAGAAATTCGTCTGACCACTACAGGTGATGCACTGGAATACTACACAGAAAACTCTCCTAAAGGGGAATTCTGCCTTATTCTGGAAGGTTACACAGCGCCTGCACAGGCAGAAGAAACTATTGATGATGTAGTTGCCAAATGCCTGAAAATGATGGAAGAAAACAATATTTCTCTCAGTGAAGCGGCAAAGAAAACTGCTGCAGGCACGGCTTTTTCAAAGAGTGAAATTTATAAAGCTGCCCAGGCTGCAAAAGAAAACTGACAGGGGTAATTTATGCGATATCTTGTTTTAAGCGACATTCACGGACACAAAAATTACCTGAACAGAATCACAGAAACTGAACCGGAAATAAAAAATATTATTTTTCTGGGTGATGGACTGAATGATATTATTTCTTTCAAAGCAGAGCATCCTGATTACAATATTATAGCTGTTGCCGGCAACTGTGATGTAAATAAAGCAGTTTCCACCAGAGAAGTTGTTTCGGTAAACGGATATAAAATCCTTATCTGCCATGGCGACGGTTACTATGTGAAAATGGGGTTATTGCCATTGCGCAAAGCCTGTCTGGAAATAGGTGCTGACATTGCACTCTACGGCCATACACATCGCCGGTATTACGAATATTACGACGGTCTGTATATGTTTAACCCTGGCAGCGTGGTACCATCTGCAAATCCATTCAGCTGTTACGGTATACTGGACCTCACCTATGAAAAACCATTGTTTTATCACAGGGAAATTTAAATTTAGATAAAAATAAACCACCCGGAAAACCGGGTGGTTTTTCATTTTAAGACATCAGATTGTTGTGTTTTACCTGTACTGCGAAATAATATGAAATATCGCCTTTATCGAAGTATGCTTCGATTTTATACACATATATACCTTCTTCCGCAGGTGTTGTGTAGTTGTATATAGGTTTGAATTCTTCCGAAGCCAGACCGTTTGCCTGATACAGGCTTATAAACTGATATGGGGCAGAAAAGTTGATAACAATATTTTCGCCCGGTGAACAGTCAGTAACCATCAGTGCTGCATCAGTGGCAGAAACATATGGTGAACGTACTGTTTTTGTACCAAAACTCCATGTATATCCGGCACGTACCACGTATGGAGGGTTATAACCGATTGTAACACTCATAATAGGCAGAGAGTTTTCCGGTGTCATAGAGTCCACAGTGTCTTTTATGAATATGGCAGTATATGCTGACAGCACCAGCATTACCAGTGCAATAACATATCTTTTAATTTTCCTCTTTGTTTGCATCCTCTTCGACCACCTTGTCTACATCATTTGACTTTTCCATAACTATGCCTTTGGAATTCAGGTTATGACTGATATTCTCACTTACCAGATTGTACAGCAGTGCAAATGTAGGAACGCCTATCAGCATACCTACCAGACCAAACAGACCATTACCAACCAGGATACCAACCAGAATCCATATAGGAGGCAGACCCAGAGAGTCACCCAGGATTTTAGGCCCCAGAATGTTACCATCAAACTGCTGCAGTGCAAACACGAATATTGCAAAAACCACAGCTGTCATAGGACTTACTACAAACAGGATAAAACAGCTAGGGATAGCACCGATAAACGGACCAAAGAATGGAATCATGTTTGTAACGCCTATAATAACAGCAATTAATACGGCGTAAGGAGGGTAAATAAACATCATGCCGATAAAAGCCAGAATACCGATGATGGTACTGTCTATCAGTTTACCGATAATAAATTCAGAAAACAGGAAGTTTGCACGATGCATCAGGTCTACCAGTCTGTCTGCATTTTCTTTGCTGCAGTATGCATAGGTAGCTTTTTTGAACTGATGAAGCAATCTTTCTTTACCGGTCAACATGTAAACAGAGATAATCAGAATCATTATCAGGTTTACTGCGCTGGTGCCCAGTGACAGAGAGAAGTTAAGAACGCCAGGCAGGGCAGAAATAGAAAATTCTGTGATGGCAGATACTGCACTAGACCACAGTTTTTCGATTTCGCTGATCAGCTGCCGGCTCCAGTGGAATTTATCAACCAGTGCCATTATATAGCTATATGAAGTTTTAAAGAATTTTGGCATGCTGTCAATAATGTATGAAATACTCAGACCCAGCTGAGGGATAACAGCACTGGAAAGAACGGTAAGAACGATGGCTGTTATAAAATACACATACAATATAGAAAGCCCTCTTTTGTTAGGAGAACTTTTGAACAATGTTTTTTCGAACCACATCATAGGTCTGTTCAGTATAAATGCCAGTGCGAATGCATATATAAATGGGGTGAATACCTCAATAAGTTTATTCCATACAGAAAATACCACATTCAGATTACTCAGCGCCATAAACAGGGCTACAGCAGCACACAATGCAATAGTGTAGCTGGTTGTCTGAGGGGTAAGGTAGTTTTTCAGTTTTTTCATTTAGAACCTCGTTTAATAATGTACATACTATATCAGTATTAGTATACTATATACCAGAATTATTTACAATATTTGATAGTGTAAAATAATATTTTACAAATTACACCGGGTGAAGCGATTCCCCGGATTTATTATTGTCACCAAAAAATATTACAGTCATATACTGGATTATGGCGAGGTGATGTTATGTGTTGTAATAAAGGCGTATTTATTGTAAAAGAATTATCCATGAAGGAACGGCCTGTTATCAGAAAATGTTTTTCAGAATGGGATAACCTGTTTTATAACCCTGCAGGTGGTGAAAATCTAGATGAAATTATGTTATACGGTCAGGTATGGGGAATATTCAGAAACGAAAATATAGTGGCCTGTAGCTGGCTGATACCTGCTGACAGTGCATTTTTCAGAAAAACAAATGCATGCTGGGAAATCAGTGACCTGATGAATGATGACCTTAAAGACTGTATGATAGCCGGATATGTATGGCAGGATAAGGATATGACAGTGCCTGCAGTGTACAGTGCATTCATCCGACTGTGGATAGTACAATCTGCAAAAATGAAGAAAAACAAGGTTGTACACTATTCTCCATTGCATATATATACTGGTATAAAGCAGCTGTTTGAAAGTGGGTGGAAACTGAAAGGTCTGAGAGGCCTCGATAATTTGGTGCCTCATTATATCTTTGAGAGAGATACAGAATTGTACAACACAGAAATGGAAATCCCCCGGAATCCCAAAATTTGCCACCGGACTGACACAAAACAACTGTCATACCTGTGCGAACAAAACTGGCAGGGTGTGGCTGTTGACCGGCGGCAGAACATTTATTTTCAGAAGGGTGGATGATGTACTTGATCAGAACAAGTCTGTGGAAAAATTACCGTTTTCCGGTTATTCTTATAGCTTCAATATTTGTGGGTTCAATTACAGGGCTCTTAATGGGGGAAAAAGCCCGGATTCTGGCGCCATTGGGAGATATTTTCCTGAATCTTATGTTTACAGCTGTGGTACCGCTGGTGTTTGTAACCATATCTTCTGCGGTAGGCAATATGACAAATATGAAGCGATTGGGGAAAATACTGGGATATATGTTGCTGACTTTCCTTGTTACGGGACTGATTGCGGCAGTGGTTATCATTGTTGCAGTAAAAATATTCCCACCGGCCAGTGGTGTGGAAATTGCACTGGAATCTGCCACAGCAGGCGAGAGGGTTTCGTTGTCACAGCGGATTGTAAATGCAGTTACAGTAAACGATTTTAGCCTGCTGCTGTCTCGCAGCAATATGTTAGCACTGATAGTCTTTTCAGTGATGTTTGGCTATTGTACCGGTTGTATAGGAGAGGATAATATTGTGGCCAGAGGGTTAGAGTCTCTTTCCAATGTAATGATGAAACTTGTAAATCTGATTATGCTGTATGCTCCTGTGGGGTTGTGCGCGTATTTTGCCAGTCTTACCGGTCAGTTCGGTCCACAGCTATTGGGTGCCTATGGTCGTGCCATGATACTTTACTATCCGTTGTGTGTAGTATATTTCTTTGCCGCTTTCGCACTGTATAGCTGGTTTGCCGGTGGTAAAAAAGGAGTTCGTCTGTTTTTTGTAAATATACTTCCGCCGGCGGTGACATCACTGGCTACCCAGAGCAGTATTGCCACTCTGCCTGTAAACTTTGATGCCGCAGACAGAATAGGTGTATCAAAAGATATCAGCGGTATAGTACTACCTATAGGTGCAACTATGCATATGGACGGCAGTGTGTTGGCGGCGGTATTGAAAATATCTTTTCTGTACGGCATATTCGGGAAAGACTTTTCAGGTATAGATACATATATAGTGGCTGTGGTTATAGCTATACTGAGCGGTGTGGTACTATCCGGTGTGCCGGGTGGCGGTCTGGTAGGGGAAATGCTGATAGTATCTCTGATGAATTTCCCGCCAGAAGCTTTCCCGCTGATAGCAACTATAGGTTTTCTAGTAGACCCACCGGCCACCTGTCTGAATGCCTGTGGCGATACTGTGGCATCTATGATAGTAAACCGACTTACTGACGGCAAGGAGTGGCTGGAAAAACATAATTTATCCAAAAGTACATAAATGGATAAAAATCTCAATAAAATAAGCCGCAGAGTTTATCCTCTGCGGCTGTGTCTGTTTATACTATTTTTGTTGTCCAGTTTTCCAGATTCCAGATATCTGTAACTATATCTTCATAAAATTCAGGTTCATGGCTTACCAGAATTACTGTACCTTTGAAATCCCTGATAGCTTCTTTCAGAGATGCTTTGGCATCTACATCCAGATGGTTTGTTGGTTCGTCCAGTACCAGCAGGTTCATAGGTTTCAGCATAATGGCACACAGTCTTACTTTGGCATTTTCACCACCGGACAGTACTTTGCACTGTGTTTCTATATGCTGGCTGGTCAGACCGCATTTTGCCAGAGCGCCACGTACACCAGGGTTTGTCATGGATGGATACATATCCCAAATTTCATACAGTGCAGTTTTACTGCTGCCGATGTGTTCCTGTTCAAAGTATGCAGGTTCTGCATAGTAATCCAGTTCCACTTTGCCGCTGAATGGTGGTATAATGCCCAGCATTGTTTTCAGCAGTGTGGATTTACCCAGACCGTTCACGCCTTTGATAGCTATTTTCTGGCCACGTTCGATTTCGAAATTAACTGGTTTTGTCAGTGCGCTGTCATAGCCCAGCACCAGGTCTTCACCACGTACAACCACTTTACCAGGCGCACGGGAATACAGGAATTCAAAGTTTGCCTTTGGTTTTTCTTTTGCCAGTTCGATAACATCCATTTTTTCCAGTCTCTTCTGACGGCTGCGTGCCAGTGTGGCTGTGGCTGCTCTTGCTTTGTTACGGGCAATGAAATCTTCCAGTTTTTCTATTTCTTTCTGCTGTTTTTCATATGCCTGTTCCAGCTGACGTTTTTTCAGTTCGTACATGGCAATGAATTCATCGTAGTTGCCTTTGTAGCGTGTCAGCACTGCATTTTCCACGTGATAAATTACGTTCGTAACATCATTCAGGAAAGGAACATCGTGGCTTACCAGCATAAATGCATTTTCATAGTTCTGCAAAAAGTTTGTCAGCCAGCGGATGTGGTTTTCATCCAGATAGTTTGTAGGTTCATCCAGAATCAGGATTGTTGGGTTTTCCAGCAACAGTTTTGTCAGTAGTACTTTTGTTCTCTGGCCACCGGACAGCTGTGTAACGTCTCTGTCCAGACCTATTTCACCCAGTCCCAGACCATTGGCAAATTCTTCTATACGGCTGTCGATGGTATAAAAACCGCTGTGGTCCAGAATATCCTGTATCTCGCCCACATCTTCCATCAGCTGAGTCATTTCTTCGTCAGTACAGTCAGCCATCTGGTTATACATTTCCAGCATATCACTTTCCAGCTGATACATATTTGTGAAAGCAGTGCGTAGTACGTCTCTGATGGTCATACCGGCCTGAAGTACAGCATGCTGGTCCAGATAGCCTACAGTTGCTCTTTTGGCCCATGTCACAGTACCTTCATCGGCAGGGATTACGCCTGTGATGATATTTAAAAAAGTTGTTTTACCTTCGCCATTGGCACCTACCAAACCTATGTGTTCGCCTTTTTTCATACGGAAAGAAGCGTTGTCCAGTATCTGTCTTTCACCATAGCCGTGGGTTACATTCTGTACAGTTAACATATATATTCAAACCTTTCGTTTTTCTTTACTCATAAATTTTATTTTACCATAAATACAGGTATAGTTGCAATAAAGGGGATGATAAAACAGATAAAACCGGGACATAGTCCCGGTTTTATTATGTATTATTCAGTTATTTCAGCAGTGTGCCCAGCAGACCACGTACCAGACTGCCTGTTGCCTGTCTGCCCACGTTACCAACAGCGCTGTTGAATGCAGCTGTCAGTGCTTTTTCCGCTACAGACCGGTCTTTGTCAGCTTTACGTTTTACTGTGTTGTTCAGCAGGCTTGTTGTCATGCTCTTGGCGGCATTTGTAGCCAGCTGTTCTATTTTTTTCTTTCTTTCTTTTTCAGCTTTTTCTTCCGCTTTCTGTTTAGCCTTTTCTTCTTTTTCCAGTGCTTTCAGTTTTGCAGCTTCAGCTTTTTCTTCCGCTTTTATTCTGGCAGCTTCTTCTTTTTCTGCTTCTTTTGCTGCTTTTTCTGCTTCTTTTTCAGCAGCCTTAGCCTGTTTTTCAGCTTCTTTAGCTTCTTCAGCCAGACGTTTCTTTTCTTCCTGAATAGCCAGTGCTTCTTCAGCTACCTGTACCAGTATTTCGTATGCAGATTCTCTGTCTACTGCTGTATCGTATTTACCGCCCATGCCGCTGTTTGCCATAAATGTTGCTCTTTCTTCATCAGTAAGTGTACCTGTGAAGCTCTGTGGTGGCAGTACCTGTGCTATTTCTACTACACCCGGCGCACCGCCTTCATCCAGGAAGGAAATCAGTGCCTGACCTGTAGCTAAATTAGTGATCACTTCTGTAGTGTCAAATGCAGGGTTTGCTCTGAATGTTTCGGCAGCAGCCTTTACTTTTTTGATTTCAGCAGGTGTGTATGCACGCAGTGCATGCTGTACACGGTTACCCAGCTGACCCAGAATGGAGTCAGGAATATCTGTAGGGCTCTGTGTGATAAAGTATACGCCTACACCTTTGGAACGGATAAGTCTTACAACCTGTTCGATTTTCTGCAGCAGTGTTTTTGGTGCATCATCAAACAGCAGATGTGCTTCATCAAAGAAGAATACCATTTTTGGTTTGTCCATATCGCCCACTTCAGGCATGATTTCATACAGTTCGCTCAGCAACCACAGCATAAATGTGGAGTACAGCACAGGGCTCTGGAACAGTTCCACGCAGTGGAGGATGTTAATAAAGCCTTTGCCGTCGTAGCTTGTCTGCATCCAGTCTCTTACGTCAAATGCGGGTTCGCCGAAGAATTTATCACCGCCGGCATCTTCCAGTGTAAGCAGGCTGCGCAGGATAGCGCTTACGCTCTGTGGAGTGATGTTGCCGTACTGCATGCTCAGTTCTTTTGCGTTCTGGCTTACGTACTGCAGCATCGCACGCAGGTCTTTGATATCCAGCAGAAGCAGACCATTTTCGTCAGCAACTCTGAATGTTATGTTCAGAATACCTGTCTGTGTTTCGTTCAGGTCCAGAATTCTGGCCAGCATCATTGGTCCGATTTCTGTCATTGTTGTTCTTACAGGATGACCTTTCTGACCGAATACATCCCAGAATCTTGCAGGGAACTGTGTGAAGTTAAAGCCTTCCAGTTCCATTTTTTCCACGCTGTTTTTTACCCATTCTTTGCCTTCGCCGGCTTTAGCCATACCAGCCAGGTCACCTTTGATATCAGCAAGGAAAACAGGCACACCCATAGCAGCAAAGCTTTCTGCCATTACTTTCAGTGTGGTAGTTTTACCGGTACCTGTAGCACCTGCAATCAGACCATGGCGGTTGGCTTTGTCAGGCAGCAGATACAGCGGTTTATCACTTTTTGCTATTAACAGTTTACCGTCAGTATACATATAAAAACCTCCGTTTTTTATTACGATTTCATTTATTTTAAGTATATACAATGTTGAATACACTGTCAAAGATTTTTAATTTACAATATTTTCCACTTAGTATAATATAATACTATAATTGCAATTTGTATAATTGTGAATAATATTCCGCACACTGTGAAATACCATTTTTTGGTTTTGTGGCGGAAAACTTTCATGCCAGCCAGCTGACCCGGACCGCCGAAGCACAGCCCCATCAGCAAAAGTGTTTTTTCAGGTATGCGCCAGCGGTCTTTTTTTGCTTTAGCCTTATCTATGCCAAAAGCAAGGAAGGTGGCGATGTTTGCTATGGCTATTACAGCCCATATGTATTTATCCATAAAATCGTGTTTTTATCCTTGTAATTGTTACTAATATTATAGCATTTTGTAAATATTTTGTATACACACTTGAAAAATATATGATATAATAGTAAAGTAAATTGATAATATAATTTATATAAAAAATTCAAGGAGTGACCCCCTATGAAATACTGTAAAAAATGTACAATGCCTGATACACGTCCTGGTATCACTTTCAATGAAGAAGGTGTATGCAGCGCATGTACTCACTATGAAGGTAGAAAAAATATAGACTGGGACGCACGCTGGAAAGAATTCGAAGCACTGTGCGACAAATACCGTGGTTGCAACGGCCCTGGCCAGTATGACTGTGCTATTGCTGTTTCCGGTGGTAAAGACAGCCATTTCCAGGTTTACATCATGAAAGAAGTTATGAAAATGACTCCTATCCTGTTCTCTGTAGAAGACAACTTCCCTATGACAGAAGCAGGCAAACACAACCTGAAAAACATCAGCGAAGAATTCGGCTGCCCAATCATCAGTTGCAAACCTGACATCAGAACACAGAAAATCCTGATGAGATACATGTTTGAAAACTATGGTAAACCAACATGGTACCTGGACAGACATATCTACACATTCCCGCTGCACATGGCGCTGAAATTCAATACAATGCTGCTGGTGTACGGTGAAAACGTAAGCTTTGAATACGGCGGCAACTCTGACGAAGAAACATATTCTGCACGTGGTCAGATTGAAAATGGTGTAGCATCCGGTATGGACGAAGAAGAACTGCTGGCACTGGGCATTGACCCTGCAGCACTGGCTATGACAAAAGCACCATCTGCGGAAGACCTGGCAAGACTGGACCCTATGTATATGTCCTACTTCCTGCCATGGAACAGCTACAAAAACTACATGCTGGCTAAATCCCGTGGTTTCCACGACCTGACACATGAATGGGACAGAAGCCACCATGCAGAAAATTTTGACCAGATTGACTCCCGTGCATATCTTGTACACTCCTGGCTGAAATACCCTAAATTCGGTCATGCAGCCGCTACAGACTACACAGCACGTTACATCCGTTATGGCATGATGACAAGAGAAGAAGCAATTCCAATCATCAAAGAACGTGACGGTAACCTGGATATTCTGTCTGTACGTGATTTCTGCAATTTCTGCGGTTACACAGAAACAGAATTCTGGAAAATTATCGATAAGTTCTACAACACAGACCTGTTCTATAAAGATTATACAGGCCGCTGGCTGCTGAAAGAACCTATCTGGGAAGAAAAATAATCAATAAAGCAATAAAGGCACCCATCTGGGTGCCTTTTATTTTTGGGCAGGTGTCTTCTTTATATATACTGCCATTATAATGTAGTAACCAATCAGTGCAAATATAAAAGGGCGGGTGTCCACAAAATTTATAGTCTGGCTGTAGTATGAGTGCAGGCGATGAAGGCCTATTATCACTCCGGGTATTGCGCCGTACCATTTGTTTTTATGAAACAGCAGGGCTGCCGTACAGGACAGAACAATTGTGCCATAAGCCGAAGGTCTTACCATGTCAAAGCCGTACCCTATTATAATCAGCAGATAAAAAAGGGAAAACCACATAGCCGGTCCCCATACAAGATATTTTCTCATATTGTACCTCCTTTTTTATAATTATAGCATATTATTGACTTGTTTCATATAAATGCCTGATTATTGTTGCCGGCGGTTGAAAGGGACGGGGCAATATGTTAAAATATTTTAAAACTGTACAGAAAGAGGAAAAGACTATGCATTATCAGTACACACCAAAAGGTGTTCACTCCAGAAAAATGGAATTTGATATCGAAGACGGCATCGTTAAAAACGTTGTTATCACAGATGGCTGTGACGGCAACAACCTGGGCATCGCAAAACTGGCAGAAGGTATGAAAGCTGAGGAAGTAGTAGAAAGACTTTCCGGCCTGCCATGTGGCAAAAATCCTACATCCTGTCCAGACCAGCTGGCAAAAGCTATAGCACAGGCTTTAAGCGAATAATTGCATAAATAAAAGCAGTACGGCATCCGTACTGCTTTTTATATTTTACTTACCCAGCTGCCAGAATGCCACAGCACTTGCCGCTGCCACATTCAGGGAGTCAACTCCGTGGGTCATAGGGATTTTTACTGTATAGTCACAGTTTTCTATGGTGGTGTTTGCCAGTCCGTCACCTTCGGTGCCCATAACTACAGCCAGTTTTTCTTCAGCCATCAGCTGTGGGGTATCGATGTTTACTGTGTCTTCGCACAGCGCCATTGCCGCAGTTTTAAAACCCAGTTCTTTTAGCTGTGCCTGCCAGTTTTCATTTACAAATGTCCATGGGATCTGGAATACGGTGCCCATACTTACACGGGTGGCTCGGCGGTACAGCGGGTCACTACAGCCTTTTGTCAGCAATACAGCATCCATGTTAAGTGCCGCGGCACTGCGGAAAATAGCCCCCACATTGGTTGGATTCATCACGTTTTCCAGCACTACCACACGGCGCATATCTTTACACACATCGTTTATGTACGGCAGTTCTTTGCGTCGCATAAGTGCCAGCATGCCACGGGTCAGTTCAAAGCCTGTCAGCTGTTTCAGCAACTCAAATGAGGCTGTGTATACAGGTATATCACCGCAACGGTCCAGTATTTCTCTGGCCTGTGTGTCTATGTGCCTGTCTTCTACCAGAAAAGATACCGGTTCATGACCGGCATTCAGCGCTCTTTCTATTACCTTTGGGCTTTCGGCAATAAACAGACCGGTTTCAGGCTCATAATAATGTGCCAGCTGTTTTTCACTCAGTCTTGCGTAAAAATCCAGTTCCGGTACAGAAAAATCAGTTATATTTATTATATCAGGCATAAAAACTCCTTGGAATCAACAGTATCGTTAATAAAATTATCGGTTATTTGCATTCAGTAGTCAAGTATATATTTATATAAACAAAAAAGCCGGTCCGGATGGACCAGCTTTATATGGTGCACCATCAGGGACTCGAACCCGGGACCCACTGATTAAGAGTCAGTTGCTCTACCAACTGAGCTAATGGTGCATATCTTTGATTGCTCTAATATTATACCACCAAAATATGAAAATGCAATAGTTTTTTATAATTCTTGATCTGATGTGGCATTATGCTTCTGATAAAGTTTTTGGCCTCACAGAAAAGAATTTTGTGCCTCATTCAAATACAAAAAAAGACTGAATTATAGATTTATAATTAGTGTACAGCAACTATAATGCATAAAAAACATCAAAATTCGATATTTATTACATTATTAATTAATAAAATACAAAAAATATGTATATATTTAAAAAATATTGCATTTTTCTCTTGATAAATCGTTATCGATTTGTTATTATTAGAATATCGATCAAAACATACTTTAAAAGTATGTTATTATAACTTAAGGAGTGCAAAATGAGAACAGGAGAAAAAGAAAGAATCTTCAAAGCTCTGGGCGACAGCAACAGGGTTGAGATTATGGATCTGATTAAAGACGGCGAACTGTCTGCCGGACGGATTCTGAATAAAATTCAGATGGGACAGTCTACATTATCACATCACATGAAGATCCTTTGCGATTGCGGCATCGTAAATGCCCGCAAAGAATCCAGATGGGTGTATTATTCCATAAACAAAGAAACTGTAAAAGAAGTTATGGCTTTTATGGATGAATGGCTTAAATAATTTGAAATAACAAAAACCGGGTGTGTAGGGGAACATACCCGGTTTAGTTTTTTGTTAACATTTAAAATATAGACGAAACTGTGAAAATGATGTATAATTACAATAATATTGTGAAAATAAAGGACATTGTATGAAATTCTGGTTTTTTTCTGCACAGTATCTGCCTACAGTAGGCGGAGTGGAAAGATATACTGACTCTCTGGCCGGGCGTCTGGTGGCTAAAGGCCACAGCGCTACAGTGGTTACATCCATGTTGCCGGGGATGGAGAGTGAAACAGTAACTGACAGCGGTATAAAAGTGTATCGTTTGCCGGTTATTCCTGTTATGTCAGGTCGCTTTCCTGTACTGAAAATCAGTTCACGGAAATCTGCGCTGGAAAAAATGTTTGATGAAGACAGACCGGACTTTTGTGTTATACAGACCCGTTTTTATACAAACAGCCTCTTTGCGGCCAGACTGTGCCGAAAGCATAAAGTGCCATGTATAGTTATTGAGCATGGTACTGCCCATCTGATGCGCGGCGGTATTACAGGATTTCTGGGAAATATTTACGAGCATGTTGCATGCAGATATATACACTGGCTCTGCCCGGACTTTTACGGTGTGTCACAGGCCTGTTGCCAGTGGTTGGGCCATTTTGGTATCACAACAGATAAAGTGCTGTACAACAGCATAGACACTGCAGTGATTACTGACACAGCAGCATCCGGCAGAGAAAAACTGCTGGCAAAACTGCCTGATACAAAAAATAAGAAAATAATAGCATTTTCATCCCGTTTTATCCCTGAAAAAGGTGTGGAACAGATGATACAAGCCTTTGAAAAAATAAAAGAAAAGTACCCTGATGTCCTGCTTGTTATGGCGGGTGACGGCCCACTGTGGGAAAAAATCAATGGTATGAATGTGCGGGATGTGATTCTTACAGGACGTCTGCCTTATGATGAAAACCTGGCGTTGATAGAGCTGGGGGATGTATTCTGTCTGCCGACTTTTTCCGAAGGTTTTGCTACAACAGTGCTGGAATCTGCGGCGCTGAAAACTGTGGTACTTACCACACCTACCGGCGGTTCACCACAGCTGATTGTGGATGATAACCACGGCCTGCTTTTCCCGGATATGCATCCGGACAGCATTTATGCAGCACTGGATAAAGCTCTGGCTGATGAACAGTGGCGCAAAACTGCTGCAGAGAACGCATATAATAACCTGCAGCGTAATTTTACATGGAATATCACCAGTGAAAAACTGGAAAAAATAGCTATAGAAAAAAACGGATTTTGAGGAAACTGATGAAAGTACTTGTAATCATTCCTGCCTATAATGAGCAGGAAAATATCAGCCGAGTAGTGGATAACCTGATTGAAAATTATCCACAGTTTGACTATGTGGTAGTAAATGACGGTTCCCGTGATGATACTGCACAGATATGTCGCCAAAATGGGTATAATCTTATTGACCTGCCGGTAAACCTGGGCCTTGCCGGTGGTTTTCAGGCTGGCCTGAAGTACGCATATATCAAAAACTATGATGCCGCCATACAGTTTGATGCTGATGGTCAGCATCTGCCACAGTACATTCAGCCTATGATAGATGAAATGGATTCAAAGGGCGTGGATATTGTAATCGGTTCTCGTTTTGTTACTGAGAAAAAACCATTCAGTATGCGTATGTTCGGTTCATATCTTATTGCTTTTGCAATGCAGATTACAACAGGCAAAAAACTGACAGACCCTACCAGTGGTATGCGTCTGTTCAATAAAAAAATGATAAAAGAGTTTGCTATGGATGCCAACTATACACCAGAACCAGATACCATAAGCTATCTGATGAAAAATGGTGCTACAGTATCTGAAATTCAGGTAGAAATGGCAGAAAGAATTGCAGGGGAAAGCTATCTTAATCCTGTAAACGCTATGAAATATATGACCAAAATGGGTATCAGTATAATTCTTATCCAGTGGTTCAGAAAGAGAAGGGGGTAAAATATGAACGTAACTTATCTTACACCTGAAATGCGAATCTTTCTGGTAGCAGGCAGTTTAATCGCATTTATGTTCGTGGTGCATTTTATCCGTAAAAGCCGTGTGCGCATTGAAGATACCATGTTCTGGATTATTATGTGCGTAGGTCTGGTGGTTATCAGCATTTTCCCACAGATACCATTCTGGTTCTCCCGTCTGCTGATGGTAGAATCACCTGCAAACTTTGTTTTCCTGGTGATGATTGCAATACTGCTGGTGAATCAGTTCTATATGACACTTAAAATCAGCCGTCTGCAGATAAAAATCACTGAATTGGTACAGAGAATAGCTATTGATTCTGCAGAAACAGATAATAAAAATGATAAATAAGGAAAAAGCAGGGATTAAACCCTGCTTTTTTATTTTGCTGTTTATCTTTTTGTAAATGTGGAACAACCTGCTGTGCCGCCTGTAGTGTTGATGGATACATTACTTGCATGGCATTTGGAGTTCTGGTTGTACATACATTCCACAGCGGAACATGCGATCTCCAGTTTTTCGTTAGGTGTTGTGCATGCTGAACGGTTCTGAATGCCTTTTGGTGCATAAGATACGCAGTTAGTTTCTGCAGGTGTTTTTGCGGCAGGGCCGTCTACTTTGATGTTTGGTTTACAGCACATATTTGCATCGTGATGCATACAAGAATGAACAGTACATTTCAGATTTGTCATAATAATTATACCTTCCTTTCGTGGTACTTATATTATGGACAGGTAACGTGAAATAATACATCCAAATACAGGTTGCAAAATTATATTTATACTCTATAATATAGATTATAACCTTTTATAGAGGGAGAGATATATATGAAAAAACCTTTGATTCTTATTACACCACAGAATATGCCTATGGAAGAACCTTTTGATCTTCCTTACAACTACTCAAATGCATATAATACACGTGGTATCCTTCTGGGTGGTGGTCTGCCTGTTATCCCACCATTCCTTACAGAAGAAATGGCTGATGAACTTATGCAGTATGCTGATGGTCTGTTTATGACCGGTGGTGCTGATATTGACCCTGCCAGATACGGCGAAGAAAAGATGGACTGCTGTGGCACTATTGAATATGACAGAGACGCATCTGATATTGCATTGCTGAAGGCAGCACTGAAATATAAAAAACCTGTGCTGTGCGTCTGCCGTGGCAGCCAGATTGCAAACGTTTATTTTGGCGGCACACTCTATCAGGATATTCCTACACAGGCTCCAAGCGAACTGAAACATTCAGTTTATGTATACCCTGACTTCAAACAGGAAAACACCCATAAAATCAACGTGGTTGAAAACAGTCCTTTACACAAGCTGTGCGGTGAGCTGGAATTCGGTGTGAACAGTCTGCATCATCAGGCTGTAAAAACGCTGGCTCCTGGTCTTGTACCGATGGCATGGGCTACAGACGGTATTCTGGAAAGCTGGTATCTTGACAGTGAAGAACAGTGGATTCGTGCATATCAGTGGCATCCTGAAATTGAAGATCCAAACCCACGCAGCATAGCTATACTTAAAGATTTTGTAGACCAGTGTGTTGCAAACAGAGACAAATAAGCATAAAGAGTCATCCGTAAGGATGGCTCTTTTTACGTTTAATGGGAAAAAAATGGGACGGCAATGGGATGAGAACCCGGTATTACGCCAATATAATAAAATCAGGATTTGTGGAAGAAAAGAGGTAATAAAATGGATAAAAGTCTTGATTTTGAAAGAAAACTGAAAAAATTGCTTAAAAGCCCACTGAATGATGATATGAAAAGGAGCCTTGAGTTTGTACCGGATGAAGGCAGATGCACATGGATGAATGCTATGTGTCTGTCCCTGGCAGGAAAAGCGGCAAAGGGTGATATACAGGCTATCAAGTATATCAACGAAATCTGCAATAAAGAGGAAACGGATACAGGCAGACCACTGGCTGTTACGGTAAAGGTAATTGAATAGTGGAAATATCTGTTACCCATACACAGAAAAAGTTTATGGACAGCACAGCAGATGAGGTGCTGTTTGGCGGTGCGGCTGGTGGTGGTAAAAGTTATGCCCAGGTAATCGATGCCCTTATATATGCACTTACATACCCAGGGTCAAAACAGCTTATACTGCGCCGTACTTACCCGGAACTGGATAAAAGTATTATCCGCCAGTGTCTGGCTGTGTACCCGAAAGAAGTTTACAGGTATTCGTCCACCACCCATACCGGCCAGTTCTCCAACGGCAGCATAATCGATTTCGGTTACTGCGACGGCGAAAACGACGTCTATCGCTACCAGTCGGCAGAATTTGATGTAATACGCTTTGATGAACTGACGCACTTTACCAAAGAGATGTATGTCTATCTTATCAGTAGATTACGTGGCACAAACGGGTATCCCAAACAGATGAAAAGCAGTACCAACCCCGGTGGTATAGGCCATAAATGGGTAAAAGAAAGATTTATTGATATAGGGGAAAAGAATGTGGAACATGCAACTCCCACCGGCAGGCGAATTTTTATCCCTTCTTTTGTAACTGACAATGTCTTTCTGATTACAAAAGACAGGCAGTATCTTAAAAGACTGGAAAACCTGTCAGAAAAAGATAAAAAAGCACTTCTTTATGGCCAGTGGGATATTTTTGAGGGACAGTATTTTCACGAATGGGACAGGGAACATCATGTTATATCTCCTTTCCCGTTACCACACAGTTGGAAACGCTATGCCACAATGGACTATGGTCTGGATATGCTGGCGGTTTATTTTATAGCAGTGGACGAAACGGGCAACGCCTACGTGTATAAAGAGATATATCAGTCAGATATGATTATCAGTCAGGCGGCTGCATGTATAAAGTCGGTCATTGACGAAAAACTGACAGCTTTTTATGCGCCGCCGGATTTATGGAACCGCAGACAGGATTCTGGCAGAAGCGTGGCGGATATTTTTGCATCCAATGGCATTTATCTGACCAAGTCAGTAAATGACAGACAGAGCGGCTGGTACCGGGTGAAGGAATTTCTTGCCAGAGAAAAAGACGAGTTCGGCAGTAAATCCAGCAGGCTGAAAATTTTTTCAAACTGTGTAAATCTGATTCGCACCCTGCCAGCACTCACTCACGACAGCCGTAATGTTAACGATGTGGCCAATACTCCTCATGAATACACCCATGCACCCGACGCACTGCGCTATTTCTGTGTGATGCATCGGGAAAGAAATGCAGGAGAAGATGTAACGCTGTCTGACTACAGTACGGGTTTTGAAAATATGACAGGCTGACAGTAAATATAAGCAAAAGAAAACCGGGGTAAAACCCCGGTTTTTTTGTATATTATATTTTTATCAGCCGAAAATTTCTTTATAGATTGCCTGACCTGCAGGTGTTGTGGCAATACCGCCCATAGCAGTTTCTCTCAACTGTGGTGGCAGCATTTTACCTACTTTGAACATACTGTCCACAACCTGATCAAATGGAATGTGCGCTACCTGACCGGCCAGAGCCATATCTGCACTGATAAGTGCGTTTACAGCGCCGGATGCGTTCCTCTGTGCACATGGCAGTGCAACCAGGCCGGCAACAGGGTCACATACCAGACCCATTACGTTTATCATAGCGAAGCCAGCTGCATCCAGACATCTTTCATCTGTTGCGCCCATCATGTACGCTGCAGCGGCTGCTGCCATACTTGCGGCTACACCACATTCAGCCTGACAGCCACCATCAGCACCTGCAACAGTTGCATTTTTTGTAAAAATAGCACCTACAGCGCTGGCTGTAATCAGTGCTTCCAGTGTTTTTTCTCTGGAAATGTTTTTGTTTTCCATTACACCCAGCAGTACAGCAGGTACTATACCACAGCTACCTGCTGTAGGGCTGGCACAGATTTTACCCATAGAAGCATTTACTTCACTACAGGAATATGCCAGAGCCATAACATAGTTGATGTAGTTACCGGCGATGGTTTCTTTGTTGGAATATTCGTACTGGCAGTTTGCCACACCGTCAATCAGACTGCCTTTTGTGGCCTGTTTAGCGTGGAGAGCTTTCAGTGCGGAGTTGAACATGATTTCCAGTCTGTTGGAAAAATGAGCCATTACTCTTTCTCTGCTCATACCGGTCAGTTTTACTTCGTTGTCCAGTGCAACTTCCCATATATGTTTATTCTGTTCTTTACACAGTTTTATCAGTTCCCGGGCGTCTTTATACATTATTTATTCCCCCTGTATGTTAACTACTACTACGGAAAGTACGTTGTTTACCTGACGCAGTTCGTCGATAACGTGTTCCGGAATAATATCGTCGCATTCGATTACACAGAAAGCCTTGTCACCACGGCTGGTGCGGCTTACTTTCATGATGCCGATGTTGATGTTGTTGAAAGCCAGTATGGTACTTACATCGCTGACTACGCCTTTCACGTCCTGCTGCTGTACAATGATAGTAGGGCATGTAGCATTGATTTCACAGGCCAGACCATTGATGTTTGTCACCAGAATGCGGCCGCCGCCCAGAGAAGCGCCCTCAACAAAAAATTCACCTTCTTCACCGATGAAAGTGATTCGTGCGGTGTTTTCGTACACAGAAGGAATTTCTGTAGGGTAAAAATCGAATTCTATACCCTGTTCACCGGCTATATCAAAACTCTGCCCCAGTCTTTCATCATCTTCGCTCATACCCAGAGCGCCTGCAACCAGGGCATAGTCTGTAAAGTGACCACGGTATGTGCTGGCGAAAGAACCACCCAGCCCAAAACGTACTCTGCTGAAAGGTTTATCATATATAAGACGTGCTGTTTTTGCCAGCTTGGCTGCGCCTGCAGTATGTGAGGATGAAGGGCCAATCATTACAGGACCTACTACATCCAGTAAGCTTATATTCATAAAATACCTCCGATATGTAAAAAACATATATATTTATTTTATTTTAGCACACCACTTTCTAAAAATAAACACAAATATGTTTTTTGGTTAAAAATAGCAAAAAATCAAAGATTTTTAATGCATTTTACTAAATACTTCGGATATTTAATGCTTTTAAAGTTAGATTGAATTTAGCTTACGTCAAGAAAATTTTACATATTATTTTACAAATCCAGTTGTTTATTGAAGATAAATGTGTTAAAGTGTAATTTAGGTAGGTATCGGAAAATATGAACTACAGTCAGAAAAGAAATTTTTTAATCGATTTCTGTTACTATGGCGTGTTGCTGATTACTACGGCTGTGGGCGTAAAGGTTCTATGGAAATATCTTTCGCCTTTTGTCATAGCATTTCTTGTAGCATATTTACTGAAGCCCACTGTAAACAAAATCAATGTCTACACAAAAATCCGCCGCAGTGTATGTGCGGTTATATGTGTGGGTGTGTTTTACACCGTAGCGATAACGGTTATTATCTTTACAGGTGCACAACTGGTGATGACAGCGCAAAATATCTTTTTTGCACTGCCGGACTATTATGCACAGGAGATTTTACCGGTGATTGAAAACGCTGTGAAATGCGTACAGAATGCCCTGGTTCGTATAGACCCAGGCATTATGGATGTGGCAGAAGAATACGCTTCTCTTTTCACGGAGAAGGCAGCCAGTGCTATTTCAGATATCTCCGTGTCTGCATTGGGCCGAATTTCTGCTGTTGTTACTGTGGTTCCTGGTATATTTATCAGGGTAATGTTTACTGTTGTGGCTTCGTTCTTTATATCTGTAGATTACTACAATATTACCTGCTTTATAGCCAGACAGCTGAATACCCGACAGTTGGGGGTTCTCTACGAGGCTGAAATTTATGCCAGAAGCACAGTGGTCAGATATATACGCTCCTATTCGCTGATATTGTTTATTACATTCTGCGAAATAAGTCTGGGTCTGAAAATAATGGGTATATCCTATCCGTTACTCACCCGGAGCCTTATAGCTGTATTTGACATACTGCCTGCAGTAGGCACGGGCGGCATAATTATTCCATGGGGTATCATAAAACTGTTTATGGGGGATATTCCGTTGGGGATAGGAATGCTGACTTTATATCTTGTAATCACAGTCGTGAGAAACATCGTTGAACCACAGGTATTAGGAGAGTCTGTGGGGCTGCATCCGGTGGCTGCCCTTATGGGTATGGCGCTGGGTGGTAAGCTGATAGGTGTTGCAGGGGTGTTCGGTGTACCGGTTTTTATGGTGGTACTGAAACAGCTCAACGACTCTGGTAAAATAAAACTTTATAAATAATCAAGGAGAAAAACCAAAATGAGTTTTAATGATGCGTTATCGCTTTTCGGTGGCCTTGCCCTGTTCCTTTACGGTATGCACATGATGAGTGATGGTCTTGAAGCTGCAGCCGGTGAAAAAATGAAAAAAGTTCTGGAAAAACTTACTTCCAGCACAATCAAAGGCGTAGCCGTAGGTACACTTGTTACAGCTATTATCCAGTCATCATCCGCTACTACAGTTATGCTGGTAGGCTTTGTAAACTCCGGTCTGATGGCTCTGGAAAACACTGTAGGTGTTATCATGGGTGCAAACATCGGTACAACTATGACTGGTATCCTGATGTCTATCGGTATCGGTGATATTGCCCCTGCCATTGCTTTTGCAGGTGTAGCACTGATTATGTTCTCTAAAGATGAAAAGAAGAACAAAATCGGTGTAATCATCGCAGGTCTGGGTATCCTGTTCCTGGGTATGAACATCATGAGCGATGCTATGCGTGGCATGCGTGACTCACAGGCATTTATAGATCTTATCACTACACTTAAAAACCCTATTCTGGGTGTTCTGGTTGGTACTGTATTCACAGCTATCATTCAGTCTTCCTCTGCTTCTGTAGGTATCCTGCAGGCTCTGGCTATGGCTGGTCTGGTAACTCTGGACACAGGTATATATGTAATGTTTGGTTTTGCTATCGGTACATGTGTAACTGCTGTTATCGCATCTATCGGCGCAAATGCAAACGCAAAACGTGTTACTTTCATCCATCTGGCATTCAACGTTATCGGTACAGTAGTATTTGTAATAATCTGCCAGTTTGTACCATTTGTAGCATTTGTGGAAAGTATTTTCCATTCACCTGAAGCACAGATTGCAAACGCATTCCTTATCTTCAAGGTTGTTACAACAGTAATGCTGGTACCATTTACAAGACAGCTGGTAACTTTATCAAAGAAAGTTATAAAAGACACAGCAGAAGATATGGACAAGCGTCCATCCCTGGCAGAAAGAGCAGTTTCCATTTCCGGTTACCACATCGGTGCTTCTGCTATCGCTATCGGTCTTATCAGAGAAGAAGTTAACTACATGTACGACATTGCAAAACGAAATGTAGCAATGAGCTTCGATGCTGTTATCAAAAACACAAACGAATACGACAAAGAAATCCGTAAAAATGAAGATGAACTGGATGCTCTCAATGCGGATATTTCTTCCTATATTTCCGGCATACTGGGTAGTATCCCACATGCGGAAGCAGAAGTTGTAAGCGGTTACTTCAGAATAGTGGGTAATATCGAACGTATCGGTGACCATGCCACAAACTTTGCGGACTACACAAAATTCTTCCTGAGCAAAGGCGAAACACTGTCTGAAAGAGCTACAGGCGAAGTTATGGAAATGAAGAAAATCGCTCTTGAATCCATGGCTATGCTGGAAGGCGACCGTCGTGATGATGCGGCTGTAATGCTGACAAGTGTTGCACGTGCAGAGCAGGAAATCGACGATATGACAGATGCTTACCGTACAGCACAGATGGAAAGAATGAAAACCACTACATGTTCACCAGAAGCCAGCGTTATCTATGCTGAAATGCTTACTGACTTTGAACGTATCGGTGACCATCTGCTTAATATTGCTGAAGAATTTGCAAAAATGTACCCTTCAAAAGCTTGATTTAAGTATAATAAAAGGCCTCGGAAGAGGCCTTTTTTGTTGCAATATTTCTTATTTAGTACTATATTAGTATAAAAGCCATTGTATATGGAGGATATATATGTTTGAAAAACTGGCAAAAAACAGTGCGGCAGTTATAATGCTGGTACTGTTTAGTTTGCTTTATGGTAATATATTGGTTTATAAAGGCAGTGTAAAATACATCCTGTTGGCTGTTTTTTATGCTGTGACCATATTTGTTTTGTACATAATATTGGAAAAATCCGGTAAATTTCTCACTCCGGCCAGGACCAGAATAATCACAACGCTTATATGGGCGGCGATTGTATTCGGTGGTGGCTTTGTTGTGTACGGTTTCAGGGAATATATGATTATTGACATGAAAGAGGTATACGACAGTGCCTGGCATCTGGTAAGAAACGGCAGTCTGGGTGAACGCAGCTGGTACTTTATCCGCTGTAAAAACAACTTCGGTTTTCTGTTGCTGTCCTATCTGGTACACGAAACCGGTTTCAGATGGTTTGGCATCGCGCAGAATACGGAGCGGTCTGTAAACTTTGTCACTTATGTAAACTTTGCTTTTGTTCTGTTTGCTATGTGGCTGACAGTGTATGTAATCAGAAAAATAAATCCTAAGCCATCAGTGCACATATTGTCACTTGTTATAGTGGGCAGCTATCTGCCATTTTACCTGTGGTCACCGGTGTTTTATACAGATACTGTCACTATGTTTTTCCCACCGCTGATGCTGTACATGTACTATAGATTCACCACAACGGACAGCGATATTATCAGGGTTATCATCAGCGCCGTGGCAGGTCTTTTATGTATGGCAGGCTATGCGCTGAAGGGCAGTGTGCCTATACTGCTGATAGCTTTTCTCATTATGCTGGTAATCGGAACAGTGAAATCAAACTGGAAAAACACAATTATATGCTGTGTGGCAGCGGTTATGGCTTTTGCGGTAAGTTACAAAGCTTATGACCGGTACTATTACAGTGGAGATATAGTTGATTTTTCTACCAGACAGGAAAATGAACTGCCGCTGGAACTATGGTTCCTTTTTGCATCTCATCAGCCTGCTGAATGGTATATGGAAGAATACAACTATATGCTCAGCCTGCCGGATATAGAAACAAGAAAAGCAGAAGCAGTGCGCATGATAAAAGAAAACTATTCATCATACTCACTGACAGAACTTGTGCAGTTTATTCGTGATAAAAACATGCTTATCTGGGGTGAAGAAACCTTTACCGGTCTGGATTACCTGTACAATGCATACACCGGTAGCTGGACACACAATTTTATTATTCCTGGTTATCCGTACTATGCGCTTTTCCGCTATCTGTGCAACTCTGTCCATCTGGGGACTTTAATGTTGTTTATACTCAGTATTTTTACAGAATTTTTCAAAAAGAAAGCGGATATTTACACTATGGCAAAAATCACACTGACCGGTGCACTCATCTTCCTTTCTTTCTGGGAAAGGAACGCCCGCTACGTGCTGACTTTCACACCATTGATACTGATGTGCGCCACAGAGCTCATATACAGTATTACATCGGTTTTTACGCAGAAACTGAAAAAATAATTTATCATTTTATATAACTGAAAGCCCCGGTGTACCGGGGCTTTTGTTTGTGTGTACACACTGTACAACTGTGTACATATTGTGGTATAATACCAAAATATATTTATTGATTGCGGAGGCAGTTTTGAAACGGCAGATTTCATTTTTTGATGGTGCATTCGGTACCTTCTATTTCGAAAAAACAAAAGATTACAAACCATGTGAACTGGCAAATATTCATTCACCATGGACAGTAATTGATATACATAAAGCATATATCGATGCAGGTGCACAGGCCATAAAAACAAACACATTTTCTGTAAACAGTATGATTTTTACAGACCTTATGCAGCGTAAAGAAATTATAAAAGCGGCTATGAACAATGCCGCAGAAGCTGTAGACGGCACAGATGTACAGGTTTTCTGTGACATCGGGTATATAAACAGTGATAAAGAGGATGTAGCACTGGAATATGTGTACATAGCTAATGATTTTATCAAAAATGGCGGTGAAAATTTCCTGTTTGAAACTCTGCCTGAATTTACACCTATAGAACGTGCATTGGCGCACATAAAGGAAAAAAATCCTCAGTCTGTGATAGTGGTTTCTTTTGCTGTATCACAGGACGGCTATTCCAAAAAGGGTATATATTACAAAAAACTGTTGCAGCAGGCTGTAGACTGTCCACATATAGATATAGTGGGGCTTAACTGCCAGTGTTCACCATCTCATATGAGAACACTGATAAAAAATCTGGACAAACTGCCAAAGCCACTGTTGGCTATGCCAAACAGTTCATATCCGTCAGCATTCAACGGCCATATGACTTTTGATGACAACAGCGAATACTTTGCTGATAAAATGAGCGAAATTTTTTCCGCCGGTGCGGATATTATCGGTGGTTGCTGCGGTACCACACCACGCCATATTCAGCTGGCCATAAAAAATGTACAGCAGTTGAATGGTAAAAAGGAAGAAAAAACTGCACCATCACAGCTAATACAACCTAAAAATACACAGTTTACCATTCCACGGATGTGTAACAGTAAAAAAATGATAGCTGTTGAAATAGACCCACCGGTGGACAATGATATGTCATTTTCCATTTCTGCAGGGTTCAAACTGAAAGAAGCGGGTGTGGATATCATCACTGTTACAGATTCACCACTGGCCCGTGCCCGTGCAGACAGTATTATGGTTGCGGCGAAAATCAAAAGGGAAGTGGGGATTGAAACACTGCCACATCTTTCCTGCCGTGATAAAAACCGGATTTCCCTGAAAGGCAGTCTTATCGGTGCATCATTTGAAAATATAAACAATATTCTCGCTGTTACAGGCGACCCTATTATGCAGGATATTTTCTCCGGTAAAACAGGTGTATTCTCCTTTAATTCCTATGGTCTGATTTCATTTATAAATCAGCTGAACAGCGAAGTATTCCGGTCCACACCTTTTGCTGTTGGTGCGGCACTGAATGTAAATGTACCGAATTTTGACCGTGAACTGGCACGTGCAAAGAAAAAACTGGAAAACGGTGCTGCATACTTCCTTACACAGCCGATGTACAGTGATGATGCGGTGGAAAATTTCCGTCGTGCAGCAGCTGAACTGAATGTTCCGGTGCTGGCAGGTCTTATGCCACCGGCCAGCTATAAAAATGCTGTATTCCTCAATAATGAAGTAAGTGGTATCACAATAAAAGACAGCTTTGTAGAAAGTCTGAAGGATAAAACCAGAGAGGAAATAGTGGAAATTTCCACAGATTTCTGTATGGATATAGCCAGAAAGGTAAACGATGTCCGGGGTGGTTACTATCTTATGACACCTATGAAACGAGTGGACCTTACAGTAAGACTTACTGAAAAAATCAGAGGTTACATGAATGAAAACCATTGATTTTGTAATAGATAAAAAAGAAGCCCTGCGCTATGCCGGTCATAAAGGCGATGAACTGACACAGCAGGTGTCAGATACAGCCGATAAAGTTATTGCCGGATGTACAGCTGCAGTGACGCCACGCAGTGTAGTCCGTCGTTGCGGTATAGAAATAACATCTGACGGCGTGCAGATAAAAAACAGCAGTCTGAAACTACAGGGTGAAGATATAAAAAAACACCTGACAGGTTGCAGTGAATGCTATATAATCTGCGTGACTGCCGGCAGCGGTACAGATGCATATATCCGCACAATGATGGTGCTGGACACTGTGCATGGACTTTTGGCGGACGGGGCCGGCACAGCAGCGGTGGAAAACTGCTGTGACACAGTGGAAAAACAGCTGAGAGAACAATTGAAAACGGAAGGAAAATACCTGACCTGGCGTTACAGTCCGGGCTATGGTGATTTCCCTTTCACACAGCAACCGCAGATACTGGAATTTCTGCAGGCAGAAAAATATGCGGGCGTTACCTGCACAGACAGCTGTATAATGTTGCCGTCAAAATCTGTCACTGCTGTTATGGGTATAGCCGACAGTAAACCTGCCCATAGGGCAAACAGCTGCCGGACATGTCCGAATAAAGATAACTGCAATTTTTCCTGCAGATAAAAACGGAGAGAGAAAGATGAATATACTTGATTATATAAAGGACAATATCCTGCTGCTGGACGGTGCCATGGGCACAGTTCTGCAGAACAGTGGTATTGCACCGGGTAAACATCCCGAAGCCATGAATATTGATCATCCTGACGTGGTGGCTTCAGTTCATGATGCTTATATGACTGCCGGTTCCAAACTGGTGCTGACTAATACATTTGGCGCTTCTGCGCACAAAATGGCAGGCTGTCAGTACACACCACAGCAGGTTATTACAGCCGGTGTAAAACTGGCAAAAGAAGTGCGGAGAAAACACGGTGGCTATGTTGCGCTGGATATAGGTCCTCTGGGTCAGTTGCTGGAACCTATGGGCACACTTACCTTCGAGCAGGCTTATGAAGATTTTGCCATGCAGGTAAAAGCCGGCGCTGCAGCCGGTGCAGACCTGGTATTTATCGAAACAATGACTGACCTGTACGAAGTGAAAGCAGCAGTACTGGCGGTAAAGGAGAACTGTGACCTGCCTGTTTTCACCACCATGAGTTTTGAACAGAACATGCACACCTTTGCCGGCACATCCCTTTCATCCATGGCCATAACTCTTGATGGTCTTGGTGTAGATGCACTGGGTATTAACTGTTCACTGGGCCCGGTGGAAATGCTGCCTATGGCAAAAGAACTGAAGAAATGGACAGATAAACCGCTGATTATAAAGCCGAATGCCGGTCTGCCTTGTCTGGTGAATGATAAAACTGTATACAACATCACAAAAGAGGACTTTGCACAGGCTATGGAAGAAATCATGGCATTGGGCGTAAACATTGTGGGTGGCTGTTGCGGCACCACACCGGATATGCTGAATTTCTTTTTTGATAAAGCAAAGCAGCATTCAAAAACAGAAGTAAAGGTAAAACAGCCGGTTTCTGCGGTATGTTCATCCGGTAAAACTGTAGTTATAGATAGTGTAAAAATCATCGGCGAAAGAATCAACCCTACAGGCAAAGCACTGTTTAAAAAAGCACTGGAAACAGGTGATATGGACTATATTGCTCGTCAGGCTGTGGAACAGATGAACGCAGGCGCCCATATTCTGGACGTGAATGTTGGTCATCTGGGTATAGATGAAAAAGAAATGATGATACAGGTGGTTAAAAAAATCCAGTCTGTATGTAATCTGCCATTGCAGATAGACTCATCCAGCCCTGAAGTAATCGAAGCTGGTCTGCGTGTGTGCAACGGTAAAGCCATTGTAAACAGTGTAAATGGTGAAAAAGAAAAACTGGATGCCATTCTGCCACTGGCAAAAAAATATGGCGCAGCTGTACTGGGTCTGGCACTGGATGAAAACGGTATCCCTGATACTGCACAGCAGAGAGTGGATATAGCCCGCAGAATACTGGATGCCGCCATAGAATATGACATCAGAAAAGAGGACGTATTTATAGACTGCCTCACACTGGCATCTTCTGCACAGCAGGAAGGTGCTATGGAAACACTGAAGGCGGTGGAAATGGTTACAAAAGAACTGGGACTGAAAACCACCCTGGGTGTATCAAATATTTCATTCGGCATGCCGGAAAGACAGCTGATGAATTCTGCGTTTATGACTATGGCTATGTATCGGGGTCTGTCAATGCCTATAATCAACCCTAACTCCACAGCTATGACAGATGCCGTATTCGCATTTAACCGGATTTCTGGATATGATACAGGCGGTAAAGAGTATATCAGCCGTTTTGCAGGCAGAAAAGAAACCAGACCCGTGACCAGTGAAAATTTCACACTGGAAGAGCTGATTTACATGGGTCTTTCCTCTGAAACAAAACAGGCAGTAAAATCCTTGCTGGCAGAAAAAACAGCCATGAAAATAGTGCAGGACAGTCTGATTCCTGCTCTGGATGTGGTGGGCAAGGATTATGAAAACGGGAAAATCTTCCTGCCACAGCTGATGGCTGCGGCCGAAGCAGCTAAAAAAGGATTTGAAGCTATAAGTGAAAGCATGGCTGCCACAGGGGATAATAATTATGAGAAAAAAGGTCCTGTAGTTATCGCTACCGTGAAAGGTGACGTACACGACATAGGTAAAAACATAGTGAAAACAGTAATGGAAAACTATGGCTATGAAGTGATAGACCTGGGCAAAGACGTAGCGCCACAGGCTGTTGTGGATGCAGTAATCGGCCACAACGCACAGCTGGTAGGACTGTCAGCCCTGATGACAACCACAGTAAAAGCAATGGAAGAAACCATAACACTGCTGAAAAATGCAGGTAATGTTCCTGTAATGGTTGGCGGTGCAGTGCTTACTCCAGATTTCGCACGTCAGATAGGTGCTGACTATTATGCGCAGGACGCACAGATGGCTGTAGCTGTTGCCCGTGAAGTGATAAAATAATCAAAATCAGATTGTAAATACAGTCTGTAATATGGTAAAATCAAATCAATATAATACATCGGAGGCTAATTATTATTATGGCAAAACTTTCTATTGAATCCACAATCAAAGAACTGCTGGCAAACGAACAGGTAAAAGATAAACTGGACGATCTGGTTCCAGGTCTGTCTAAAAACCCACTGCTTGCTCTGGCAAAAAACAAAACACTGAAAGAAGTTATGGATAAACTTGACGATCTGCTCACAGATGATGTAATCGACCAGATTATTGATTTTTTGAAAGATCTGAAAGACGAAAAATAATACATAAACAAAACCCGGCCTGTGGTTACCATAGGTCGGGTTAATTGTTTTATCAGTACGGTCTGGATGTGCGGTCTATATAATGCTGTGCTACGGTGTATGGGCTCTGGTGAGGATCGGTGTTATCTTCTTCGCTGTGATATACATCTATTCTGCCGTTTTTCTTCCACTGCGGAGTGTTTTCGTGTACGTCACCTTTTCGTGGATGCTCGTACTCATCCTCATAATACATATTCTCCACGTACCGGTTATATATCCGGTTGTTGCTGTTTGCTGCTTTGCGCGGAAAGTTATATTTATTTTTGTTCATACTGTTATTTCTGCCTTTCACCCAGATCTTCGTAGTCCAGCAGGTCAGGGAAAGTTTCTGCCAGTATAGTGGCAGCCAGTGTTTCTTTCTTTTCCTCGCCCAGACGCTCATCATAAGTTTCTGCCAGCATTACAGGTGTGACACGCCAGTCTTTTTCTATATCCTTTACAGTTTTCTTATGGTTTTTGTTATCTTTCATGGTTTTAACCTCCTTTTCAAATATTATCAGCAGATTTTGTCCTGTTATTTTGCTAAAAAATGTGAATTTGTCTATTTTTTGAACAGCGTATAATAAGATATTTGAATATTTTTTATTTTACTTTTTTGTCTTTTCCTGTATAATATTTAAGGAGAATTTCACATATTTTTCACAAATCAAACACCCCGAGGTTAATATATGAACAACAAACTGGATACATCTGCAATAGTGCACTGTTCCCTGATGAATGAAAACACAATAAATAATTACCGTATCAGTCTGACTATGGACAAGCCTGTAAATCCTGTTTTACTGCAGCGTGCAGTAGATAAAATGGTAGACAGATTCCCTATGATATGCTGCCGTATTACAGATGACGGCAAATGGTATTATAGCGAAAAGCTGGAAAAATTGGCTATAAAAACAGATGACCTGCCTATACTGAAGTCCATAAACCATAAAAATATTTTTGAACAGGCTGTAAATATTATTTACACAGAAGAAAAAATAATTATGGAAGCATTCCATTCAGTTACAGATGGCTTCGGTGCATTTACCTTTATGAATTCACTTATCTGCGAATATGAAGACCTGTATGCAGGTGGTGAAGGCATTGACTGGGGTATGCCAAACGACAGAGAATTTGAAGACGGTTTTACAAAATTTGGTGATGCGGCCAAAACCACAAAAGACCCGGTAGACCATAAAAATGCTTTTAAATTCAGACCATTTGCAGAAGGAGAAACTGTTGGTTTCAGCAATTTCCGCCTTAATCTGCGCAATACAAAAGATCTGGCAAAAAAATTGCAGTGCACACTGAATGAAATGATACTTACTATAATTTACTATGGTATTTTCTCCATGGATTACTCCTATGGTAAAAATGTGGTGCTGACAGTGCCTGTAAATCTGCGTAATAAGTTCGAAAGCCCATCTCTGCGCAATTTTGCATTTCTCACTAACACTGCTGTAACCAGCCATGGTACAGATAAACCGGTGGAAGAGGTTATTCGTGAAATCCGTACACAGATGCACAAACAGAATAACAAAGAATACCTTCACGGCGCTATAACAAAACTGGCGGCAATTACAAAAATGCCTGTAATAAAGGATGTGCCACTGTGGCTGAAAAACTTTGTTATCCGTACAGTTGCAAACCGGGGCCGGGATAAAGGCTGTATGACAGTATCAAATCTGGGTGACATCAGCCGTATGTTACCGGATGCTGTTGAACACATCAGAAATCTGGATATTATGATGAGTCCACGCCGTCACAGTCCGTTCAACTGCTGTATTGCATCCCTGAATGGTGAACTGTGTCTGAATTTTACCCATGGTTCACTGGATTCAGACTTCCTTAAAGGTATCCGTACATTCCTTGAAGCGAACGGTATACAGTACACACAGGTAACACACTGATAATTGTATAAACAATAAAAAGCCATCTTCGGATGGCTTTTGTTTTTATAAATTAAAAAGGATACAGCAAGCGCTGTATCCTTTTATTGTATCTGTTATTATGCTTTTGCTACTGTGAATGTTACGATTTCACCGTTTACATCCCACTGTTTTGTGTAGCCTTCGCCTGCAGCAAATTCTACTTTTGCAGCCAGCACGTTTTCAGCGATAACAGCCTGATTGTTTTTAACAATTTCAGCAATTTTTTCACTGTCTGTTACAAATACATTGATTGTATCTGTCACGTTGAAGTCTGCTTCTTTTCTCATTGTCTGCAGTTTGGAGATAATTTCTCTTACAAAACCTTCTTCCAGCAGTTCAGCTGTGATGTTTGTATCCAGAGCAACGATGATGTTGTTGTCAGATACAGATTCAAAACCTTCTGTCTGTTTTGTTTCGATCAGCAGGTCTTCAGCAGTCAGCTGGATTTCGCCTGTGGAAACTGTGATGGATACGTAGCCATCTTTATCCAACTGTGCTTTTGCAGCGCCGCCATCCAGGTTAATCAGAGCGTTTCTGATTTCGCCAATCAGCTTACCGAATTTTGGACCCAGTGTTTTCAGCTGTGGTTTGAATGTGTAGCTGATGTAACCGGAAGCATCAGAAATTTCTTCTACTTCTTTTACGTTCAGTTCTTCAGCCAGGATAGCTTTGTAGTAGTCGTTCAGCTGTCTTTCAGCTTTGATGAACAATTTTGCCAGAGGCTGACGGTTTTTGATGTTGGATGCGTTTCTTGCAGCACGTGCCAGTGTGGATGCTTCCAGTACCAGACTCATGTCTGCTTCCAGTTCAGCGTCGATCATTGATTCATCGCATTCTGGGAACTGACACAGGTGGATGGATTCAGGTGCGTTTGCATCGTTTGTTTTTACCAGGTTCTGGTAGATAGCTTCTGTCATGAATGGAATCATTGGAGCAGCAGCTTTTGACAGTGTAACAAGAACTGTGTGCAGTGTCATGTAAGCATTTACTTTATCCTGTTCCATACCTTTAGCCCAGAATCTTTCTCTTGTACGACGTACGTACCAGTTGGACATATCGTCTACAAATTCCTGCAGAACTCTGCTTGCTTCAGGGATCTGGTAGTTTGCCAGATAACCGTCCACATCTTTAACCATGCTGTTCAGTCTGGAAAGAATCCATCTGTCCATTACTGGCAGTTTGTCGTATTCCAGAGTGTATTTTGTATGGTCGAATTTATCAATATCAGCATACAGCACGAAGAATGCGTATACGTTCCACAGTGTACCCAGGAATTTTCTCTGGTATTCAACAACAGCTTTATCGTGGAAACGGTTTGGCAGCCATGGTGCGCTGTTAGCATAGAAGTACCAGCGGATAGCGTCTGCGCCGAATGTTTCCAGTGCTTCAAATGGGTCTACAGCGTTGCCTTTTGATTTGGACATTTTCTGACCGTTGGCATCCTGAACGTGACCCAGAACGATTACGTTTTCAAATGGTGATTTGTTGAACAGCAGTGTGCTGATAGCCAGAAGTGAGTAGAACCAGCCACGTGTCTGGTCAACAGCTTCGGAAATGAACTGTGCAGGGAACTGGCTTTCGAACAGGTCCTGATTTTCGAATGGGTAGTGGTGCTGTGCAAATGGCATAGAACCGGAGTCAAACCAGCAGTCGATTACTTCAGGTACTCTGTGCATCTGTTTGCCACATTCAGGACAAGTGATAGTCACTTCGTCGATGTATGGTCTGTGCAGTTCGATTTCGTCAGGACAGTTAGGGCTCATTTCTTTCAGTTCAGCGATGCTGCCGATAGAATGTTTGTGGCCACATTCACATTCCCAGATGTTCAGTGGTGTGCCCCAGTATCTGTTACGGGAAATGCCCCAGTCCTGTACGTTTTCCAGCCAGTCACCGAAACGGCCTTTACCGATGGACTGTGGAATCCAGTTGATTGTGTTGTTGTTTCTGATGAGATCTTCTTTAACTGCTGTCATTTTGATGAACCAGGAGTCTCTTGCATAGTACAGCAGTGGAGTGTCACAACGCCAGCAATGTGGGTAGCTGTGTTCAAATTTAGGTGCGGAGAACAGTTTGCCTGTTTCGCGCAGATCTTTCAGAATTTCTTCGTCAGCTTTTTTGCAGAACATGCCGGCCCATGGTGTTTCTTTTGTCATTTCACCTTTCTGGTCAACCAGCTGTACCAGTGGCAGACCATAGCGGCGGCCTACCTGAGCGTCATCCTCACCGAATGCAGGTGCGATATGAACTACACCGGTACCATCTGTAAGTGTTACGTAATCAGCAACAGTTACATACCAGCATTTTTCTTTTGGAGATACAAAGTTCCACAGTGGTTCGTATTCTTTGTATTCCAGATCAGTACCTGTGTATGTTTCCAGTACTTCATAAGCGCCTTCGCCCAGTACTTTGTCACACAGTGCACTTGCCAGATAGAATACTTCGCCTTCTGTAGTTTTTACTTTGGAGTATTCTTCTTTAGGGTTTACACACAGTGCCACGTTGGATGGCAGTGTCCATGGTGTAGTTGTCCATGCCAGGATGGATGCATCTTCACCTTTTACTTTGAATTTTGCGATTGCGGAACGTTCTTTTACGTCTTTATAGCCCTGTGCTACTTCGTGGCTGGACAGTGGTGTGCCGCAGCGTGGGCAGTAAGGAACGATTTTAAAGCCTTTGTAAAGCAGGCCTTTGTTCCAGATTTCTTTCAGTGCCCACCATTCACTTTCGATAAAGTCGTTTTCGTAAGTAACGTATGGGTTTTCCATATCAGCCCAGAAACCTACTGTGCCGGAAAAATCTTCCCACATGCCTTTGTATTTCCAAACGCTTTCTTTACACAGTTTGATGAATGGTTCCAGACCGTATGCTTCGATCTGTTCTTTACCGTTGATACCGATGTTTTTTTCTACTTCCAGTTCTACCGGCAGGCCGTGTGTGTCCCAGCCAGCTTTTCTAGGTACGAATTCACCTTTCATTGTGTGGTATCTAGGAATCATATCCTTGATAACACGTGTCAGCACGTGACCGATATGTGGTTTACCGTTTGCTGTTGGAGGGCCGTCATAGAATGTGTAAGTAGGGCCCTGTTTTGTCTGTTCCATGGATTTTCCGAAAATGTTATTTTCGTTCCAGAACTGCTCAACCTCTTTTTCTCTTGCTACAAAATTAAGGTCGGTTGGCACTTTTTTGTACATAGTTGTTTCCTCCTTTATAGTTTTGCTGCATTAGATAAAAAAACAAAAACCCTTGCCCTGTATAACAGGACAAGGGTATAACTATACCATTGTTTAACCACCTATTACAACATACAGATAATATGCCTTTCTTTTAACGGGGAAATACCGGAGAAGCTTAATAGTTACCGTTCAGCTTTCAGCTCGAAAGTGATGTTCACTTTTCCGGTACTCATGTGTGGCTTGCACCGTCCCACACTCGCTCTTATTTTCCCTCTGGAAAAGCTACTGTCTTTGTCATCGCCTTTGTAATGATTGTACATGTTAAGCTGATAACAGCTTAACAATAAAAGGATATAATATTTTCACCCAAAAGTCAATAATAAATAGTGTATATATAATATATTGGACCCGGTTTGATTTTTCTCTTGATAATCTGCAGTTTTAGAAATAAAATGTATACAAAGAAACAGGATAAAAGGTGATGTATATGAGCAGAGTTTTACTTATCGGAGATATGGTTTCAGCTTGCCGAGTAGCGCTTTCAGCTATGGCACCGGTGCTTACAGCAAAAGGCCATCAGGTATCATTATTGCCTACAGCAATCGTATCAAACACTTTCGGCTATAAAAAAGTAGCACAGGTATCCACCGGAGACTACGTGAAAAAATCACTGGACGCATGGGAAGAACTGGATTTTGAATTTGATGCTGTATATGTGGGCTATGTTACAGAAAAAGAACAGGCTGCAGCGGTGATTGAATGGTGCAGAAAACGGAAAGAAAAGGGTGTGCTCATATTCCATGACCCTATTATGGGTGAAGATGGCCATCTGTATTACGGCATGAACGAAGAAATTGCCGGCTTCCATAAGGAAATTCTCGTTCTGGCAGATTATACAACCCCTAGCTTTACAGAGGCTGCTTTCCTCACAGGAAGAGACTATACCATAGAGGATGTTCAGGGTGCTGATTTGTTTGGCGCTGTTTCGGATATGGGCGGTATGTGCCATGGTAGTATTGTGCTGACCAGTTGCCTGTCAGAAGGCCAGTGGTGCTGTACATGTTATGACAGTACAGCGGGTCTGAAATTTATTATCCCATATGATTTCATAGATAAAAAAGTAGGCGGCACAGGTGACGTGTTCAGCGCTGTGTTTATGGGTGATGTATTGAATGGTATGGAATTTATGCCAGCGGTACAGCACGCCATGGACACTGTGCGCCATCTCATAGAGTTGAGTGTGGGTGACACAGACGCACTGCGTGGTGTTCAGCTGGAAAAATACCGGAATTTGCTGTAAAAAAGGCAAAAAACAGTATTGACCGCTGTAATGAAAAAGGGTATAATATCTTGGACAAATCGTAAGGGAGTAGCGAGCGTACATTGTACGTAGCAAGTCAACATACTGGTTTTATTTAAAACCTGGCTTGTTTTAAATCGCAAGACTTATGTGTAACTGTACAGCTATGCATTGGTCTGCCTTTTTGTAGGAATGTTCACCGGGTATGGCTTACATACCCGGTTTTTTATGGAATAACAGGAGGACTTTTCCGATGGAATGGAATTTTGTATTTTTGTTCAACAGCATTATGCTGGGCGTAGGCCTTGCTATGGATGCTTTTTCAGTGTCTCTGGCAAATGGCCTTAATGAACCAAAAATGAAAACAGGCCGCATGACCATGATGGCGGCAGTATTTGCGATTTTTCAGGCAGCTATGCCTATGATAGGTTGGGTTTGTGTACATACAGTAGTGCGGTATTTTTCAGCTTTTGAAAAACTGATTCCATGGATAGCACTGATTCTGCTGTGTTACATCGGCATTAATATGCTGCGCGAAAGCGTAAGTGGCGAAGAAGAGGAAGAAGAAAAATCTGACGTAGGCCTGCGTGCTTTGATGGTACAGGGTGTGGCTACATCTATTGATGCACTGTCTGTTGGCTTCACTATTGCAGAATATGACCTGCTGATGGCTGTTGTGTGCGCTGCTATTATTGCGCTGGTTACATTCTTTATCTGCTTTGGCGGTATTGCCATCGGCAAAAAAGCAGGTACAAAACTGGCTGGTAAAGCAGGTATCCTTGGTGGTGCAATCCTTATTTTTATCGGTATAGAAATATTCGTTACCAGCTTTTTCTGATGCCGGAATGGTCTGTAATTGTGTGAATTTTCTGAATATGCAGACAAATTCCTGTAAAAGTGATAGAATAATGGCAACAATCAACACAGAGGTGTAAGAGATGAAATTATTATCAGTAGCAATACCTTGCTACAACTCAGCCGCATATATGGCAAAGGCCATAGAATCTGCACTGGTACTGGGTGATGATGTGGAAATAATAGTAGTGGATGATGGTTCACAGAAAGACGATACGCTACAGACAGGTAAAAAGTATGAACGGCAGTATCCTGGTATCGTGAAATGCATCCATCAGGAAAACGGCGGTCATGGTCAGGCAGTAAATACAGGTCTTGCCAATGCAACAGGACTGTATTATAAAGTGCTGGACAGCGATGACTGGTTTGACAGTGATGTGCTGATAAAAGTGGCAGACAGACTGAAGAAGCTGGTTGCTGAAGATAACATGGTGGATATGTTTATCACCAACTATGTCTATGATAAACCAAGTGAAAACAAAGCCACATCTATACGTTATACAAATGTAATGCCGCAGGACAGGGTGTTCACATGGTCAGACACCAAAAAATTTGGCCCGCACCAGAATATACTGATGCACAGTGTTATTTACCGTACACAGCTGTTGCGCAACAGTGGCCTGATTCTTCCGAAACATACTTTTTATGTGGACAATCTTTTTGTGTACCTGCCACTGCCTTACGTGAAAACCATGTACTATATGGACGTAGATCTTTATCGTTACTACATCGGCCGTGAAGACCAGTCAGTAAACGAAAAAATCATGATTTCACGTATTGACCAGCAGTTGCGAGTAAACCGCATAATGATTGACTGCGATGTAATGGCAGTTGCAGATATAAAATGTCGACGTTATATGCTGAAATATCTGACTATGCTGTGTGCAGTATCTTCCGTGCTGTGTATTAAATCTGGCACAGAGGAAAATCTGGCGAAAAAAGACCAGCTGTGGCAGTATTTCAAAGATACAAATTTTGAAGCATACAAAGAAGTAAATAAAACTGTTATGGGCTGGGGTTCCCAGTTCACATCTGCACCGGGTAAGAAACTGGTGTTGGCGGTATATTATTTCGCACAGAAATTATTGGCTTTCAACTGATTAAAAAGGACCTGATGTCAGGTCCTTTTTTGTTTGTGTAAAAAGTTAGTAAAATTCACCACATCCGTTTTCGTTAGGGCGTTTTAGTGGTAATATATAGCTATAAAAGAAAACAGGCGGTAACAATGAAAAAGAATTCCACAAAAATGATGAAAATATATATGGTAAAGCTGGCTGTCCGCGTGGTGGTTTTTTTCACAGTACTTACTATGTATATCACAGATAAACATATGATAATAAACCTGCTGGTACAGCCGGTTTATATGGGTGTGAATATTATGCATCTGTTATGGTTTGGTTTTATGGGCATGATGATTACTCATTTGTTCCCGAAGGAACCATTTACTATGGCATTGCTGAAAAGAGAAGAAACAAAATATACACCGGTGGAAAACTATTCCAAGCTGGAACTTTTGGAGTTTGTACAGGACCAGAATATAAAAGCATGGAAAGTTATGCTGGTGTGGCTGCTGGGTAATGGCGTTGTAGGTCTTTTATATGCGGCCAGTGTACTGGACAATGCAGACCTGATGATGCTGACAGTGTTTTTCTTTCTCTGCGACTATATCTGCATATTGTTTTACTGTCCGTTCCAGAGTCATATCATGAAAAACAAGTGCTGTGTAAACTGCCGTATATACGACTGGGGCCACTTTATGATGTTTACCCCTATGGTTTTTATCGACAACTTCTATGCAGTAAGTCTTTTCATTATGTCCTGTGTGGTATTGGTACACTGGGAACTTATCTACGCACGTCATCCGCAGAGATTTTACCATGGCAGTAACAGCCGCCTGCAGTGCCGAAACTGTACAGATCGTACCTGCCAGATGAAAAACAGTATTATCCGCAGAAAAACAGAACTTTAAATCCTCCATATATTAATACATTATAACCAGACCGGTCTTTTATATCGGTTTGGTTATTTTGTTGTAAAAACATCGAAAAAGTTGAAAAAGTCGCAACAGACATACAATTGTTATCCAATGACGCACTATGTTATAATAAAAATGTCAAATAAAGAGGTTATTCACTGAAAATGAATAGCCTTTTAACTATTTTATAGCAGAATAGCAGAAAGGCAGTAAAAATGTTGGAAAAATTTTTCAAACTGAAAGAAAACAACACAAACGTAAAAACTGAAATCACCGCCGGTGTGACCACATTTATGACAATGGCATACATTCTGGCAGTAAACCCTAGTATTCTCAGCGAGGCAGGCATGGACGCAAATGCAGTATTAATTGCGACTTGTCTGGCTTCTTTTATTGGTACAGCTTGCATGGCGCTTATGGCAAATATGCCTTTTGCACTGTCTGCAGGCATGGGTCTGAACGCTTATATGGCTTACACAGTTTGTCTTGGTCAGGGTATTTCATGGCAGATCGCACTGTTTGCAGTATTTATTGAAGGTCTTGTTTTTATCCTTATGTCTCTGACAAATATGCGTGAAGCTATCTTCAACGCAATTCCTGTTTCACTCAAAAAAGCAGTTTCTGTAGGCATTGGCCTGTTTATTGCTTTTATCGGTCTGCAGAATGCAGGTCTTGCAGTTGACTCCTCCACACTTGTTACCATCACCAGCTTTACAGAAAACTTCAACACAAAAGGTATATGCGCACTCCTGGCAGTAATCGGCCTTTTTGTTACAGCTATTCTCCATATCAGAAATGTAAAAGGCGGTATTCTTTACGGTATCATAATTACATGGGGTCTGGGTATGGTTTGTCAGCTTGCAGGTATCTATGTTCCTGACCCGGCTGCCGGAGCATACAGCCTGTTCCCATCAGGTATTGTGAGTGCAGACTTCTCCGCCCTTGGCAATACATTCGGTCAGTGTTTCAATATTGACTTCAGCGCAGTAGGCATTTTCAATTTTATTGTTATTGTATTCTCATTCCTGTTTGTTGACCTGTTCGACACACTGGGTACACTTATCGGTGTATGTTCCAAAGCAGATATGCTGGATGAAAACGGCCGTATGCCAAAAATCAAACCCGCACTGATGTCTGATGCCATTGCAACTTCAGCCGGTGCTATTCTGGGTACATCTACAACAACAACTTTCGTTGAATCCTCTGCAGGTGTTGCAGTTGGTGGCCGCACAGGCCTGACAGCTATTACAACAGGTGTTCTTTTCCTGCTGGCAACTCTGTTTTCACCTCTTTTCACATCCATACCATCCTTTGCTACAGCACCTGCACTTATCTTTGTAGGTTTCCTTATGTTTGAATCTGTGGTAAGTATGGACTTTACATTCGAAAAACGGGACGAAGCAATCCCTGCCTATCTGTGTATTCTGGCAATGCCACTTTTCTACAGCATTTCCGAAGGTATCTGTCTGGGTATCATCTCCTACACAGTGCTGAAAGCAGCTACAGGCAAAGCAAAAGAAGTAAATCCTATTATGTATATCCTTACAGTGCTGTTTGTACTGAAATACATATTCCTGTAATAAAAATTCCAATCTCTGATAAAATAAAAAAGCCATCTGTGAAAACAGATGGCTTTTTTTGGCGTCCCCGACAGGAATCGAACCTGCGGCCTGACGCTTAGGAGGCGTCCGCTCTATCCTACTGAGCTACGGAGACATGTGTAAATGTTCAATTATTGTACTCCTTTTTACCGTAAAAATCAAGCAGAGGTCATCTGTATAAAATTGCAGTTTTTTATACAAAACACTGGTTTTCCATGGTAATAAGTGGTAATATGTTAATATATGAGTTTTAAAGGAGTACGTTATGAAAAAACTTGGTTTTGGTTTTATGCGTCTGCCTGTGCTGGATGAAAATGACGCAAGTAAAATAGACCTGGAACAGCTGTGCCGGATGGTAGATAAATTTATGGAACGCGGCTTCACATATTTTGACACAGCCTATGTTTACCACAAACAGCAGAGTGAAATCTACCTGCGCAAAGCACTGGTGGAACGCTACCCACGTGAAAGTTTTCAGGTGGCAACTAAAATTCCTCTGTTCATGGTTAAATGTGAAGAAGACAACGCCAGAATCTTCAATGAAGAACTGGAAAAATGCGGCGTTGAATATTTTGACTACTACCTGCTGCATGCGATGAACAGTGAAAGATTTGAAATTGCCAAAAAATACGGTAGCTTTGAATTTTTGAAAAAAATGAAAGCGGAAGGCAAAGCCAGAAATATCGGTTTCTCTTTCCATGGTGATGCAGAATTGCTGAAAGAAATGCTGGATGCATGGCCAGAAACAGAATTTGTACAGCTGCAGCTGAACTATCTGGACTGGGAAAACCCATCTATCCAGGCAAAAGAATGTTATGAACTGTGTACACAGTATGGCAAACCTGTAATAGTTATGGAACCAGTAAAAGGCGGCAGCCTTGTTGCTGTACCGGAAGAAGCTGCAAAACTGATGAAAGACTATAATCCTGATGTATCTCTGGCCAGCTGGGCAGTAAGATACGCAGCCAGCCTTGACAATGTAATGATGGTATTGTCCGGTATGAGCAACATGGAACATATGGAAGACAACACTTCTTATATGGAAAATTTCGCACCGCTCACAGACGGCGAAAGAGAAGTTATTGCTAAGGTAGTGGAAATAATCAACAGTTCCAAAGCAGTGGCATGTACTACCTGCGGTTACTGCGTAGACGGCTGTCCTAAACAGATACCTATACCTAAATACTTTGCACTTTACAATGCACATCTGCAGGCACTGAACAAAGGCTTCTCCACATCACAGACATACTATGCAAACATGACTATGTATATGGCATCAGCCAGTGACTGCATTGAATGCGGCAAATGTGAAAAAGCATGCCCACAGCACCTGAATATTATTGAAGAACTGAAAAACGTGGCAAAAGAACTGGAAAGATAATTCTTATAAAAGGCACCTTTGAAAGGTGCCTTTTCAGTTTTTTATACTGAAATTTTGCAATAAAATCGTTGGGGTTGACTTTTGAATATCTATATGATATTTTGAAATGTATGATATAATTTTAATTATTACTTAAAAAAGTTTTGATAATTGTTTTTATAAGAAAGGGAATACCAAATGAAAGTTAAAATAGTTGGCGACTCCGCTTCAAACCTTTTTACTCTGCCAGACGTTAATTACGAATGTGCACCTCTGAGAATTGTTACATCAGATAAAGAATATGTAGACACAATTGAATTGGACCTGCAGGGCATGGTAGATGACCTGCGTACATACAAAGGCAAATCCGGTACAGCTTGCCCAGGTGTAGGCGACTATCTGGCTGCTTTTGAAGGTTATGATGAAATTTACGTTGTTACTATCATCAGCACACTGTCCGGTAGTTACAATGCTGCTATGACAGCTGCACGGCAGTACATGGAAGAAAACCCAGGCAAAAAAGTATTCGTAGTTGACTCTTACACAGCAGGCGGCGAACAGAAACTGCATCTGGAAAAACTGCGTGAACTGGTGCTGGAAGGCAAAGATTTCGAAACAATCTGCAAAGAAATCACAGAATATAAAGACAACGGTACATCACTGGTATTCTCTCTGGAATCCATGATCAACCTTGCAAACAACGGCCGTGTACCTATGGTTGTTGCAAAAGCACTGAACTTTATCGGTCTGCGTATGATCGGTATCGTTAGCGAAGAAGGTCAGATTCACCCAACAGACAAAGCACGTGGTGCTAAAAAAGCTCTGGATGTTATCTATGCAAAAATGAAAGAAGAAGGCTACAAAGGTGGCAAACTGAGAATCGACCACTGTTTTAACGAAGCAGCAGCAGAAAGCATCAGAGAACTGGCTCTGGCTGAATTCCCACAGTCTGATGTTAAAATCGAACCAACAGGCGCCCTGTGCAGCTTCTACGCTGAAAAAGGCGGTCTGATGATCGGTTTTGAAAAATAAGATATAATATTAGAAGGACACGATATGTTTCGTGTCCTTTGTTTATTGGTTTTTAATATTATATCATGTATTTATATTTTGCTATACTGTGGTTTAATTATTGACGGATGTGAGTTTATAAACTATAATATGGGCAGTTGAATTTACAAGATAAAAGGTGAGAGCTATGAACGTAGAAAAAATAAATGATTTCAGAATGCCTCGTTACAACGAGCTGCCAAATATGGGCCTGTATATTGATCAGGTGTTGTCATATATCGAAGAAATGTTTGAGCCATTGGAACTGTCCAAAGTGTCCACACCGCTGACATCATCCATGATAAACAACTATGTAAAAAAAGGCGTGGTTCCTACAACTATCAAAAAACGCTATTACAGAGAACACATGGCATATCTTGTTATTGTGTCTCTGGCAAAACAGGTGTTTACAATCGATGAAATCGTACGTATGATAAGAATCCAGAAATCTGTATACGACATTGAGACAGCATACAACTACATCTGTATAGAACTGGAAAAAATCCTGAAAGCTGTTTTCAATGAACAGCCACTGCCACAGGATACATCCACTACACTGAAACCACAGCGCTATTTTGTGCGCAACACTATTATTTCAGTTGTATACAAAATTCACACACAGGTGCTTATGTCTGTTTATGACCCTGTTATTGAAGAATAATTGCAAAGAAAAAAGACACCCGCCGGGTGTCTTTTTTTAGTATGGATTATTCGATAAAACCGCCTACGCCGAATGCGCCAGGGCCACAGTGTGTAGAGATAACACAGCCTGTAGGTACCCACAGTACATTGTCATAGCCGTATTTAGCAGCTTCGTTTTCAAGAGTTTCTTTCAGTTTTGCATCCAGACCTTCGGAATAAACCATAAAGAATGATTCTTTTTCCAGTTTGTTAGCTGTCAGAAATTCATTCAGCAGCTGTACGTATATTTTTCCGTCACTGCCACGGTATTTTTTAGTACCTACCAGTTTGCCATCCAGCATTTCAATCAGTGGTTTCAGGCTCAGGATAGATGCCACCAGATATGCAGCGTTTGATACACGTCCGCCAGCCTTCAGATAGCTCAGGTCACCAGGGAAGAATACAAATCTTGCCTTGTCTACCCATTTTGCTGCTTCATCTCTGATCTGCTGTGCTGTAGCGTCAGGGTTTTCTTCCATAAACTGTGCCATTTTCAGCACGATTGCGCGCTGGCCGCCAGTTACCTGTTTAGTGTCTATATGGATAATATTTTCTGCTTCTTCGCTTGCCAGCAGGGCATTGTGATATGATGCAGTAGTAATAGCAGAGTATGCCATATGCACAATCACTGCATCAGGATTTTCAGCCAGAATTTCGTCAAAGGCTGTTCTGTATTCATGTGGATTTGTTGCACTTGTTTTTGGCAGTACTTTTGTGCGTTCATAACTTTCAAAAATTTCCACAGGGGAAAAACTGCCGTCATCACGTGTTTCACCTTCCATCTGTACGTGCATAGGTACTACTTTTATACCATATCTTTCCACGTCAGCAGGCATCAGGTCGCCGCCTGTTTCAGTAACTATAAATAATCTTTTCATGTTGTTATCCTCGATTGTATCAAAAACTACATTATATAATATTAAAAACTGTCTGCGTTGTATTATATATGGTTTTAAAAACTATGTCAACTTATTTTTAATACTTTTATTAAACTGCATGTATAAGTGTTGCCATCGGCAGTGTATATATACGCTTTTCATAACAAAATACCCCCGCAGGATTTTAACCGGCAGGGGGTGGGTGTATGGATTATTTTGCAAACTGTCTGATAATTTCGATTACTACCTGTGTGCATTTTTCCAGATTTTCTTCAGTGATACATTCGTATCTGCCATGTGCGTTGTAGCCGCCGGTGCCCAGATTTGGACAAGGCAGACCTTTGTATGACAGCATAGCACCGTCAGTGCCGCCACGGGCAGCTTCGCTTACAGGCTGTGCGCCCAGTGCACGGATAGCGTTTTCTGCGTATTCAACCACTTCAAAGAAAGGCAGGATTTTTTCTTTCATGTTTCTGTACTGTTCTGTCAGCGTCAGTACACAGCTGCCTTCGCCATATTTTGTGTTGATAAATTCAGCGATGTCTTTCATCATCTTCTGCTTTTCATCTATCTTCACTGCATCATGGTCACGTACAATGTATTCCAATATGGTTTTTTCTGTGGTGCCTTTTGTTTCTACCAGATGGAAGAAACCTTCAAAATCCGTGGTGTTTTCAGGTCTTTCGAAAGCTGGCAGCAGGCTGTGGAATTCAAAAGCCAGGTTCTGGCTGTTTACCAGTTTCCCTTTTGCTGCGCCCGGATGAATGGAATAACCGTTGAATTCAACCACTGCATATACGGCGTTGAAGTTTTCGTAACAAATGCCGTTGTAAGCGCCACCGTCAACTGTGTATGCCAGTTTTGCGCCAAAGCCTTCCACGTCAAATTTATCTACGCCATGACCGATTTCTTCGTCAGGTGTAAATGCAATCACTACTTTACCATGTGGGATTTTTTCGTCGATAACTGTTTTTACAGCTTCCATGATTTCAGCAATACCTGCTTTGTCATCAGCACCCAGCAGGGTAGTGCCGTCAGTTGTAATCAGTTTCTGTCCTTTGAGAGAGGACAGGAATGGGAATTCTTTTACGGACAATACGTGACCACTGCCTGCCAGCAGTACATCGCCACCGTCATAATTTTCGATAATCTGTGGCTTGATACCAAAGCCATTGAACTCAGGTGCTGTGTCCATGTGGGCGATAAAACCTACACATGTTTTATCTTCATAACCTTCAGTTGCAGGCAGTTCGGCATATACGGTACCGTCTTTGATACGGATGTTTTCCAGATGCATTTCTTCCATTTCTTTAGCCAGAAAATCTGCTACATTCAGCTGAATTTCTGTGGATGGTGTTGTGCCGGCTTTTTTAGGGTCGGATGGTGAATCTATCCGGATATAGCTTAAAAATCTTTCAAGTACGCTCATTATTGTTCTCCTTGGTTTTTATTAATATTAAATATAGCATAAACAGTGCTTTTTTTGTAGTAAAATTGTAATATTTTTTTTAACAAAGCGATATTACACTTTAAAAAATATTTAAAGTATGATAGAATATATAGGATTAAAATGCGATTATTGCGTTTTGATGTAAACTTATGTAAAAAAGCATTTATGCTATGGAGGATATAATTATGTCAGATTCAGTATTCAAAGGTAAAACCCTTCTGATCACAGGCGGTACAGGCAGCTTTGGCCATACTGTACTCAAACACTTTTTAACAACAGATATCGGTGAAATCAGAATTTTCTCCCGTGACGAAAAGAAACAGGACGATATGCGCCATGAACTGCAGGTTTCACACCCAGTTGAAAGCCAGAAAGTAAAATTCTATATCGGCGACGTTCGTGATATCAACAGCGTAAACAACGCTATGAATGGTGTTGACTTTATCTTCCACGCTGCAGCACTGAAACAGGTTCCATCCTGTGAATTCTTCCCAGTTGAAGCTGTAAAAACAAACGTTCTTGGTACAGAAAACGTTCTTACATCTGCTATCAACCACGGTGTAAAAAGAGTAGTTTGTCTGTCTACAGACAAAGCTGCATACCCAATCAACGCTATGGGTATTTCCAAAGCTATGATGGAAAAAGTAATCGTGGCTAAATCCAGAACAGTTGATCCTGAAAAAACAACTATCTGCTGCACACGTTATGGTAACGTTATGTGCAGCCGCGGCAGTGTTATCCCTCTGTTCCGTGAACAGATCAGACAGGGCAACCCTCTCACAATCACAAATCCTGATATGACACGTTTCCTTATGAACCTGGACGAAGCTGTAGACCTGGTTGTATTCGCATTCACACACGGTCAGGCTGGTGACCTGTTTGTACAGAAATCACCTGCATGTACTATCGGTGACCTGGCAAAAGCTACACAGGAACTGTTCGGTGACACAGGTATCAAAATCATCGGTGAACGCCATGGTGAAAAACTGTACGAAACACTGCTGACAGAAGAAGAAGCTGCAAAAGCTATCGATATGGGCGGCTACTACCGCGTACCTGCTGACAACCGTGACCTGAACTACGACAAATATTTCGTAGAAGGTAACACAGCAGAAAAACTGCTCCACCAGTACAACAGCCACAATACAGAACGTCTTGATGTTGCAGGCACAATTGCAAAAATGAAAACAACAGACTACATCAAAGAGGAGCTGGCTAAACTTGAAAAATAAGAAAATCCTTATTACAGGCGCAACAGGTTTCATCGGCAAAAACCTGACAGCTACATTGCTGCAGAAAGGCTACACAAACCTGTATCTCTATGACAGGGAAAACACACAGGAAGATCTGGAAAAATTCTGTACAGATGCAGACTTCGTTTTCCATCTGGCTGGTGTAAACCGTCCTGTAGACACAAAAGAATTTTACGAAGGCAATACAGACTTTTCCAAAACACTGCTGGATACACTGAAAGCAAAAAACAATGCAGCACCTGTTGTGGTATCTTCATCCATTCAGGCACTGCTGGACAATGACTATGGCAAAAGTAAAAAAATGGGCGAAGACCTTTTCATGGAAAATGGTCACAACCCTGCTTTCATAGTTCGTCTTTACGGTGTGTTCGGCAAATGGTCCAGACCAAACTACAATACAGTAGTTGCCACATTCATGCACAATGTTGCTCACGGTCTGCCACTGCAGATAAATGACCCTGACAGAGAACTGACACTGTGCTACATTGATGATGTTGTTGCAAAATTTGTGGATATTTTCGAAAATACTGTTGACTACAAACCAGGCTTTTTCGAAATCGACACACTGCACAAAATCACTCTGGGTAAACTGGCAGAAAAAATCACAAACTTCGGCAAAAACAGAGAAACTCTGGTTATGCCTTCACTGAACACTCTGCTGGATGTACGTCTTTACGGCACATATCTGTCATATCTGGACACAGATAAGTTCTCATACACACTGAAAAAGAATGAAGATAATCGCGGCTGGCTGGCAGAATTTATCAAAAGCGAACACTTCGGTCAGATTTTCATCTCCACTACAAAGCCAGGCATTACACGTGGTGACCATTGGCATCATACAAAAGTGGAAAAATTCTTTGTTATCGCCGGTAAAGCAGAAATCTCTTTCCGCCATATGATAACAAATGATATCATCCGCTACACAGTGGAAGGTGACACACCTACAGTTGTTGATATTCCTGTGGGCTACACTCACAATATCAAAAATATTGGTGATACAGAAGTTATCTGCCTGTTCTGGTCCAGTGAAATCTTCAATCCTGAAAAACCTGACACATACTATACAAAGGTAGATTTATAATGAAAAAACTGGTTATCCTTGGTTTCGGCGGTTATGGCCGCACTATAGAGGACGTGGTTTTAAGCGCACAGCTGTTTGATGAAGTTGTGTTCCTTGATGACAACGCCCGTCATACAAAGGTAAAAGGCCCGCTGGCAGATTTTGAAAAATTTGCCGGTGAAAACGTGTGGTTCTATCCTGCATTCGGTAACAACAACCTGCGTGTGGAATGGATGAATATGATTATCAATTCAGGCGCACAGATAGCTACTATTATCCATCCAGATGCCTATGTAAGCAAAACAGCGGTTATTGAAAAAGGCACTGCTGTACTGCCAAAGGCTGTGGTAAATACAGGTTCAATAGTGCGCAGCGGCTGCATTGTGAATTTCGGCGCAGTGGTTGACCATGATGTGACTATAGAAAAAGGCGTTCACCTGTGCATAAACTGTGCAGTGAAAGCAAATAACCGTATTTCACCTTTTGCAAAGGTGGAAGCCGGCCAGGTAATCCAAAACAATACTTACAGATAGGAGGTTTGCAGACAAATGGGCAAACTGAAACTTATGACAATCATCGGCACCAGACCAGAAATCATCCGTCTGGCAGCTGTTATCAAAAAATGTGATAAATATTTTGACCAGATTCTGGTACACACAGGCCAGAACTATGACTACGAACTGAATCAGGTATTCTTTGATGATCTGGGCCTGCGCGCACCTGACTTTTACCTGAATGCAGTAGGCAACCACCTGGGCGAAACAATCGGCAATATTATCGCAAAATCTTACGAACTGATGGTAGAACAGAAACCTGACGCTCTGCTGATTCTTGGTGATACAAACTCCTGCCTGTCCGCAATCAGCGCAAAAAGACTGCACATTCCTATCTTCCATATGGAAGCAGGTAACCGTTGCTTTGACGAATGTCTGCCAGAAGAAACAAACCGCAGAATCGTTGACCATATTGCTGACGTTAACCTGTGCTACTCCGAACATGCACGCCGTTACCTGAACCACGAAGGTACAGCAAGAGAACGTACTTACGTAACAGGCAGCCCAATGGCAGAAGTTCTGAAAGCAAACCTGGAACAGATCAAATCATCCAACATTCTGGAAAAACTGGGTCTGGAAAAAGGCAAATACATCCTGCTGTCTGCACACCGTGAAGAAAACATCGATACAGAAGCAAACTTCTTCAATCTGATGAATGCAGTAAATGCAATGGCAGAAAAATACGATATGCCTATTCTGTATTCCTGCCACCCAAGAAGTGCAAAATTCATCGAAAAACGTGGTTTCAAATTTGACCCACGTGTTATCCAGAACAAACCTCTGGGCTTCCATGACTACAACAACCTGCAGATGAATGCATTTGCAGTAGTATCTGACTCCGGCACACTGCCAGAAGAAAGCAGTTTCTTCCTGTCAGTGGACAACCCATTCCCTGCAGTATGTATCCGTACATCCACAGAAAGACCTGAAGCACTGGACAAAGGTAACTTTGTATTGGCAGGTATCACTACTGAACAGGTTTTGCAGGCTGTAGATACAGCTGTAGCTATGAACGAAAATGGTGACTACGGTATTCCTGTACCTGACTATGTGGAAGAAAACGTTTCCACAAAAGTGGTAAAACTCATCCAGAGTTACACAGGTGTAGTTAACAAAATGGTTTGGAGAAAATATTAATCTCACTCTGTAAAACATAATCAGGGCCGGTTTATGGCCGGCCCTGACTGTATATTATTCTGAAAAAAGCAAGGAAAGCAATTTTGAAAAAGAGAATTCTTATTATCAGCCAGCATTTCTGGCCGGAAAATTTCCGTATCAGTGATATAGCCACAGGTTTTGTGGAAAATGATATAGAGGTGGACGTGCTCTGCGGTATACCTAACTATCCTAATGGTATTGTACCGGAAGGTTATGGCTGGTTTACCAACAAAAAGCAGGATTTCAATGGCGTGAAAGTTTACCGCACATGGGAAATTGTGCGAAAAGGCAATTCATCCATCCGAATTTTCCTTAATTATATTTCCTATCCTTTCTTTGCCTCTTTCAAAGTATTGTCCTTTCTGGGCAAAAAGTATGATGCTGTCTTCTGCTATGAAACCAGCCCTGTTTACATGATTTTCCCGGCTATTGTTTACTCGAAGCTGAAAAAAGTACCACTGACTACCTACGTGCTGGATCTGTGGCCGGAAAACCTTTATTCTGTTCTGAAAATACAGAACAAATTCCTGCGCTTTGTCGCAAAAAGTACCAGCCACTGGCATTATAAACGTTGTGATAAACTCATAGCAATGTCTCCGTCTCTTAATGATACACTGGTGAAAATCACCGGCAAATCAAAGGATAAAGTGGCTACAATTCCACAGTATTGTGAAAAATTCTATGAACAGGATATTCACAATGCACAGCTGGAAGAAAAATATAAAGATTACTTTAAAATCGTCTATGCAGGTAACATAAGCCCTGCACAGAACGTGGAAGTGGCTGTTGATGCCGCTGTCCTGCTGAAAAAAGATGGTATAAAAGATATTAAATTCATTATCGTCGGCGACGGTATGTCAAAAAACGATATTGAAAACTATGTAAAAGAAAAAGACGTTACAGAATATTTCGATTTTACAGGCTCAAAACCTGTTACCGATATGCCTGTTTATCACACACTGGCAGATGCATTGTTTGCACCACTGGCCAAAAGTGATGATCTGGGGTTGACTATACCGGCCAAAGTTACCAGCTACATGGCAGGTGGCAAACCGGTACTGACCTGTATTGACGGCGAAGGCAGCTATGTGATAGAAAAGGCCGAAGCTGGCCTGACAGCACCTAGCGGTGACAGCGAGGCTTTGTACAGAAATATTGTGCAGCTTTATAATATGCCACAGGAACAGCGTGATACCATGGGCGCGAATGCACGCCGGTATCATTTCCGGCACCATAGCCGAGATAAAGTCTTGGGGCAGTTAATAGATTTTATTTTAGAATAAACGGAGGATTATCCGGTGAAAATTCTGGTTATCATTCCCTGTTATAATGAACAGGCCAGCATAGAGCGTGTGGTTAAAAACCTGAAAGAGAAAGCTCCATTTGCTGATTACCTTATTATCAATGACTGTTCAACTGATGCTACAGAAAGTATTCTGAAGGCAAATGGTATGAACTATATAAATAACCCTGTAAACCTGGGCATCGGTGGCGGTGTACAGGCAGGTTACCTGTATGCCAAACAGAACGGCTATGATATAGCTGTGCAGATGGACGGCGATGGTCAGCATGACCCTGCATATCTGGCTGCAGTATGCCGGCCTGTTATCAGCGGTGAAATGGATATGGCTATCGGTTCCCGATTCATCAAAAAAGAAGGTTTTCAGTCTTCATTTATGCGCCGTCTGGGTATCAACATTATTTCAGCGCTTATTAAAGTCCTCTCTGGTAAAAAAGTGTACGATGTAACCAGTGGTTATCGTGCATGTAACTGTGAACTGATAGAGTTTTTCTCTGATGATTATGCTGATGACTATCCTGAACCGGAAGCAATCATGAGCTGTGTACTCAGTGGTTATAAAGTAGGGGAAGTGCCTGTTATTATGGAAGAAAGACAGGGCGGTGTATCCTCAATCCGCAGCCTGAAAAGTGCATACTACATGATAAAAGTATGTCTTGCACTGGTTGTGGACCGCATCTCCACTAAAAGAAAGGCAGGTAAATAATAATGATGGATTTTGTTAAAAACACCCTCACATTACAGCACCTGCTTATCATCGGCTCTTTTGTGCTGTTTGCCATGATAGTATGGCTGATCAAAAACAAAAAAATAGAGGTTAAATACTCTATTATCTGGCTGGCTTTCAGCGCGACAATGATAGCTTTTGCTTTGTGCAGATATCTTGTACTGGTGCTGAGCGATATTACAGGTGTGGTAAATCCTGTAAACTTTATCTTCCTTACCCAGATTATTTTTATACTGCTTATCCTGCTGTCTGTCACAGCAGTTATCTCCGGTTTTTCACGTAAAATCAAACGTCTGGCGCAGTCTAATGCTCTGCTGGAAAAACGAGTACGTGAACTGGAACGGAAAATAACAGAAAAAGAATAAATATTACCCATTACACAAGGAGTAAATTATGCTGTTCAATTCAGTCAGCTTTTTAATATTTTTCCCCATTGTTGTAATGGGGTATTTTATAATACCTGAAAAGCTGAAAAATCACTGGCTGCTGATAGCCAGTTACTACTTCTATATGTCCTGGCAGCCAGTCTATGCACTGCTGATACTTTTCAGCACAGTCACCACATTTTATTGTGCTGTGCTTATAGATAAAGCAAAAAATGAAAAGCAGAAAAAGCTTTTTCTGGCTGTAAACATAATAGTAAATATAGCTATTCTGGGCTATTTCAAATATTTTAACTTTATTGTAGACAGCCTGCTGGCTGTATTCCCTTCACTGGGTATAGCACGCAATAACAACCTGCTGGCTGTAGTAGGTATTTCTTTCTACACATTCCAGTCGCTGGGGTATTCTATCGACGTGTACCGCGGTAAAGTGGAAAGGGAAAAAGATTTCCTCACTTATGCACTGTTTGTAAGCTTTTTTCCACAGTTGGTTGCCGGTCCTATTGAACGCAGTGTCAACCTTTTGCCACAGCTGCATAAAACCCATAAATTCGAGTATGACCGTGTAACTGATGGTCTGGTACTTATGGCGTGGGGCTTTTTCAAAAAACTGGTAATATCTGACGGTGCGGCACTGATAGTAAACACTGTTTTCAACGACGTTACCAAATATACAGGTATTCAGCTGGTTATGGCTACATTCCTGTTTGCATTCCAGATTTACTGTGACTTCTCCGGTTATTCTGATATTGCCATTGGTGCGGCAAATGTGATGGGATTCAAACTTATGCGAAATTTCCGTCATCCGTACTTTTCACAGAGCGTGGTTGAATTCTGGCGTAACTGGCATATTTCACTGTCTGGTTGGTTTATGGACTATGTTTATTTCCCGCTGGGCGGCAGCCGCAAAGGTAAAATAAGAACATATATCAACCTTATGGTCACATTCCTTGTCAGTGGTCTGTGGCATGGTGCATCATGGAACTTTGTTATCTGGGGTGGTATCAATGGTCTGTATAACGTTCTGCACCGTGTGATTTTCGGTAAAAAAGAAGCACAGCTGCGCCGGATGAAAAAAGCAGGCCAGACCTTACCGAAAACAAACCCTGTTATAGCCGCTGTGAAAGCAGCTGTTACATTTGTACTTATAGATTTCACCTGGATTTTCTTCCGCGCAAATACACTGACAGATGCAGTTTATGTTTTGCAGAATATGTTCAGCGATGTTTCTCTGCTGTTCACATCCGGTTATCTGGCTACAGCACTGGAGACAATAGGTTACTATGCAAACAATGGCACAGCTATAATGGTATGTATCGTACTGATGTTTGCAGTGGAACTGTGGGAAGGCAAATGTGAACTGGTTGACCGTATTAACCGTTGTGCAAAACCTGTGCGCTGGCTGTTCTATTATGCAGTTGTTCTGCTGATACTGTTCTTTGGCTACTTTGGCCAGAGTCAGTTTATCTATTTCCAGTTTTAAGGGGAGGGGCACATGTTTAAACTTATAAAAAAACTGCTGTTGTTTGCTCCTATATTGCTGGGTATGATTTTTGTATCTTACCGTGTGGACCCTTCCGGACTTTTCTGGGGCGCCGGTTTTGAGCGTATGGCCAGCGAATATATGCTGCAGGGTATATACATTGATGGTTATGAACGTCTAGATGGCCGTGCACTGAATGAGGTATATGCTAAAAATGTGCCACAGGCACCACAGATACTGGTCAATGGTTCATCCCGTAGTATGATGATAGATACATCATTCACCACAGGTGAAAAAACTTTCTATAATGCTGCCAATATAGGCGGTGATATATACGACTTTTTTACCAGCTACTATATTTTCTCAAAAGAGGGGAAAGAACCGGAAATTTTCGTAATGGGGCTGGATGCATGGCTGTTCAACGATTACGAAGAGTCCTATGACAAACGCAGTAACAAAGAACTGTACTATGAATTTATAGGCGAAGAATTGGGATTTGAAAATACCTCTTACGTAGCAGACAACCCTCTCGATAAATACACTGCTTTACTGGACCCTAGCTATTTCCAGGGTAGTGTGAAATATTACTTCAAGGATAAAAGTACAGAAGTACAGCCTGAACCTGTACCGCGGGAAGCTATTTACGAACAGACTGAAGTAATCAAAGCACCTGATGGATCGGTTATCTATGATAAAGATTTCCGAACACGCCCACAGGAACTGGCAGACCACGACGCACTGCTGACAGCCAATACAGAATCTATTCTCAGACTTTACGGCTTTGAAGAAATAAGTCCTGAATATAAAGCCCAGTTTGAAGCGTTTATTCAGTATCTTCAGGCCAAAGATATACAGATTATATTTTTCCTGCCTGCGTATCATCCTATAGTGTACAATAAAATTACAGAAAGAAACGATCTTTATCACTGTGTGCCTGAACTGGAAGCATATCTGAGACAGACAGCCGAGAAGTATGGTATACAGGTAGCGGGCTCATATGACCCGGCCCGGAGCGGTCTGACAAATGAAGATTTTCTTGATGGTGTGCATCTTAGACAGGATTCAATCAGAAAAGTACTGCCGGTATTAGGATAATATTGTAAAATAAACAAGAAATATTACAAATAGTATAATAAAGGAGAACGATTATGCCTCAGATTATTGTAAAAGGTGTAAAAGAAGAAGAAGTTAAAGCTCTCGCTGTGGATACCAGCGCAAAACTGGGCCAGATAGTGGATTGCCCGCCAGACTGGTTTGTATTTGATTATGTACAATCAAAATTCTTTGATGAAACAGGTGAAATCAAACACTGGCCAGTAGTACAGGTTTGGTGGTTTGCACGTCCACAGGAAGTACAGGATGGCGTAGCTACAACGCTGAATGACTATTTCAAATCATTGGGTTATCCGGGCAGCCAGATCAGTTTCCATATTTTCGAATATATTTCATACTATGAAGAAGGCGAACATTTCTGATAAAACATAATAATAAACGCCACCTGAAAAGGTGGCGTTATTTTTATAGTATTTTATCAAAGGCTACTTTTTCGCTGCCTCGTATAGTTATTATTCCGCATCTTGAAAATCCGTTTTTCTCCAGTACATGCTGCATTCTTTTGTTGGCAAAGTCGGTGTTTATACGGAGACAGAATACACCATTGTTTTTACAGTAATCAGCCACCAGGTCAAAGAAACTGGTGGATATGCCTTTACCACGGTAATTATCACTTATAGCTACACGATGTATAACGGCATACTTTTCAGCAGAATGCCACCGCCCATCGATTGTGGCATAGGCTGGCTCACCATCAAAGCCTATATAAGTGTATCCGGCGATGTTTTCATCATATAACAGTACATAACCATTGCCGGACAGAATGTCGTTTTTGATTGTTTCCAGAGAAGGGTAATTGTCGCCCCACTGCACAAAACCTTGCCGACGCTGAAATTTTCGTCCCTGATCTATAATGCTGTAGCATTCCTCTGCCTGTGTGATATCGGCCTTTTTCAATGTAATCATAATAATAACTCCGGTATATTTATTAACTGAATTTTACTATTATAAAACTCTGTTGTCAAATGATAAAAAAACGGTGATTTTAATTTCCCGATTATTCATAGGGAATTCACATAAAAATCAAATAATAGGTGTATAATGTAATATAAAAATAAGATTTATTTACTGAAGGGGATACAAAAGTGAAAAAACTTGTTTCTATATTAATTTCAGTCTGCATGCTGATGCCTGTGCTTACAGCGTGTTCATCACAGCCGGATACAGGCGCAGATAAACCTGTAACTGACATCAAAGTTATAATCACACTTGCTGATGATGGCATACTTATGGATGGTCAGCCGGTTTCTACAGACAGCAATGATGCTGTTTATACAGCAAATGACATTATTTTTTACCTTGCAGGTCAGGGTTCTGAATACGGCGAGGGTGAAGCGTATGAAGAACATACACAGGAAGAGGCTGACAAGCACACTGTCCTGTACATCACACAGCCTGGTAATTACATTATTACAGGTACTCTGTCTTACGGGCAGATAGCTGTTGATCTGGGTAAAGAAGCTAAAAATGACCCATCTGCGGTGGTTACGCTCACTCTGGACAATGCAGATATCACATGTACTGTGGCACCTGCAATTGTGTGTTTTGCGGCGTATGAATGTGGCAGCAAAGATGTGGATACTGCTGTGAAAGATGTGGATACATCTTCAGCCGGTTTCAATATTACACTTGCTGACGGGAGTGTGAACAACATCAATGGTGGCCACGTAGCAAAAATATATAAACCTGGCACTACAGATAAACAGCACAAATATGATGCGGCCATTGAATCTCTGGTTTCTCTTAATATCAACGGTACAGACGGTGTGCTGAATCTCACCAGTGACAACGAAGGCATTGAAACAAAACTGCATATGACTATAAATGGCGGTAAAATAAACATCAATTCCGCTGATGACAGTCTGAATGCAGGTGAAGACTATGTAAGCGTAATCACAATCAATGATGGTCAGCTGTATGCAAACGCAAACAATGGTCAGGAAGGCGATGGTATCGACTCCAATGGCTGGCTGGTAATCAACGGTGGTATTGTATCTGCTTTCAGCAGTGAAAAAAGTATGGACTCCGGTCTGGACAGTGACAATGGTATTTATATCAATGGCGGTATTGTATACGCTACGGGTTCTATGTACGACACTGTTGAAACAGAAAACGCACAGTCAGTAGTAGTGTTTTCAATGATGGACCGGGTATACAGCAACGAATACCTTGTGCTGAAGTCTTCTGCAGGTGACAGTGTAGTGGCACTCAATTCACCGGCGGCACATAAAATAATAGTTTATTCCTCACCTCTGCTGACAGCAGACGATTATACACTGTATAAAGCTGAGCAGGTGACCGGAGACAGTCTGAATGGTATTTACACAGAAGTTGATTCCGCTGTAGGTGAAATACAGATGGCACATTCCGGTGACAATAATGGTATGGGTATGCGCCCACAGGGTGGTATAGACTTTGGCGGTGGCCGTCCACAAGGAGGCCGGATGCCAGAAGGCGGCAGACCACAGAAGGGTGATTTCCAGTTTGATGGTGGAAAAATGCCTGATTTTACTGAGAATATGACAGCTCCTGAAAACTTTGGCGGTCAGATGCCACAGGGTTTTGGTGGACAACCACCCCAGGGTGAAAATTTCCAGATGCCTGAAGGTTTTAATGGTCAGATGCCTGAAAGTTTTAATAATCAGTTCTCACAGGATTTTGCAGGTCGGATTCCACAGGGTGGCTTTGCAAATAACCCTTTTGAATCCTATAGCCCAGCCACTGAGCAGAGTACAGTATTTACTTTCACACAAGGACTGAATTTCTTTTCAAATGTAAGAAAAACAGCATAAAATAACGGATATAATTTCTTTTCTTCATGCAATAACTCCCACCTGTTCAGGTGGGAGTTATTGTTTACAAAAAAATCTTTTGCGATTACCATTAAATCGTTTATTTTGTATATTGAATTAGCAGGTAAAATGTATTATTATATCCACTGAAAAAATCCAACCTTTAACTACTGGAAATAAATATAAAATAACTATGGATAGAAAAAGAATATCAATACTTTTGATTATATGTCTGGCAAATGCACTTATATACACATTGCCTTACCTGCAGAGTACATATTATGACAGCATGATGGCTGCCTATGGTTATTCCCATGTTCAGATGGGTAACCTTATCAGCGTATACGGCGGTTGTAATATAGTGGCTTATCTTTTTGGTGGTGTTGCAGCTGATGCCATTGATACAAAGAAACTTTTTGTTTTCTCACTGGCTGCCACAGGCCTGTCTGGTCTTTATGCGGCCACACTGCCATCCTACCCTGTAATGCTGGCTATCAGCATTTTCTGGTCGGTATCAACTGTGCTTACTTTCTGGCCTGCCATGCTGAAAGCGGTAAAAAGTCTGGCAGAAGGTGCGCATCAGGGTCAGGTGTTTGGCTTTAAAGAAACTATGTGCTGTATCATAGCTTTTGTTTTCTCCATGCTGGCACTTGGTGTTTTCCGTCTTACAGAAGAAAATTTTGTCATGCTTATAATTTTCTACTCTGTAAGCCATCTTGTGGTAGCTGTACTGGTGGCTTTATTTATGCCTTCCATGCCAGCTGATGGCAAACCGGACGTAAAAACACTTATAAGAGGTATCGGTAAAGTTATACATCTGAAAGGTGTATGGCTTATCGGTATGACTATTTTCTTCGGTCAGCTGTTTGCGGTTGTTATGGGTAGATTTACACCGTTTCTTACATCTGTGGTGGGAATGTCCGCTTCTACAGTAGCACTTATCACTATTATCGGTGTAAACGGTCTGGCTAATATAGGCTCTGTCAGCGGTGGTAAAATCAGCGACTATTTCCATTCACCAGCTAAATTCATTTCCTTTACTATGGTAGCGGGTGGTATACTGTCTGTGATTTTTCTGATGGTGCCATGGTCACGGAATACAGCTGTAATCTGTGTGGCGATCAGCCTTGTTTTCCGTATTTTCCACGGTGCACTGAAAAGTGTGTTTTTTGCCACTATGTCACAGGTGGATATCCCGCGTGAACTCACAGGTACAGCCAGTGGTGTAATCAGTGTTATCGGTTACATGCCGGATATGTTTGGCTACACTCTCTGCGGTGCAGTTATGCAGAGTTTTGAAACTCTGCAGGCATACAGAATCATTTTTATAGGCCTTATTGTTGTTTGTGCAGCAGGCAGTATCACAGCCACTGTCCTTCACAAATACTCCAAAAAATTACGTTCATTATAATAAATAAAAGCACCCGTAAGGGTGCTTTTTTATTTTACAATATATATTTACTGATGATGTACCACAGCCACATAGCCAGTAGCAACCATACGGTCAGTACCGGAATAGCGTAACGTTTTTTTGTTTTCCCGCCGTGCTGCCATATTTCTCCGACTTCTGCCAGACATTCTTCCATTATGTCAGCTGGTATAAGTTTTACAGCCAGCCACATAAGAAAAGGCAATACCAGAAAATCGTCCACAGCACCCAATACAGGGATAAAGTCCGGCACCAGATCCAATGGTGACAGCACATAGTATACGCACAGGCCGCTGGCAAGTTTTGCATACAGCGGTGTATCACTTCGTTTCATGGCTATAAATATTGCGCCTATTTTCTGGTTAATGACGCTGGTAGTATCTCTGAATTTACTCACAATATCTCTCCCTATAAATATTGATTTTAATAATAGCACAAAAATTTCCATAAATCCATATGTAAGTGTACAACTTGTATATACAGTACTTTTATGGTATGCTGTGGAAAAATAAACTGACAGGTGAAAATATGAAAGATAATGATTATCTCCGCACATTGGCGGAAAAAATGGACCATACCACAACTGTAGCACAGCTGCAGCAGTATGTGGACGATATGGTGAATATACGTGGTTTTGCGGATGAAACCCCACAGGATGCCCTTTTATTGCTTACAGAAGAGTTGGGTGAACTGGCAAAAGAAGTGCGTAAAAGCCATACACGTATTAAAAATGACCCTGCGAAAGGTCACACTGATAATCTGAAAGGTGAACTGGGTGACGTATTCATGATGCTGCTGGCATTGCGGAGAACACTGAATATTGATCTTGTAGATGCTTTCAAAGAAAAAGAATTGATAAATTGTGACAGAAAATGGGAATAAATTGCTTATAAACGGTTTATCTCCTTGACTTATATATCTATAAAGTATATTATTAATAAATGATGATTTAAACCCGGACAGCCGCAGGCTGCCCAACTATGCTGCTACAGCCAGTAGTGGTAAATATTTATTTTTGGAGGAAAATCATGTTAAACACAGAAAAAACCATGGAAAAGATTGTTGCCCTGTGTAAAAACAGAGGCTTTGTATACGCAGGCTCTGAAATTTACGGTGGCCTTGCCAACACTTGGGACTACGGCCCACTGGGTGTTGAATTCAAAAACAATGTAAAAACAGCATGGAGAAAGAAATTCATTCAGGAAAACCAGTACAACGTTGGTCTGGACGCTGCTATCCTGATGAACCCACAGACATGGGTTGCATCTGGTCACGTAGGCGGTTTCTCTGACCCACTGATGGACTGTAAAGATTGTAAAACACGTCATCGTGCAGACAAACTGATTGAAGAAGCTGGCTACGAATGTGCAGGCTGGTCCAACGAACAGATGGCTGAATTCATCAAAGAAAAAGGCATCGTTTGTCCAGAATGTGGCGGCACAAACTTCACAGACATCAGAAAATTCAACCTGATGTTCAAAACATTCCAGGGTGTTACAGAAGATGCTAAAAACGAAATCTTCCTGCGTCCTGAAACAGCTCAGGGTATCTTTGTAAACTTTGCAAATATCCAGAGAACAACAAGAAGAAAACTGCCATTTGGTGTTGCTCAGATCGGTAAATCTTTCCGTAACGAAATCACACCAGGTAACTTCACATTCCGCACAAGAGAATTCGAACAGATGGAACTGGAATTCTTCATCAAACCAGGTACAAACATGGAATGGTTCCAGTACTGGAGAGAATACTGCTACAACTGGCTGCTCTCCCTGGGTATGCACGAAGAAAACCTGAAACTGCGTGACCACTCACCAGAAGAACTTTCTCACTACTCAACAGCTACTACAGACATCGAATTCATGTTCCCATTCGGTTGGGGCGAACTGTGGGGTATTGCTGACCGTGGTGCATTTGACCTGACACAGCATTCCGAACACTGTGGCAAACCTATCGAATACTTTGACCCAGAAACAAACGAAAAATACATTCCACACGTTGTTGAACCATCTCTTGGTGCTGACCGTGTTGCTCTGGCATTCCTGTGCGAAGCTTACGACGAAGAAGTTGTAGATGCTGAAAAGAACGATACACGTGTTGTTCTGCGCCTGCACCCAGCTCTGGCTCCATACAAAGCATGTGTTCTGCCACTGAGCAAAAAACTGTCTGACGAAGCTACAGAAGTTTACCAGTCCCTGCAGAAACACTTCATGGTAGATTACGATGAAGCTGGTTCTATCGGTAAACGTTACCGCCGTCAGGATGAAATCGGCACACCGCTGTGTATCACATACGACTTCGAATCCAAAGAAGACGGCTGTGTAACAGTACGTGACCGTGATACAATGCAGCAGGAAAGAGTAAAAATCGAAGATCTGGTTGCATACATCAACAAAAAAATCGAATTTTAATCTGAACATTGCATAATAAAAGGCACCTTGCAAAAGGTGCCTTTTTTATGTTTGCTGATATAGATTTATAAAAAACAAAACCCAGGTATCCCCCGGGTTTTGTTTCTGGCTTTTTTATATAGACACAGGTATGTGTTTTAAGTAAATTTACATTGTGAAACAGATGGTTATTTACCCATCCCGGAACGGTAAACAACACTTGACTGCTGTGCTGATTTTGCAGGTTTACAGTTAGTCTGTTTGTTTTTTTCAGCAACAGCAACCTTGTTTTTTTCTGCTTCTTCATATAATCTTTTCACTTCAGCTATAAGTGCTACACCCATTAGTTATACTCTCCTTGAATTTCAAACTGTATTCGCTGGAAGGTCATTTGACTTCCATGGCTATACTATATACCTGATTATTGACTTTGTCAACAAAATTATAGCAAAATTTTAGTATATTATGCACAAAGTGAAGAGTGTAAAACAACACAATTGACAAATATACATATTTTATTTCAGATAATATGACGAAAATATTTAATAATATATATGATACTGCCGATATAGTTTATTATAAAATAATTTTTGCAACAAAACGGAAGAACCCTGCAGATGTTAATGCAGGGTCCCTCTTTATCTGTATGATACATATAGTTTTTTGGTTTTATCCGTTAGGGCGGCTGGTGCGGTCTATATAATGCTGGGCCACTGTAATAAAAGACACCTTGTAAAAGGTGTCTTTTTATTTTTATATATTCAGTAATAAAAAACACAAACAAAAAAGCCGCCTGTATTCCAACCCAGGCGGCTTGCTGTGTTTCTCATCAAAAAAGGAAGATACTCCACATAATCCAAATTCGCAATAAAAACGACCAAGTTTGCACTTGGTCGTTATGGTGAGCCATCGGAGACTCGAACTCCGGACACCCTGATTAAAAGTCAGGTGCTCTGCCGACTGAGCTAATGGCTCTCACCGTTTTTGCTGTTGTCCTTGACAGCTTTTATATTATAACAAGTGATTTCAAAAATGTCAACACTTTTTTTTATATTTTTTTCAAAAAAATACAATTTTTTTGAACTTTGTACTTTATGCACAGTAAAACGATGGTTTTGCGCGCCGAAAATGTGCACTAACAACAAGAAAAATAGGTTTTTCTATCTTTTATTCTTGAAAAAACTGTTATGAACATATTATAACCCTTGTTTTTTTAATAATCAATAAAAATTTTTTATTTACAGCAAAAAAATATTCTGACAATAAGTCTGCTGCAAAGGCATATAGTACTATGGCCTATTGGCTGCAGTTTCAAAATAGCCCAAAAAGGGTAATATATATTTTTATATTGTAAATGGATACTTTTTTACGGTTGTATATAGATTTTTGTATGTCTGTTTGCTATAATATAAGGTACTGAATATATAAAAAGACACTGCATAGCAGTGTCTCTGAAAAATCGTTATTTTACTATATCTTCTGCAGTTTTAACTGTGTTGAGAAGACCTGTGGCGTGTTTAGGATAATCTGTAGCCATGCTTTCACTGGTCATTTCAAAAGAGCCAGCCAGCTGTCTGGATACGTTTTTATCATTCAGTAATGCGTTTATATCTGCACAGGTTCTTTCCATGGCACCGTTTGTGTAACCTTCGAACAGGCTGGCAGAAATTTTGAACATACCGTCGCTGTTTTTCTTTTCTGACTGATGCAGTGTGCGGAACATTCTGTATACAGCCATCATCAGGTAATCACTTACTTTACCTGTTAGGTCTTTGTTACCGGCTTTGGCCAGCATGTCATACACGATGTTCAGACTGGAAGAAATCAGTCGTTTGTTCATAGCTGGCAGGATGCTGCCGGAGAAATGACTGTCTTTTGCTGTTTCAGCGCCTTCCAGATCGCTGACTGTCAGTACAGTACCGTTTCTGTCAGGGCTACGGCCCAGTATATAGTCACTGGATACATTGTAGTAGTCACACAGCTTTATCAGAAAATCAAGACCACATTCTCTCAGACCTTTTTCATAATGGCTCAGCAAAGCCTGGCTGATGCCAAGATCGGCAGCGGCCTGTTTCTGTGTTATGCCCTTTTCTTTTCTCAATAAAGTTATGATTCGGCTGAAACTGTTCATGATTTTTCCTTCCCGGTTAATACTGTTTGTAAATTATAACTCAAAAAAAACTTAAAGTAAATAGCAATTTTCGACTAAAAATAACAAAAAATATTGGAGGATATAAATGAGAGCATATAAACTTCATCTCATTCGTCACGGCCTTACAGAGGGCAATCTTCAGGGCCTCTATCTGGGCAGTGGCACTGATTCACCACTGTGCCAGCAGGGTATAGAAAGACTGGAATACCTGCGCGAAACATTCGAATATCCATGGGTAGAAAAACTGTACGCCAGCCCAATGACACGTACTATGCAGACAGCTGAAATTATTTACCCTGATAAAGACTACACCATTATTTCTGATATGAGAGAATGTCATTTTGGTGAGTTTGAAGGCCGCACATTTACAGAACTGATGACACGCGACCCTAACTTTGCCACATGGCTGGACCCTAAAAGCGGCTACTGCCCTGTAGGCGGCGAATCCAGTGCGGATTTTGCACAGCGCGTAGTTATGGCACTGGATGAAATATTTATGGATATGATGAAGAATGGCATTCATGACGCTGCAGTGGTTACTCACGGTGGTGTTATTGCCATGCTTCTGACAATTCTGGCTTTCCCACGTAAACCAACCAGCGAATGGACCAGTGATAACGGCTGTGGCTTTACACTGGTTACCAGCCCTGAAATGTGGACCAGAGACAAAGTAGTGGAAGTGACAGAAATACTGCCTAAGGGCTACGATTTCTGTGAAAGAGCAAATAATAAATTCAAAGACAACAAATAAGGAAAGAGGTAACATTATGAGCAAAAAACCTGTTGTTTACATTGCCGGTCCGGAATGCTTCATGCCGGATGGTAAAGAAAAAGCTGAAGCAGCAGTAAAACTGTGTGAAGAACTGGGCTTTGACCCAATTTCACCAGCAAAAGGCCATCCTATGGCTGAACCTGTTGACTTCTCAAAAGGTAAAAAAGAAGCAGGCAAACAGATTTTCCGTAACAATATCAGATACATCAACAGCTGTGATCTGGTAATTGCAAACATGAATGACTTCCGTGGCTGGGAACCAGACGGCGGTACATGTTTCGAAATCGGTTATGCTTATACACAGGGCAAAAAAATCTATGTATTTATCGACAACACACGCCCATATTATGAAAAATACAAAGGCGATATGTCTTTTGACGGTGTTTTCTGGCGTGATGGCAACGGTGCATTCTTTGAATCCGGCTGCATGAACCTGATGATCAGCGGTCATGCAACAGTTGTGGAAGGCACTTTTGAAGATGCAGTACGCAAAGCAAAAGAAGACTTTGGCATTTAAGGAGGATATTATGTTTATAGATAAAAACGGTGTGGTAAGAATGCCAAAAGCATATCTTGCAGGTACAGAAATTTTTTATACAGACAGCGAAGAAACACAGAAAAGATATCATGAACTGTGTGACAAATACGGCATTATCGGCTTCTACCCAAGTGACGTAGCACCTGATGATGAATTTAAAGAATATGTACAGAAAGATGACAGTATCCATGAAATGGAAGTACAGCTGTTCACACACGACCTGAACCATATCAAAAGAACAGATATCATCATTGCTAACCTGAATGACTACCGCGGTAACGAACCAGACAGTGGTACAGCTGTAGAATGTGGTATTGCATGGGGCTATGGCCACAGATGCTTTGCATTCCTGGACGACGCACGCCCAATGAAAGAACGTTTCAAAGGTGTTACAAAAGTGGACGAAAACGGCGTTCTCTGCGATAAAGATTACAATCGTATCGAAGACTTTGATATGCCTCTGAACCTGATGTTCTCTGACTTTACAGTATTCGAAGGTAAATTTGAAGATGCACTGAAAGAAATCAGAAAAATCTTCAACGAAGAACTGGTAGCTGCAGGCTACGAACCATTTGAAGTAAAAGAATGATAATAAATCAGCGCAGAAAACAGCGGCTGAAAGTATCCCTCCTGCTGTGTGTGGCGGTAATAACAGGATTTTGTATTATGCTGCATCACAGCAGGATGTATCCTTTTGGGCCGGATTCCATAATGAGAATAGACCTGGATACCCAATATGCTGATTTTGTACAGTTTTTTGTCCGCAGTTCGTTGTGGGAAAAACTGTATTCTTTTCAGAAGGGGTTCGGTGGTCCTACACTGGGCTTTATTTCTTATTATGCCATATCACCTTTTAACCTGATTGCACTGCTTTTTCGCCCGGAAAACCTGGAAACGGCCATTTTTGTAATACTCATGGTCAAATTCGTGTTTATGGCACAGAGTATGTATGTGTATCTGTGCAGCCATTACGAGAATCTGTACGCAAATGCAGCATGGGGCATGGCTTATGCGTTTTTTCCGGTGTTTGCCCGTTGGTACTACCATATTATCTGGCTGGATTGCTTCGCACTGCTGCCATTATTGATACTGGCTACAGAAAGGGTAATGCATACAGGTAAAAAAGGCCTGTTTATTGCGCTCTATTTTTACTCCCTGATATCAAACTACTATATTTCCGTTATGTCCGGTATGTTCATACTGCTGTATTTTGTATACTATGCAATGGCAGTTATGGAAGTGGACTTGAAAACGATGGTAAAAAAGACCATTGATATGGCATACAGCACACTTACAGCAGTGATGCTGGCATCCCCGGTGCTGATACCATCATTTATTCAGCTGACTGAAGGTAAGCTGACAGACGGCACCATCACTACCGCCACATCCGGACGGATGTTTGAGCCGGTTTATTTCATATCTTCTTTTTTTGAAGGTATGTATATATACAATGTACCGCAGATTGCCGGATGCGTGTGCAGTATATTCCTGATAATGAATTTCTTTTCCGGCAGAAAGACCAGCCTGAAACACAGACTGGCAGCGGCTGTATTTCTGGCATTTATGATTTACAGCCTGTATGATGGCATACTGCACTATGTATGGCATGGCTTTTCAAACCCTATAGCATTTTATTACCGCCATAATTATCTGGTGGCATTTCTGGTGCTGGCATTGTCACGCCGGGGTCTGGAACAGCTGAACACAGACGCCATACTACGTAGTGTACCAGCCTCACTGGCAGTATATATGCTGTGCTTTGTGGCTGTGAAAAAAGATTATCGACTTCCTGCTGACAGAACAGCACTTATACTAACACTTGTTTCGGTAATCATATGTACCGCTGTAATATGTTTTGCAGTGATTAAACCAACAGTGGCGAAATATTGCCTTTGCGCTGTTATGGCGGTAACAGCCGTAATAAACCGGGCTGCATATTCTGCCACAGATAAAATGGTTTATGACAGCGTATATCCCACAGATACAGCCGGAAATTACAAAGAAAATTATATCCGGGTGCAGACAGCCCTGGAAAAAACAGATACAGGTTTTTACCGTATTGCCGATATAGATGCCCGTGATTATAACCAGCCTATGGGTAATCATTATTACGGTACAAACCACTACAGTTCAACTTTTGACCGTAACCAGAAAGAAATGTTTGTACATTTCGGTTATGGAGATACTTTTTACAGCACCATATATTCCCATTCCAACCCCTTGACTGACAGCCTTTTCGGTGTGAAATACCTGTTGTCTGACTCTACACAGTTACCAGCACAGTACACTCTTGTTTCACAGAGTGAAAACGGTAGCCGCAGCCTGTATACTAATTCTTACCGGTTGCCTGTAGCGTTCACCGGGGTAACAAATAATGTGGAATATATAGACTACTGGCCACAGCATGTAGCTGATATGCTGTACAGACTTACAGGCCATTATGTACTGAACAATGACTACTCCACCGATTTTATTGCCCTGAAAAAAGCATCTGAAGCTATAAATTCAGATGCGGCAGAAGTTCTTTATGAAAACGGCAGTATAATGAAAATAAAGGCGGAGGGACAGTACCTGCTGACCACCATAATGTATGATGAAAACTGGCATATATGGGTAAACGGAGAAAAAGCAGAGGCCGAGAGATTTATGGAATATTTCCTGTCAGTACCTATTGACGGACCGGCAGAAATTACTATGATTTATACCCCACAGGGTTTTATGGGCGGCATAGCACTGGCTGTGATAGCTATGGTCCTGTTGGCGGCAAATATATACACAAAGAAAAAGAGAAACAGATATGAACAATCAGAAACATAAAGATAGACTGATATGGGGCGTTTTGCTGTCGTTGACAGTGGCGTGCGCATATTGTCTCATGATGAAAATATGCGGTATTTACCCATTCGGTGCGGACACATTCCTCCGCGTTGATATGGGTATGCAGTATGCTGATTTTCTGTCTTTTGTTAGAAATTCATCTTTTTTGGAAAAGATTTATTCCTTTTCCAAAAGTGTAGGCGGGCAGACATGGGCGCTGATGGCATATTATGGCTTTTCACCTTTTAATCTGATTCTTTATCTTCTCCCTGCACAGAAAATAGAACTGGCCATATTTATTATGGTAGGTGCCAAATTTGTATTTATTGCACTGGCTGCATATATTTTCTTCTGTGCACACTACGAAAACAATATGGCAAACCGGGCGTTTTCACTGGCTTATGCCATATATCCTTACTTTGTAAGATATTACTTTAATACATTATGGTTTGATGTTTTTGCTTTGTTGCCATTACTGCTTCTGGCTACAGAAAGAGTAGTGGACAGCAGAAAAAACGCAAAACCGATGTTTATCATACTGTATGTATGGTCACTGGTATCAAACTACTACGTATCCTATATGGTGTCACTCTTTGTACTGCTTTACTTTGTGTTTTACTGCTTTGCAGTGCAGGGTGTATCCCTGAAACAGATGATAAAAAAAGCTATGGAAATGGCCGCAAGCGTGGCAGTATCACTGTCACTGGCTGCTCCTGTGCTGATACCTGCTTTCAATCAGCTGGTTAAAGGCAAATTCAATGACCTGGCCGGCTTTAACCGTGGCTTTACAGATGGTGTATACAACGTCCTTATGAGTGTGGTATCCTGCTTTGATGCCACATACATGATAGACAATATCCCACAGTTTACATTCAGTTCACTGGCTGTGTTGCTGATTATTGCACTGATTGTAAACAATAAAATCCCGCTGAAATACCGTATATCATCTGTACTTTTCATGGGCTTTATGGGTGCAGGCCTTTATATGAGCGGTCTGTACTATGCATGGCATGGTTTTTCATGGCCGGAAGGCTTCCCATTCAGAAATACATTTGTTTATGCGTTTCTGCTGGTGATGCTGTGCAGACGTTCTCTGGAAAAACTGGATTTCAAAACAGCAGTGAAAACACTGGTGCTGGGCGGCGGTTTCTACGCACTGTGCTTTGTATACTACATAAAATTCAACTATCTGCGGTGGAGTTCATGGTCGTCAGAGCTGACAGCAGCGGCTGTGGCAGTGGCGCTGATGGCTATGCTGGTTACATTCAGATATGAAAAAGTGGCAAAAAACATGCTGTGCGTATTGCTGGTGGCGCTGTCTGTTGTGAACGGTTGCCGGCATATCCGTGGGGAAAAACTGCTGAATGACTCGGTAAACCCTACAAAAGCCGGTGGTGAATACGAATACAACTATACAGCAGTGGCCGATGCCATGACACATACAGAAGAAGGTTTCTACCGTATGGAAGACCTTTCTGCGCGTATATATAATCAGCCAATGGGCCTGAATTACTACGGAATCAACCATTTCAGTTCCACTTATGACAAACAGTCACAGGAAATAGCGGCCCATTACGGCTATGGTGTATCTATGTATACCACCCTTTACAGACTGAACAGATTACTGCCGGACAGTTTTCTCGGTATGAAATACTTCATCTGTGAAGACATATGGAACATTTCTGATAAATGTGACTTTATTTATGACGGCGAAAGAAACCTGTATTACAACCCTTATCACATACCGGTTGTTTTTACAGGCATCACAAATGCTATAGAAAACAATCCTGATGGTGATTTGCATATAGACAATATGTTTATGACGCTGACTGGTATATCTGTACTGGATGATGGCGAGGTGAATTACGAAAACCTGGCCACAGCTTCAGAAATATTGCGAAACAATGCCGCTGTGGTGGAAGAAAATGGAGCACTGCTAAAAGCAACCGCCACAGGTGAATATCTGCTGACTACCATAATGTACGAAGACAGCTGGCATATATGGGTAAATGGTGAAAAAGTGCAGCAGGAAAAATTCATGGAGCATTTTATTTCTGTACCTCTTGCTGAAGGTCAGTGTGATGTGACTATGATTTACATCCCTGACGGCATACTGCAGGGGCTGGGACTTATGGTTTCAGTTGCAGTTATGCTTGCCAAAGGATTTATTATAAAAAAGAAAATTGTTAAAGGAGATTGACATTTGCGTATTTTCAAACCAGAATTCATATTCGGAAAAACAACAAATATCACCCCTGAATTTTTAAAGGAACAGGGTATAGAAAATCTTTTGCTGGATGTGGACAATACCCTTACCACACATAACAACCCTGAACCATCTGAAGGTATCGACCAGTGGCTGGATTCCATGCGTGCTGCTGGCATCAGGATGATGATTATTTCCAACAATAATGAAGAAAGGGTAAAACCTTTTGCCGCAAGATTGAATCTGCCATACTCCAGCATGTCCTGCAAACCATTGTCCATTGGCTATAACCGTGGTCTTAAAATGCTGGGCGGCAACAGAAAGAATACTGCCATTGTAGGTGACCAGATTTTTACCGATGTACTGGGGGGAAATCTGAAAGGCATCAGGACACTTATGGTGTTGGCTATTCTTCACGAAGACAGTGCCGGTTTCAAATTTAAACGCCGGATAGAAAAGGGATTCATAGATAAATACCTGTCACAGCAGGGAGGCGCTATATAATGGTGAAATTTGGTCCTGCCGGTCTGGCTGACAGCTTCAAAACCATGGGCTATAAAAAATCCATACAGGTGGCAGATTATCTGTCACAGTTCGGGCTGAATGCTTTTGAATATCAGTGCGGGCGTGGTGTGAAAATAGGTGAAGACGCGGCCCGTCATCTGGGCGTAGTACTGGCAGAGAAAAACATTCAGGTTTCTCTTCATGCACCATATTTTATATCCATGTCTTCTCTGGATGAGGAAAAAAGGCTGAACAGCGTGAATTATATACTGGACAGCGCAAAAGCATTGGATGCTATGGGTGGCAGACGAGTTATTTTTCACTCCGGTTCATGTGCTAAACTGACAAGACAGGAAGCGCTGGCGAAAGCTGTGGATACAATGCACCTGATGATGGATGCCATAGATGTCAACGGACTTTCTCATATGACTCTTTGCCCGGAAACAATGGGCAAGGTAAATCAGCTGGGCAGTCTGGACGAGGTACTGCGGCTGTGCAGTGTAGATAAAAGAATCCTGCCTTGCATAGACTTCGGTCATCTTAACGCCCGTGATGGCGGTATCATCAAAGGTAAAGATGATTATCTGCGTATAATTGATACAATGGCTGAAACACTGAAAGACGAAAGATACAGAAACTTCCATTCTCATTTTTCAAAAATTGAATATACCACAGGCGGCGAAAAACGCCATCTCACATTCCGGGATACTGTATGGGGTCCGGAGTTTGAACCGCTTATGGATGTGGTGTACGAAAACAATCTCTCCCCGGTGTTTATCTGCGAAAGTGCAGGTACCCAGACAGAAGATGCCCTGATGATGAAAACTTATCTGGACAACTTGAAAAAGTAAATTATGCAGTGTAAACTGTAATTATAGAAATATATTATATATAAGGAGTTGCAGTAAAATGAACAGAATAGACAGATTTATTGAACTTGCATCTAAAAATCCGGACTTTGAAGGTGCGCTGGTAACAAGCGCCCAGAATCGCTTTTATATGCTGAATATGCACTCATCTGCTGGTACAATTATCGTACTGAAAGATGCAGCATACTTTATTATTGACTTCCGCTACATCGAACTGGCACAGAAAACAGTTAAAAATGCCACAGTAATTATGCAGGGTAAACTGTACGAGCAGATCAATGAAATTATGGCAAAACATGGCGTTAAAAAACTGTGGGTTGAAGACAGCATGTCTGTAGGCGTTATGAATACAATGAAAGCTAACCTGAATGCTGAAATTGTTACAGACAGCCCTATGACAAAAATCATCAACGAAATGCGCCAGATCAAATCAAAAGAAGAGCTGGAAATTATTCGTGCAGGTCAGGCAATTACAGATGCTGGCTTTACACATATGCTGACACTGCTGGAAGCTGGCAAAAAAGAAAGAGATCTTGCTATAGAACTGGAAACATTTATGCGCAAACAGGGTGCATCCGGTATAGCTTTCTCCACTATTCTGGTATCCGGTGCAAACTCCAGCCTGCCACACGGCGTTCCTGGTGAAAAACTGCTGGAAAAAGGCGATTTTGTTACTATGGACTTTGGCGCAGCTTACGGTGGTTACTGCACAGACATGACAAGAACAGTTGCTATCGGTCATGTTACAGATGAAATGAAACATGTATACAACACTGTACTGGAAGCACAGCTGATGGCACTGGATGCTATCAAAGCTGGCAAAGTATGTGGTGATATTGATAAAATTGCCCGCGACCATATTTATGGCAAAGGTTATGAAGGCTGCTTCGGTCACAGTTTGGGTCACAGCTTTGGTATCGATGTACATGAAACACCAGGTTTCGCGCCAGGTAATACAACTGTATTGCAGCCAGGTATGATGCTGTCTGTAGAACCAGGTATCTATCTGCCTGACAAATTCGGTGTAAGAATCGAAGATACAATCTATGTAACAGAAGAAGGCTGTATCAATATTACAAACAGCCCTAAAGAACTGATTATACTGTAATTTGAAATTCAGGATGAAAATTTACTATTGAAATCTTACACAATATAGTGTAGAATTATACGGTAAATATTAATTAGTAATAATATAGCTATTTATAACTTTTTGGAGGTAATATTATGATTACAGCAGGCGATTTCAGAAATGGTCTGACATTCGAAATCAACGGACAGCCACATATCATCGTGGAATTCCAGCATGTTAAACCAGGTAAAGGCGCAGCTTTCGTTAGAACAAAATATAAAAACCTGATCACAGGTGCTATCAGAGAAGAAAGCTTCAACCCAACAGCTAAATTCCCACCAGCACGTGTTGAAAGAGCTGAAATGCAGTACCTGTACAACGACGGCGAAGTTTACTACGTAATGGACGTAGAAACATTTGACCAGATCACACTGCCAATGGATGAAAACAAAGAAGCTTTCAAATTTGTAAGAGAAAACACAAACGTTAGAGTTCTCTCCTACAACGGCAGCGTATTCGGCGTAGAAGCTGACAACTTTGTTGTTCTGGAAGTTACAGAAACAGAACCAGGTCTCAAAGGCAACACAGCTACAAACACACTGAAACCAGCAACAGTAGAAACAGGTGCTGAAGTAAGAGTTCCACTGTTTATCGAACAGGGCGAACTGATCGAAATCGACACTAGAGATGGTTCTTACATGGGTCGTGCTAAATCTTACGAAAGATAATTTGGCATAATAAAACATACACATAAAAGGGGAATAATGCTATGATGTCTCTTACTGAAAAACTCGCATACATCCAGGGCCTGTGCGAAGGTATGGAACTGGACGGCACAACAAAAGAAGGTAAAGTTCTTCTCGCTATCGTAGATCTGCTGGACGATCTGACAGATACTGTTAGCCAGCTGGATAACGACATTGACCAGATTTTTGATGAAATCGATGCTATCGATGAAGATCTGACAGATGTTGAAGATGCTCTTCTTTATGACGAAGAAGATGAAGACGAAGATGATTGCGGTTGTGGTCATCACCACCATCACCACGGCGGTTGCGGCTGCGGCTGTCACGATGATGAAGACGAAGAATGGGAAGACGATGAAGATCTGACAGATCTTTATGACGAAGAAAACCCACTCTACGAAATCACATGCCCAAAATGCGGCGATATCGTATGCATGGATGAAGATATGCTCTTCAGCCCAGACTGTGCATGTCCAAACTGCGGTACTACATTCGAAATCGAATTTGACGAAGAATGTGACTGCGAAGATTGCGACTGCGAAGACGAAGAATAATCGTTTTTAATAGCAAAATCAAAGACAAGGCTTTTTAAGCCTTGTCTTTTTTCGTATATGAATTTGCAGCCATACTTTTGTGTAATAAATTTGTAATAACTGAAAGCAACATCTTTATTGACACTAACATAGTATGTTGATATAATCATATGGAAATAGTATGATATCAAAATACTATGTTTATATCTATGGAGGAAACTTAAATGAAAAAAATTATTGCTCTGGCTCTTTCAGTAGTTATGGCAGTTTCTATGGTTGCTTGCGGTGGCGCAAAAACTGAAACACATGAACTGAAAATGAGCCGTGTTCTGGGCGCAGCTCATGGCACAAAATGTTTCACAACTGTAACAGCAGTTGTTGAAGGCGACAAAGTTGTTGCAGCTTACATCGACGAATACCAGTTCATGTCTGGTGACGAACTGAAAAGCGTTCCAAACGCAGAAAACTATGTAGCTTCTCTGGCAGAAGGTGTAAAACTGGTTTCCAAACGTGCTGACACAGCAGTTTACAGCGCAAAAATGGCAGCAGCTGGTTCTACAGTAGCTATCGATGCTAACTATGATGCTATTCAGGCACACGTAGCAGGCAAAACAATCGCTGAACTGGAAACACTGGTAGCAGGCGAAGCAACAGCAGTAGTAGACGCAGTAGCAGGTGCTACACTGGTTGATGCAGCTGGTTACATCGGTGCAGTTATTGATGCAGCTAAAGCAGCACAGACAGCTACAGCAGTTACATACGAAGGCTCTCTGGATGCTCTCGTACTGAAAACTACACTGGGCGCAGCTCATGGTACAAAATGCTTTGCTGAAACATCTGTTCTCACAGACGGTGAAAAAGTTGTTCTGGCTTACATCGACGAATATCAGTTCATGTCTGGTGATGCTCTGGTAGGCGTACCAAACAGCGAAAACTTCACAGCTTCTCTGGCAGAAGGTGTAAAACTGGTTTCCAAACGTATGGATACAGCAGTTTACAGCGAAAAAATGGCAGCTGCTGGCTCTACAGTAGCTATCGATGCTAACTACGATGCTGTTCAGGCACACGTAGCAGGCAAAACAATTGCTGAACTGGAAACACTGGTAGCAGGTGAAGCAACAGCAGTAGTAGATGCAGTAGCAGGTGCTACACTGGTTGATACAGCTGGTTACATCGGTGTTATCATCGAAACAGCTAAAGCTTAATCAATAATAAACAAGGCCGGTTTAACCGGCCTTTTATTATTTTGTATATATGCTATAATAGTTGTAAAGGGGGCGGTATTATGCTTTACAACGCAAAGAATGGTGTTATTCATGTAGATGACCATGATATGCACTATATCCGTTTTGGCACCGGCAAGAAAACAATGATTATGATACCTGGTGTAGGTGACGGCTTTAAAACTGTCAAAGGCACAGCACTGCCTTTTGCCTATGCATACCGCCGGTTTGCCCGTGATTTTACAGTTTATGTTTTCAGCCGCCGAGAAAACCTGCCGGCAGGATTCACCACACAGAATATGGCCGAAGATACAGCAAAAGCCATGGATATTCTGTCTATAAAATCTGCATCAATAGTAGGTGTGTCACAGGGCGGTATGATAGCCATGCATCTGGCGGCAGATTACCCGGAGAAGATAGAAAAACTGGTACTGGCAGTGACAGCTGCCTGTGCAAACGAAACAATAGGAACTGTGGTGACCAGCTGGATAGATATGGCACACAGGGATGAGTTTAAAAATATAATGATCGACAGCCGGGAAAAATCCTATACAGAAAAATATCTGAAGACATACCGAATGGCATATCCGTTTATCCCTCTGATGAAACCGTCATCGCTGGACAGATTTATAATACAGGCGCAGTCCTGCCTGTCCCACGATGCTACAGGAAAACTGGGGCTCATCCGTTGTCCTGTGCTGGTGCTGGGCCGGGCAGAGGATAAAATCGTCACCGGTGATGCGTCACGCCATATAGCACGGTCAATACCGGGCAGTGTGCTGCACATATGGCCAGGATATAGTCACGGTGTATACGAAGAGGCTAAAGATTTTAACAGCAGAGTTCTGGATTTTCTTGAATAATACAGGAATTTTTTATAAAAAACAGGCATAAAATGATTGTAAATAGTTCGAAAATCCGATTGACTTTGTGTTGCTTTTTTGTTAAGATGTTTTCAATGAGATAAAAGGGAGTAGCTAACGCTATGCGTACACTGCGCGTCATTACGGCCTAAAGCCCGCGTTTTGTTTAAAAAGCAAGACTTTTACTGTTTAGTAAAGGCTTGCTTTATTTTTTTTTCGTAAAAGGAGTAAACATGAAAACGATTGTTATAGCATTATTTGCATTGACATATGTTCTTATGCTTTCTGTGCCAAAATACCGTCACTTTACTGCACTGGCAGTAGCCGGTATTTATGTGGTTCTGGGTGTTGTTGCAGCGCCTGAAGCACTGGCTGCAGTAGACTGGAATGTTATACTGATGCTGGCAGGTACTATGGGTACCGTTCATCTGTGTATCGAATCACAGATGCCTGCTGCAGTAGCAGATATTCTGGTAAATAAACTGAAAAAAGTAAAACTTATTTTTGTTGCACTGGCTATTTTTTCCGGTGTTGTATCGGCGTTTATTGATAATGTTGCCACAGTGCTGATGGTAGCACCTATCGCACTGGCTATTGCTAAAAAGTTCAATATTTCACCTGTACAGACAGTTCTCACTGTTGCGGTTTCTTCCAATCTGCAGGGGGCGGCTACACTGGTGGGCGATACTACAAGTATCCTGCTGGGTGGCTATGCAAACATGGACTTCATGGACTTCTTCTTTATGGATGGCAAACTGGGTATGTTCTGGATTGTTCAGGCTGGTATGCTGGCCACAGTACCGGTACTGTTCTATATTTTCCGTAAAGAAACACAGGTTATTGAACGTGGTGAAGTAACAAAAATTACAAATATATTTCCTACAGTTACTCTGTTGGCTACAGTTGCGTGCCTTATCGGTGCATCATTCATTCCTGAAAAACCACATATCACAAACGGTGTTATCTGCATGGTATTTTGTGTTATTACAATTGCACAGGAATATTGGGTTAACTGTGATAAAAACAAAATCAAAGACACTGTTGCAAATATAGACTTCCAGACACTTATGCTGTTGTCCGGTCTGTTCATAATCATTCAGGGTATTACAAACGTTGGCCTTATCAATGATATTTCCAACCTGTTTGTTTCAATCAGCGGTGACGATGTGTTCCTTATTTACACAATTCTTGTATGGTTCTCTGTAATTGTATCCGCATTTATAGATAATATCCCGTATGTAGCTACAATGCTGCCTGTTGTTTCAACCATTTCTGCTACAGTCGGTATTGATCCTACAGTTCTGTATTTCGGTCTGCTGGCTGGTGCTACACTGGGTGGTAACATTACACCTGTTGGTGCATCTGCAAATATTGCAGCCGGCGGTATCCTGCGAAGAGAAGGTTGCGAAGTATCCACAAAAGAATTTATGAAAATTGGTGTACCATTTACATTGGTTGCCGTAATTACAGGTTACATTCTTATCTGGATGATTCACGCATAATAAATTAAATAACAAATCCCCCGGACAGATTACCGCCGGGGGCTTTTATTGTATGCGATAGGTTTAAATGGTATAATGAAAAAAGCTTGATAATCTCAGTTTAGGGGGAATATTGCAGTGCCTGTAATAAAAGGGTTGGAATGGACATTTGATACGGTAGCGTCCCTATATGAAAAATTACGTCCGGGATATGTTGATGAATTGTATGATAGAATTTTTGATTATATTTTAATAAACGAAAACAGTAATGTACTTGAAATCGGCACCGGTGGGGGTCAGGCAACCACACCTGTACTGATGACAGGTTGCAGTTTAACCGCTGTGGAACCCGGTGTGCAATTTTCAGAACTTTTAAAAGAAAAATTCATAGGGTTCCCCAAATTTTCGGTGATAACAGACAAGTTTGAAAATACACAGCTGGGAAATAACAGTTTTGACCTGATATTTTCTGCATCTGCCTTTCATTGGATTCCGGAAAAAACTGGTTATGAAAAAGTATTTGATTTGCTGAAAAGCGGCGGGGTTTTTGTGAGGTTTGCTAATCACCCATACAGGGATAAGGGGCGTCTGGAATTATCAGCAGAGATAGATAAAATTTATGATCAATACTATTATAAATTTCATAACAAAAAACGTACGGTATTAACTGAATATACAGAAGAACAGGCTAAAGACCGCGCATTTATTGCGGAGAAATATGGTTTTACAGATATTCGGTACGCTCTTTTTCATCGAGAAAGAGTTTTTACGGCAAAAGAGTATATACAGTTACTGGGAACATATTCAGACCATATCGTAATTGAAGAAACTGTCAGAAAAGTCTTTTTTCAGAAAATAGAGGAAACAATTAATAAATACGGAGGCACAATCACTGTCTACGACACAATAGACCTGCAATTAGCAAGAAAGCCGTAAATTTCAATACCAAAATACTGAATATAAAAATCCGACCGGTGGTTAAACACTGGCCGGATTATTTTTATAATTTTTATTCAAGATCTGGCATAAATGCTGAGTCTGTAGGGCAGATATAGCCGTCAGGGCAGTTAAGTTTGTGTTCTGCTTTTGCTTTTGCAATAATTTCAGGGTTATCGATAGCTTTCAGTGCTGTCAGTGCCAGTACTTTAGCTGCGTTAACAGTGCCTTTGTGTGCATAGCTTACAGCACCCTGACCTGTCATCTGCCATGAATGGCTAGGTGTACCGATAACTATTGTAGCACCGTTGAACTGTGCTGTAGGTGCGCAGTAGCTAACATCGCCTACGTCAGTTGAACCAGGCATTGGTTTTTCTGGCATGTGTTTATATGGAGCAATATTTTTGTCCAGATATACACCTTCGTATTCACTGGCAGGAACATTGTTGTCTTTTGCCGCAAATTTGATAGCTGTTTCCAGTGCACCTTTGTCGATTGTATCGTAGAATGCTTTAGCCATTGCCAGTTCTTCTTCTGTGTAGTCAGGGGTACCAACTTCGCAGAAAGCTTCATACATAAGGTTGCCCAGAGTTTCATTTGGAATATAGTCAGACAGACCATCCATATGGATGATTTCTACCTGTGTGCCAGTCATAAGTGCGGCGCCACGTGCAATATCATCTACTCTATCGGTGATTTCAAATGCAGTTTTTGCTTTAGGTGCACGTACAAAGTAATATGTGCAAGCATAATCCTGAACAACGTTTGGTGCTTTTCCGCCTGCATCAAGGTAGGAATAATGAATTCTTGCTTCTGGGATGATATGTTCACGCAGGTAGTTTACACCTACGTTCATCAGTTCACATGCATCAAGAGCACTTCTGCCCAGATGAGGTGTAGCCGCAGCGTGGCTTGCTACGCCATGGAATTTGTATTTGATACTGATATTTGCCAGTGAACCTACACCTGTGATGTTGTTTGTATCACCAGGGTGCCATGTGATGCAAAGGTCCATATCATCAAACAGACCATCTCTGGCCATAAATACTTTACCACTGCCGTTTTCTTCACCAGGGCAGCCAAAGAAGTAAATCTGTGCATCCACACCATTTTCTTCACAGTATTCCTTCAGCCCGATAGCAGCACCCAATGAGCCAGCACCAAGGCTGTTATGACCACAGCCATGACCAGGCTGGCCTTCTACACAACCATCAGCAGGCATTTTTTCTGCAACACCTTTTTTCTGGCTAAGTGCATCAAGTGCATCGTATTCAGCCAGAATACCAACTTTAGGTCCTTTTGTACCCCATTTGCAAACAAAGGCTGTAGGTATACCACTTACACCCATTTCTGTTTCAAAGCCAAATTCTTCGGCAGCTTTTGACAGTGCCCGTGCGGATTTATATTCTTTGAAATATACTTCGGCTGCTTCCCATACTTCGTCATTTACTTTAGCGATTACATCTGCGATGCTGTCTACGGCATCAAACAGTTTTTTATTATCAATCATCTTTTCTCTCTCCTTGACTAATATATATACACAGTATACACCCGAATACCCATACAATCAAGATAAAAAATTCACAAAGTCAGAATATGTATAAATTTAGTTATGCTTTTCGATTTCTTTTCTGACGGTATTTTTCTTTTGTGGCCATACCGCCACGGATGTGTCGTTCTTTTTTATTTGTTGACAATACCTGAGATACCCGTGTGTATAAATGCGGATTTTCATATTTCAGCCTTACAGTCAGGTCTTTGTGACATGTGCTTTTGGATATACCAAAAACCGCTGCCGCTTTTCTTACTGTGGCTCCTGTTTCTACCACGTATCTTCCTATAATTACAGCCCTTTCTATACCATTATCAGTAAACAGTTTGTCCTGCATGACAATTACCTCACCATAGTTTTTCTAATATATATGGGGGTTATGTAAAATTTATGCAAAATATGTGATATACAGGACGTAACGAGCCGTTTTTATTTGCAAGCCTTACAGCAAAACTGTATAATAAACTGTATAATCATAAAGATTTTAGCAGAGGTGTGCCTATGAAAATATGGTGTATTGAAGATGATATAAATATAAATAACCTTGTAGTATATGCTATGAAGTCGGCGGATTACGAAGCCAGAGGTTTCACATCTTACAGCGAATTCAGTCAGGCAATTGAATATGAAAAACCGGACCTGATAATTCTGGATGTTATGCTACCGGATAAAGATGGCATGGATATACTTGCCGGTCTTAAAAGTGATCCTGTGACAAAATCGCTGCCGGTCATTATGCTGACGGCAAAAATTGCAGAAATAGACAAGGTACGTGCACTTGATATGGGTGCAGACGATTATGTATCCAAACCATTTGGTGTTATGGAACTGATCAGCAGAGTACGTGCTGTGCTGCGTCGTACTACACCACGCAACGAAGACGACGTGATACTGTGTCATGACGTTGTGGTTTTCCCTGCACAGCATAGGGTGGAAGCATGTGGCCATCGGGTGGAGCTCACTCTGAAAGAATATAATCTGCTGTATCTTCTCCTGTCCAACAGAGGTCAGGTGTTTACCCGCAAACAGCTGATGGATAAAGTATGGGGAGATACATACGTAGGCGAAAGCCGTACCATAGATATGCATATCAAAACATTACGTCAGAAACTGGGTACAGGTGGCGATGTAATAAAAACTATCAGAGGAGTAGGCTACAAAGCCGAATAGACAAGTGAGAACCAGAATAGTAAACAACAACCTCATTATCAGTATTATAGGGTGTGCGCTGGCAGTTATAGCCAGTATCATGGTTTATACTATATATACACAGGAAACCATGTATGAACAGGTGCAGTCACAGGCCAGCCTGCTGAAACATATTCTGGAAACAACACCGGAAGATAACTTTGATATTCTCTATACTGTTGAAGGGATTAGTAACGGGCGCGTTACATACGTGTATCATAACGGATTGGTTACATACGATTCAGAGTTTGACATTGATGGTATGGAAAACCATGGAGACCGCCCTGAAATACAGACTGCCCTGCAGACAGGTATGGCTATAGTACAGCGTATTTCTCCGACCACAGGACAAATGACGTACTATTGTGCTGTAAAAGTAGGGGATGGCAGTGTAGTACGTATTGCCGTAGATACCAGTGATATAATGAGGGAAACCCTTCTTTCCACCAGTCCAATGACACTGGCGATAGTTAGCATAATTATCATACTGTGTTTCAAACTTTCTGGTGTCACAACACAGAGAATAGTAAGCAATATTGAAAGTTATAATATTGAAACAGGCGAAGGAAACCTGTATGAAGAACTGGAGCCCTTTGTAAATAAAATCAAACATCAGAACAACGTTATCAATACCCAGCTACAGAACCTTACTGAAGAAAAAAGAAAGATGGAGAGTATTTTCCGGAATATAAGAGAAGGTATTATCGTTTGCGACAGCAGCGGTAAAATCATTCAGACAAATCCGGAAGCATGTGAACTTTTTGGTTTGAATGACGCAGGGGAAAATTTCTTCTCTGTTGTTCATGTACCTGAAATGCATCGCGCGCTGGAAAGTGCATTGAATGGTGAAACCATGCAATGTGTATTTGAGCGAAATGAGTACTGGTACCAGTGCATGACCAGCCCTAACCCACACGAAGGGGACAATGGTGCTGTAGTGGTGGTACTGGATATTACCAATCAGGTAGAAAGTGAAAGAAACCGCCGCCAGTTTACAGACAACGTTACACATGAATTGAAAACACCACTGACAAGTATTCTGGGGTACAGCCAGCTGATTACCACCGGTATTGCCAAAGAAACTGACATAAAGAATTTTGCGGTAATCATCGAAAATAACGCCACAGCATTGTTGGGAATGATAGATGACGTTATCCGTATTTCAGACCTTGAAACTGGCGAAGGCTTCAATGCCATACACGTAAGCATGGACGATGTTGTACGTCAGGCAGTGCAGCGGGTTTACCCTATGGCAGAAAAACAGAGTATTGAGATTAACTGCAGTCTGGAGGAAATAGAAATACTGGCAGATGAAAGCCAGATTTACCAGCTGGCAGATAATCTTATTTCAAATGCAATAAAATATAACAGACAGGGCGGGTTTGTAAATATCACCCTTGAAAGACAGGAAGACGAAGCAGTATTTACTGTTGAAGACACAGGTATAGGCATCCCGTCAGAAGATCTGGATAAAATATTTGAGCGTTTCTATGTGGTGGATAAATCCAGAAACAAAAATATTTCCTCATCAGGTCTGGGCTTGGCTATTGCAAAACATATAGTAAAGGCTCATAACGGCCACATCAGTGTAAAATCAACTCTCGGAAAAGGTACAAAATTCACTGTGAAACTGCCCGTTTTATAACAAAATAAAACCTCCGGAATTTGTGTTCCGGAGGTTGTTTTTTTATGCTTGTTTTATCAGAAAACCAGACCAAGAGTGCCCAGCAGACCATAGGATACAACACCCATGATAACGCCTGCTGTCAGTACACCTGCCAGCACAGCCATAAAGCTTTTACCTTTGTCCAGGTCCAGCAGCGCAGCGGCCAGAGAACCAGTCCATGCACCTGTGCCAGGCAGTGGGATAGCTACGAATGTGTACAGTGCCCAGTATTTTGCATTGCCGAATTTAGCACCTGCAGCGTGGCCTTTCTCCATTACATAGTTAACCAGTTTTGTGAATATTTTGAATTTTGCCATAAACTGCAGTACAGGTTTTACCAGTAACAGTATTACAGGCACAGGCAGCATATTGCCGAATGCAGCGATAAGATATGTAGGTATAAATGGAAGCCCCATACCTACGCCGATAGGTACTGCACCACGCAGTTCAATAAGTGGCAGCATGGATACAAAAAATACCCAGAAATAATTTTTAAAATTCATATGATAAACCTCTTGTATAAAAGTGTGTTGTTAAATTGCAGAATAAAGATAATTTTACCATAATAACACTGAAAAATAAAGTAAAATTATTATGAATTATTACAATTCGGTAATATCTCACGTATATAGTTGAATTAAAAATAAAAAAATTATATAATATCAGATAATGATATTTTATTTATGATGGGTGGGTGTGCCTGTCATAAACAGGAATAAATAACAAAATAAAAGACTATAAAGGGAGAAAATAAGATGAGAAAATTTTTATCTGTTATCCTGGCTGCTTTTTTCTCTGTTACTCTGCTGACCGGCTGTGTTTCCGGCACAGAAAACGGCGGTGAAGAACCACAGCCAACTCCTACACCAAAAGTGTATTACCAGAACCCTCTTACAGGCGAAGAACAGGCTATCGACTACCCAATGGGTCAGCGCCCTGTTGCTGTAATGGTAAACAATATTATGTCCAGCGACTCCAGACAGAGCGCATGGCCACAGTACGGTATGTCAAAAGCTGATATGGTATTCGAAATGGAAACAGAAGGCGGTATCACAAGATACATGGCTATTTTCCGTGACTGGACAAAAATGCCTGTTGTAGGCCCTATCAGAAGTGCACGTGACCAGTTTGTACAGATGATGATGCCATACGGCTCACTGTACGTACATGATGGTGCTTCCACATATGCAAAACGTATGCTGTCTGACTACGGCTATGAAAACCGTGACCTGATTCCAGCTACAGGTGTTGCATACCGTGACTATGATCTGGCACCAAACAAGGCAAGAGAACATACAGAGTTTACATCCGGTGAACTTATTACTGAAACTATCAACAGCGGTAAATATGACCTGAGCGTAAACTTTGAACCACTGAACGCATTTGAATGGGTTAAATATGACGAACCAGCAAGAGAACTGGATGGCGTGGATGTAGACACTATCGACTGGCACTTCTCCTCCAGCTATGCTGCAAAAGTTACATATAATCCAGAAACAAACACATATACAAAAGAACATACAAACCTGTATGCCAAGTTCTCAAAACAGCTGATTGATGCTGGTAACGAAGGCAAACCAGTTGAATTTGATAATATATTTGTGCTGTGGACACAGATTGAAAGATATCCTGATGGCATCCTGTCCAAAGTTGACCTGGCATGGGGTGGCGTAGGCTACTACTTCAATGGTGGTAAAGTGGAAAAAGTGCGCTGGATGAAAGGCGATCCTAATGAACCACTGCGTATAGTTACACTTGATGGTACAGAAACAAACGTAGAAATCAATGTAGGTACCAGCTATGTTGCAATGGTTGACCTGGACTACTTCGGCACATTTGCTATGAACGGTGAAGTTGTTGACGTAGCAGGCGACTACAGACCAGTGGAAGAAATTGAAATTATCGAAGGCGTAGAAGCTACAGACGAATAATGACTTGCAAAACAGACTGTGTGATTGCACAGTCTGTTTTTATATATATAATCGATGTGTTTTAATAAAGTGTTTACTTTTTTTACACACATTGTCAGGTAAAACGTGGTATAATTATTTACAGTAAATCAAATTTGGAGTATACTATAATTTATATAAAAGTATTTGAAGATATTACAATATACATTACACAGTAAATGGGGTGTTTATTATCAAAAAGTTAACAGGTATTTTATTGGCGGCAATTATGTGTCTGTCAGTGTTTACAGCATGCTCACAGAAATCCGGTGATACATCTGATGTTACAGATAATGCCGGCATCACAGTAAGCGTCACACAAAAGGACTACAATCATTTGACAGGTATGCCTTTCGAGGATGGTCAGGATAAAAATTCACGTCCTGTCGCAGTCATGATAAATAACTTGAAAATTGCCCTGCCACAGTACGGTCTGTCAGCTGCAGATATTATCTATGAAGCTGTGACAGAAGGCGGTATCACACGTCTGATGGCCCTTTATTCAGATATCAATGATATTGACCGCGTGGGTCCGGTAAGAAGTGCGCGTCATCAGTTTGTGGAAATGATGCTGCCGCTGAACGCCATATATGTTCATATCGGTTCATCCATTTCAGCTAACAGAATGCTGAATGCGTACTCATATCAGGATATTGATGGTATTTATCTGGGTTCACTGGCATTCATGTTTGACAGTGAAATGGCCAAAGTAAAATCCAGTGAACACTGCTGGTTTACTACAAAAGACCTTATCAATGCAGGCATAGCCAAAAACGGCATCGGTACAAAAAATAATTTCTACCCTGCATTTGATTTCGTGGAATATGGCAAAGATGAAACAATACCTGCTGATGGTGTAGCTGTTTCATTCACATATGATTATTCAGGTTATGCTAATGTAGGCTTCAGCTATGATGAAAATACAGGTAAATATTACAAATATGCCTTCGGTGCACCACACATGGATGCAGGCACAAATCAGCAGCTGGCATTTGATAATGTATTCCTGGTACTTACAGAAGTAGGCGTGGAAGCAGAAAACGGTATTCTTCCTGATTTTGCTTTTGACAGTGGTATCGGTTACTATTTCTATGGCGGCAGATACGAAAAATTCTTATGGGAAAAAGGCGAACCTGAAAACCCTATGATTATGTACACTGTAGATGGTGAAGTGCTGAAGGTAAATCCAGGCAAGAGCTATGTAGGTTTACTGGATATAGAACAGACACCTACACTTAATGTTTCTGAAGAAGTACACACTTCTGCCAGCGTTGAAAGAGTGCAGTAATCACAAAAATTATTATCAGTAAAAAACAGGCCACGGTATAACACCGTGGCCATTGTTTTGCCTGGCTATATCCGGGCACTGCATCCGTTCAGTAAAACTATAATAATAAACAGGCACAGCAAGAATCCGATTGCTTTTTTCATACAGGGCTCCTTTGACATATATCCTACTTACAGTTATATATATATTCTTACTGCATTATGCAGTTTTATCCTATCACAGCAAAATTTTTATTACAATAAAAGTGACATAAATGTTATATAACAAAAAGGCGGCATAAGCCGCCTTTTTTTACATACCATATTCAATGTGTTTTATTGTACCATTTTCCATGTATACTCGTGGTACGCGTCTGGTTACAGAGCACATTACTTCATAGTTTACTGTGAATGTTTTTTCAGCCACCCTGTCGTAGCTGTTTTCACCTCTGCCGTCAATAACGATAACTTCATCACCCATTTTAATATCATCGCTGCCTGTGATATCAATCATCATCTGGTCCATACATACACTGCCGATGATAGGGTAATATTTGCCGTTAATCTGCACTGTATGGCCTGTTCTTGCCAGCAGACGTGGAATACCATCAGCATACCCGGAAGCGATTGTAGCTACCTTTGTATCGGCTTCAGCAGTGAAGCGCATACCATAGCCGACGCTCTGACCGGCATGGATTGTTTTTATATGTGTTACGATGGTTTTCAGTTTCATGGCAGGTTTAATCTGTGGCATGATTACTTCATCGCTTGGCTGCTGTCCGTAAAGGATAACGCCTGCACGCATTGTGTTGTAGCAACCATTCAGTTTTCTTGCTATACCGGCTGAGTTCTGACCATGGATAACCTTCAGGTTAAAGCCCCAGCTATCCATCATACGTGCTGTTTCATTGAATAGTTCCAGCTGTTTCTGTGTATGAATCAGTTCTTTTTCCCCAGTGCTGTCAGCAACTGAAAAATGGCTGAACATACCTGTAAAACGCAGGTTGCGGAAATTCAGCAGATTGCGGATTTCGTTGTGTGCCCGTTCTTTGTCAGCCCAAACGTCAAAACCCAGTCTGCCCATGCCAGTGTCCAGTTTGATGTGGCAATCCACAGGGTAGAGAGCGTTGTTATTCAGCTGGGAAGCATATTCTGTGCTGAAAACTGTCTGTGTAAGGTTGTTTTTAAACAGGTCGTATGCTCTCCGTGGGTCGGTGTAGCCCAGAATAAGGATTGGTTTTGTGATACCGGCATTACGCAGTTCCATAGCTTCACCAAACTGTGATACGCACAGACCGAATGTATCCAGTTCGCTGTATATTTTAGACAGGTATTTTGCACCATGGCCGTAAGCGTCAGCTTTTACCACAGTGTAAAATGGTCTGCCGAAAGTTTCTTTGATAAGGTTGTAGTTATATTTGATGGCATCAATGTCTATTTCTGCCCAGCAGTGTTTTTCTTTAAGTTCCATAATATATATACCGTTAAAATCAGATTTTATTTTTAATTCCCCAGCCGTCCAGGTCTTTTTTCTGGAAAGCATTCAGGCTTTTTGCCCTGAAGGAAGGATCAGTTTTACATTTTTCAGTAACAAAGTTTTTCATGTTCTGACGGTTGCTTACACCGTCCATAGGACATACGGATTTAACCACAGGTAATTTCAGCTGATTTACAGCAGAAACCACGTCACTTTCCACAGCCAGTGCCATAGGGCGTATCATAACTACGTCCTTGCGGGAAAGGTATGTAACAGGTGAAAAAGTGCCTATTCTGCCTTCATTCCACAGATTCATGTAGAATGTTTCGATAGCATCATCCAAATGATGACCCAGAGCGATTTTGTTACAGCCCAGGTCTTTTGCTACGTCATGCAGTGCGCCACGGCGCATTCTTGCACACAGGCTGCATGGGTTTTCCTCTTTGCGCTGATCAAAAATAATAGGGCCGATATCTGTACGTTTTATTACATATTCTATGCCTTTTTCCCGGAAAAGTTTCTCAAGTTCAGAATAGTCTGTATCACGGTCAAAAAAGCGTGGATCCAGTGTAACAGCCACAATATCAAAATCAATTCCGATATATTTTTTCAGCTGTGCCAGAGCCAGTGTCATTGCCACACTGTCTTTACCTCCGGATACACCGATACATACTTTGTCACCATCCTGCAGCATATCATACTGTACGATGGCTTTTCTCATCAGACCACACAGTCTCTGAAAATAGTTATTTCCCATAAAATCCCCTTATTTTTGTGATAAATGTTAATATATACTATATACTTTTTGTGTAAATAAAACAAGAGAAAAATAACATTTTTCAAAATTGCCTATTAAGAAAAAATGAGAAAACATATAGAAAACAAGAGAAAACGAGAGATAAGTCTGATTTGGTTGAATTTTTGGCAAAAAATCATTGACTTTAGAGGGGGGATTTGGTATATTATTTATGCACCCGATAAGGGTTTTAATTTTTGTTAACTAATATCTATAAAAATTTATCAGGGGGATACTATGAGTACTTTTCTTCAGAAACCAGAAACAGTAGAACGCAAATGGTACATCATCGATGCTGCAGGCAAACCACTTGGCCGTACTGCTGTTAAAGCTGCTGACATTCTCAGAGGCAAAAACAAAGTTACATTTACTCCAAACGTTGACTGTGGCGACCACGTAGTTATCATCAACTGCGACAAAGCTGTTCTCACAGGTTCTAAACTGGATAACAAATTCCACCACCACCACACAGGTTGGATCGGCGGTATGAAATCTGTTAACTACCGCACACTGATGGCTACACAGGCTGACAAAGCTATGATGCTGGCTGTTAAAGGCATGCTGCCAGGCAACAAACTGGGCGCAAAAGCTCTGACAAGACTGCGCGTTTACAAAGGTGCAGAACACAAAAACGCTGCTCAGAAACCAGAAGTTGTGGAATTCTAATTTGTAGGGGGATAAAATAATGTACGAAACAAAAGCATATTTTTACGGTACAGGCCGTCGTAAATCTTCCGTAGCAAGAGTAAGAGTTTACAGCGGTAACGGCACAATCACAATCAACGGCAGAGACATCGATGAATACTTCGGTCTTGAAACACTGAAACTCATCGTTCGTCAGCCAGTTACACTGACAGAAACAGCTGACAAATTTGACATCGTTGTTAACGTAAACGGTGGCGGTGTTTCCGGTCAGGCAGGCGCTATCAGACACGGTCTGTCCAGAGCTCTGCTGCAGTACGACGAAAACCTTCGTCCAGCACTGAAAAAAGCAGGCTTCCTGACACGTGACCCACGTATGAAAGAAAGAAAAAAATACGGTCTCAAAGCTGCTCGTCGTGCACCACAGTTCTCCAAACGTTAATTGTTGGTTTATACAGACATTTCAAAAGCTCCTCGCAAGAGGAGCTTTTTTATTTGTGTTGACTGTATTTTTCGGTATTGATATAATTTATGTATACAAATAAGCCAAAGGAAGAAATCTATGAATATAAAAATATTTCTTGAAGAAGAGAAGGATTTTCGCCGTGTAGAAGAGATAACAAGGCTTGCTTTTTCATACCCTGGCAGGGTTGAGCGTGGTGGTATAGGCTGTCCGTTTGAACATTGGATGGTAAATGAACTGCGTCGCCGTGACGGATATACAGATTTAAGCCTTGTGGCAAAATCAGATGACGAAATAATAGGTCATATTATCTGTAGTAAAGCAGAGGTGCGTACTGAAAATAAAACAATACCTGTTCTTAATATAGGTCCGATAAGTGTACTGCCAGAATACCAGAAAAAAGGCGTAGGCAAAGCGCTTATATATGCTATGATTGAAAAAGCAAAAATGCTGGGCCACGGCGCGATATTGTTTTGGGGCAGACCGGAATATTACCCACAGTTTGGTTTTGTGGCTGCATCGGGATATGGAATAACTGACCGGGATGGCCACGCTTCACCTGCATTTTTTGCCATGGAACTTATTGAAGGCTATCTGTCAGATGCAAAAGGCGGGAAGTACTATGAATCAGATATTTACGATGACTCTTTAAATAAAGAAACTGTAAAAGCTTTCGATAAAATTTTTATGGAAAATAATATCTGATAAAACAAATGTTTTTCACATCTGTATGGTAAAATAAACTCAGATAACATAAAACTATGAAGGTGGCCAGTGGTATGAAAATGGAAAAGTTGGTTTTTCTTCTTTATTTTATTCCATTTTATTATATCGCCATGTATATGGACAAAATGCACCGTAGTATTGTTGCCTACGTTGTATTTATTGCGGCTATGTTATATGCCTGTGTTACATTGGCAAAAATGGGAAAATATTTTCATGTGGCGGCTGGCAGTTTAATAACATCAGCGTTGTCCTCCCGGTGTCTTGTTTTATTTCATGCAGACCAGTTGGAACACTGGAGTTATTATTTTAAGTTTGGCCGTTTGTGGTTGCTGCCGTTTTTCGTAATGTTCTATTTCTTTATATTACAGACAATAATTATGGTGATAATTCATTGTATTAAAAATAAATAATTGTGTGTATATCAAACATGCTCTGCTATATGCAGGGCATTTGTTGTGCTATACGTAGTTGTTGTGGTATAATACCAGTTAATATATAATAAACGTAATGAAAACAGTTTGAATATAAATCAAGGAGAATAACTATATATGAAATTTACAGTTACAGCGAATGAAGACGGGTTCAGCGTAGATGAACTTCTGCTGGAGGCAGAAGAACAGGAAAATATAGGTATAGCTGTAAACAATATGGCCTATGGCACTACAGCAGCGCTGTTAGAGTTTGTGCAGAGATTTTCCACAGACACAGTAAACGCCAGTGAAATTTTTAATCTTATGCTGCAGCATGTTCAGGCCATATCCGAAGAATTTTTCACCAACGAAGCCAACAGACAACAGGATGAAGATATCTACGAAATCGCAGAAGAAGTATTTCTGCCATGGGTTTACGGCCGGGGTTATTCTGACGTATACGAATTTATTGATGCTTACAGTGAAAACCAGCTGAAAATGAATTTCACAGTAAACGGCGACGAAGTAAATGTTTACTTTACTGATGAAAACGATAATCGTCTGGATGACATAGGTGATATAAAAACAGGATACTTTACTGCAGCACCAGAAGAGGCAACAAGACAGTGCATGGAAATGACTGCTATCGCATGGACAGCATTGGACCGCCTGTATGGACAGAGAAACAACTATATGAGAAAACAGCCTGTAAACTGGCTGGAAACTGCTGTGCGCAAAGAACTGGGAATATAAACAAAAATAAAAGCTGTGGTTTATACCACAGCTTTTCTATTTTCTATTCGAATTCTGTTTCTGATTCTGTTACCTGTGATGGGTCAATCTGTTCTTCTACGATTTCCACTTCAGGTGCAGCGTATTCAAATCTTTCGTATTCATCCAGGTCTACGAAACCGATGTAGGTTTTACCACAGTTAACCTGTAATGGGTTTTCGTCCATATCTGTGAATCTAAGTGCTTCTGTAGCAGCGCCTTTGAACCAACGGATCATTTCTACTTTACCATTGGAGAAGTAGTAACCTACGCCACCGTAAGAAAGGTCAACTTTCTGGTAGTTAGGGTCACCTTTGCCACCGCCTGGATATGGATATTTAGAGATATCCGCAAATGCTACAAATACGTTTTCAAAACCGATCTGTTCGCCTGTGTTTTCGTCGATTGTAGCTTCTCTCATACCTTTGGAACCATTGTACATACTCATTTTGTATGTCATTGTCAGTTCATCGTATTCAAAGTATGTACGGTATGTTTCGGAATGAACAATGTTGATGGACTGTACAGGGTCGCCTGTCAGTTCTCTTACACCGCCGTTTTCATCGTAGTCAACAAAGTTGAACAGTGGGGCAGTATATGTTTTGTCCATATTGTATTCGTATTTTTCAACCAGTGCTGTAATCTGTTCAGCATTTGTGTAAGCTGTGTGTTCGTATGCTTTACCAGGACGGTTGCGTCTGTAGATAAAGTTTTTGTACTGGCCGTCTACATCCAGTTCATTGTAGTTGTTGGTATCGATGTATGTCTGTGTGATACCGCTGCGGCCGATGTGCATGTACAGTGCCTGCCATGGCATAGCCCACTGCAGGAACTGGTCACGGCCGGAACGTACAGGACCTACGTCAGCCAGTGTGGTATAGTCTTCAAAGATACCCATGAAACGTGTAATACCGCCTTCAACTTTGCTTTCGAACAGTACGGAAGCCTGTGAAAGACCACTCTGTGGACGGCACTGTGAAATATTGTTAATCATAATAGCTACAGGACGCTGGTCTACATAGTCAGCTGTCTTTTTGTAGCCTGTAAATGGATTTGGTGCGTAAATGCGTGGTGTAGGTGTAGGTTCTGCAGGTGCCTGTGATTCATCGCCAGGTGCAGAGATACAGCCTGTAAGCAGGCTGGCCATTGTCAGTAAAGCCAGCACAAGTGACAATAATTTTCTCATACTAATCTCCTATGGTTTTCACCATTCTAAAAATATTCTACATAATATTATATACATTTTGTGGATTATTTCAATATCAGCCGGGTAAAAATTAAAATTTTGTCATATAGTACATTCATGCGGGAATGACGACCAAAATGAATTTGATAATTGTTTAAAGGCAGTTTTTGGTATATAATATTGTATATGATATATCAGAAGGAGAAGAACTATTATGATAAAAGCAGTATTGTTCGACCTGGACGGCACATTGTTGCCAATGGATCAGGACGAATTTGTAAAATATTATTTCGGTCTGCTTACAAAGAAAATTACACTGGCAAAAGGTTATGACCCACAGCAGTTTATGAACAGTATATGGCAGGGCGTGGCAAATATGGTAAAAAATGATGGTTCAATGACCAATGAAGAACGCTGGTGGCAGGCATATACTGGTATATTCGGACCACAGGCCAGAGAGGACGAGCCACTGTTCCTGGATTTTTACACAAATGAGTTCAATACTGTTGCAAACAGCTGTGGTTGCAGAGAAGAGGCCGACAAAATAATCAAACTGGTAAAGGCAAAAGGCATGAAAGCTGTTCTTGCCACAAACCCTATTTTCCCACGTGTAGCAACAGAAAACAGGATAAAATGGGCAGGTCTTGATCAGACAGATTTTGAACTGTTCACAACTTATGAAGATTATCATTACAGTAAACCAAATCTGGAATACTACAAAGAAGTTCTGGCTAAAGCAGGTCTTGCGCCGGAAGAGTGTGTAATGGTAGGCAACGATGTGGCTGAAGATATGATAGCAGCACAACTGGGCATGAAGGTTTTCCTTTTGAACGACTGTGTAATCAATAAAAAGAATGAGGATATTTCACTTATCCCACAGGGTGGATTTGAACAGCTGGCAGAATTCATAGCGAATTTATAGACAAATAGGAAAATATACAGTGAAAACAACCTGCTGTTTGTGGCAGGGTTTGTATAATTGTAACGATTATATTGCTGTCAGTATATGGTAATTTGCATTTTTATCCGGACTGTGTTAAAATTACGTATATATTTATCATTATATTTTAAGCAAGGACCCATAATTATGATAATAATAAGACAGATTACAATCCCTCAGCTGACAGGTAAGGAAAAACGCCGTGCGTATATCTATGTGCCGGACGAAGCAAAGTTCAATCCGGAGGCACGTTATCCTGTACTGTACATGTTTGACGGACACAATGTGTTTTTTGACAGCCATGCGACCTATGGTAAAAGCTGGGGTATGTTGGAATACCTGCAGGAAAACAATGTACCGCTTATAGTTGCAGCGGTAGAATGTAACCATAGCCCGGATAACGGACGACTGTCTGAATATTCACCTTTTGATTTTCAGGATTCACGCTTCGGCAGTGTAAAAGGCCGTGGCAGAAAAACTATGGAATGGTATGTAAAGCAGTTCAAACCATTCATCGACCGTAATTTCCCTACTATGCCGGAAAGAGAGTACACTTTCATTTCAGGCAGTAGCATGGGTGGACTGATGACAATCTACGCGATGACAAAATATAACCATATATTCTCCCGTGGCGCGGCATTGTCACCATCACTGTGGTTTAATAATGATAAACTGGAAAGAATGATACGCCGTGCAGAATTTGCACCGGATACAGTGCTGTACATGGACTATGGCAGTGAAGAAATGGGCAGGAGACCTGATATGATAAAAGGTTATAATAAAATCCACAATGCTTTGTCTGAAGGCGGCGTGATGGTAACCAGTCGAATTATACCGGGCGGTACCCATTCAGAAGCAAGCTGGGAAAAACAGCTTCCATTCTTTTTACACACATTATTTTATAATTTATAATAAATTCAGGAGATTTTATGAGAGTACAATATTTTAAACATTACAGCCATAATCTGGGCCGTGATATGGAATACAAAGTTTATGGCCATGCAGGCAGACCAGTGCTGTTCATTCCTTGCCAGAATGGCAGATTTATGGATTTTGAAGGTTTCCATATGGACAGAGAATGGGCACAGTGGATTGATGCCGGCAAAGTAATGGTTTTCAGCATAGATACAATCGACTCTGAAACATGGTCTGATACAAACGGTGACCCATACCACAGAATCCGTAGACATGAACGGTGGATTAAATACATTGTTGATGAAATGGTACCGGTAATGCGCGGTACTGTAAATGCGGCAAACGGCTGGGATGGTAACCCTGGTATCATCGTATTCGGTGCAAGCATGGGTGCAAACCATTCTGTAAACCTGTTCCTGCGTTTCCCAGATATCTTTGATGGTATGCTGGCGCTCAGCGGTGTTTACGATAACCACGCATTCTTTGGCGATTACATGGACGAAGTTCTCTATCAGAACAGTCCACAGCTGTATATGGCAAATATGCAGCCAGACCACCCATTTGTACAGAGATACAACAATAACAGAGGTATCATCTGCACAGGTCAGGGCGCATGGGAAGAACCAGGCACAGCACGCTGGCTGGATGAAAACTTCCACCGTCTGGGTGCAAATATCTGGGTTGACTACTGGGGCTACGATGTAAACCACGACTGGCCATGGTGGTACAAACAGGTACAGTACTTTGTTCCGAAATTACTGGGTGAGTAATAATTCCCCCGGTTAAAATAAAAAATAAAACAAAAATAAACAACAGAGAGAAGTGTGACACATTGAAAAACTTTATCTTCATTTCCCCAAACTTTCCTACTAACTACTGGCAATTCTGTAAAGAACTCAAAAACAATGGTCTGAATGTACTTGGCGTTGGCGAAGCTCCATACGATGAACTTCCACAGCACCTGAAAGACAGTCTCAATGAATACTACAAGGTAAACAGTCTGGAAAACTATGACGAAGTTTACCGTGCTGTTGCTTTCTTTGCATTCAAATACGGCAAAATCGACTGGCTGGAATCCAACAATGAATACTGGCTGGAAAGAGACGCAATGCTGCGTACAGACTTCAACATCACATCAGGCTTCAAATCTGAAGATATGCCTAAAATCAAGTACAAATCAAAAATGAAAGAGTACTACCAGAAAGCAGGCATTCCTGTAGCAAGATACCATCTGGTAAACGACATCGAAGGCTGTCGTGAATTCCTCAAAGAAGTTGGCTACCCTGTAGTAGTAAAACCAGATAACGGCGTAGGTGCTGTGGCTACATACAAACTCACATGCGACGAAGACCTGGTTAACTTTATGGCTGATAAACCAGACTGGGTTCCATACATCATGGAAGAGTTTATCAACGCTGAAATTTATACATACGATGCTATCATCAACTCCAAAGGTGAAGCACTGTTTGAAGCAGGCAACGTAACACCATTCTCACTGATGGACGTTGTAAACAACAATGATAACTCTGTATACTACATTGTAAAAGAACTGAAAGAAGACGTGCTGAAAGCTGGCCGCGCTACAGTTAAGAGCTTTGGCGTAAAGAGCCGTTTCGTACACTTTGAATTCTTCCGTCTGCTGTCTGACCACGAAGGTCTGGGAAAAAAAGGCGATGTAATGGCTCTGGAAGTAAACATGCGTCCAGCAGGCGGTTTCACACCAGACCTGTTCAACTACCATGCATCTACAAACGTATACAAAATCTGGGCTGACATGATTGCTTACGATTCCACACTGACAACAGTTGGTGAGAAAAAATGGTGTCCTTTCGTAGGCCGTCGCGATGGTAAAAACTTTGTTATGGGTCATGTTGAAATTATGGCTAAATACGGCGATAAGATTAAAATGGCTGAAAGAATTCCAGAAGCACTTTCCGGTGCTATGGCAAACCAGATGTACGTAGCTACATTTGAAACTGAAGAAGAAATGAACCGGTTCTACAAAGATGTTCTGGCTGTAAGAGACTGATAATTAAAAGCACCTGTGAAAACAGGTGCTTTTTTATATACCGCAGTTACTGTGGATAATAGACAATGGCGGATTTAAATGATAGAATAATATTATAAATTTGTATCTGGAGATAAATATGGAACTTGTTATTAAAAATTTTGACCGACTGACATCAAGGGAGGTATATGAAATACTGAAAATCCGCACAGCAGTATTTGTGGTGGAACAGAACTGCCCTTATCAGGAAGTGGACGGCACAGACTACGACAGCCTTCATGTATGGCTGGAAGAAAAAGACGAAATCAAAGCATACCTGAGAGCTTTCCCAAAAACAGAAGACGGTAAAACTGTACAGATGGGCAGGGTATTGTCTAAAGAACGCGGTGTAGGTCTGGGTGCACAGATAGTAAAAGCAGGTATAGAAGCGGTAAAAACAGAAATGGCACCGGAAAAAATCTATATCGAAGCACAGACATATGCATTGCCTTTCTACGAAAAATTCGGTTTTAAAGTATGCGGCGAAGAATTTCTGGAAGACGGCATACCACATACACCAATGACACTGGAATTTTAACAGGGCAGGAGATTTATTATGAAAAGAATAGATGTACATCTTCATATACCGGCAGATAACACACTGGGCGAAAATTTTTCACCGGTGGCAGATATGCTGCCTCATCTGGATGAACTGGGTATAGACTATGGTATATTGCTGTCTATTTCTACACAGTGGAATCAGCAGAGTATGCAGAATGTGGCACAGTATCCTGACCGTTTCAGCTGGATGTGTCATGTGGAACCAGGTCTGGGTAATGTGGAAGAACAGCTTAAAAAGGCAAAAGAACAGGGTGCTGTAGGCATTGGTGAAGCCACATACAACAAATGGATTGAAGACGATTTTATACAGCGGACTTTCCGGGCGGCAGAAAAACTGAATATGCCAATACTTTTTCACATGAGTCCGGAAGAAGGCTATAGCTATGGTATCTGTGATAAACCGGGTCTGCCTATGCTGGAGGACAGCCTGAAAAAATATCCTGATCTGAAATTTATCGGCCACAGCCAGACATTCTGGATAGAAATGTCCGGTGATGCACCTGCAGATAAAGAAAGCAGAAACCAGTGGGGCAGTGGCCCCGTGACACCTGGTGGTCGTATACCATATCTGTTTGAAAACTACCCTAATCTTTATGGTGATCTTTCTGCCAACAGTGGCGGTCAGGCTATTATGAGAGATGAAGAAAATGGTCTGGCATTCCTTACAAAATATGCTGACAGACTGTTTTTCGGCACAGATATGTTCAATGCAGATATGACATTCCCACTGGCAAAATGGTTGGATGATATGCATGAAAAAGGCAGACTGTCCACTGACACATATGAAAAAATCTGCTGGAAAAATGCTGAAAAACTGATAAAAGGCCAGCTGTAAATCATAAAGGAGATTATTATGAAAAAAATTGCTTTTATCGGCGCCGGTAATATGGGCGGTGCTCTTGTAATGGGTATATGCAAAGCTATTGACCCGGAACAGGTGATTATATATGACCCGGACATAGAAAAAACTGCGACTCTGTCATCAAAAACAGGTTGTATAGTTGCAGACAGCGCAGACAGTGCAGTAGCAGACAGCGAATATGTAGTTCTGGCTGTGAAACCACAGATTCTGCGCGGTGTACAGCAGAATCTTGTTTCTGCTATGCAGAAGGCTGCCCGGGAAGGTAAAAAACAGATTATCCTGTCTATAGCGGCCGGTATAACCTTGGCTGACCTTGCCACCATTCCACTGGAAAATGGTCTTGATTTGCCAGTTATCCGTATGCTGCCAAATACTCCTAGTGAAATTGGCGAAGGTCTGAACATTTACGCTGTAAATGACAGAATGACAGACGAAAAATGCGATGAACTGCAGATGATGTTCAGCCAGTGTGGTCTTACTGAAAAAGTAACCGAACATATACTGGATGTGGCATCTGCTGTATCCGGCTGTACACCTGCCTTTGCATATATGTTTGTTGATGCTCTGGCAGATGGTGCTGTACGCTGTGGTGTGCCACGTGACAAAGCTATAAAATATGCGGCACAGGCAGTAAAAGGTGCAGCGGCTATGGTGCTTGAAACTGGCCGACACCCTGATGTACTTAAAGACGCAGTTTGTTCACCGGGTGGTTCAACTATTGTAGGTGTTGCCACACTGGAAAATGCCGCATTCCGTGCCGCAGCAGCAAACGCAGTTTTCTATGCAAATGAAAAGAACAAAGACCTTGGTAAAAAATAATTAAAAGTGATAACAGCCCCGGCAGAGTGTCTGCCGTGGCTGTTATTGTGTATATAACTATCGTATGATAGAATATGGTTAGATAAACTTGAATTTTGCGAATAGATTAAATTTGAAAACACATCTAAAATTAGATACGAATCAAAAAAAGTCGGGAATTTGCCCGACTTTTTATATTAATTATTGTCTGTATATTGTATGTTATTATTTTGAAAGGTAAATTTACTTGTTTTCCCTGTATTCTTTTGGGATAACTCCGGTTAACTTTTTGAAGGTGTGGGTAAAGTGGCTCTGACTTGAAAAGCCTAAATATACCGAAATTGCAAGCAGCGACTT
>JAFYPL010000034.1 GCA_017547525.1 Oscillospiraceae bacterium
AGAGCAGGGGACTGAAAATCCCCGTGTCGTTGGTTCGATTCCGACCGGAGGCACCACATAATAAGCGGGTTTAGCTCATCTGGTAGAGCGCCACCTTGCCAAGGTGGAGGTAGCGAGTTCGAGCCTCGTAACCCGCTCCATAATATTGTTGGCGCCTTAGCCAAGTGGTAAGGCAGAGGTCTGCAAAACCTTTATTCACCAGTTCAAATCTGGTAGGCGCCTCCAATAATTTAAAGACAGTGGAAATTTCCACTGTCTTTTTTCTTTTATAAAAATATTTACAACTATCAGTTGTTGTGGTAAACTATATACAGTAAATTTTAAAGGATGACTGTAATGGCTAAAGAGAAACTTAAAACCATATATGTATGCGCTAATTGTGGTGAAGTGTATCACCGCTGGCAGGGGCAATGCAACTCCTGTAAAGAATGGAATACTATTACAGAAGATGTAATAGATACAGCTCCTCCATCACCAAAGCAAAACGCCAAAAATTCGGCTGGAAAGGTGTCGTTTAATCAGCTGAGTGATGTAGACGCTGATGATAACAGAAACCGAATAAAGACTAATTTTGGCGAGCTGGACAGAGTGCTGGGTGGCGGTATTGTACGTGGAGCCGGCATGCTCATTGGTGGTGAGCCAGGTGCAGGTAAATCTACATTGTTGCTTCAGATATGCGGAAATCTCTGCAACGACTGGAACGTGGCATATGTAAGTGGTGAAGAGTCAGTTTCGCAGATAAAACTTCGTGCTAATCGTTTAGGAATAGATGGCCGAAATATTTCCATAGCCACAGAAACAGATGTGTATGCTATTTGTCGGAGCATAGAAGAAATGAAACCTGATATTCTGGTTATAGACTCTATACAGACAATGAATTGCTCTACAATCAATTCCAGTCCTGGTAGTGTAAGTCAGGTAAGAGAATGTACATCTCTTTTACTGAATACAGCAAAAAAATATGATACAGCATTATTTATAGTAGGGCATGTAAATAAAGACGGTGCTATAGCTGGTCCAAAAGTAATGGAACATATTGTAGATACTGTTTTGTATTTTGAAGGTGATAAAACTTTACCTTACAGAATTTTACGTGCAAGTAAAAACAGATATGGATCTACAAACGAAATCGGTATGTTTGATATGTCCAGCAAAGGTATAGTTGAAATTCTCAATCCATCTATGATGCTTCTGGAAGGTAAGGGGAATAACGTAAGTGGTAGCTGTGTCACATGTATAATTGAAGGTTCTCGTCCTATTCTGACTGAAATTCAATCGCTGTCTACAAAAACTTCGTTTGGCACTCCTAGACGTGCCGCTGCAGGCATAGATTACACCAGACTTAATCTGTTGTTGGCTGTGCTTGAAAAACGTGCCGGATTTTTTACCGGAAATTCTGACATTTATTTAAATGTTGTAGGTGGTCTTGAACTCGAAGAAACATCTATTGACCTGGCAGTTATCCTCAGTGTATTTTCAGGGCTTACTGATAAATGCATACCGGATGATGTTGTGGTCTTTGGTGAAGTTGGACTTGCTGGTGAAGTTAGAAATGTGACAAATACAGATTTACGACTGAAGGAAATACAACGTCTTGGATTCAAAAAGGTTATTATTCCGTCACAAAGCGTACGTCAGATAGACAAAAAAGACTATGCACTGGAAATATACGGCGTGGACAACGTGCTGCAGGCTATACATCTTATATAAAATGATTAAAGGCTCTTTTTCTTATCCATAATAACGGAAAGAAAAGGAGCCTTTCTGTATGAGTAAAATAAAAGTAATTTTGCTGATTCTGCTAATATCAACCTTTATTGGCATATCAGTAAATCTCAATAAAATTAAATTTGCCAATGCCACAACGCTGAAAAAAATAGAGTACGTAAACGATATAAATGTAGTAGGGGAATTTGAAAGCCTTAATAAAACACAAATAAAGCTATCATACCCCATAATTGTAAAAGAAATATACGTAAATGAAAACGAATATATAAATCAGGGACAGGCTATTTTCAGTATAGATATAGATAAGATGCAATCAGTTTTAAATGGAAATATTACATCAGAAGTGGCTAATCAGCTCTCTGGTATAAACATTGCAGAAGTAAATGATAATAAAATTCTCAGTTATATTGCAGACGATACCATATATTCGCCTGTAAATGGTATTATAACCGAACATAATCTTTATGAAGGGGCTGTTATTCTTAAAAACAATAACATAGTTACTTTGTCCGATACTGATACGCTTTACGCAAAATTTTCTTTGTCTCAACAGGATTTTGGTAAAGTAAAAGTAGGTGATACCGTAATCATCAAAAGCGCTGCATTTCCTGAAAAAATATACTATGGAGAAATTTCAGACAAAAATGCAGTCGTAAGAAAACAGGTAAGTGTTACAGGTACAAATGTGGTAATAGATGTATTTGCGGAAATAAAAAATCCAGATGATAACATTACAGAAGGTTTACAGCTAAGCGGTAAGATTACGGCAGATAAAAATGAAGTAAAAAATATGCTTGAACACCGTTATATAAATCAGGATTCAGGTGGAGAATTTGTATTTGTTTTAAAAAATGGTTCAGCAGAAAAAACGTATGTAACCTGTGGTGTCGAAAACACAGATTATACAGAAATACTTACACATTTTGGTAATGATACAATATTTCTTGATGGAAATTTAAAATCTGGTGACAGGGTAATTATTGCAAATGAATAGTGTAAACCTATATAAACTACAAAAAATCATGAAACCATATAATACGGCAATTCTTTCAGTTTTTATAGCTGTTTTTTCTGTATGCATTGTATCCCTGATTTCTATGGCTGGAAAATATGAAATTAAACGTGAACTGGATGGAATCGGACTGAATGGTATATCTGTAACCGCATATAACTCTTTTAATGAGAATATCACTGATACCGGGTTGTATAATCTATTAGATGAATGCGATGAAGTGGAGTCACTTACCCCTGTGTTATTTGATTATGGAGAAATTATATTTGCAAACGGATTCAAATCACAAAGTATGTGCTGGGGTATTTCACCGTCTGCTGAGGATATAGTAAATCTTGAAACAGTATCCGGCAGAATGCTGGTAGATGCAGATATAAATTCCACAGGGTTTGTTTGTCTTATAGATGAAAACTTGGCTATGGAATCTTATAAAAGAAGTGATATTTGTGGAAAGTATATACAATTACTTACAAATAATGGAGTATTTGATCTCGAGATAATCGGCACTGTAAATAAAAGCAGTTCTGTTCTTAATAGTATGTCTGGTGATGTAATACCAAATTTTGTATATATACCATACACAACAATGGAAAAGATATATCAGAAAACAAATCTGGAGCAGATATTAATCAATGTTTCAGATAACGAAATAACAGAAAATATCATAGTAGATTATATTATAAACAATAGTCAGAATTACGATAATATTAAACTTAAGGTAACTAATCTTAATAACCAGCGTGAAAATATAGATGATATAGTGGAAATAGCTTTTCTGGCACTGTTTTTAGTCGGATATGTAGCTTTAATCGTATGTAGCATATCTGTAGCAGCAAGTGTGAATACAGCTATAATAAATAAGAGACATGATATAGGTATAAAAATCAGCTTAGGTGCCCGAAAGTGGGACATCGTATCTGAATTTTTATTATATTCTTTTATAGCATGTGTAATTGGTATCACTGCGGGAATTTCACGGGGAACACTCACGTTATACGTTGTAAATTTATTATTAGATAAAAATTATATTTTTGATTTCAGATTGCTAATAGTCGGATTATCTGCTACAATTCTTTTAACTATAATATTCAGCATTTATCCCAGCAGAAAAGCAGCTGGAATGGTGCCCGTTGAAGCTTTGAACAGGGAATAGCAAATGAAAAAATGCATTATTAATTTTGAAGATAAAGATATAATCGAAAAAATGAGGGAACTGGGGTATGACTGTATACCAGTTATTAAATCTGATTGTGTCAGCGGGCCAATATCGCAGCATAGCGATGTTTTATATCTGAAAACAGATAATAACGAAATTATAGTTTCTGCCTGTCAGAAGCCAAATTTCCGTTATCTGGAAGAGTCTGGATATCATATAGTGGTATGTGATATTCTCAAACCAGGATATAGAACAGAATCATGGCTGAATTTTATAGTTAATAATGACTACATTATCTATAATCCTGAAACCGCATATAAAATAATTGTAGATAAAAATAAAATAGTTGTAAAGCAGGGCTATACCAGATGCTCAACAATATGTGTAAACAGTAGAGCATATATAACTGATGATGAAAATATTTTTAATACCTTGTTAAAAAATAATTTGGATTGTCTTAAAATAGAAAAAGGTGATATAAAACTGGAAGGATATGACTACGGATTTATTGGTGGGGCATCTGTAAAACTGAATGACAATGAAATATTATTTTTTGGTGATTTAAAAAATAAAAAGGATAAATCAAATGTTATCAGCTTTTTGAAAAAGTATAATGTAAAACCAATATTTATAGAAAATAAAGAAATGCACGATATAGGTTCGGTATTGATTTTATAAGGATATCAATTGACATAGCACGGGGTACCGTGCTATAATTTATTTGAAATTATTTCGCTAAATAAAAATTTAGTGAAATATAGGGTAGTAAAAAATGCGCTTTTAGCCAATTTGACCTGTTGTTTGATATTTATTTAAATCATTATTAATGTATTATTTAATATATATATTTTTTAATTAAAATATTTCATTATTATATTTAATCTGGAGATTTTTTATGGCTAACACTAAACCTGTTATTTATTCTGATTACTCTGACAGTCCGCAGTTTCTGAAAGAATTTCTTTATTATATGCAAACCATTAAAGGATTATCTGTAAGATCTGTTGAGTCTTATTATATTGATCTTAAACTGTTTTTCCGTTATGTTTTGCAAAAACGTAATGGTCACATTGATAATGATAAAATCAGTGAAATATCTATAATTAATCTGGATATTGAATTTTTGTCAAATATTTCTCAATCTGATGTTCTTGATTTTTTATTTTTTGTAATGAACGAACGCGGTAATTCCGCTGCTGCCAGAGCAAGAAAATTAAGCAGTCTCCGTGGCTTTTTCAAGTACATGACTAAAAAAACCAATCAGCTTGAATTTAATCCTACTGAAAATATCGAACTACCGCAAAACAAAAAACGCCTGCCAAAATATCTTACTTTGGAACAGAGCGTTGATTTGCTTGCTAATATAGAAACTTCTTTTACCAGTCGTGATTTCTGTATCATAATGCTTTTTATTAACTGCGGTATGCGTTTATCAGAACTGACTGGAATTGACCTTAAAGATATTCGTGATGATACTTTAAGAATCATAGGCAAAGGTAATAAAGAGCGCACTGTTTATCTGAACAGCGCATGTATGCGGGCTCTTGACGATTATATAAAAGAAAGAAATACTATTGTTTCTCCTGTTACTGAACCAGCTTTGTTTATATCAAAGACCCGTAAAAACAGACTTTCTACACGCAGCATCCAGCTGGTAGTTGAACGCTGTCTTAAACTTGCCGGCCTTGATGGTCAGGGCTACTCTGCCCACAAACTTCGTCATACTGCAGCAACATTACTGTACCGCTCTGGCGGAGCTGATATGTTGGCACTGAAAGAAATTCTTGGCCATGAACATGTGTCTACAACAGAGATTTACACCCATATTTCAGACGAAGAACTTAAAAAAGCGGCTAAATCTTCCCCACTTTCAAATTTTAAAAAATCAAAAAAAGAATAAAGACTTTACGTTTTATCCTATGAGATTCTGCAGAATATTTTTTATTAAAAAGTCTATCCGGTAAATTGTAATAACAGATAAAATGTATATAAAAACCGTACGTTTATCTCTTTTCTTGTCTTCCCTGTCCCTTAATATATCGTATATAAGTATACTACAATATATAAGAAATATAAAAGAGGCTGCCGTATTACGAAGAATATAATCACATGTCAGAGAAAACAAACCCAAGCCGGATACGTAATCGTTTGATATTATCGCTCCGTTCTGCAACGATATAACAAATGGAAGGCATATGCACAAACCTCTGAGTATACCAGAATATTTTATCAGTAAAGCAATAAGAAAAAATATAATATCACGTATTAAAAACGTTTTAAAACGACGGAAATCGCCATTATATGCGGTTATAGATGAATCTGTAACACCAGTTACACTTTTTACAAAATCCAAATTTAGTGCGTTTTTAATTGTCATATAACATCCCGCTGACAATCCTAAAAAATAGACAATAATAATTATGAAAAAAATGATATTTTTATAATTATATCTAATATGTTTGTTTTTTGCAGGTTTTCTTATCATTATTTATACTTTCCTATACTGTATTATATATTTACTCCCAGTATTCCTCCAAGAGTACCCGCCAGTATGCAAGCAAAAATTTTACTGAAAAATATTCCTGTAAATACCATACTATTATGATATATCGCTAATGTAATTACAATAACAGAAAATATAATACCTGTAGAAAAGCCAATAGCTATTCCCTTTTCTTTTTGAACTTTTGCGAGTAAAAAACTATCTATAAAAGATGAAAGTGTAAGAAGAATAGTAGTAAGTGGCACCAGAATATACTCCGGCGTATCAATACTGGTTATCATAAATGCTGTTATACATAATAAAAATCCCAGAGTGGCAAAGCATATTATTATATAACCAACTATATGCAATATTTTTTTCTGAATTGAACTGAATGAAAAACTGAATTTATGCAACAAAAAAACACCCCCATCGAATAGTACATTCTATTCCAAGGGGTGTAATTTTATAACTATAATTGATGATTATTCAACGTCAAGTTTTTCAACTTCAGAAATTGCCCATCTTTTCAGACGCATTTTGGAAGAAGCAGATTCGATAACAACTGTATCTTCTTTGATGCTGATGATACGACCTACAACACCGCCAGCTGTTACTACGCCATCACCGATTTCCAGACCGTTACGCATATCTGTCAGTTTCTTTTCTCTCTTTTTCTGTGGAGAAATGAGCATGAAGTACATAACAACCAGAACTACAACGAATGGCATTGTGTTAGAAATAAGGATAGACAGTACAGATGTTTCAGCTGCAGCTGTTTCTAATAAAAAGAACATGGTATTCACCTCCTAATAAACTAAATTTAAATATAACATAAATCTGGAGATATTGCAATAATTTATATACGTTTATCCAATAAATCCACGTATTTATTATAAAATTCCTCGAAAGTACCGTTATCCATACTTTCTCTGATTTTTTCCATAAGGTTATTATAGAAATAAAGGTTATGCATTACACACAGGCGCATACCTAACATTTCTTCTGCTTTGAAAAGATGACGGAGATATGCTTTCGTATATGTTCGGCATACTGGACAATCGCATTCTGGATCCAGTGGAGAATCATCTGTCCGGTATTTCGCATTTTTAATATTGATGATACCGTTCCATGTGTTTATATGGCCATGGCGTGCATTTCTGGATGGCATTACACAGTCAAACAGGTCAACACCGCGGTGTACAGCTTCCAGAATATTGCCTGGTGTACCAACACCCATAAGATAGCGGATTTTATCTTTTGGCATGTGTTCTTCTACTACAGAAATAACATGATACATTTCTTCTTTTGTTTCGCCTACTGCCAGACCGCCAATAGCATAACCATCCAGATCAAGATCAGCAATTCGTTTCATATGATCAACACGAAGATCGTCATAGCAGCTACCCTGGTTGATACCGAATAACATCTGATTTTTATTGATAGTTGTATCGAGGCTGTTCAGTCTTGTCATTTCTGCTTTACATCTTTCCAGCCAACGTACAGTTCTTTCAATAGACTGCTTTGTGTAACCATATTCTGCAGGGTTTTCGATACATTCATCAAAAGCCATAGCGATAGTAGAACCGAGATTTGACTGAATCTGCATGCTTTCTTCAGGACCCATAAAAATTCTGTGGCCATCGATATGAGATGCAAATGTAACGCCTTCTTCTTTGATTTTTCTCAGTTTAGCCAGAGAAAACACCTGAAATCCACCACTGTCAGTAAGAATAGGTTTTTTCCAGTTTGTAAATTTATGCAGCCCCCCCATCTGACGTACAACTTTATCTGTTGGACGCAGGTGCAGATGGTATGTGTTGCTAAGCATTACCTGGCAGCGGATATCTTCCAGGTCTTTTGTAGACAGAGCGCCTTTGATAGCACCAGCTGTAGCTACATTCATAAAAGCAGGAGTCTGTACTGTACCGTGTACTGTAGTGAATTCACCACGACGTGCTGTACCGACATTTTTAATTAACTTGTACATAATAATCCTTTCTAACAGATAAACATAGCATCACCGAAGCTGTAGAAACGATATTTTTCTTCTACAGCATGTTTGTATGCTTCCATTGTGTTTTCATAGCCAGCAAATGCACTTACCAGCATAATCAATGTGCTTTCAGGCAGATGGAAGTTGGTAATAAGACCATCTATAACGCCAAATTCAAAACCAGGATAAATGAAAATACTTGTATCCATACTGCACCGTTTAACCTGACCGTGTGCTTTAAAACAGGATTCTAGAGTACGTGTAGATGTAGTGCCTACAGATATTACCCTTCTGCCTTCCTGTTTGGCCAGATTAATAGCTTCAGCAGTATCCTGTGGGATTTCAAACCATTCACTGTGCATTTCATGTTCGAGAATATTTTCGGTTTTTACCGGTCTAAACGTACCTATACCTACATGAAGTGTGATGTATTTGATAATTACACCTTTTTCTTCCAGACACTGCATCAGTTCTTTTGTAAAGTGAAGACCTGCGGTAGGTGCAGCGGAAGAACCAAGTATTTTTGCATATTCTGTCTGATAAAGACTGCCATCTTTAAGTTCTTCTGTGATATAATGTGGCAAAGGAAGTTTACCTACAATATCCAGTGCTTCAAACAAAGTTTCTGCATCGTAAGTGAATTTCACCAGTTTATTACCATTTTCCAGAGATTCAATTATTTCACCACGGAGAACCCCGCCACCGAAAAGAACCTTATGACCAGGCTGCAGGCGTTTACCAGGGCGTGCCATACACTCCCATACATCATGCTGTTTCTGTTTCAGCATAAGGAATTCACAGGCTGCACCTGTAGTTTTAGCACCGTAAAGTCTGGCCGGTAGAACTTTTGAATTGTTCAGTACCAGTACATCTCCTTCTTTAAGCATATCATATATATCACTGAAAACTTTGTCTTCATAGTTTAAAGGATTATTTTTGCTTACACAAAGCATTTTGCAGCTATCCCTTGGTATTGCAGGTGTCTGTGCAATAAGACTCTGAGGAAGGTCAAAGAAATAATCACTTTTATTCATTAATTTTTTGCTCATTTTAAACCTCATATTTTGTTTAAATATAACTAATTAATTATAGTATAATTGTACAATTTTTTCAAGCGTTTATCTTTTTTATATTGAACAAAATATTTATTTAGAGTAAAATGTACTTATAAAATTCAGAGGAAAAATATATGAAATTAAATTATCATTTTGTAAAAAAAATTATATCTGTCTGCCTACTTTCAATTTTGCTTGTATCATGTGTAGCGGCACAACCAGTACCAGCACCTACTCCGGATCCTACCCCTACCCCACAGCCTACACCAAAACCAGCCGATACAGTCAGTTTTGTGGCTGCCGGCGATAATCTGATACATGGTTCTATCTATCTGCAGGCCGCATCCAGAAGCACTGATGGTGGTTATGATTTTGACTATGCTTATGCAAACACAGAAGATTATTTTGATAATTTCGATGTTCGTTTTATAAATCAGGAAACACTTGTAAACAATGCTTATCCACCTTCACATTATCCACAATTCTCCACTCCATTAGCGCTTGGCGACAAAGTGCTTGATATGGGATTCAATGTTATAGCTACAGCAAATAATCATTCTTATGATAAAGGTGTTGCAGGAATCAGATCTTCGCTTGAATATTGGAACAGTAAAGATGTGGTTAATATTGGTTTCTATACTGGTAATGATGACGTAGATATAAAATATATGACTGTAAACAATATAAAAATTGCATTTCTGGCATATACATATGGTACTAATGGTATCTCAATCTATGATGAAACATCGCCTTATGTTATAAGATGCGAAGATTTTGAAGTAATTGACCGTCAGGTTGCTATCGCCAAAGAGAATTCAGACATTGTTATAGTCTCCTGCCACTGGGGCATTGAAGATACCAACAATACAAACATTTACCAGAATCATGTTGCAGATCATCTGAATAAAATCGGTGTTGATGTAATCATCGGTACACATCCTCATGTTATTCAGACTGTAGAATGGCGTACAAACGATGTAAACGACAACAAAACTCTTATATGCTATTCTCTTGGTAACTTTATCTCCGCACAGTCAAAAGCCAATAATATGCTGGGTGGTCTTTTCCAGTTCAATATCACAAAAGAATATGATCTGGAAGGAAACGAAACAATTTATATAGATGATGTATATTTTGTACCTACTATTGCTCATTACGATTATAACTACAAAAATATAAGAAACTATCTCCTCAAAGATTATACACCTGAACTTGCAGCGACTCATGGTGTACAGGCGTTTGACAGTAAATTTTCATACGATTATATTGAAAACATCGTTTACAGTGTAATACCTGAAGAATTCCTTTTATACAAATAAATTAAAACAAGCCGTTGGTATCAACGGCTTGTTTTTTTATTCAAAAGCATTTTCAATTATATTGATTACCGGATTATTTTCCGGGTGATATACCTCGGCAACATCAAACCTTATCGGGATATCTTCCAAATCATATAACGCAACATAACTTGCTGCAGCAGATTTAATTCGTTGCTGTTTTCTCGCATCTACATATTCTCTGGCGTGGCTGAAAGATGAGTCTTTACGGGTTTTTACCTCTATAAAAACAACGTATTTTTTGTTTCTGGCAATAATATCTATTTCACCGAATCTGGTACGGTAATTCACAGATAAAAGTTCATATTTGTGGTCTTGATACCATTTACAAACCAGTTTTTCACCCAATTTACCTACTAATCTTTTGTCCATAAGAGCTCCGGTCTTTTAGTAAAGAAACTTTTTCTATAAAAATACTGTATGCCATGCTCGGCTATCAGCTCATAATGGAGTTTGGTTGGGTAACCTTTATGTTTTGACAGCTGATACTGAGGATATTCTTTATCTAGCTGCTCCATATACCTGTCTCTTGAAACTTTAGCCAGAATGGAGGCTGCAGCTATACTCATGCTTGTAGCATCACCTTTTACCACACTTTCTGTACTGCAAGGCATATCTTTCGGTGTTTTATTGCCGTCTATGAGTACTATATCAGGTGTAACGCTTAATGACTTTACAGCAGATTTCATACCTTCAAGTGAAGCATTCAGAATATTTATTCTGTCGATTTCTTCAGGAGAAACCATAATAATGGAATAAGCTACTGCATTTTCTATTATTATATCAAAAAGTCTGTCTCTTTTTTTCTCACTAATTTTTTTACTGTCATTTATATCATCACATATAAAATCAGCTGGAAGAATAACCGCTGCACAACAAACAGGACCACACAATGGTCCTCTGCCCGCCTCATCTGCGCCACATACAACAGGAAAGTCTGTTCTTAATACATTATCATATTCGTATAGATTATTCATAGTCACCTGGTTTTTCAAGGGAAATTCTGCCCAGCTTAGAAGCACGGAATTCATCGCACAGCATTATTGCTGCACGTTCTGTGTTCTCTTCATTACCTGGTAAAAGCATGCCTCTTTTACGTGCAATCTTACGCAGAATATCATAGTTTTCCATCTGTAGGTCTTCAACTGTCAGCTTATATCTTTCCTTCAACATATCAGGATAGATTTTTTTCAGTTCTTCTATAAGTGACATTGCCAGGGATTCAATATCCAGAATATCATCTTTGATAGAACCTATAAATGCAAGGTTCGCTGCAATATGCTGGTTTTCAAATTTACGCCACAGTACACCAGGCATATCCAGTAATTCAAAATTGCCTACTGTAACCCACTGTTTGCCTCTTGTTACACCTGGTCTGTCAGCTGCTTTTGCACGCTGTGTACCAGCCAGAGAGTTGATAAAAGTAGACTTACCAACGTTTGGTATACCTACCATCATAGCACGGATTTTAACACCTTCGATACCTTTAGCCTGTCTACGTTCAAGAAGATCTTTGAGTTCTTTTTCTATCTGTGAAATAACAGTTTTTGCCGTTTTACCTGTTTTGGAATTAATGGCAATAGCGCCCATACCGTTTGCACGGAAGTGATTAATCCACTGATTTGTAATTTCAGGGTCAGCAAGGTCCTGTTTATTCAGAACATATACTGTAGGTTTGTTTTTTACAATAGCTTTTATTTCGGGATTCTGGCTGGAGTAAGGAATTCTCGCATCCAGCAGGCTGATAACAACATCCACATTTTTGATTTCCTTTTCCATAAGACGAAGGGTTTTCATCATATGACCTGGGAACCAGTGAATGCTTTTGCTGTTTACATTTTTAGTGGCCAGCTCATCAAAGCTTTCTTCCATCTGTTCGTATTCTCTCATCAGTTCACCTTTCCAAATTTTGATATTGGTGATACTCTGAGAATAACTCTTCCCAGAATATCTTTTTCATTAACAGGTCCGATTTCCCGTACACGGGAATCAGATGAAGCATTACGGTTATCCCCCATAAGAAACAGCTGATTATCTCCCATCTGAATCTGGTATACTCCACCACCTGTAGCTATAATTTTTTCTTTTATATAATTTTCCTGTAATAATAATCCGTTTACATATACATCACCAGTATTATAGTCAATGGCAATAATATCTCCTTCGGTGGCTATTACTCGTTTTATTATAGGCCGATTAAAAAGATTGTTACTGTCTGTAACAACAATATCGCCCTTTTCCGGAGTGTACATGAAGTTAGATATTATCAGTCTTTCGCCGTGGTGAAGAGTATTATCCATAGAACCGCCATCCACTACTATAAAACGGCACACAAACAATATAACAAGAGTGAGTGTAATTACAGAAACAGCTGCAGATTCAAGGATTTCATAAAACTTTTTCATTATATATACCTGTAAAAACAAAAAGAGGACAACATGTGTCCTCTTAAAGTCTTATTTGATTCTTTCTTTAACTTTTGCAGCTTTACCAACTCTGTCTCTGAGGTAGAACAGTTTAGCACGACGAACACGACCGTATCTAACGATTTCTACTTTTTCAACGAATGGTGAGTTGATTGGGAATACTCTTTCAACACCTACGCCGTAAGATGTTTTTCTAACTGTGAATGTTTCGGAAACACCACCGTGTTTTTTAGCGATAACGATACCTTCAAAAACCTGAATTCTTTCTTTTTCGCCTTCTTTGATTCTTACGTGTACTTTAACTGTATCACCAACGTTAACTTCTGGTTTGTCGGCTTTCAGCATGCCTTCTGTCATCAATTTGATTGCGTCCATTTTATTTTCCTCCATTTTTTTATCAGACATTCATACCCGATACACTATATATCGACAGAGGACTGCCCGCTTAATGTTATACATTAACCCTGTAGATGGAACTACAGATACTAACGCCTAAATATAATACCACATATTAAACACAAATGCAAGCACTTTTTTATATATTTTTTACAAATATTTACTGTAAAATTTCCAGTTTTTCATTAAGAAGATTCTGTCTAAGATAATCTGTTGCATTAGCGTCAATACCATAGTTTTCACTGAAATATTCTACCAGTAATGCCGGATTCAGATTATAGTCTATACCCGCAGGGAAAAGAGCTGTAAATGTCAGATAATTTTCCCCTGTTTCATTTACATTCACATTACGGATTTCTGCTTTAAGATTTACCTCTTTTGTTGTTTTCTTGCTTTGCTTGATAACAGTTACTTTTTCTGCTGATTCATAATCAGACAGTGCTTTTTTCAGAATATCAGTATCGCCGTAAAGTGTGATTCTGTACTGTGCATATTTAATTTCTTTTGCTTCGTAATCAGGAGCACCAGCAGTTGTAAGGACAATCCCCTGTGGAAGAGTTCCTTCCATAGCTTTCAGAATTTCTGCCTCTGTAAGCTCTTCATTCAATCTGAAATCAAAACTTTCACAAAGGCTTTCCTGTCCAAGAGAAAGCGGTAATGTAAATGTCATGTAGATATGAGGATTAAAACCTTTGGAATACCATACAGGCAAACCGGATTTTTTCAGGGCACGCTGCATTACTTTCTGAAGGTCAAGATGAGAAAAGTAAATTGCAAGGCCTACTTTTTGAAATTTAATTCTTGTTGTATTCAAAACATGCCCTCCCTAAAAGTTTGTTTGCACCACAGTTATAACACTGTTTATTGCATGGTTTGGATGTGATAGCCTTCAGTGAACGTTCGTAATCATCAATAAGGAATTTCTTTGAAACACCATAGTTGATGTGATCCCATGGATTGATTTCATCATATGGGCGGAACCTGTTAGCATAGAAAGCAGTATCTACATTGTTTTTTTCAAATGCTGCCTGCCATACATCGAATTTAAAACATTCGAACCAGCTGTCAAACATAGCACCACCGTTGTAAGCATCTATAATAACCTGTGACAATCTGCGGTCACCACGAGCCAGTACAGCTTCGATAATACTTGTCTGTGGATCATTATAACTTACTTTGATGCGTTTATTTACCTTTGCACATTCCAGCAGATACGCCTGTTTCTGTTTGATAAGTTCACTGTCATTCTGGCCGAAGAACTGGAATGGTGTAAATGGTTTAGGAATAAATGTTGCTACAGAAATTGAAACTTCTGGCTTTCCTTTTGGTCTGTTAGGCATAGACCAAAAAATTTCAATAATTTTCTGTGCTGTGTCAATTATACCTTTGATATCTTCCATTGTTTCGCCAGGCAGCCCCATCATAAAGTAAAGTTTAACATGAGTATAACCACCTGCAAAAGCAAGTTTTGCTGTTTTTTCAATTTCTTCTTCTGTAACATTTTTATTGATGATATCACGAAGACGCTGTGTACCAGCTTCAGGAGCAAATGTAAGACCAGATTTACGGATTTTTGTGGTTTTCTCAATAAGAGATTCACTGAAGTTGTCCACACGCAATGATGGAAGAGCGATGTTTACTTTCTGTTCCTGTGTCCAGTCTTCCATATCATCCAACAGTTTTTCGAGCTGGGAATGGTCACTGGTAGACAGTGATGTAAGAGACACTTCTTCGTAACCTGTGTTTTTGCACAGTTCATAAGCACCCTTGTTCAGCATGTCCACATTTCTTTCTCTGAACGGACGATATATAAAACCAGCCTGACAGAAACGGCAACCACGTATACAACCACGAAGTACTTCAACCATCGCACGGTTATGGATAGCTGTAACCATAGGTACAACAGTATCAGTTGGGAACGGATGATTTGCAAAATCTCTTACAATAGCCTTATTACATGGAATTGGTGCATCGTAAAGAGGTTTTACCTCTTTGATTGTTCCGTCTTCTTTATATTCTACTTCATAGAATGAAGGAACGTAAACACCTTCAACCTTTGCAAGTTCTTTCAGTGTATCGAGACGTGAAAGTCCTTTTTTCTTACACTCTGCGTATACATTACAGATTTCAGAATTCATAAATTCACCCTCACCAAGTGCCATTATGTCAAAGAAATCTGCAACAGGTTCAGCATTACATGTACATGGACCACCAGCAATAATCAGTGGATGAGATTCATTTCTGTCTTTTGCCATAAATGGAATACCGGATAAGTCCAGTACTTGCAGAATGTTTGTATAAGAAAGTTCATACTGCAAAGTAAAACCAATCATGTCCATTTCTGAAAGCGGAGTTTTACTTTCCAAAGTATATAATGGAATGTTATGCTCTTTCATTTTTTCATGCATATCAGTCCATGGTGCAAAAACTCGTTCGCACCATACATTATCCAGTTTGTTCATAGATTCATAAAGAATCTTCATTCCCAGATGAGACATGCCTACTTCATATGTATCAGGAAAACAGAATGCAAAATGCACATCAATATCTTCTTTATTTTTCATAATGCAGCCTGGCTCACCACCAGTATATCTGGCAGGTTTCTGTACAGACAGCAGTATAGATTTCAGCTTGTTATCTATCATCATAGCCTCCAACAATTTAATATATTAAATATACCATATTTATATAATATTTTCAAATATCATTTGCTAAATTAATAATAAAATACATTACAGGTATCAATAATAAAACAAGGTTATCTGTAAAGTGAAATAACATTACACACGCAGTTAATAATGAAATAGAACTTATTTGGTTAAAATGTTTTTGATAAAATAGTGATTTACTATATAAAATTTGACCACCATCCAAATAGTATATTGGTAGCATATTAAATATAAAGACTATTGCATTTACAAGCATAAAAATATATTTATTCAATGAGAATGAACTTTTAAGCGTAATACAAGTAATAATCGTAAGAAAAATATTTACAAATGGCCCTGAAAATAGTATAGCTATATAATGTTTATTCAGCGCAACATTGTTCTTCATTCTAAGGCCGAACACTCCGGCTTTTATTTGAGGCCATTTCCCTGTACAAATTCGACTTGAAAAAATATGCCCGGCCTCATGTGCTATACAGGATAGAATACAATACTTGAAAATATTAAGCCTGTCGAATGACAGGCCCATAAAACATATAACTAAAAATAAAAACATTATCATATATCCAATACATAAACAGGATTATACCTTATTCCATCTGAAATAAATTCAAAGTGCAGATGAGTACCAGTAGCAAGACCTGTATCTCCCATAGTAGCTATTATTTGCCCTGCTATTACTTTATCACCTACATTTACAAGTATGAACTGATTATGCGCATACAACGTCATTATATTATCTTCTGAAGATATTTTTATATAATTTCCTGCCGTTTTTGATGTTGATACATCAATAACTACTCCATCAAAAGCTGACCTGATAAATGTACCTTTAACAGCAGCTATGTCTAGCCCTGTATGAAATTCTTTTTCTTTTGGATCAAAAGGATTTTTTCTTATACCATAAGGTGATGAAATATATCCTTCAGCTGGCTTTATACCTTTCTTTGATATAAAATATTTTTTGTTGCTTACATTTGCAGGAAACTCACCCGTACTCCCTTTACTATTTACCACTTCCATGAGTTGATTGAATCTTATTCTCATCTCAGAATCCATCTTATTGATAAAACTTACATATGAAAATGTACTTTCTCTATAAGTATCAGTTTCGAAAAAATAGTCATAATTTTCTTTTATATATGAAAAGGAGTCAATGTTGCCATTTTTAAACATAAAGGACGTAACTATTATTACAAGCGAAAAAAAGACTTGTATATATAAGTGCAGTATACTGTCCTTTTTCTTCGCTGCTTTCTTAATTATGTTCTGATACTCATCCATTATATTATCGTTATCTACTAATGTTCTCTCCCACATATTTATCCCTCCTTTTAGATAAATATATGAAAAAATCCCTGCGTATATACTACACAGGGATTTTTTATATTAAATTTAAGTAAAGTATTCAAGTATGGATTTAGCTGCTTTCTGACCTGCACCCATGGCTTCGATTACTGTTGCAGAACCAGTAACAGCGTCTCCACCTGCCCAGATATTAGGGATAGATGTGCGCATGTTGTCATCAACAACAAAACCACCTCTACGGTTTACTTCTATACCATTTATTGTAGCTTTTAACAACGGGTTAGGGCTTGTACCGATGGCCATAATAACACCATCAACATCCATCAGGAATTCACTGCCATCCATTACTTTTACACCACGACGACCAGATGCATCTGGTTCAGTGAGTTCCATTTTCACACATTCTATTTGTTTTACAAAACCATTTTCGTCACCGATAACTCTTACTGGATTGTTAAGTGTAAGAAAATGGATACCTTCTTCTTGTGCGTGATGAATTTCTTCTTTTCTGGCTGGCATCTGTTCAATACCACGACGATAAATAATACTTACATCGCTCCCCATGCGTTTTGCAACACGTGCAGCATCCATAGCTACGTTACCACCACCTACTACTACAACCTTTTCGAGTTTTGGAGCAGGAGTATCTTTATCTTCTTTATAACATTCCATCAGATTTGCACGTGTAAGGAATTCATTTGCTGAGAATACACCAGCCAGACCTTCGCCTTCGATGCCCATGAAAGATGGCAGACCAGCACCACTGCCGATGAAGAACGCTTCAAAGCCCATATTTTCCAGCTGTGGAATAGTAACGGTACGGCCTACTACTACGTCGGTGTGAATTTTTACGCCAAGTTTTTCCAAGTTTTCTACTTCATATCTGACTATAGATTTAGGAAGGCGGAATTCAGGAATACCATAGCTAAGCACGCCACCAGCTTTATTGAGAGATTCAAATATTTCTACTTCTATACCCGCCTGAGCTAATACACCAGCACATGTAAGACCTGCTGGGCCTGCACCGATAACTGCAACTTTATGGTTTGAAGATTGCCGTGGAAGAGTTTCTGTTTCTACACCATTTTCTCGGGCCCAGTCAGCACAAAATCTTTCAAGACGGCCGATGCCTACGCTTTCATTTTTAATGCCACGTACACATAATTTTTCACACTGGTTTTCCTGTGGGCATACACGTCCACAAACTGCCGGTAAAAAGTTCTTTTCTTTAATTTTTCTATAGGCAGATTCAATATCACCATCTTTGATGAAATTGATGAAATCAGGGATATCTACGTTAACTGGACAACCATTCATACATGGCTTGGTTTTACAGTTAAGGCAGCGGTTAGCTTCATTTACAGCATCTTCCAAAGAGTAGCCTGTACTAACTTCTGAAAAGTTTTTATTTCTGATATCCGGCTCCTGATGAGGCATCGGAGTTTTAAATTCCTGTTTATTGTACATTTTATTTACCTCCGTACATTCTGCAGATATGCTCTTTGTGTTCTTTTTCCTGATTTCTATACATACTGTTTCTGATCATGAGTTCTTTGAAATCTACTTTATGACCGTCAAAGTCAGGGCCATCAACACAAGCAAATTTTACTTTACCGTCCACGTTTACTCTGCAGCCGCCGCACATACCAGTACCATCAATCATAATAGGATTAAGGCTCACTATTGTTCTGATATCAAATTCTTTGGTAATATCGCATACTGCTTTCATCATAGGCACAGGACCTATGGCTATTACGCAATCATAATTTTTACCTGATGTTATATTATCTTTCAATACACCAGTAACAAAGCCTTTTACACCATAAGAACCGTCATCCGTACAGATAGTAAGTTCCGTAGCTGCTGCTTTCATTTCATCTTCCAGAATAACAATATCTTTGTTTCTGAAACCAGCTACCAGATCTACATTTGCTCCATGATTTTTTAACCATTTAGCCTGCGGCAAAGCGATTGCACAGCCTACACCACCACCAATTACACAAGCATTTGAAATGTTTTCCAGTTCTGTAGGCATACCTAACGGACCTGCAAAGTGAGCAATTTCTTCGCCTGCATTCTTTGATGCTAATTTTATTGTAGAACCGCCAATTGCTTGAAATATAATAGTAACACTACCTGCTGTCTTATCAAAATCAGCAATAGTCAGTGGTATTCTTTCACTGTTTTCATCTGTCATAACCATTACAAACTGTCCTGGCATAATATTCTGCGCTACCAGTGGTGCATCTATGGTCATGGAAAAAGTGGAATCATTAAGCTGTTTTTTATCTAAAATCTTAAACACTTTTCTGCCCTCATATTTTCATAATTATATTATAAATTATATATTATAATTTTAACATCTGCAATTATATTTTTCAGTGACCTGCGTACATTATTAGATGAGTGACTTAAACTTTGAATTTAAAAATCCCCACCAGATTAAAATCCGGTGGGGAGAATTATTACTTATGGATAAAAACAAGACTTTAAATCTGGATTACAGGTTTTCCATAACTTTCTTAACGATAGTCTCAGCATTGAGACCAAATACGTCCAGCAGCTGTGCTGCAGGGCCAGATTTACCGAATGTATCCATAACTGCAACTGGAACAACTTTACATGGGCATTCCAAACCTGTAACTTCTGTTACAGCGCTGTACAGACCACCGATTACACTGTGTTCTTCACATGTAACGATAAAATCTGTTTCTTTTGCAGCTTTCAGGATGATTTCTTTATCGATAGGTTTAATTGTATGAATATTGATAACTCTTGTGCTGATACCTTTTTCTTCCAGTTCTTTAGCTGCATCCAGAGCTCTTGCAACCATAAGACCAGTAGCGATAAGAGTAACTTTGTTACCTTCTTTCAGTGTAACGCCTTTGCCCAGTTCAAATTTGTAGTTTTCATCGTTAACTACAGGAACTGCAAGACGACCAAAACGCAGGTAAACAGGACCCACATGTTCAGCAGCTGCAAATACAGCCTGTTTTGCTTCAACGTCATCACATGGGTTAATAACTACCATGCCTGGGATTGTTCTCATCAGAGCAATATCTTCGTTACACTGATGTGTAGCACCGTCTTCACCTACAGAGATACCTGCATGTGTAGCACCGATTTTAACGTTCAGATGTGGGTAACCAACACTGTTTCTTACCTGTTCAAATGCTCTGCCAGCAACAAACATAGCAAAAGAAGAAACGAATGGGATTTTACCTGTTGTAGCGATACCAGCTGCCAGACCAACCATGTTGGATTCAGCGATACCACAGTCGAAATGTCTTTCTGGGAATGCTTTTTTGAAAACACCTGTTTTTGTAGCGCCAGCAAGGTCTGCGTCGAATACTACAACGTCAGGGTTTAATTTACCAAGTTCGGCCAAAGCGTTGCCATAACTTTCTCTAGTTGCGATTTTTACGTCTGACATATTACTTAGCCTCCAATTCTTTTGCTACTGCGTCCAGTTCAGCCATAGCCTGTGCGTACTGTTCGTCGTTTGGTGCACTGCCGTGCCATGCTGCTTTGTCTTCCATGAAGGAAACACCTTTACCTTTTACAGATTTCTGTACGATAACCCAAGGTTTGCCGTTCTTTTCATTTGTTTTTTCAAATGCTTCGTGGATAGAATCAAAGTCATGCGCATCACATGTAGCTACGTTCCAGCCAAATGCTTCAAATTTTTCAGGAATTGGGTAAACGGACATAACATCACTTACTTTACCATCAATCTGAAGGCCGTTGTTATCAACGATTGCAACCAGGTTATCCAGTTTGTAATGAGCTGCAGACATAGCTGCTTCCCATACTTGACCTTCCTGAATTTCACCATCGCCCAGAGCTGTATAAACAGTGAAAGATTTACCACTGATTTTGCCACCAAGAGCCATACCAACAGCTGTAGAGATACCCTGACCAAGAGAACCAGTTGTCATGTCAACACCTGGAATGTGTTTCATATCAGGATGACCCTGCAGAAGAGCACCTGTTTTACGCAGAGAAAGCAGTTCTTCTTTAGCAAAGAAACCTTTTTCTGCCAGTGCAGAGTAGAGGCCAGGAGCTGTATGACCTTTAGACAGAACAAATCTGTCACGATCTGGGTCCTGTGGGTTTGCTGGATCTACATTCATTTTGTAGAAATAGAGATAGGTAAGTGTATCTGCCAGAGACAGAGAACCACCTGGGTGTCCGCTTTTTGCACTGTGAACTGCAGTTACGATATCTTTTCTGATTTCAACCGCCTGTTTTTCAAGTGCAAGTTTGAGTTTTGCGTCCATATTTTCCTCCTTAAGTAAATGATTTTATAATTTGAGCCAATAAGTGTCCAACGCCCCCTTCTGTACATGGAGGGACAATTATATGGCATATTTTTTTGATATCATCAGGGGCATTTTCAACACATACACTGAGACCTGCATTTTTCAGAATCTCAACATCATTATAATAATCCCCTACTGCTATTGTATTACCAACAGGAATTCCGGTCAAGTCACATAATGTCTTTAATGCTTTTCCTTTGGTAATATTTTTAGGCATCATCTCGAAATAGATAGAATTTGTCATTACAAACTCTATTTCATCACAGTTAATATTCTGTTCACAGAATTCTTTCATCTCTAACAGACGAGAATTTTCATCTGAAAAGAGTACCTTGATCCAGTTATTTGAGATACAATCGACCTCTGTGTCAATATAACTGAGTTTTTCATCATAAAGATGCCAATATGTGTAATCATTTTCGGTAATAAGATATGTTCTGAAATTATCGCACATAATTTCACAACCTACCTCCGGAAATTTCTCCATCAGCAGTTTAAGAATATCCTTAGCTACTTCAGGCAGTACAGCACGATAAAGAATATTATTATTCTCATAATCGTAAATAACGCCACCATTATAAGTTATAGCAGGAGCATTAAATTTAATCTGTCCCAGATATCTGCTCACAGATTCTACACTACGGCCTGTTGCAACGGTGAATTTTCCACCTAACTGCTGAAACTGTTTTATCATCTGAATATTGTATTCAGGGATACCTTCTTTTGCAGTAAGCAAAGTGTTATCAAGGTCACTGATTACAAGTAAATCGTTAATTTTTTTAGCCATAAATCATTTAAGTTTAGTTTTATTATAAAATTTAGTGAATTGGTGACACCATGGTGCAGAAAATTCCATATATTCGTTGGTAGTTGGATGTATAAATCCTATAACGCCTGCATGCAATGCCTGTCCTTCTAATTCTGTGATCACATTTTTAGGACCGTATACAGGGTCACCAGCCAAAGGATGGCCTATACTTTGCATATGTACACGTATCTGGTGAGTTCTACCTGTTTTTAAACGCGCTTCAATAAGTGTAAAGCTATTTAACTTTTCAAGCACTTTATAATGTGTGAATGCGTTTTTGGAGTTCACACTGGTAACGCAGAACTTTTTTCGGTCTGTTTTATGTCTACCGATAGGCGCGTCTATATCACCTTCATCATTTTTTACATTACCATATACTATTGCATTATAAACGCGTGTTATTGAATGTTCTTTAAACTGCCGAGCCAGATGTTCGTGTGCATAATCATTCTTGGCAATAACCAATAACCCAGATGTATCTTTGTCTATTCTATGAACTATACCCGGGCGTATTTCACCATTTATACCAGAGAGACTGTCCTTGCAATGATACAAAAGAGCATTTACCAATGTTCCACTCTCGTTTCCATTCGCAGGATGTACAACCATCCCTTTAGGTTTGTTCACAACCAAAAGGTCGTTATCTTCATAATATATATCAAGAGGAATATTCTCCCCTTCATACCGTACTTCTTTTGGGGGATGTACTGTAATTTCTATTTTGTCATCAATTTTGACTTTATAGCTTTTAGTAACCTGTTTTCCATTTACAGTTATATTACCCTCATCCAGCAGAATCTGTACAGAGTTTCGGGAATAATCCGTATTTTGTGATATAAAAGCATCCAAACGTTTATTATTGTCATCTGCAGAAACTATGAGAATTATATTATCCATTATTTCCTCTTTTCTTATAGAATTCAACATAGAATGTATACAATGCATATAAAGCTATGCCTGTACATACATAAACGTCCGCAACGTTAAATACCGCAAACTTCATAAACAGGAATTCGAAATAATCAACAACAAAACCGTTTAAAACACGGTCAATCAGGTTACCTATACCACCGGCAATAATTAAAGTAAAACAGAGCTTTTCAAAACTGTCCCCGTAATTTTTATACCAGAACACATATGCCATAACCAGCATAGCAATGGCTGTAACAACAATAAGAAAATCTGTACTGTTACTGAGCATACTGAAAGCAGCACCAGTGTTCTCTACATACCTGAGCCCAAGAACCCCCGGAATAACTACAACAGGACTATTCCCCATCAGATAATTTGTGGCCAGATATTTGCTATACTGATCCAATGCAACCAGTAGCGAAGTTATAATAATACTGAAAATCAATTCTTTCTCCTGAAACACTAATAAAGATTAGCACATAGCACTAATCTTTATTATTATTTTATTCTTCAAAAAGTGAAGATATATTTCTGAATTTTTCAGCTGATTCTTCCTGTACTACTTCTTCTTCAACAACTTCTTCAACTAACATGATTTCTGTTGTTTCTTCTGTTTCTACAGGGATTTCTTCTTCCTGCTGAACTTCTTCTTTCTTTTCTTCTGGAAGACCGCTGAGAGATTCGATATGAGACTTGTACAGACCAAGAACATTACGTTTGAAATCACTTACTTCTTTTCTAAGACGTTTGAGTGTCTCTTCTGTACCCTCGATTTCTGCGTGTGCAGAAGAAATGATATCATTCTTTTTGATAGTAGCTTCTCTGAGTACATTTTCGGCTTTCACCTTTGCATCAGAAACAATGCTTTCACCAAGACGCTGTGCGTTAATCAGAGTGATTTTGATGCTTTCTTCTTCTGATTTGTACTGTTCTACTTTTTCAGCAAGAACATACAGTTTTTCTTCCAGGTCTTTCTTTTCATTTTCCAGTGCCTCAAATTCGTCAGCTACTTTTTCCATGAAAGATTCTACGTCTTCAGGTCTGTAGCCACGCATTACTTTCTCAAAAGTAATCTGGCGGATTTCATCAGGTGTAAACATTATTTGCCTCCTAATATTTGTAATATGTAATAAAATATCTGTCTTTTCGACTCTTAGCGCCATCGGCGCTGATTCTGAATTTACCTTCTCTTCGTACACTTAAGATGTCTCCGTCAATAATTTCAAAATCAGAGTGTTTCAAAGCAAGATGGTTGACAGATACCATACCTTGCTTTATCAATGATGATGCTTCGCTACGGCTACAATTTAAAACCGCACCCAAAACAGCATCAGCACGCAAAGATGCGACTGTGACGCTTTTCTGCCGGGATATTGTACGGGTATAGTGCAGATAATCTGTATACTCTTCAAAATCTACAAAACTTTTTTTTACCTTTTTTAACTCCCCTCGTATAACTGATGCCATATTTTTATGACATGCTATATAGCACTCATCATTTATAACAAGTATATCCCCTATGTATTCCCTCTTAATCATCAGATTCATCAAGGCACCGAGAAAATCGCGGTGTGTAAGCTTATCTTCACCTCGTATATCAGAGCGCAGAATCACGATTGGATACTCGTATTTTTCTACCTCATCCCACTGACTATATACACAGGCTACACATCTTTCTGTATCACCATCGAATCCGGAATAAAACCCAATATTCAAGCCGGAAAATTTATTAAACTGTGAAACAAACAATTCTTTTTGTCTTAAATCCAAAAAAGACGAAAAAGTTCGGATTCCCATTTTATCGCTTTTTTCACATTGTGAATATGCTCTTTTACAGAATACTATTTCTTCCGTATCCTGTGGTGGTATAAATCCTCTCAATTAATACAGAGCTCCCTGACCATCAATATCATCCAGCAGACCAATACCGGAAATATCAACATTGTATGGTGTAATAAGGAATGTAGAATTAGCTACTTTCTGTACATTGCCCTGGTTAGCATAAGCAACACCAGACAGAAAGTCAACCAGTCTTCTAGCTACTTCTTTATTAGCAGATTCAAGGTTGAGTACCACTGTTTTTTTAGCGTTAAGGCTATCTGCAATATCACTAGCTTCTTCAAATCTTTCAGGTTTTACCAATACTACCTGTAACCGTGGTATAGAAGAAAGAGAAACGCTTTTTTCTTTCTTTGGTGCTGTTACAGGGATCTGAACTGTGTTCTGCATGAAATCAGCCTTGAATGTGTTTTCAGCTGCAGGGGCTGCTACTTCCTCTACTTCCTCTTCCATCAGTTCATCTTCTTCAAATTCTTCGTCATCAATACCGAAAGCATTTTTAAGTTTACCAAAAACACCCATCGTAATTCTCCTTTATCTTATAAATTATAATTTCTTTCTCCAAAAATGCCGGTGCCTACACGTACCAGTGTGCTGCCTTCGGCAATAGCCCATTTGTAGTCTCCAGACATACCCATAGACAGAATGGACATATTTATATTATCTAATTTTTTATCTGATATGTCAACAAATAATTTGCGCATTGCACAAAAATACTTGCGTACTTCTTCTGTTGCATCCACCGGTGGAATACACATCAGCCCTTTTACTTTCAGATTTTTATACTCTGATAACTGGTGTACCAATTCCATTGTCTGGCTGTATGGAATACCACTTTTACTATCCTCATCACCTATATTGATTTCCAGACAGATATTAGCAATCTTGCCAGCCTTACCATACTGTTTTTCAATTTCGTTGGCAAGCTTTAAACTGTTTACACTCTGTATAGTGTCTGTCAGCGATGGCAGGTATTTTACTTTATTTGTCTGGAGTGTGCCGATTATATGGCAAGGTACATTATATTCTGAAAAGAAATCAGCCTTCTGTACCAGTTCCTGCACGCGGTTTTCACCAAAAAGAGTAATACCAGCTTTATGAGCCCGTAACAGTTTTTCTATCGGCTGTGTTTTAGATACACCCATAAGAGTAACTTCTGCAGGATTGCGTCCATATTTTATACATGTTTCCTGAATTTCATCTTCAATTCTTTTTACATTCTCATAAATGTATTTATAAGTATTTTCCATCATAAAGATTTCTGCCTTTCACTATAATTGAATCGTATAATTTCAACTGATTGTTTTCGCTTCTTTCAATCGGAACAATCATATAATTATCATCTTCATAAATAGGTGTGATTTTTTTAAACTTTACTATATTTGAGAAATTTATAAACACACCCATATTCTGATCGCTATCAAAACGTACTGCAGATTTAGGTATTTTGATACCAGTGTATTGTTTAAACAATATTTCACAATCCGTTATTCTCACAGACGCTGACTGTTTTGTCATTGTTGTGCACTGAATAACCACCAGGTTTTTACTTCCTTTGTCAATTATGGATTTAACACTGGCTTTTGTGAATTCATTCGAACCTACATTAGTGGAAATCTGTATCGTTTTTCCTTCCTTAAGTCCATCACACTGATCCTTATCAAGATAAAGACATATATTCCATTTGTAATCGGTTATTATTTTCCCATAACTGTTTTCGTCAGGATAATAAACGCTTACCTGATTAATTATGTTGCTTCCTTCTTCATATGACGAATTCATAAAATAATCAACCGTAGCAATATTTTCATAGCCGTCTGCAGTTTGCATGAAATAGCCTGTATATGATGAATAAAGGCTGTTTATTGGCCGGCTGATCTGTTCTTTTGTCGCAGCTATTTCACTCTTTAATTGTGCAGATGCAGCAGAAAAATCTGTTGTTCTGCCAGTAGCTACCCCGATCTTGTTTAAACTCAGCGTAAGCTCTGCAAGTTTTTCATTTACATCCGAATAATTTTCTGTATCTGATAATACTGCCAGTCCAGTCAGCTGACCAGTAAGTTCCTTTTTGGTTGTGGTCATATCAACCGAGCTGTTTGTCAGATAACTTTCAGCCTGGACAATATCATCCAGCATTGACTGTCTGTTTCTCAGCAGAAATATATTTTCCAGATCGCTGTTGGATGGATACACATCGGCCAGATGATATCCTTTTGAAACCCTTTCGCCATTTTCGGCCAGGTAATCAACTACTCCACCCTGTCCTCGCACCAGTACAGATTCTTCCCTGCATACTATTCCCTGAGTAATAATACTATCATTTATGTAACCTTCGCCGGCTTTTACTGTATCAATACTATTTGCATTGATAAGATATATCTGCATAGACAGATAACACCCAAAAAGCACCAGAAGAATAATATTCATCCAGTTTATCTTTTTTCGTTTTTTTCTATTTTCGGCATAATATACGTTTTCTGTCATAAATTATTTTCCTAAAAAGTTTTTTACCAACTCCAAAGAATGTGATTTATAAGCGCATTCATCTATCATAAGCCAGTGCACATCTTTCATTCTGTTAAACCATGTCAACTGACGCTTGGCATAATTTCTGGATGCCTGTTTAAGCTTATCAATACACCGTTCAAGTGTGTCGGTTCTTTCGAAATACGGAAAAAACTCTTTATATCCTATGGCGCTCACACATGTTTTAAATATGTTTTTATTATCAAAAACATATTTCGCCTCATTCAAGACTCCCTGATCCATCATCAAATCAACACGCAGATTTATATTGTCATATAATTTGGATCTGTCTCGATAATTAAGACCTATAAGAAGATAATCGTATGGTTTCTCTTCAGGCCTTGAGCATGCAAGCTGATGGGACATGTTTTTACCTGTAAGTCTGTATACCTCAATACCTCTAATAACCCTTACAGTGTTGTTTGGGTGTACAGTCTCTGCATATTCCGGGTCTATCTCTTTCAGAATGCTATACATATGTTCTTTGCCATATAAGTGTAATTCATTCTGAAGTTGCTCTTTTATCTCTTTATTGTCTTCCTGTTCTGCAAAAACAATACCATTGATAAGGCTTTCAATATACAGACCAGTTCCACCTACAATAACTGGTACTTTACCACGTGATGTAATATCATCTATTGCTTTTTTTGCCATTTCTGTAAAAAGCTGCACATTATATGGTTCTGAAGGGTCCATAACATCTATAAGGTGGTGTGGGGCAACTGATTGTTCTTCCTTAGTAGCCTTTGCTGTACCTACATCAAGATTTCTATATATCTGCATTGAGTCCGCAGACACAATTTCGCCATCAAACTCTTTTGCTATAAGAAGTGACAGTCCGGTTTTGCCACTGGCAGTAGGACCACAAACGACAATAATTTTCTTTTTATCTTCCAAACTGTTTTTCCAGCTCCTTTTTTGTAATAGAAATAATTACAGGACGACCATGTGGGCAATAAAGCGGTATTCTTTCACTGCGAATATCTTTGACTAATTGAGTAAGCTGATTGATTTCAGCTTTATCGCCTGCTTTAATCGCGCTGCGGCAAGCAACTGAATGAAAAATCCAGTCAATTTTTTCACTCATATCCGCCTTGTTTCCATTGGAAAGATTGTATGCTATTTCGCTTACAAGCCGTTGCGGATCTTCACTTGTGATATACATTGGTATAGCACGTACAATTACACCGCCCTCACCAAACTCATCAATTTCAAATCCCTGCTCTTCAAGCAAAGTAATATTTTCAATAACAGCCGCTTTTTCAATTGCTGAAAGTTTAACTGTGGCAGGAATCATTAACAATTGTTTGTCTGGCTTTATGTTACGCTTAAGTCTTTCGTAAAGAATACGTTCATGAGCAGCATGTTTGTCTATAATGATAAGTTCATCATTTGCCTGGCAAAGTATATATGTTGCGAATACCTCACCTAAAACAGTAATATTTTCTTCTTGATCCTCAGTAGTGGTTTCATATGTATTCACATATTTATCAATGCTTACATTATTTGTAATTTTCTCAATAGATGTAACATTGTTATTCTCTTCTTTTTGATCATCTAATTTTTCTGTCATATTTTTTGTTATATATGGTACAACAGATTCACTGGCCAGAAATTCATCTTTATTTGTTTTTTCAAACTGAGGAATAACATATTTGTTTACGTATTTGTCACTATTTTCTTCATTTTTAACTTTAAAAGGTAAAGAAAATGTCTCATATGAAGTATCCACTGTCTTTATTGTAGTAGATACATCCGTAAAGCTTTGTTGCTTTACGGTGATATTTACCTTATCTGTGTTGGACTTCAGTTTGAAGTCATATTGTTTAAGTGGAATATCTCCTGTAATAGACATTTTAACTGCACGATATACTACAGAAAACATTTCACTTTCATTAGCAAACCTTACTTCTGTTTTAGCAGGATGCACATTTACATCAACAGCATCGTACGGCATGGAGATATTCAGGATATATCCTGGGAACTTCCCAACCATAACACTGCCTTTATATGCATTTTCACTTGCAGCTATCACAGTTTTGTTTCTCACAAAACGTCCGTTAATAAATGAAAACTGCAGGTTTCTTGACTGTCTTGATGCATGAGGAAATGTAACATATCCTGTAACAGTATATTTTTCATCACTGTAGTCAACCGGTGCAAGTGACTGTGCAAATTCTGTACCAAACAAAGATGCTATGGTATTCAAAAGATTGCCATCACCGATTGTAGCAAATATTTCCTTACCATCTTTTACAAATGTAAATGAAATATCTGGTCTGGAAAGAGCCAGATTAGTAAGTATATCCTGTATGTAACTGGCTTCAGTTGCATCTTTTTTAAGGAATTTCATTCTTGCCGGAGTGTTATAGAACAAATCCCTGATAATAAAACGTGAGCCGGTAACAAATGGCTTTATTTCAAATGAAGTTTCTTCGCCACCGGAAAGATGAATTTCCACAGCAAAATCCTGCATTTCTGTTTTTGTTATCAAAGAAACATGTGCAACACTTGCTATAGAAGCCAATGCTTCCCCCCTGAAACCAAGACTGGCAATATTATCCAAATCTTCTTTGACTGAAATTTTACTGGTCGCATGACGAATAAATGCAGTTTTTACATATTCGCTGTCTATACCGCTGCCATCGTCCTGAACCAGGATTTTCTTAACACCGCCACGCTCAATATCCACAAGGATATTATGTGCTCCAGCATCTATAGAATTTTCCACCAGTTCTTTAACTACAGAAGACGGTCTTTCAACAACCTCTCCTGCAGCAATCAGCTCTGCTGTCTGTTTATCAAGTATATTGATAACCGCCATTATCTGCACCTGCCTTTAAAGTAAAGATTTAAGTTTATATAGAATATTCAGTGCTTCAATAGGCGTAAGCACATTAACATCTATTTTTTCCAGTTCCTGTACCAATTCACTTGGAGCTGCAGGTACCGGTTGTGTGGAAACTGAAATATAACCATCATCGAAAGAAAGCTGACGTACAGCCATCTTTTCTCTTTCAGCATTTTCTACCAGTTCCCGTAAAATAGTTTTAGCCCTTTCGATTACAGCATCAGGTACACCAGCAAGTTTTGCTACTTGTATACCATAACTGTCATCAGCGCCACCGCGGACAATCTTTCTGAGAAAAGTAATATCGTCACCACGTTTCTTAACGGCTATATTATAGTTTACTACACCATGAATCTGGTTTTCCATTTCTGTCAATTCATGGTAATGGGTAGCAAATAAAGTTTTGCATCCCAGATTATTCTTTTTGCTATGTATATATTCCACAACAGCTTTTGCAATACTCATACCATCATATGTAGATGTACCACGTCCGATTTCGTCCAGTATAACCAGACTTTTTTCTGTTGCATTTTTAAGTATTTCACTTACTTCGCTCATCTCAACCATGAACGTACTTCTACCACTGGAAAGATCGTCAGAAGCACCTACACGGGTAAATATCGCATCACAAACCGGTATTTCTGCAATTTTAGCCGGTACAAAGCAACCTATCTGTGCCATAACCGCAATAATAGCCACCTGTCGCATAAATGTGGATTTACCTGCCATATTAGGACCTGTAATAATGTTTACCCTGTTGGAATCACAATCAAGTAAAGCATCATTAGGTATAAAAATCTCATCCTTCAGCATAGCTTCCACTACAGGATGTCTGCCATCCTTAATATACAGTTTATCACCGTCAGTTATTGTCGGTTTTACATAGTTGTGCTTCTGGCTTACCTGTGAGAAAGCAGCCAGCACATCAATAAAACTGAGTGCATTTGTTGTGCGCAGAATCTTTTCAGTTTCCCCGCTTATGCTTCTAAGCAGTTCAGCAAAAAGCTGTTTTTCTCTGGCAAGTAATTTTTCACTGGCCATAAGGATTTCCTGTTCCAGATTTTTTAATTCTTCTGTAATGTATCTTTCACTACCTGCCAGTGTCTGTTTTCTGATAAAAGTATCAGGAACCAAATCAAGATATGAGCGAGTAACTTCAATATAGTAACCAAATACTCTGTTATATCCTACTTTAAGCTTCGGAATATTTGTTTCAGTTCTGAGTCTGTTTTCAATTTCAGCCAGTATTTCCATACTGTCATTGACCAGATGTCTATTATAGTCTATTTCCCGGTCGTAGCCATCTTTTATCATACCGCCATCTTTTGTTGTTGCCGGAGGATTTTCAACGATAGCTCTGTCCAGTAATTCTCCCAATGCTTCCATAGGGTCAATATTGTCATTAAGAGAACTGATAAGTGGGTTAACAGATGAAGAAAGCACTGTTTTCAGCGGTTTCAAAGCTTTTATAGACTGTGACATTGAAAACACATCTCGTGGACCAGCATTACCAAAACTTGCACGTGTACACAGACGTTCCATATCCTGAATATTTTTCAGGTGTGTCTGCACGTCCATTCTTACAATAGGATTATTGTTGAAATATTCAACGGCATCCAAGCGAGCTTCTATCTGTTTTTTATCCATCAGTGGTGCTGCAATAACTTTACGCATCATACGTTTACCAAAACTAGTTTTAGTACTATCCAACACCCACAACAGACTGCCGCGTTTTTCTTTTGAACGTATTGTTTCAAATAATTCCAGGTTTGCTGTAGTTGTATATGAAAGTCTCATAAAGCTGGACTGTTCATAACTATCTACCTTATCCAGTACATCAACGCCCACTTTTTGGGTTTTTGAAAGATAGTCCAGCAACTGCCAGAGACAACGTGATGTGGATATATCGAATGATTTTCCTGCAAATTGTTTTTTAATAGTTTCATTCACAGCAAAATCATTATACTCATTATCATCTATCAGCTCTACAGAACAATGTACTATATTTTTCAGATAATCTGTCAACCATTTAAGTTTCAGAATCGGTGTATTTATAATTATCTCTTTAGGCATGTACTTATAAATTTCCGATTTCAGATTGTTTTCAAAATTATCCGCACCAATCATAGTAGTCTGCATAGTACCTGTAGAAATATCACAGAAGCATACCCATGCCTGACTATCATCTATATAAACACTGGCAATATAGTTATTTTTATCTTCACTGAGCATACTGTTTTCCATAACAGTACCAGGAGTAACAACCCTGATAACATCTCTGTTTACCAGTGATTTACCTTTCTGTGGCCGCTCTGTCTGTTCACAGATAGCAACCTTATATCCTTTTTCCAGCAAACGCTGAATATATGCTTCGCTGGAGTGATATGGAATACCACACATTGGTGCGCGCTCTTCCAGGCCACAGTCGCGGCCAGTAAGAGTAAGTTCGAGTTCTTTTGAGGCAAGCAAAGCGTCATCAAAGAACATTTCATAAAAGTCGCCAAGTCTGAAAAATACTATGTGATCTTTATGAGCTTCCTTGATGGAAAGGTATTGCTGCATCATTGGTGAAAGAGTAGCCAAAATATTACCGTCCTGTAGATTAGATAGTTTTATTTATCAAAGTTAATCAGTTGCCGCAACCAGAGCAGGAAGAGCAGCTGCCGGAGCAACCACCTTCAGGCAGTTCAACCAGCATTGGGTTACCACCATTCAGTGCAGATGTGATGATAGCCTGAACGTGCTGAGTCAGTTTATCAACTTCTGCTTTACATTCGTTGTATTCAATCATAAATTCATTTGCCATGATGTCAGAATAGATAGAAATGAGTTCTTTATTCATTTCTTCCAGTTTTGCATCATCTTTATCTTCTTTTACAGCTTCAATTCTGTAGTTGTACTGTGCCAGGTTGAATTTGCCGATAAGATCCTGAAGTTCAGCATCCATATCCATTTTTTTCTTTACCTGATCCAGATAAACAACTCTGTCATCTTCCTGCAGTTTGCATGCGAGAAGTTTAAATTCATGAATAATATCAAATTTTTCCATTTTTAGTTCCTCTTCTATATTTATTTCAAGAGCTCAGCTGTAAGGCTGGTTCCTTTTTTACCTGTAATTTTCAGTTTTACAAACTGGTCTGTAAAATCTGAATCACTATTGAATTTTACCACAAAAGTGTTCGACAGTCGAGCCGTATAACTACCATCCTCATATTTTTCTTCCACCAGTGCAGTAACTGTTTTGCCAATATAACTGTTCAGATGCTCAAATACAATATTCTGCTGTATTTTTATCAGTCTGTTCAGCCATACTGTTTTTTCTTTATATGATATATTATCCTCCATATCAGCGGCTTTTGTACCTGTACGTGGAGAATAGATATATGTAAACAGCTGTGTGAAACGTACATCTTTTACAAGTTTCTCTGTATCCAGATATTCCTCATATGTTTCACCAGGGAAACCTACAATTATATCACTTGAGAATGATACATCTTCTATCTGCTGTCTTGCATAATTGATTATATCCATGTATTGACCGATAGTATAACGACGGTTCATTTCCTTCAGGACTCTGTCATTACCAGCCTGTACCGGTAAATGTATCTGTCTTGAAATCTGCGGATTGTCACGGATAACATCAATCACTTTTTTATTTATATCTTTCGGATGACTGGACATAAAATGAATCACATATTCACCTGGAACAGTGCAAAGCATCTGTAGCAAATCAGCAAAATCTATTTTTTCTTCCAGATTCTTACCATATGAGTTTACATTCTGTCCCAGAAGAGTGATGTCTTTATATCCATCCGCAATAAGCTGGCGAAATTCCGCCATTATATCCTGCGGTTTTCTGCTTCTCTCTCTGCCGCGCACATAAGGTACTATGCAGTAAGAACAGAAATTATCGCAACCAAACATAATAGATATTGATGCTTTTGATTTTCCGCTACGAAGAATCGGAAAATCTTCCACAATATCGGTCTTATCTATAGGTGAAAGAATTTGTTTTTTATCCTGTGTATATCTGTCACACATAAGCTGTGGCAGTACCTCCAGATTATTTACACCAAAAACTATATCCACAAAAGGATAACTTTTTTTGATTTTATCTACAATGTGCTGCTGCATTACCATACAACCACACACCGCTACTATCATATTAGGGTTTGCCGCTTTAAGTGCTTTCAATTTTCCTATATTACCAAAAATTTTCAGTTCGGCATTTTCTCTGATAGCACATGTGTTATACACCACCATGTCACTGCTTTCAATACTGTCGGTAATCGAATAACCTATATGACTGAGCAACCCTCTGATTTTTTCAGAATCATTTTCATTCTGTGCACAACCAAAGGTAACTACATTTGCCTTTGGTGTCTCAGTGAATCTGTCCTGAAGTATATTTCTGATTTTTTCTATATAATTCATAGAGCCTCTTACTCAAAATATTTTTTCAGGAACATACCTGTATATGACTGTGGATTACAGCTGATTTCCTGTGGTGTACCGCTGGCAACAATTGTACCGCCACCATCGCCGCCTTCCGGACCTATGTCGATAACATGATCACATACTTTTATAAGGTCGAGATTATGCTCTATAACTACGATTGTGTTACCGGCATCAGCCAGTTTCTGCAGTACTTCTATCAGCCTGTGTACATCCGCTGTATGAAGGCCTGTTGTAGGTTCATCCAGAATGTACAGTGTTTTACCAGTCTGGATTTTTGAAAGTTCCAGTGCCAGTTTTACACGCTGTGCTTCACCGCCGGACAGAGTAGTCGCACTCTGTCCCAGTTTGATATAGCCCAGACCAACGTCATACAGCGTTTTGATTTTTCTGTATATTTTAGGATGATTTTCAAAGAAGGACATTGCCTGTTCCACTGTCATTTCCAGTACGTCAGCAATACTCTTTCCTTTGTATTTTACTTCCAGTGTTTCCCTATTATATCGTTTACCCTTACATACTTCACATGGCACATAAATATCAGGCAGAAAGTGCATTTCAATCTGAATAATACCATCTCCTTCACAGGCTTCGCAGCGTCCACCTTTTACGTTGAAAGAGAATCTGCCGGCATTATAACCACGCATTTTCGCTTCGTTTGTCTGTGCATAAAGGTTACGGATATCTGTAAACACACCTGTATAGGTAGCAGGGTTGGACCTAGGTGTACGTCCGATTGCATTCTGGTCAATGCAAATAACTTTATCAATGTTTTCCAGACCTGTCACATCTTCATGCTTACCTGGCTTAGCTTTTGATCCGTTCATAACAGCTGCTGCTTTTTTATACAGTATTTCATTAACCAGACTGGACTTACCGCTGCCAGACACACCAGTAACGCATATAAATTTTCCAATCGGAAACTCTACATCTATGTTTTTCAAGTTGTTCTGTGCGGCACCTATTACCTTTATAAAGTTACCGTTTCCTTCTCGGAGTCTTTCAGGAAGTCCGATTACCTTTTTACCACTAAGATATTGACCTGTAATACTTTCTTCACAATTTTCAATATCCGTCAGTGTGCCCTGTGCTACGATTTCGCCGCCATGTACACCTGCTCCCGGACCTATATCAACAATATGGTCTGCCGCTCTGATAGTATCTTCATCGTGTTCAACAACAATTAATGTGTTACCAAGATCACGCAGATGCTTCAGTGTATCAATTAGCTTTTCGTTGTCCCTCTGATGCAAGCCAATACTTGGTTCATCCAACACATAAAGAACACCTACAAGAGAAGAACCTATCTGTGTGGCAAGTCTGATTCGCTGGCTTTCACCACCTGAAAGAGACGCTGCACTTCTGGCAAGTGTCAGATATTCAAGACCTACACTTTTAAGGAAATTAAGTCTTGCTTTGATTTCTTTAAGAATACTTTCAGCTATAAGAAGTTCTCTTTCGCTCAAGTTGACGTTATCCAGAAATTCCAGCGCATCACGGACACTCATTTTAGTGAACTGACTTATGTTTATACCGCCTACTGTTACCGCAAGAATAACCGGTTTAAGTCTGTCCCCATGACATTCAGGGCATTCAACACCGCTCATAATGCCGGAAATTTCTTCCTTTACCCAGTTTGAACTTGTTTCACGGAAACGTCTTTCAAGATTTGGAATAATACCTTCAAACTCTGTCTGGTATTTGCTCATACCTCTGTCTGTTTCACGATAGAGGTCAAGTTTTTCCCCATTGGTACCATAAAGAACTGCGTTAATCGCTTCTTTAGACAGATCTTTGATAGGTGTTGACAATGAGAATCCGTATTTATCAGCCAGACCACGGTAGTACATATGTGAAACAGAACCTTCAGCATAGTACCATCCACTGGCTTTAATAGCACCTTCATCAATTGACAATTTCTTATTTGGAATAACAAGGTCAGGGTCTACACGCATAAACACACCCAGACCAGTACATTTTTCACAAGCACCAAAAGGATTATTAAAAGAAAACATTCTTGGTGCAAGTTCGTCGATGCTTACACCATGGTCAGGACAAGCAAAGTTCTGTGAAAACAACATTTCCTCACCATCGATTACATCAATTATTACCGTTCCGTTTGTAAGATACAATGCTGTTTCTATACTCTGTGCCAAACGGCTGGCAATATCATCGCGTATTGAAAGACGGTCCACAACAATTTCAATGTTATGTTTTTTATTCTTTTCCAGAACAATGTCTTCTTCCAGATCGTAAATAATACCATTTACCCTCACACGGACAAAGCCCTGCCTCTTTGCAGCATCAAACTCTTTTACATGTGTGCCTTTCTGGCCTTTTACAACAGGAGCCAGAACCTGAAATCTTGTGCCCACCGGCAACTCCATAACTGCATCAACCATCTGGTCCACAGTCTGCTGTTTGATCTCTTTACCACAAACCGGACAATGTGGGATACCTATTCTTGCATACAGCAAACGCAGGTAGTCATATATCTCTGTTACTGTACCTACTGTGGAGCGAGGGTTTTTGGAAGTAGTCTTCTGGTCAATGGAAATAGCTGGTGAAAGGCCCTCTATAGATTCTACATTAGGCTTTTCCATCTGTCCCAGAAACATTCTGGCATATGAAGACAGACTTTCCATATATCTTCTCTGGCCGTCTGCATAAATTGTGTCAAAGGCCAGACTGGATTTACCACTACCTGACAGACCTGTCATAACCACCATTTTGTCACGTGGTATAGTAACATCAATGTTTTTCAGGTTGTTCTCTTTAGCACCTTTTATAACAATTTTATCGTTGCTCATTTTTCTCCTTATTTCATTTTTCTCAGTTTTTCTATTCTGTCTCTCAGGAAAGCAGCGTGTTCAAATTCAAGAATTTTAGCCGCTTGTTTCATTTCTTTTGTCAGTTTTTCAATCAACTGATCTCTTTCAGCTTTAGACATACGTTTAGCCTGCTTTTTCGGTGAATCTTCCTTACTGGAGATTTCAATAATACCACGTATATCTTTCTTGATTGTCTGTGGTACTATACCATGTGCTTCATTGTATGCTATCTGTATTTCTCTTCTGCGGTATGTTTCGGTAATAGCACGCTCCATACTATTTGTAACTGTATCGGCATACATTATTACCTGCCCATTGGCATTTCTAGCCGCACGGCCAATAGTCTGTATAAGGCTGGTTTCACTGCGCAGGAAACCTTCCTTATCTGCATCAAGGATAGCTATAAGGCTTACTTCAGGAAGATCCAGACCCTCACGAAGAAGGTTGATACCAACCAGAACATCTATGGTACCCAGACGTAAATCTCGTATGAGTTCCATTCGTTCAAAAGTGTCTACCTCATGGTGCATGTATTTTACTTTGATTTTTTTAGCAGCAAGATAATCTGTAAGATCCTCTGCCATTTTTTTTGTAAGAGTTGTTACAAGTACTCTTTCTTCATTTTTTATACGGATATATATTTCCCCCAGAAGGTCTTCAATCTGCCCTTCTACAGGTTTTACGATAATTTCAGGGTCAATCAGGCCGGTTGGTCTGATAATAAGCTCTGCTATCTGTGTAGCGTGTTCCTTTTCGTATTTGCCTGGTGTGGCAGATACAAATACTGTCTGATTTATTTTGCTTTCAAACTCTTCAAATTTCAAAGGTCTGTTGTCGAAAGCACTTGGTAATCGGAAACCGTATTCTACCAGATTTTTCTTTCTGGCATAGTCACCGCCATACATTGCACCCACCTGTGGAATTGTAACGTGGCTTTCATCAACAAATAACAGAAAATCATCCGGGAAATAATCCAGCAGTGTTGTACCAGTTTCGCCAGGTTTACGACCTGAGAAAACAGCAGAATAGTTTTCTATACCTTTGCACATACCTACTTCCATGAGCATTTCCATATCGTATTGCGTACGCTGTGAAATTCGCTGTGCTTCTATAAGTTTTCCCTGACTTGTGAAAAGTTCCACCTGCTGGTCCATTTCGTTCCTAATGTTTTCCAGGGCTACTTTCATTTTTTCTTCAGATACAATATAGTGGCTTGCTGGGAAAATAGCTACATGGCCTACAGTAGCAATAACATTACCTGTAACCACATGAATTTCTCTTATTCTTTCGATTTCATCACCGAAAAATTCTACTCTGAATGCTGTTTCCTGTGAATAAGCAGGATATATTTCCACAATATCCCCACGTACCCTGAATTTGTTACGGACAAAATTCATATCGTTGCGTTCATACTGCAACCTTACAAGTGCACGCATCAGCTCTTCTCTGGTCATTCTGTTACCTGGACGCAAAGAAACAACCATTTCACGGTAATCTATAGGGTCGCCCAAGGAGTAAATACAGGATACACTGGCTACAATAATCACATCTCGTCTTTCGGATAAAGCCGCAGTGGCACTATGGCGTAAGCGGTCAATTTCCTCGTTGATAGCACTATCTTTTTCTATATAAACATCTTTGCCCGGAATATATGCTTCAGGCTGATAATAATCGTAATAGGACACAAAGTATTCTACTGCATTATCTGGAAAAAACTCTTTGAATTCTGTACATAATTGTGCCGCAAGGGTTTTATTATGAGCAAGCACCAATGTCGGTCTATTTACTTTCTGAATTATCTGTGCCATGGTATATGTCTTACCAGTACCGGTTGCCCCTAAAAGAATTTGGCTCTTTTGTCCGGCAATTATACCCTCACTGATTTTCTCTATAGCTTGTGGCTGATCACCTGAAGGCACATAATCACTTTTCAATACAAATCTATCCATAATTTCACCCCTTTTCCAAGAAATGTAACATCACGGGGTCTCCATATGCACAAGACTATACACGCCCGCAATATATTCAATATATTATAGCATATATTATAAAAAAAAGATAGGGGGATATACTCCCCCTATCACTATGATAATGTGAAATTTTCAGTATTTGAATTGTGCGAAAAATCCGCTGTCTACCATGGATACAAAATCATCATCTGCCACAACAATATGATCGCAAAGCTCAATATTCATAAGTTCCAGAGCTTCAAACAATTTTTTGGTTGTATTGTAATCAGCTTTTGATGGTATAGCTACTCCCATCGGATGATTATGTGCAATAATAACCTTTGTGGCATTGTTCAGAATAGCAAACGAAACTATTTTCTTAATCTCTATTCTGGTGAGATTTTCTATTCCTTCAAAAAGTTTGGAACATTTAAGCACTTTATTTTTATCATCCAGTAACATCACATGTACTTCTTCAAAAGACTTACCGGAAAATCTTGGCACGAAGTATCTTCCTGCCCGGTCTGTGCTTGTAACTATTGTTATGTCTTTGGTTTTATCGATGTTATATGCTGAAAATAATTGTGGCATCAGCTTTATAAGCGTAGCTGAATGCAGGCTAATCCCCTTTACTTTGCACAAGCTTTCTACAGATGCATCAAAAACCCCGGAGAGTGTTTTAAATTCATTAAGTAACCGATGTGCAATTTCATTGGTGTCGCTTCGCGGTATGGAATAGAACAAAAGGAGTTCAAGAATATTGTGGTCTTCAAAACCAGACAGTCCCTGTGAAAGAAAACGATCTTTCAGGCGCTGTCTGTGTCCATCATGTATTCCCATTCTGCATCTCCTTCCGATTACGTATTTACTAAACAGCAAAAATAATATATACTGGATTATACTATAAACCCGATAAAAATAAAAGTAGGTATTGAGATGAAAAGTTTTACTGCCGGAAAAAATGAAGAAGGTGTACGCCTGTTACGTTTCTGTGAAAAAGTATGTCCTACCATGCCTAAAAGCATGTTACATAAAGCTTTCCGTAACAAAAGAGTAAAAATCAATGGAAAAAAGCAAAGCGCTGACTACAAACTTGTGCCAGGTGATCTGATTGAATTGTACATAAACGATGAATTTTTCTCTGAAAAAGAATCACCTGTGAAAACAGCAGACTACTCAAAGCTCAATATTTTATACGAAGACGCGAATGTGCTTATAGTAGTAAAACCCTTCGGCCTTTTATGCCATTCTGACAACAAAAATGAGGATAATCTTATTGATATGGTTATCTCTTATCTCATTGACAAAGGAGAATACTCGCCTGTAAAGGACACCAGCTTTACCCCTGCTTTATGCAACAGAATTGATCAAGGCACCGAAGGAATTGTAATTGCTGCTAAAAACCACCCTGCTCTGGCTGATATCAACGAAGCTATACGCAACAATAGTACAGAAAAAATTTATATTTGTATCACTTCCTACTCTGTAAAAGACGGAATATATAAAGCATATCTTAAGAGAGATAAAACCGCAAAAAAAGTAACTGTTACCGAAAGAAATATACCTGACAGTAAAGAAATTATAACGGGTTTCAGAACAATTGAATCCAAAGGAAACCATAATCTTGTGGAATGCACTCTTTATACTGGCCGTACCCATCAGATAAGGGCTCATCTTGCTTTTATAGGTAGCAGTATACTCGGTGACAGAAAATACGGGAAACCTTTTCCAGAGACAGAAAGTCAGCTATTATGTGCTTATAAATTACGTTTCGGACTACTTGATGAAAAACTTTCTGTTGCATATCTTTCTGGCAAAGAATTCTGTTATGAAAATAATCACGTTAAAAAATTCTTTGATAAACTATAACAAAGTAACACCGGGATATTCCCGGTGTTTTATGTTGATATAAATATTATTAATTGGTATAATTAAATAAATATGGAGGTAATTATGCCAACTATAAAATGTATAAAATCAAATTCTTTTAAAATATTTGCAGGAGGCGCTTTATTGGGTCTGCTGTTTTTCATATTGATATACGGAATAGAGCCTGTTATTTTCACTAATGACTATTTTGTGATAAATGGTTACATTGAAAAAGATTTATCCCAGCATTATTCCGGATGGATGCTATACCGTAACAGTCCATGGCAATTCCCTCTAGGTATAGGTCAGAACATTGCCTATCCTTATGGTAATGCTGTATCATTTACTGACTCTATACCACTGATGGCCATTTTCTTTAAACTTTTCAGTGGTATTTTACCTGATACCTTCCAGTATTTTGGTCTCTGGGTTATGTTATGTTACATATTACAGGGTGGATATGGAGCTTTATTGGCAAGCAAGTTCAATAAAGACTATGTTGTAAATATGCTTTCCGCTATTGTTTTTCTGCTGACACCGGTTATGATAGAACGCGCATTCAGACATTGTGGTCTCACTGCTCATTTTCTTATTCTTGCCGCACTGTATTATTATTTTGAAAACAAAGGACAGTACAGTTCCAAAGCATTTATTCCGTTTATTATCATAAATGCTTTATCTATTACCATTCACCCATACATGATGCCTTTTACCTTTGCCATTATGTTTGCATACTGTGCTGAATTGTTTGTAATAAATAAAAAATTCAAAAAAAGCATTGGCTATCTACTGGGCAGTATAGCTATCACATTGGGTATAGGCTTTGCTATAGGTGCATTCAGTGTAGGTGGTGGACTTTCCTCCCTGGGGTATGGTTCATTCAGTATGAACCTTAACGCATTCTATAATCCTGTAAGCAAAGGGTTTGAAAACTGGTCAAGAGTATTAAGCGAAAAACCACTGTTTAATTTACAGATAGAAGGCTTTAGCTACTTGGGTTTAGGCATAATTCTGTTTATACCGATTTCTGTTGCGACTTTTGTTATAACACAGAAAAAATTTGTTTTTGACAAAGCTTTTACCTTTATTAAAAATTACTTTGGTATAATCTTTTCTGTAACTGCTTTATTTGTGTTCGCAATCGGTGATGTAGTCAGATTTGGTGGTTTAGAATTATTCAGAATCCCCTTCCCTTCCTCTCTTGTAAATGGAATTTTTGGCATTTATAGGGCTAATGGTCGTTTTGGCTGGCTTCTCATATATATGATATCCTTATTTATCATATACGCCCTGTCTTTAACTGATAAAAAAGCATTCACTGTATTCGCACTGATTTTACTTATAGGTGTACAAACCTTTGATATAAGTGATGCTTTGATTTCAAAATATAACTACTTTCATTATAAAGATGGTGATATTCAGGCGCAGCAGGTAACCAATGTTCTCCAGAATAGTTTCTGGGATGAACTGAGTCAGGAATATGATTATGCATTTATGATTGCTGACTGCATACCTGGTGCAAATTTTGAAGTAACATCAAAATTTGCAAAAGCTGATAAAGCAGTAAACACAAGATTTGACATAAAGATCGATGAAGACAAATTCCGTCAGGTGGAACAGGAAACCTTATGGATGATTTCAAACAACTCACTGCCTGATGAATACGCAGTAATGCTGCACTTCATACCTGATAAATATAAAGAAGGTATTTCTTCCGGTGATGTAACAGTATTTTACGTAGATAACGTTATTATTGTATGCAACAACAGATTCACCTCACAACAGATAGATAATTTTACCGCTGAAGGTAATTTCGAAATACTGGAATATCCATATACAGTTCAGGCTGAGCTGGATTTTAAAGCAGAATACGGACTATAAACAAAAGGCACCTCTTATGAGGTGCTTTTTATTTGTGATTATTAAAGTTCTGTATAAAGTACTTTTTTGTACTCTTCTCCTTCAAGGTTTTTGTAGATAACAGCTTCGTCATCAATTATCATATAACTGTGCTGGCTGTTTTCTTTTGGAATTGAAACAGAACCTGGATTCATATATGTGCAAAGCTCTGCTTTTTCACATACAGGAATATGTGTATGACCATGAAGAAGAATATCACCTTTTTTAAGCATTGGCAGATTTTTAAGATTGTGGTTATGACCATGAGTCACAAAAACCATTTTTTCTTTCCAATAAAAAAATGCGTAATCTGCCAGTATTGGAAACTGTAGTACCATCTGGTCAACTTCAGTATCGCAGTTGCCACGCACAGCCAGTATTTCATCTTTTATATTGTTAAGCATTCCAATAACTTTTTTAGGTGCATAACCTTCCGGAAGGTCATTTCTTGGACCATGATAAAGTATATCACCAAGGATAACAAGTTTATCGGCTTCTTCCTTTTTGTAACATTCCAGCATTTTTTCGCAATAGTATGCAGAACCATGTATATCAGATACAACCATTAACTTCATAAATTATCTCCTATATGGCAGAAATACTCTGCCTGAATACGTATTTTACAGTTATATAATACCATTTATAATCTCAATTGAAAACCTTTTTTATTGACAGTTTTTAGATGATAGTTTAAAGTTAGTATATAAATATTAAAAGGATTACTTATGAAAAATTTTTATATTTCAGAACTTTTAAAATTTGAAAATGTTTATTTAGATTATCCATTTGACTCCTATGACTGGGCGGCTATAAGACATAAAGATAATAATAGAATCTTTGCTCTTATTTATCAACACAATGGTAACATATGTATAAATTTTAAAAACACGCCTGAATGGGGTAATTTCTGGCGCGGAAGTTTTGAAAGTGTTGCTCCTGCTTATCACATGAATAAAGAGCACTGGAGCATGGTTACAATCGGTGGGGATGCCGACCACGAACAAATAATTACAATGATAAAGGACAGCTATAACCTGACTGCCAAGAAAGGAAAGAAAAAATGAGTTTCAGACTTAAAGAAGCTATAGACACTGCATACCAGCTGTGTGATGCATTGGAAAAAAGCAGCATATGGGATAAAAATAATACTGCATCAGCACGAGATATTTTCCGTGGTGAATTGTTTCATTTTCTTCTTAACCTCAGCTTTACAGACGGCAAATTGACAGCAGCTGAATCAAAATTTATAAAAGAATATCTTGGATTTGATTATTCGGTAAGCGAACTAAAAGAATACGCCATAACACACAGGGTATACAGTTCTGATTTCACAAATAATATGCCTTATTGTTTCAAAGCTTTTGTAAAAGCTGATAACGATATAAACAGCGTAAATGAAACAGCATCCCTTATACTCAATCTTTACCGCAGACTGGGACAGGCATTTATTAAATGCGATGGTTCAGACAAAAGCGAAGGTTATTCCCTGTCTGTATTCTGCAACAATATGGAAACATATATAGACTCTAAGCTGGTGGAAAGTGCAAATAAATCTTTCAGTTATATTATTGAAAAAGACAGTGATGTGAAACTGCCGGTAAAAGAGACTCCTGCATATACACCAACTTTCCCTGATTCAGATACCCAAAATCAGGATACTGAATCAGCAACTGAAACTGATGCAGAAGAAACAGAACCTGAAAAAACACTGGAAGAATTACTGGATGAGCTTAATTCATTGATAGGTCTGGAAAAGGTAAAGACCGATGTAAACAGCCTGATAAATCTTGTAAAAATAAGAAAAATCAGACAGGAACGCGGCATGGACAGCCCTGATATGAGTTTGCATATGGTATTCAGTGGTAATCCTGGTACCGGTAAAACAACTATCGCCAGACTGTTGGCCGAAATTTACAAAGCAATGGGACTCCTGTCAAAAGGTCATCTTATCGAAACCGACCGTAGTGGCCTTGTAGGTGGCTATGTAGGTCAGACCGCATTGAAAGTTCAGGAAGTGGCCCAAAAGGCCAAAGGCGGCGTTTTATTCATAGATGAGGCTTATTCCCTTACTGTAAATAGAAGCTCTACAGACTATGGTTTTGAGGCTGTAGACACACTGCTGAAATATATGGAAGATAACCGTGACGACCTTATCGTAATAGTGGCCGGATACCCTGAACCAATGGAAGAATTTTTAAACTCAAATCCGGGTTTAAAGTCAAGATTCAACAAATATCTGCATTTTGATGATTATACTCCTGATGAACTTATAGGTATTTTAAAACTGAACGCCAGAAAGGCAGATTTAAAATTAAGTGAAAATGCTGAAAAGTTTGCTCTGGATTTTTTTGTGAAACGCTGCGAAAACAGACCTGAAAATTATGCAAACGGTCGTGATGTAAGAAACTTTTTCGAAAAAGCACTTATCAATCAGGCAAACAGACTTGCCAGCTTCGAAATTATAGAAGATGATCAGCTGACCACTCTGGAAGTTGAAGATTTCAATACAATACTCTTATAAAAAATAACCGGCAGGTATTCCCTGCCGGTTTAATTTATTTAGTTGAATTTTTTAGCAGCTTCAATGTGCATATTGATGAGTTTTTCTCTGTCTGCTTTCATTGAAACGTATGTATTAGCAGATTTACCTGTGTAACCAACAAGGTCTGTTACTGTACATCCGCGTGTTTTAACACCTTTCAGTTCCACATCTACGTAGCAGTGCTTAAATTCCACAACAGATTCATCAAGCAGCCATGCTACTGGCAGTGAGTCGTGGAGAACAGCGCCTGGAAGGCCACCGAGAGCTTTATAGATATCTGAATACTGCTGCATGCAATCTTTCAAAAATTCGCCTGTTTTGCCGCCATTATCAGCAATCGCCTGACGTTCATCATCAGTGATAAAACACCCCATAGTTGCATCAAGGCTGAACATGTATTTAGGTACATCACTCATAAATACGATTTTTGCTGCATCTGGGTCGTGACCGATATTAGCTTCTACGGAGAAGCCCATATTGCCACCGAAAGCAGCACCGCCCATAAGTGCAATACATTCTACTTTTTCATGAAGATCAGGATATGCCAGAAGGAATGTGGCGATATTTGTAAGTGGAGCTGTAGCAACGATTGTTACTTTTTCTTCACTTTCTTTGATAGCTTTTGCCATCAGATCTGCCGCTGCCATTTTTTCAGCCTGTTTTGTTGGTGCTGGCAGTCTGTTGCCTACGTTACCCAGACCATCACGACCATGGATATCAACCATTGGTGCAACTGAGTAATCTATTGGTGGGTCGATTACAGGACGATATGCACCAGCAGCTACCGGTACATCCAGACCTAACAGTTCACATATTTTCAGTGTATTTTCAGTAGTTGTTTCCAATGAACAGTTACCAAAAACTGTAGTGATAGCTTTCAGTTCAAGAGTATCTGCTGCAGCAACCAACAACAATGCAAGAGTATCATCAACGCCAGTATCAACGTCCATAATTATAGGTTTCTTTTTCAGCATATCAGCAGTCCTCCCTGTCATAAGATTTTACGCATTTAAAATACATTTCTACAAATTTTTCTCTGTCCATAGCTACAGGGAGTTTAATGTTTTTAAGTGGTGCAAAGCCCAGCCAGTCAATAACAGTCTGACCCCGTGTCATTTCACCTACACAGTCACAGAAAGCATATTTTTCTACATACTGTGCAATTTCAGGATCGATAAGAACTGCGGCCGCTGTAGGGTCGCATGTGTAATGGTCATCACCTGTTGGGAAAATATTTGTACCTTCTTCGCGCAGTTTTGCTTTATTTACCACTTCAAATTCCAGCATCCGTTTTGCCAGTGCTGCAAACTTGTTTGTTTCTGGAAGGTTAAGTAATGGTTTCCATTCTTCTTCTGTAAGATGAACCATATGGCAGGCATTCCAGTCAACCATTGTAAAATTAGGGAAACCAGCCTGCAGTACAATTTCACATGCATGTGGGTCCTGTGCAATGTTGTATTCGGAATAAACGCCAAAGTTACCGCTACCTGCTGAACCGCCCATAATAACCAGATTTTTAATCAGTTTTGGCAGTTCCGGATATTTCATTACTGCAATAGCCAGATTTGTCAGTGGACCGATAGCGAGGATTTCAAGCTCACCATTCTGTTTTACTGCTTCTTCCCAGATAAAATCCCATGCATGACCTTCAGCAAACTCAGCATCTTCAGGCAATTCGTATTCAAAACCGATAAGGCCGTTACTGCCATGAACATATTCTGCACGTGTAAGACGCTGGATAAGAGCTTCTTTGGCACCTTTATATACAGGACAGTCCATACCGTATAATTTACTTAAAAACAGTGCATTTTTTGATGTGAGTTCCAGTGGTACATTACCATGAACAGCTGTAATACCACGAATATCAAACTGACCGCTCCCCTGTACCATCATAAGGCATTCAGCATCATCAATACCCGGGTCACAGTCAATAATCAAAGGTCTTTTGATCATAATTATATTCCTTTCCGTTCGCTTTATTTTATGCACATAAATTCTGTACACAAATATATTCAGTTATCATAATCTTATCAAATAGCTGTATAAAATACAAGTACAGACGACACAAATATGTATTTTTATAAAAGCTGTATTAGATATTCAACCAAAATAAAAAGCCTCCGGATTATGAATCCAGAGGCCAGAATGATTTGATTTAATTATTTGAGCATATCGAGAATCCGTGCTTTTGGTTTGAAACCAACCATGCGTTTTTCTTCTTTGCCATCTTTGAACAGTACCAGTGTAGGAATGCTCATTACCTGATATTTCATAGCAATTTCCTGTGCCTGGTCAACATCAAGTTTTGCTACAACTACTTCACCTGCCAGTTCTTCTGCCAGCTGTTCAATTGTAGGTGCAAGCATTTTGCATGGGCCACACCATGTTGCCCAGAAATCAACCAGAACTGGTTTGTCGCCATTGATAACTTCGTTAAAATTTTCTTTTGTAAGTGCGAGAGCCATAGTAAATCTCCTTTATATTTTATCTTTGATTATAATATACCATAATGCATATTTCTATACAGTGATTTAATCACCTGTTTACAGTCTTTCCATCAGTTTCTTTTTGTCTATGATTTCAATTTCTTTTCTGGAAACCTTCACTACACCCTCATTTTCAAAATACTTGAGCATTCGTGATACAACTTCTCTGGCACTGCCCAGATATTTGGCTATTTCCATGTGAGAGTATCGGATAATAGGACCGTTTTTAATCAGCTCTTCATAGAGGAAAATTGCCAGACGTTTGTCAAAACTGAAAAACAGTATCTGCTGCATAGTCCACATTACATCAGAAAAACGGATAGCTTTCATTTTATTGGAAAAGTTTTCTACATATATATTTTTTTCTATAAGCTTTGAAAAAGCAAAAGGATTCAGTACAACAGCTTCACTTGGTTCTTCAGCATCAACATACGCATCAAAGGTAATTTCAGATAATACGCATGATGCAGAAAGAATACATACTTCCCCCGGTGAAACGCGGTAAAGAGTAACCTCTTTCCCCTCTTCACTCATGATATATACACGCAGGCATCCGCTTTTTACAAACAATACACCGATACATTCAGAATCGGCGCTGTGAATGTTCTGTCCCGGATGATAGTTAATGACTTCAGTATTATGGCATACAAATGCTTTTTCTTCTTCAGAAAGATGCCGCCAGAAATCAGGATACCGGGAAAGGAATTCCAGTTTTTCTCTTACTTCCATTGTATACCTCCATTAAAAAGATTTGTTTATATAAAACATAGTTGTGATAATTTAAAGTAGTTACAATAACTATAACATTATACGGTGAAATTTGCAAATTATAATTACACTTACTGTATACGTTAAAACTGTTGACTTTTAGCTAAATATAGTGTAATATATTTAAGCACAATATTTTAGCCGCTGTGGTGGAATAGGCAGACACAAGGGACTTAAAATCCCTCGCCCTAATACGGCGTACCGGTTCGACCCCGGTCAGCGGCACCAAGAAAACATTACTCTTTTGAGTAGTGTTTTTTTATTTTGTAAAATATCAAAAATAAAAACCACCCTTTTTAACCGGATGGTCATAAAACAGTTAATCCTCGCTATGAAATCGTTCATAGCGAGGATTTTTGCTTATTGTTTCGATACAGCAGCATCCACGGTTCCCCTTATCAGGGGAGTTGTCTGCCGAAC
>JAFYPL010000035.1 GCA_017547525.1 Oscillospiraceae bacterium
AAAAAGGAAAAAAGAACGGTTTGGACGAGAAATTTCCTTGCCAAAAGTGGAGATGTCTTCACTAAAAATGCATTGAATTGCAGAAGGAATGACGAAAGGAAAAGGATAAAGATTTTTGCACTGATGAAACTAAAAAGAAAATGGCAAGACACCAAATGTTTCAGCAAAAATGATTTATCCTCTTCGGGGCAATTTTCTTTATCCTTTCACGATTAGATAATTCACTGAAAAAGCAAACAATATAGTAATTTTGAAGACCTTGTGTCATCGGAAACGATGACTAAGGTCTTTTTTCTGTTTCTGTATGGTAAACAAAAGTTGTATTTTTGTACAGTTGCACTGTAGTTATTGTGGATTATGTCAATTGTAAAATAACAACGTGGTATTTAAAATTATATTAACTGAGTTAAAACGGATAGCTGCATGACTTAAAGCAATGAATATTTATTCTGCCTGTGCCAAAAATGGTAGTGTTAAGCAGCTGAATATATGATGAGTATAAAAACTACTGACAGGGGGAATGGCAGATGCGTAGAACACGACTGATGATGGATAACTGGTTTTTTACTGGCCCTGATGGGTACAGAGATGTTGTGACACTGCCGCATACCTGGAACGCCATTGATGGGCAGGATGGTGGTAATGATTATTACCGTGGTATCTGCATTTACGAAAAAACATTCCGAAAACCTGACTTTAAAGAGGGTGAAGTTGTATATATACAGTTTCATGGTGTAAACGCCAATGCAACTGTGGTACTGAATGGCTATGAGATTTGTACCCACCACAATGGTTATTCCACATTCCGTGTGGAGATTACAGAGTATCTGAAAGATGAAAATCATCTGAAAGTGATGGTGGATAACAGTAAAAATGATAAAGTTTACCCACAGGTTGCGGATTTTACATTCTATGGTGGTATTTACCGTGATGTGGAATTACTGGTGGTAAATAAGTACCATTTTGATTTGGACTATTACGGTGGATATGGAATGACTGTATCTGCAGATGTTAATGGTGATGAAGGGATACTGAATGTAAATACTTACACTAATATATCTGATACTGAAAGTGAAGAGTTCACTATACGACTGAAATTAACAGATGCAGAAGGCATATGCGTGGCAGAAACTGTGGGAAACAGTGCGGTGCTGATTGTAAAAGACGTACATCTTTGGGATGGGGTAAACGACCCTTACTTATATACTCTGACTGCATTACTTGAAAAAAATAGCGAAATACTGGATATAATAAGCTGTAAAACAGGCGTAAGGACTTTCAGTTTTGACCGGGATAAAGGCTTTTTCCTGAATGGGAAACATTACCCTATGCGTGGTGTGTCCCGTCATCAGGATTTCAAAGGCATAGGTAACGCCATCAGCTATCAGCAGATGGAAGAAGATATGAAAATCATAAGGGAGATGGGTGTTACTACCATACGACTGGCCCATTATCAGCACAATCAGTATTTTTACGATTTGTGTGATAAATACGGTATGGTTGTGTGGGCAGAAATACCATATATTTCCGCACATATGCCTGCAGCCAGAGAAAACACTTTCTTCCAGATGAAAGAACTTATTGTGCAGAATTATAATCATCCATGTATCGTAACATGGGGGATTTCTAATGAAATCACCATATCACTGAAACACAGGGCGGATATGCTGGATAATCATCGACGGCTGAATAAATTTGTGAAAGAATTTGACCCTACACGCCCTACTACACTGGCATGCTATGCAATGTGTCACCCATTTCATCCGGTATCAAAAATAACCGATATAGTAGCGTGGAATCTGTATCTAGGCTGGTATGCGCCGGGATTATTCCTTAATGACTGGTTCATGAAATTCTATCACTGGAAATATCCGGAAAGGCCATTGGGGTATTCAGAATACGGTGCAGAAGGTATGCCGAATCTGCACAGTGCCAGACCAAAGCGTGGCGACCATACAGAAGAATATCAGGCAAAATATCATGAATATATGCTGGAATGTTTTGAAAGGCATCCGTTCTTATGGGGCACTTATGTATGGAACATGTTTGATTTTGCCGCTGATGCCCGTGACCAGGGTGGTGAGCCAGGCATGAATCATAAAGGCCTTGTAACCTTTGACCGAAAAATCAAAAAAGACAGCTTTTATATATACAAAGCATGGTGGAGCAATGAAAAGTTTGTTCACCTGTGCGGGAAACGTTATGAATACCGCGCTGAAGAAATAACAGATATTACAGTATACTCAAATCACGATAAAGTTTCTCTTTACAACAATGGCAAACTTGTGGCCACACAGACCGGACGTTACGCATTCCATTTCAGACTGAAAATGGAAGAGGAAAATCATCTGGAAGTATTTGCTGGTGATTGTAAAGACAGTGGTGTTATCTATAAAACAGACGCACCATTACGGGAATATAAAGTGAAAAAAGGCAAGAGCCGGAACTGGGTATAACTTGATACGGAGGAAAAAATGAAGGACAAAAAACAGATAAAAGCCAGAAAAAAAGAATACAAGAAGGCACGCAGAAAAGCTGTAGGTCCATGGAGAGAGCTTGCATGGATTTCCGGTCCGTTTCTGGCAATATTTCTTGTAGCGGCAATAGGGCTTAATCTTTTTGATAATACAGTAGCATTGTTTATGGGCGGTTCATTCTGGAAACTGGAAAACGAAGACACAGCGGCTATTTACTATGAACTGGACTATACAGAGGAAGAACGTGTACGGCGCGGCCGGGAACTGGTATATCAGGTGGAAGCAGAAGGTGCTGCTTTGCTTATGAATGAAAACAGTGCACTGCCACTGACAAATGGTGCAAATGTAAGCCTGTTTTCAACATCATCTGTGTCATTTATTTACGGTGGTACAGGTTCTGCAAACGTTGACTCTTCAAAAGCTGACAATCTGAAAACAGCCATGGAAAAATCCGGGCTGAATGTAAACCAGGCACTGTGGGATTTTTATCTGACAGGCGAAGGTTCACAGTATGTGCGTGATGGCGGCGGTTTCACATCCGGCGCTAAAGTGGGCGAAGCCCCTTGGACTGCATACAGTGATGAAGTATTGGCAGCAGTTGAAGAATACGGCGATGCAGCTATTGTTACACTTTCCCGTGTTGGCGGTGAAGGTGTAGACCTGACCTATCAGGAATACAACTATCTGGCATTGGATGAAAATGAAAAATCCATGCTAGCAGGTATCAAAGCATTGAAAGATGCGGGTAAAATAGAAAAAATAATTGTACTTATCAACTCATCAAACGCACTGCAGGTGGATTTTTTGAAAACCAATGAATATGGTGTTGATGCAGTACTGTGGACTGGTGGTGTAGGTGTTACAGGTATAAATGCAGTGGCAGATATTCTTGCTGGCAAAGTAAATCCATCAGGCTCTTTGGTTGATACTTACTGCTATGATAACTACTCATCACCGGCTATGCAGAATTTTGTTCCGGTGGTATACGGTGGCGATGTATCCGTTATTCCTGATGTGGCCGCTACATACATGATTTACCAGGAAGGTATTTATGTGGGCTACAAATACTATGAAACAAGATATGAAGACTATGTAATGGGCACTGGCAACGCAGGTGAATATTCATATAATAATGATGTTGCATTCCCATTTGGCTATGGCCTGTCTTATACAGACTTTGAATACAGTGACATGAACACTGTTTACAATCGGGCAACTGATGAATTTGAAGTAACTGTAAAGGTTACAAACAAAGGTGATATGGCTGGTAAAGAGGTGGTACAGATTTACCTCAACAGCCCATATACAGAATATGACAAAGAAAATGGCGTGGAAAAAGCAGCGGCTTCACTGGTAGGATTTGAAAAAACTGAAATACTTCAACCGGGTGCAAGCACAATGTTGAAAATATATGTGGACAGAAGAGACATGGCATCTTTTGACACATACGGACAGGGTACCTACATTCTGGATGCGGGTGATTATTATCTGACAGCAGCTACAGACAGCCATAATGCTGTGAATAACTTCCTGGCTGCAAAAGGGTACACTGTGGAAAATACAGACGGCAGAATGGATGCAGACGGCGATATAAAACTCACATATAAATATACAAACGAAACATTCGATGCCGAAACATATTCCACTTCACTCAATGGTACAGAAATTACAAATCAGGTTTCTTCTGCAGACCCTAACCTTTATGAAGGTGTGGAAGAAGATATAGTATGGCTGACCAGAAATGACTGGACAGGTACAATGCCAGATGCAAAAGACACTGTAAAAATTATGTTGACAGAAATGCTGGCCGAAGACCTGCAGCTGTTACAATACAATCCACGGGACTACCATGAAATAGAAATGCCTGTAATGGGTGCAGATAATGGTATAAAGCTGGTGGACATGATTGGTCTGACTTATGATGACCCACAGTGGGATTTATTGCTGGACCAGATGACATTTGACGAAATGGTTTCACTTATCGGTGACTCTTTTCACTGGACAATGCCAGTGAAATCGGTGGAAGCACCTGGTACACGTGATGAAAACGGTCCACAGGGGCTGACAGTTTCACTGTTTGGCAGTCAGCTGGGTCTGCGGACAACAGCGCTTACATCCGAAGATGTAATGGCCGCAACATTCAACAGGGAACTGATTTGCGAAATAGGTAATATAGTGGGCAATGACTGTTTAGCTGCAAATGTAGCTATACTTTATGGACCTGGTGCCAATATGCACAGAACACCTTACGGTGGCAGAAACTTTGAATACTATTCCGAAGATGGTTTCCTTGCTGGTGAAATCTGTGCAGCGGAATGTAAAGGTATTCAGGAAAAAGGCGTGCATGTTGTTATCAAGCACTTTGCACTGAACGACTGCGAACAGGACAGAACAGGTCTGGGTGTATGGCTTAACGAACAGGCTGCCCGTGAAATATATCTGAAAGCATATCAGAGAGCATTTGAAGAAGCCGGTGCAAATGGCGTAATGATGGCTTATACCCGCTGGGGTACAATGTGGGCAGGTGCACATAAGAGTCTGGTGACAGGCATCCTCCGTGAAGAATGGGGCGTGGACGGCCTGACTATTTCTGATAACGTTATCACCACAATGGTAAATGGTGTGGACGGTATTCTGGCCGGAAACTCCACTTACGATGCTATGCTGTGGTACGTTGTACAGCAGTTACCTGAATACGAAAATGACCCTGTAGTTGTAAATGCTATGAGAGAAGCATGCCATCACAACCTGTATGCTGTGGCAAATTCCTGCGGTATGAATGGTATGGGCGCAGACACTACAATCAAACTGACCAGACCGGTGGCATTGACTGTAATGGAAATCTTAACAGCATCTCTGGCGGTATTATTCGCAGTTTCCCTTCTTATGCGGAAAAAGAAAATGAAGGATTTCAAAACTACAGAGGAGTATAAATCTTATAAAGAATTCAGATCATCTGGTAAATAAAGAATATAATAAACAGCGACACTGTCGCAGTCGTACGACAGATTGCTGTGCAGAAAGGTAAAAATGAACGAAAACAACAGTACAGTAAAACTGAACAGGGCAAAACCCTATCAGCTTATACTGTTTCCTATGAATAACGGTGCGACAAATGTATACTACATTCTTACACTGAATTTTATAGCATATTATGCCAATGGTGTACTGGGGCTGGCACTTATATTTGCCACCACTATGGTAACAGTAATGCGACTTTTCGATGCGGTGACAGACCCTGTCATCGGTGCCCTTATGGACCGCACAGTTACCAGATTCGGCAAATTCCGCCCTTTTATGGTGTTGGGTAACGGGATAATGATAATTTCATCCTTGCTGATGTACTTTGGCACCAGGATTATCTCACCGGATATGCAGTGGCTGAAATATACATGCTTTGTACTGTTCTATGCACTGTATGTTATAGGTTATACATTCCAGACAGCCTGCACCCGTTCTGGGCAGACATGCCTTACAAATGACCCTTCACAGAGGCCATTGTTTACAGTTTTCAATACAGTGGCCAGCCTGACAGGCATGGGTCTGGTGCAGTTTCTTGCACCTATCCTGCAGAAAAGTCTGGGTGGTTACAACAGTCCCCGCTTTTTTGATGTAATGGTACCGCTAGCTATAGTTATTTCTGCATTACTTACAGTGCTGGCCGTTATAGGTATAGCTGAAAAGGACCACCCTGAATACTTTGGTCTGGGTGCTGTACAGGAAAAGGTAGCGTTCAGGGACTATGTGGAAATATTGAAAAACAATACAGAACTGTTACGCCTTATGATAGCCGGGGCTGGCTGTAAACTGGCTTTTTCCATAGCTACAAATATGACAGTGCTATGTATGCTGTATGGGTCCATGATGGGCGACTATGATGGTCTGTACCTGCCGATGATGATAGTAGGCTATATTTTCAGCGTACCATTTTTCCTGCTGACAGTTAAAACCAGCCAGAAACAAGGGCAGAAGGAGTCTCTGGTGAAATATACAAAAGTGGCGCTGGTTATGTATACTGGTGTGCTGGTATTGTTATTCATGTGGAAACAGGGAGTTTCGTCACGGAATCTTTCAGTTCTGCCACTATCATCTATAAATATCTATACTATACTGTTTATACTGTTTTTTGGTATCGGATATGGAGCGTATTATGCTACGGCAGATATGCCTATCCCTATGGTGGCAGACTGTTCCGACTATGAAACCTACCGTTCGGGTAAATACATCCCTGGTATAATGGGCACATTGTTTTCACTGGTTGATAAACTGGTAAGTTCATTGGGTTCTACGGTGGTTGGTATGGCTGTAGCGGCCATAGGTATATCCACTTTGCCTGACAGCACCACACCGTATGCCCATGGTATGCAGATAGTGGTTATAGTGCTGTTCTGTATTATTCCTATGATTGCGTGGACACTTACCCTGATAGCTATGAAAGGCTATCAGCTGACAGGCCCTAAAATGCGGGAAATACAGGCTGTGAATAACGCACGTAAAGAAGGCATTGCACAGGGTATGACGGTGGAGGCTGCAATGGACAGATGGAAAACCATTGAGGATATCAGAGAATAATTTGTATATATGTGTTATATATGCAAAAACAGGTAATTTATTCACAATAAATTCATTGTATAAACCTCTTAAATGGTATACAATTAAATAAAAATGAAATACGAAAGGAGTGCTTTATATGCAAATGACATTCAGATGGTATGGCGAAGGCAACGATAATATCAGCCTGTCATACATTAAACAGATTCCTGGCGTAGAAGGTATTGTATGGGCTCTGCACGACAAAATGCCTGGTGAAGTATGGGAAAAAGATGAAATAGCAAAAGTAAAAGCACAGCTTGATGAATATGGATTCAACATGGACGTAGTTGAATCGGTAAATGTACACGATGATATCAAAATAGGCCTACCTACACGAGATATGTACATCGAAAACTACAAACAGACTATACGCAATCTCAGCGAATTTGGTGTTAAAGTTATCTGTTATAACTTTATGCCTGTATTTGACTGGACACGCTCCAATCTGTTCCACGAAGTAGGCGATGGCTCCACAGCGCTGTTCTATGAAAAAAATATGATTCAGGATGACTATAATGCCATGGCAAAATACATTCTGGATTTTACAGAAAAATACAATATGTCTTTTCCTGGCTGGGAACCTGAAAGAATGGCAAAACTGGATGAACTGTTCAGACTTTATGCAGGCGTTGACCACGAAAAATTGTGGGAAAACCTGAAATATTTCCTCGAAGCAATTATGCCTGTATGTCAGGAAACAGATATCAAAATGGCTATACACATGGATGATCCACCATGGGATATCTTTGGTCTGCCTAGACTGCTGGTGGACGAACCATCTATCGACCGTTTCCTGAAAATGCTGGATAATCCGTACAACTGCCTTACACTGTGTTCCGGTAGTCTTAACGCAAACCCTGAAAACAATGTGGCAGAAATTGTACGCAAACATTGCGACCGTATCGCATTTGCACATATCCGCAATGTAAAACATTTTGAAAACGGTGACTTCTCCGAAGCCAGCCATCGCGACTGTGATGGTGACACAGGTATTCTGGATATTCTGAAAGCTTACCATGACTGTGGCTATAAAGGTTATATCCGTCCTGACCACGGCAGACATCTGTGGGGCGAAGGTCCTGGCACAGTACGCCCGGGTTATGGTCTGTATGATAGGGCACTGGGTATTATGTATATGCTGGGTGTATGGGATATGCTGGATAAACTGGAGGAAAAATAATTATGAAATTACCATTTAAAGTTGATCTTAACGATAAAGTTGTAGTTATAACAGGTGCGGGCGGTGTTATCTGTTCCACTCTGGCAAAAGCTGTTGCACAGTGTGGTGCAAAAGTAGCCCTGCTGGACCTTAACAAAGAAGCCGCACAGAAATTTGCTGATGAAATCACAGCTGAAGGTGGTGTTGCAAAAGCATACGAATGTAACGTACTGCAGAAAGCATCTATTGAAGCCGCTCACGAAGCAGTTGTGGCTGATTTTGGTACATGTGATATTCTGCTTAATGGTGCGGGTGGAAACAATCCACGTGCAACTACAGACAACGAATATTTCCATCCGGAAGACCTTGATAATATGAAAACATTCTTTGACCTTGACCAGGCTGGTGTTGAATTTGTATTTAACCTTAACTTTACAGGTACACTTCTGCCTACACAGGTATTTGCTAAAGATATGATTGGTAAAGAAGGTTGCAGTATTATCAATATTTCCAGTATGAATGCTTACACACCTCTTACTAAAATTCCTGCATACTCCGGTGCAAAAGCAGCTATCTCCAACTTTACACAGTGGCTGGCTGTTCATTTTTCACGCGTAGGTATCAGATGTAATGCTATTGCTCCTGGCTTCTTCTCTACAGCCCAGAACGCAAAACTGTTGTGGAATGAAGACGGCACACCTACTGCACGTACAGGCAAAATCCTGGCAGGCACACCTATGGGCCGATTCGGTGAAACAGAAGAGCTTATCGGCGCTACACTGTTCCTTATGAGCTCTGAAGCATCTGGCTTTGTTGATGGTGTAGTTATCCCTGTAGACGGCGGTTTTGCAGCATACAGTGGTGTATAATTATTTCTGTAACCTATAAAAAGAGGGTACAATATGAGAAAAGTATTAAGTTTTAATGACAAGTGGGCTTTTTCAAAAGAAACAAAGCAGTTTCCACAAGCCCTGCCCAAAAACTGGGTGTGGGTAAATCTTCCACACACATGGAATGATATTGATGGTATGGACGGCGGTAATGACTACTACCGTGGTACCTGTTTATATGCAAAAACTGTGGACAAGGCGGAATTTCTGCCTTCCGCAGATAAATACTTTATAGAAATACAGGGCGCAAACTCTTCTGCAGACCTGTATGTAAATGGTGAGCATATTGCTCACCATGATGGCGGTTACTCCACATGGCGTGCTGATGTTACACGGCAGTTTAAACGGGTGTCAGAGCCGCTGGTGGTTATTGCTGTGGACAACACAGCCAATGAAACCGTTTATCCACAGCTGGCAGACTTTACATTCTATGGTGGTCTGTATCGTGATGTGAATATTATCTGTACAGATGAAAGTCATTTCGATCTTGAATTTTATGGTGGTCCAGGTATTAAAGTAACACCAAAAATTGAAGATAAAAATGCAGATGTGGAAATAGAAGTTTTTGTGAAAAATCCGCAGGATGACATGAAACTGGTTTACACAGTGAAAAAAGCCTGTGGCTGTGTAGTGGAAGAAAAAACACTGCCTGTAACCGAAACAAAAACAAATGTAACAATCAGCAATGTGCATCTGTGGCATGGCGTAAAAGACCCATATCTGTACACAGCAGAAGTAAAACTTATGAGTGGTAATACAGAAGTGGATTGCGTGAAAACAAAGTTCGGCTGCCGCACATTCCGTATTGACCGGGAAGAAGGTTTCCTCCTTAATGGTGAATACTACCCACTGCGCGGTGTATCACGCCATCAGGACAGATGGGGCAAAGGTAACGCACTTTCAAAAGAAGACCATATTGAAGATATAGAACTCATCTGTGAAATGGGTGCCAACACTATCCGTCTGGCTCACTATCAGCACGACCAGTTTTTCTATGACCTGTGCGATGAAAAAGGTTTGGTAATCTGGGCTGAAATCCCATATATTTCCAAACATATGCCAACAGCCCGTGAAAATACAATCACACAGATGAAAGAACTGCTGGCACAGAATTACAATCATCCGTCCATTGTTGTATGGGGGCTTTCAAACGAAATCACAATGCAGGGCAGTACACCGGATTTGGTGGAAAATCACGTTATCCTCAATGACCTGTGCCATGAATGGGACCCTACGCGCCTTACCACTATTGCATGTGTGTCCATGACAGATATGAATGACCCATATGTGAAAATTCCTGATGTGGTTGCATACAACCATTACTTCGGCTGGTATGGCGGCGACACATCAATGAACGGCCCATGGATGGATAAATTCCATGCCGCTAACCCGGATATACCTATTGGTATGTCTGAATACGGCTGTGAAGCACTTAACTGGCATACATCAGACCCTAAACAGGGGGACTACACAGAAGAATATCAGGCATATTACCATGAAGAACTTATAAAACAGCTGTTTACCAGAAAATATATCTGGGCAACACACGTGTGGAATATGTTTGACTTTGGTGCGGATGGCCGTAATGAAGGCGGTGAAAATGGTCAGAACCACAAAGGTCTGATCACTATCGACCGCAAATACAAAAAAGACTCATTCTATGCATACAAAGCATGGCTGTCTGATGACCCATTTGTACACATCTGCAGTAAGCGTTATGTAGATAGAGTGGAAGATGTGACAAAGGTTACTGTTTATTCCAACCAGCCGGAAGTAGAGCTGTTTGCAAATGACGTTTCTCTGGGTAAACAGACCAGCGATGTGCATTTCTTCTATTTTGATGTGCCGAACAAAGGTGTTACAAAACTGAAAGCTGTGGTGGGTGACTGCACAGATTACAGTGAAATCAGAAAAGTGGACGAGTTCAATGAAGCATATCTGCTGAAAGAAAAGGGTGCTATTCTTAACTGGTTCGATGTAACTGAAGTGGAAGGCATGTATTCTATCAACGATAAACTTTCTGACCTGAACAAAAATCCACAGGCATCTGCAGTGTTTGCTGAAATGATGAAACAGGCAATGGAATCAAAAGGTGAGGAAGGCCGGAGTCAGATGACTGCAATGATGAATGGCCCTATGGCTGATATGATGGGCGGTTTCACAGTGCTGAGAATGAGCACAGTTATGGGCACAATGGGCGCTGTATTTACTAAAGAAATTCTGTTGTCTGCCAACGAAAAACTGAACAAAATAAAAAAATAATCACAGAGGTATTCTATGAAACCTTTTATGGATAAAGATTTTCTTCTGGAAAATGATATGGCAAAGCATCTTTATCACGATTATGCTGCAAAGATGCCTATAGTAGACTATCACTGCCATCTTTCTCCAAAGGAAATTTACGAAGATATAAAATTTGACAATATTACTCAGGTATGGCTGGGTGCTGACCACTACAAATGGCGTCAGATGCGTTCCAACGGTGTGGAGGAAAAATATGTGACAGGTGATTCCACAGACCGCGAAAAGTTCCAGAAATGGGCTGAAACACTGGAAATGGCAATAGGCAATCCGCTATATCACTGGAGTCATCTGGAACTTCAGCGCTATTTTGGCTATGAAGGTTATCTTTCTGGTGAAACAGCTGAAACAGTATGGAATATCTGTAACGAAAAACTGGCACAGCCTGAAATGACAGCCCGTGGCCTGATTAAAAATTCAGGCGTTACAGTGCTGTGCACAACAGATGACCCTGCCGACACTCTGGAATGGCACGAAAAACTGGCACAGGATACAACGTTTGATGTTAAAGTACTGCCTGCATGGCGTCCTGACAAACTGCTGAATATTGAAAAACCGGACTATCTGGAATATCTGGCAAAACTTTCACAGGCGGCAGGTATGGAACTGCATTGTATCAACTGCCTGCAGAATATAGTTACAGACAGAATAGAATATTTCCATCAGCGTGGCTGTGTGGTTTCCGACCATGGTCTGGATTTTGTTATGTACTCACCTGCAGATAAAAAAGAAGCAGGCGCAATACTGAAAAAACGCCTTGCCGGTGAAGAAGTGACAAAAGAAGAAGCACTGAAATTCAAAACATACATGCTGCTGTTTATGGCTGAAAAATACCATGAAAAAGGCTGGGTAATGCAAATGCACTTCGGTGTGCGCCGCGACCTGAATAAAAAAATATTTGCGGCCCTTGGTCCTGACGCAGGTATAGACAGTATCAATGATAATGTACCTGTGGGCCAGATGGCCCAGTTCCTCAATGCACTGGCTGAAAAAGACAAACTGCCAAAAACAGTGCTTTATTCACTTAATCCTAATGACAATGCCGCTATCGGCACTATCATGGGTGCATTCCAGGATTCTTCCTGTGCTGGTAAAATACAGCACGGCAGTGCATGGTGGTTCAATGACAATAAAAAAGGTATGACTGACCAGATGATTTCGCTGGCAAACCTTGGTCTGCTGGGCAACTTTATCGGTATGCTTACAGACAGCCGCAGTTTCCTTTCATACACACGTCATGAATATTTCCGCCGTATTCTGTGTAATCTGGTGGGTACATGGGTAGAAAATGGCGAATATCCTGCAGACGAAAAAATACTGCAGAAAATTATAGAAGGTATTTCTTATAACAATACAATGAGATATTTCGGATTCTGATAAACAGGAGAAGTTTACAATGAAAAAATCAGAAGTAATTATGGAGCTGAAAAATCAGGGCGTAGTAGCGGTTATCCGTGGCGAAAGCTTTGAAGAAGGCGTTAATATTTCCAAAGCTTGTATCGCAGGCGGCCTGACAGCTATTGAAATGGCATACACAAATGCGGCTGCATCAGATATTATCAAAGAGCTTACAGAAATGTACAAGGACAACAAACAGGTGCTTATTGGTGCTGGTACAGTTCTTGATGCTCCTACAGCAAGAATGGCTATTCTGGCCGGTGCAAAATACATAGTTTCTCCATCTTTTGATAAAGAAACTGCTGTACTCTGCAACCGCTATGGTGTGCCATATCTGCCAGGTTGTATGACAATCAAAGAAATTGTTACGGCTATGGAAGCAGGCAGCGAAATAGTAAAACTGTTCCCAGGTTCAGCATTTGGTCCTGGTTATATCGGTGCAGTAAAATCACCACTGCCACAGGTAAGCCTTATGGTTACAGGTGGTGTAAACCTGAACAACCTTGATCAGTGGTTTAAAGCAGGCGTTGATGCTGTCGGTGTAGGCGGTGAACTGAATAAACTGGGCGCACAGGGTAAATTCGACGAAATTACTGAAGTTGCCAGCCAGTATGTAGCAAAAACAAAAGAGGTAAGATAATGAAAGTATTATGCATGGGGGAAACACTTCTCCGTTATTCTACTTCCAAAGGTCATCGTTTTGCTGATCTGGATTTTGCTGTACATGTAGGCGGCAGTGAAACCAATATAGCAGTTTCTCTGGCACAGTTTGGTTTTGATACAAAAATGCTGACAAAACTGCCGGATAATGCCATAGGTGATGCTGTTATCGCTTTTGTGCGTAAATTCGGCGTAGATACTTCACCGATACTGCGCAACAATATGCGTATGGGTGCATACTTTCTGGAAGGTGGCAGCGGTAACAGAACCAGTCAGGTAATCTATGACCGCGCTTACAGTGCTATGACATCTTTTACACTGGATGATGTTGAACTGGATACATTGTTCAATGGTGTGGATGTATTTGTGGTGAGCGGTATTACAGCGGCCCTTAATGAAAACCTGAAAAATGCTGTAGTGGAAATGCTGAAATATTGCAGAGCAAAAGGCATTACCACAATATATGATAACAACTACCGTGCAAAACTGTGGACTGTTGAACAGGCGGGCAAAGCTTTCAAGGAAATCCTGCCATATGTAGATATACTGTCAGCAGGTTATCTGGATGCACAGAATTTCCTTGGCCTTACCGGCAGTGGGGAAGCATTTGAAGATATACTGGAAGATTTGTACAGACAGATGAAAGAAATGTATCCTGACATCAGATGTATGACATCAACCCGCAGACAGATTATATCCACATCTGTAAATGACCTGACAGGTTACCTGTACACAGACAAGCTGTATGTATCAAAAACATACCATATTGACGATATAGTTGACCGTGTAGGCGGTGGAGATGCGTACATTTCCGGTCTTATCTATGGCCTGCTTACAGAAAAAGACCCACAGGAAGCACTGGAATTCGGCTGTTGTGCGTCCGTTCTGAAACACACAATTCACGGTGATGCCAACCTGTTCAGTGTAAAAGAAATCGAAACTTTTATGAATTCAGGCGTGTCAAGAATCAACAGGTAATATACAAAAAAGCAGAAAACAACCGTAATTTTATTACGGTTGTTTTTAGTTTTGTGTTAATTTTTTGTCAGAGAATGAGCCAAAAGTACATGTTATTTTATTGTCAAAATTGGTTAAAAAATAGTCAATCTTCTTTCTCCGGTTGTGAGTTTTGTATATAATATTATTTCAGTGAAATTGTTAAAAATATTAAGTTATGAACTTAAAATATATATAAATATTAAGAATTTTGAGAAAAATATTAAAAAACAGATATGATGATATATCTATAACTGTAAAATTACTGCACTGTGCACAAAAAGTTGTTTAGGGGACGAAGTAAAGTTATAAATTTTGTATAAAGTAAACAATAAAGCAAAAAAATGATGCAAAAATATATAATATTGTACAAATATTAAAGTTGACATAGATGAATATGGATGATATTATTATAAACAAGATAGGGTACGAATTGTGTACATATTTGCATGCAATTAACCCACTAAAAAAGAAAGGATTATCCAAAAATGAAAAAATTACTCACATTCATTCTGTCCGCAGTAATGGCTCTGTCACTGGTTGCATGTGGCGGCGGCGAAACAGGCGGCGAAACAGCTGACGTAACTACTTACAAAGTTGGCGTTGCTATCTACCAGTTCGACGATAACTTCATGACACTTTATCGTGAAGAACTGAAAACTTACTTCGAATCCAAAAACACAGACACTGTTAAATACGAAGTAACACTGGTTGACTCCAAAAATGACATGGCTACACAGACAGACCAGATCCGTAACTTCATCACACAGGGTATGGACCTCATCATCTGCAACCTGGTTCAGACATCTTCTGCAGAAACAATCATTGACGAAGTTGTAGCAGCAGACATTCCACTGGTTCTGATCAACCGTGAACCACTGAAATACGATGCTAACGGCGTTCCAATGGTAGAAGCATACGAAGGCATCCTGGACAACCCAACAGTTTGCTACGTTGGTGCAGACGCTCGTCAGTCCGGTACATACCAGGGCGAAATCGTTCTGGAACTCGCTGACCAGGGCGATATCGACGGCGACGGCGTTATCAGTTACGTTATGATCGTTGGTGACCCA
>JAFYPL010000002.1 GCA_017547525.1 Oscillospiraceae bacterium
ATTACATTATATATAGAGCCTGAAACCAAAGTTTATACTGGATTTTAAATCAGGATTTAAAGAATATATATAACACAATAGATATATTAAATGGCTATAAAAAGGTAATAATATACAAAAGTAAATAAAAAAATAACAAAACCCTTGAGTTATTTTATATAAAGTAGTATGATAGAGTGGTACAGGAATTTTCTATACTGTATTTTCAGGTAATACAAATGTGTATGTACAAAATCTGATAGAAAGGAAGATGCCCATGGCGAAGAAAAATACCGGTTTAGGGAGAGGATTAGACTCGTTGTTTTTATCCAGCGAGCAACAGATCTCGGATGCCTCGGCATCCACTGTAAAATTATCGGACATAGATGTTGACCCGTATCAACCTCGAAAGACTTTCGAAGCTGAAAGTCTTGAGCAGCTTAGCCGGTCCATTCTCGAACACGGCGTGCTGCAGCCAATAGTGCTGATGCCAAACGGCATCGGCCGATATACGATTATAGCAGGGGAAAGACGTTTCCGTGCCGCCAGAATGGCTGGTCTCAAGGAAATACCTGCCATAGTTAAGGATGTTTCCACCCAGAGCGCAAAAGAAATAGCATTGATAGAAAACCTGCAGAGAGAAGATCTGGATCCGGTGGAAGTAGCTCTTGGCTACAAAAGCCTGATGGAAAGTTTTAATCTGACACAGGATGAAATCAGCAAAAAGCTGTCTATTCCGCGTTCGTCTATTGCAAATAGTCTGCGTATACTCAATTTACCACAGGCTATACTGCAGATGGTGAAAGAAAATAAAATCAGTCTGGGACATGCGAAAGTTATTCTTTCAGTCCAGGACGAAACAAAACAGATGGAGCTGGCTGTGCAGACAGCAGAAAAACAGCTGTCAGTAAGACAGTGTGAACTGCTGGCCAAACAGATGATGAAGGCTCCGAAACAGCCAAAGACCCCTGATGTGCCTTCAATAGTGAAAGAAACAGAGATTGCGCTGTGTCAGATGCATGGTACACCTGTAAAAATCACATACAAAGATGGCAAAGGGTCACTCAACATTACATTCAATAGTCAGGAACAGCTGATGGAACTGGCTAATTTGCTTGAAAAGAAATAAAAGGAGTTTATCATGTTAGACATTAGATTTGTCCGCGAAAATCCAGAAATCGTAAAAGAAAACATCAAAAAGAAATTCCAGGATGAAAAACTTCCACTGGTTGACGAAGTTATCGAACTGGATACTGCACGTCGTGACATCCAGGGTAAAAGAGATGCTCTGCGCGCAGAAAGAAACAAACTGTCCAAAGAAAACGGCCCACTCTTCGGTGCACTGAAAAAAGCTGCAACAGAAGAAGAAAAAGCTGAAATTCAGGCTAAAATTGATGCAAACATGGCAGCAGTTAAAGCTGATGAAGAAGAACTGACAGCACTGGAAACAAAACAGGCAGAACTGGAAGAAAGAATCCAGACAATCATGTACACACTGCCAAACATCATCGACCCATCTGTACCAATCGGTCCAGACGATTCTCATAACGTTGATGTACAGCACTTCGGTGAACCAGTTGTTCCAGAATGGGAAATCCCATACCACGCTGACATCCTGGACAGCCTGGGCGGTGTTGACCTTGAATCCGCAGGCCGCGTAGCAGGTTCCGGTTTCTACTACCTGCTGGGTGATGTAGCACGTCTGCACGAAGCTGTTCTGGCTTACGCTCGTGACTTTATGATCGGCAAAGGCTTTACTTACGTAATTCCTCCTTTCATGATGCATGGTAACGTTGTAAAAGGCGTTATGTCCTTCCCAGAAATGGAAGCTATGATGTACAAAATTGAAGGTGAAGACCTTTACCTCATCGGTACATCCGAACATACAATGATCGGCCGTTTCATCGACCAGACAATCGACGGTGCTAAACTGCCTCTGACACTCACTTCTTACAGCCCATGTTTCCGTAAAGAAAAAGGTTCACATGGTATTGAAGAACGTGGTATCTACCGTGTACACCAGTTCGAAAAACAGGAAATGATCGTTATCTGTAAACCAGAAGATCATATGGAATGGTACAACAAAATGTGGCAGTACTCTGTAGAACTGTTCCGCAGCCTGGAAATCCCAGTACGTCAGCTGGAATGCTGCTCTGGTGACCTGGCAGACCTGAAAGTTAAATCCTGTGATATCGAAGCATGGAGCCCACGTCAGAAGAAATACTTCGAAGTATGTTCTTGCTCCACACTGGGTGACGCACAGGCTCGTCGTCTGAACATCAAATACAAAGACGAAGAAACAGGCAAAACACAGCTGGCTTACACACTGAACAACACTGTAGTTGCTCCTCCACGTATGCTCATCGCATTTATGGAAAACCACCTGCAGGCTGATGGTTCTGTTTACATTCCAGAAGTTCTCCGTCCATACATGGGTGGTCTGGAAAAAATCGCTAAAGTTAAATAATCTTTAGTAACCTAAACCGAATAACCGAAACAGGGCAGTTTATCTGCCCTGTTTTTTAGTTTACACCTGTAATCAGTTTACTAAAAATTATAATTACTAATATTTATACTATATGTAGTATTTATGTATATTATTTATGGAAAAAGTTAAAACTGAACAGGGGTGTATCGGTGAAAGTTTTACCTTATATAAGAATGTTAACTGCTTTGCTGTGGCTGGCAGCTGTGGCAGCACGGGTGTTTTACCTGTCAGATACCATGGTGATTGGTGTGATAGCGGTGGCCGGAGTGTGGGTACAGTTTTATTTTTCCGGCCTGATGGTTTACCGACAGGGTGGGTGCATTATTAAAAAATCCGGAAATCTGATAAAAAGGAAAACTGTTATAGTGGCTGGAAATATATGTTGGTTTCAGGTGGTTTTACTTGGGGCGGGATTGCCCGGAATAATGAAGATAGTTTATCCTCATCAGAAAGTTTACATTATCGGGTACACCGGCAGACAGCTGGAGGCGCTGGCAGGCGTAATAGATTCAATAAAAACTTGAAATAGTATTCTGTTATATATATAATACATTATATATAGAGAATTACCGGTTGAACGTAATATACGGTAATCGAAAAGGAGAGAGAATATGAATTTCTATGTAACAGAAAAAGTATTTGAAAAAATGCCAGATGTTTGTTTTGGCCTTATCAGCGTAAAGGGCGTTGACAACAGCAAAAATTATGATTTTATCGATGCTATGCTGGATGAAAGCATTGCCAGCTGTGAAGCACATTTTGAAGGCAAAGTTGTAAAACAGGAAAAAGAACTGCAGCCATACCGTAACGCTTTCAATGCGATGGGTATTAACCCTAATAAGTTTATGAGCAGTATTGAAGCACTGCTGACACGTATTGCAAAGAAAAAAGGTATGCCACACATCAATGCGGTAGTTGACCTGGGTAATGCTATTTCACTGAAATACTATCTGCCTGTAGGCGCACATGATCTGAATACAATGGATGGTGAATTCTGCGTGCGTACCGCTACAGCAGAAGATACATTCCTGCCTTTCGGTGCAGAAGAAAGAGAACCTGTGGACCTGGATGAAGTGGTTTATGCTACAGGCACAAAAGTTCGCACACGCCGCTGGATCTGGAGACAGAGCGAAGAAGGAAAAATAGGTGAAGAAACAAATGAACTGCTGTACATTCTGGACGGCTTCAAAGATAATCTGGATGCAATTATGGCTGCCCGTGAAGAACTGGATGCTCTGCTGAAAAAGATGGGTTGCCAGACAAAGGTAGGCCTCATCGATAAAGATAACACAGTATTCGACATGGATATCTGATAAAACTACACAAAAGGAAGGGGTGGCGAAGCCACCCTGTTTGTATAAAAGGGTAAAAAAGTAGGAAAAAGAAGAAAGGAGTAAAAAAATACAGAAAAAGTAGTTGACAAAAGGATAGGGAGGTAGTATAATAATCAAGCTGTCACAAAAGGGATAGCAAAACACACAAAAAGGTTCAAA
>JAFYPL010000036.1 GCA_017547525.1 Oscillospiraceae bacterium
TCAGAATGCCGCTTACAGTTTCCGGTGCGCCTTCCGGCAGATAGCCGAATTCAGCCTCATAAAAAGCAGGCCAGTCATGTTCCAGATATTCCAGCACCGCTGTGGTAGACAGGCTCCATGGATAAAAATCATCACATTTTTTGCCTGTTGTTATTTCTTCGTATGCATTTTTCTTCAAAATGCCGGTAATGTAGTCAAATCTGTCAGGATATTGGGTGAGATAATCACAGATAAGGGACAGTTTTTTCTGTGGCCGCCTGTCAAAAGACTCATTCATAAAATGTTCCATTACTTCATTGTACATCTGTGTGCCCAGGGCCCTGTTATTCATCAATTCAGGGTTAAGAGGTGATGAGTCGCTTGCGTACGGAAACGGGCGCACCCCGTTATTTATGATTAGGCGGGATACTTGCAGGATTTCATGGAACATTCCTTTATCCATGTCTCCACCAAGCTGATAATATTTTACCAGTATATCGTTGTAATCCGCTATGCTGATATACCCCTCTCTTATATCGGCTTTTGTCGGGCTGATGCAGGAATGAAAACCGTAATGGCTCACCATATTTTCCAATATTTTCACATCGTCTGGCAGAGGATAGCCTTTTACAAATTCCATATACTCAAAGGTTTTGCCACCTCGCTGTGTAATTGTCTGCATCTTTGGCTTACTTGAAAACAGTCCCATAATAATCTCCATAAAATATTTATATTTTAATTATATAACAAAGACTGTAAAAATCAATTAGTTTGTCAACAGGAAAACAAAGAAATAGGGATACTGTGAACCCTGCAATTTTTGTAAAAGAAAACGACGAGTAATTTTTACTCGTCGTTTAATAATTTTATAGGTGTGTTCTTGGGTAATTGGTCGTAAGATGGTCGTAATTCGTAAATTACACTATACTTTTGCCATTAAAAATGTTGTATATTTGCTGTAAATTACAGCTTAAACATATACTTTTAATTCACCAATTATTTTTCAGGTTTCATAGTTGGGAACAGCAGTACATCGCGGATGGATGCAGAGTCTGTCAGCAGCATAACCAGTCTGTCAAAGCCGAAGCCCAGACCGCCTGTAGGTGCCAGACCGTATTCCAGAGCTGTTACATAGTCGTAGTCAACCTGTGCTTTGGAGTTTGGTTCCAGTTCTTTTCTTTCTGCAACCTGTCTTTCAAAACGGCCTTTCTGGTCGATTGGGTCGTTCAGTTCGCTGAAAGCATTACCGAATTCCATAGCATTGATGAAGTATTCGAAACGTTCTGTGTATGCTGGGTCTTCTGGTTTGCGTTTTGCCAGTGGGCTGATTTCTACTGGATAGTCGTAGATGAATGTAGGCTGAATCAGGTTTTCTTCTACATAAGCATCGAAGAATTCTGCCAGAATAGCGCCTTTGGATGGGACTTCAGGCAGGTCAATGTGATGTTCTTTGGAGATAGCGATAGCTTCTTCATCGGATTTGATTTCGTTGAAGTCTACGCCGCTGTATTTTTTAACAGCTTCAACCATTGTCATTCTTTCCCAGTTGCCCAGGTTGATGATTTTGCCCTGGTATGGTACTTCCAGTGTGCCACAAACGTTCATAGCTACCTGTTTCATCATTTCTTCTACAAGATCCATGATGTCGTAGTAGTTTGCGTATGCCTGGTACAGTTCGATAGAAGTGAATTCAGGGTTGTGTTTTGTATCCATGCCTTCGTTACGGAAGATACGGCCTACTTCGTAAACTTTATCAAAACCGCCAACGATAAGACGTTTCAGGTAGAGTTCTGTTTCAATACGCAGAACCATGTCCATGTCCAGTGTGTTGTGGTGTGTGATGAATGGACGTGCAGATGCACCGATTTCGAATGGTGTCAGGATAGGTGTATCTACTTCGATAAAGCCTTTGGAATCCAGATAATGACGGATTTCGCGCAGAATGAGGCTGCGTTTTACGAATGTATCTTTAACGTCAGGGTTAACGATAAGGTCTACGTATCTCTGACGGTAACGCATTTCTGTGTCTGTCAGACCATGCCATTTTTCTGGCAGTGGAATCAGGGATTTGGACAGCAGTTCGATTTCCTGAACTCTGATAGAAATTTCGCCGTGTTTTGTTTTAAAAATTTCACCTTTAACACCAGCAATATCACCGATGTCCCATGTGCAAACTTCTTTGTAGAATTCTTCACCCAGAATTTTCTGGTTAAGGTAGAGCTGGATTTTGCCGGAATGGTCTCTCAGGTCCATAAATGCGGCTTTACCCATGATACGCTTGGACATAATACGACCTGCCAGGCTTGCTGTGCCATGGTCTTCGTCTTCATCGTTGTAGTTATCTACAACATCTTTTGCGTAATCAGTTACATCATACTTTGTTTTTGTGTATGGGTCCTGACCTTTTTCCTGCAGTGCTTTCAGTTTACCGCGGCGAACCTGCATCTGTTCGCTAAGGTTTTCTTCCTGCATTTCTGGTACAAGATTTGTGTTTTCCATTACTTTGCTCCTTTATATATTTTTATAATTTAAATAAATCACATATTTAATCAGTTTATTTTAACATAAAAAAAGTAATTATACAAGTTGGTAAAACTTACAACTATAAGGTTTACAAAGGACGAAAAATAGTGTAGAATATTATATAATAATGAACACAAGCGGATGTGGTTTTTGATACCACATTACGAAAGGGGATATTTATGAATTGGTTTCTTCAGACAGAAAAGAAATATTTATGGCGTAGCGACTGGAAAGATTGGCTTCTGGTTAGATTCTGCCTGTTTGCACTTGGCATGATGACAGGTGTGCTGATACATAAAAAAGCCAAAAAACCAGTGTTTGTGGGTGCACTGCTGGCATTTGTGGCTACTGTTATCCCTGTAGCGTACAAATATATTCAGGTAGGTACCGATAAAACACAGATTTACTGATATGAAAAAGCATGTAGATAAAGAGTATGCTGACATTATCCTGCAGCTGGCCTGGAAATATAAAAATGAAAATCCGGCAATGAAAGGCGGCAGGGTGTATTCTGCCATGGACAGGACACTGGAAACCATGGATAAATACGTGGCCAATATAAACCGTATGGGTTACAGAATGTATGATGAAAGCGTAGTTTGTATGCTGGAATATCTGGCCACGCAGACAGAGAATAACAGCTGGTTTACAGCCTCTGAACTGCAGCGGGTACGCGATCACCTGACAGAATTGATGAAATAATAAAAAGACACGGAATACCGTGTCTTTTTTTGTTTATACGCCCAGTTCTTCACCTACAAGGATAACTGTTATTCTGTCCGGGATACGGGAAAAGTTCAGTACGGCAGATGTACAGCAGCTGCGCTGATGATGGAAACAGTCATGGCATTTGCCGTCTTCTGTACATGGCGTTTCAAAACCGATTTTTTTACAGTTTATAGGTGCCACGTATTTTATTCTCGCATTGGCCTGACCCATGGTCTGTACAATTTTGTTTACACCTGCCACAATAATTACCTTGTCAGGTCCGTAAATCATAGGGGCTACACGGGTAGAGGCACCGTCTTCGTTTACGATTCTGCCATCGGAAATAATGGCGTTGGCAGACAGAAGAAAAACATCGGCAAAGAAACGTTTCCTCATCATTGCTTTTTTCTCTTCGGCGGTTGAATCAGGTGCAGGGGCGAGGTAGTTGAAGTCTCCGTTTTTCAGCCAGTCAATGACGCCTGTCTGTCCCAATGTAACTGAGCCGCCGTTTGCTACTGTGCAGCCAGCAGGAACCATGGTTTCCAGAAGCGGCAGAACTTCCTCTTTTGTGGCTACAAAATGAGGGTCAAACTGTCTTTTTTTCAGATTTTCCATGGTAGTATTTACAATAGTCATATCAAAGTCCATAAATTTCTCCTTTATTCACGTAAATTCCGTTGTAATATGGCGGTATAAATGTTATTATAAAATCAGGAAAATGTGACGCGGTCACAACTATTTTTTAATAAATATATTATACTATTTTTATATATTGTGCAATAATGAGGAGGAATATCATATGAAACTGGTAAAAGGCGCAAAAATGCCTGACTTTACATACCTCAGCCCATATGCTGAAGGTGAAAAGAAGTTTTCTGAATACGCACAGGGCAAGAAAACATACGTAGTTTTCCTGCGTTACTTCGGTTGTACAGTGTGCAGACTGGACCTGCATATCTACGCACAGAGAATGAAAGAATTCGAAGAAAAAGGCGCACAGCTGATGGTAGTGCTGCAGTCTGACCCTAATCTGGTAAAAGAAGAAGCACCACTGGGTACATTCCCATACGAAATCGCATGTGATCCTTCACAGGCAGTATACAAACAGTTCGAGATTGAACCAGCAAAAAGCATGCTGAAACTTATCGGCGGCGGACTGATGTCAGCTGTTAAGAAAATGAATGCGGCTAAAAAATTTGGTTTTGAACATGGCGAATACGAAGGTAATGAACAGCAGCTGCCAGCAATGGTACTGGTTGATGAAAAAGGCGAAATCGAATTCAGCCACTATGCTAAAAATCTGGTTGATATGCCTGGCGTAGACGAAATGCTGGCAAAACTTTAATTTGTTTTAAAATTTTTTACATAGAAGGAGATTACACCTATGGCAAAATTGGAAAAAGGCATGAAAATGCCTAACTTTAAACTGGATTCAGTTTATGGCACAGAAATCGTAAAAGACGTTACATTTGAACAGCTGGTTGACGGTAAACCAACATTCTTCTGGTTCCAGAGATACATCGGCTGCCCACCATGCAGAATGGACGTTCACTTCCTGTCAGTAGCACATCCACAGTTTGTAGAAAAAGGCGCAAACATCGTTGTTGTAATGCAGTCCAAACCTGAAATCGTTCTCCGCGATATGAACGGCCAGACACTGCCATTCCACCTGGTATGCGACCCAACAGAATCCCTGTACAAAGAACTGGAAATCGGCAACTGGAACATGGAAGACATGCAGAATATGACAGAAAAAGAAGCTGAAAGAATGGCTCTGAAAGTTGCTGGTATGCAGGAAAACGGCTACGAACACGGCGACTACGAAGGTAACGAAGAACAGCTGCCTGCATTCTTTGCAGTTGACGGCGAAATGAACGTACTGGAAGCTCACTACGCAAGAAACCTGGGCGATATGCCTATGGCTGGCGAAGTGCTGGAAAAATATTTCTAATCTGGCCGTACTTTATGAGGCGGAGGGCAACCGCCCTCTGCCTTTTTGTAATATTGAAACCAATGGAGGTACCTACCTATGGCAAGACTTGTTAAAGGTGATAAATTCCCTAATTTTACAGTAAATACAGCATTTGAAAATGGTCTGACAATCGAAAAAATCGTTGATGGCAAACCAACTATGTTTGTTGTTCTGCGTTATATCGGCTGTACAGTATGCCGTTATGATGTGCACATGCTGACAGTAAGACACAATGAATTTGCTGAAAAAGGCACAAATATTGTAGTAGTAATGCAGTCCAATCCTGAAATTGTTCAGCGCGACCTGGATGGCGGTACACTGCCATTCCACCTGATTTGTGACGAAGCACAGGAAATCTACAAAACACTGGAAATCAATGCAGCAAAAGATAAAATGGAACTGCTGGGTGATGGTCTGGAAGCGCTGCAGGCAAAAGGTGCAAAAGCCGCAGCAGCAGGTTTCGTACATGGTGATTACGAAGGTGTTGAAGAACAGCTGCCTGCATTTTTCTATGTGGATGCAGACCTGACAGTAAAAGAAGCTCACTATGCAAAATCCATTATGGATATGCCTACAGTGGACGACATGCTGGCAAAAATCTGATAAAGTCAAATAAAAAAGACAAGGCTCAGAGCCTTGTCTTTTTTTATTCATAGTAAAAAGGGGGATTAATATGCCATTCAAAAAGCAGGACTTTAAGGCCCTGCCTTCTGAATTGTTATAGAGAGAGGAGATGGTCGATAGGGAGGTGGTTTTATTCTGGAATAAGCAGGCCATAATTGCCGTCTTTACGTTTATAAACCACATTTATTTCTTCTGTCACAATATCTTTAAACATAAAGAATGTGTGACCCATCATATTCATTTCCAGGATAGCGTCATCCACTGACTGTGGCTGGAGTGCAAATACTTTTTTGCGAACTACTTCGTAATCGTCTTCTTCTTCGCCTTCTACCACTGGCAGGTCATCAAAGTATGCATAACCATTGAATTTTCTGTGGATTTTTTCCTTGTTTTTAACAATCTGGCTTTCCAGATTGTCTACGGCATCTTCCAGCGCCAGTTCCATGCTGTCTGCGCTCTTTTCACTGCGGAACTGTAATTTTCTGTCTTTGATGGCTACTTCAACTGTCTGCCATTTCTTTTCCACTGTTACAGTTACAGTAGCTTCGGCATTATCAGTGAAGAACTTGTCCAGTTTGCCCAGTCTGTCTTCCACGCGGTTTAAGAAATTGTCCTTGAGTGAAACTTTTCTGCCTATAGTTGTAACTTTCATACTGATGCCTCCTTTATTAAGGACCGATAATCTACACTTATTGATTATCTTGCACTAATTATAGCAACTTATATAAAAGTTTTCAAGATACAAATATGAATTTTTTGCAAATTGCTAAAAAATATTACTATATTTGTGGGATTATACTAAATAAAATTTCATAAATCTTTCGCCCTTTTTTGACAAGTTTTTAATAATCTTATGGGTATAATATCATTAAAGAATATGACGCAGAGGCTGGCGTTGTGTTCTTGCATTTCCTCATATACTTTTTCTCTTGCAAAAGACCTGCCCTTAAAAGGCAGGTTTTTTGTTTATTTTACTGGGAAAACAGCACTTTGTATAACAGTGACAAAAAGATTGTCAAAATTATATCCATGTTCGTTGAATGCGTATATTGATAATATTTTATCGATAGTATATAATTATAGACGTTGAAAGACACTCACTAGCAAAGTGAAAATAGTCCTCACTTTGAATTCCTCAGATAAAGACGATAACCCCGGAACTTGTGTTCCGGGGTTATTTTTTTAAACTGTACCGCATATCAATAGTTTTCATAAGCTGGTGGAGATTTGATGAAGTGGGTTTTGATATCTTCCCATATTTCCACTGTTTTGAAGCGTATCCGGAATTTTGGAGTGGTAATAAATGCGCTTGATTCCCGGCTGTCGTACTCTGCGGCGGCAGAAAGACATAGTGCAGGGTACATGACACACCACCAGTTATGCCCCCGGGCACGGCCCAGGCGTATGGTCAGGGCGGTATATTCGCCCTGAGGCAGAGTGAAACCGGTATAAGATGTAGTGTCAAAATAAAAGCTTTCTATGCTGCATATGGCAGTGTAGCCTGCTCCTGCTGATTTCAGGATGCTGTTTACAGTATTTTCTATTTGAATAAGATTTTCTTTGGTAATCCTTATTGCGTCATCGTAATTCTGTGCATCGCAATAAATTTCGCTACATAAGCCAGCAATAGAATTTTTTACCATCATCTTTATATCCTGTGCCTGCCGGCTGTTGTCATCAGCTATTATGTGCAGGCGAAGTGTCTGCTGACGTATGTTGGCGGCGTGTGTATTGGTGTCTGTGAAAAATGTAATTACCAGTGCTATAATCAGCCCTGCAATGATGCTCATGTCGGATTTTTTCATAAAAACTATCTCCGTAATGGTGGTTTAACAATAGTTTTAGCAATATTTTCCAACTTAATCACCAAAAATATTGTTGAACAACTGCGGTTTTTGTGGTATTTTAATAAATGTGAAAAAACGGAGTTTTTCCTGTAAAATAAAGGAAAAATACTGTTGACAACTGCCCTTTTGGGTGATATAATTATTAAAGCAATAAAGTAGCAACTATACAGCTCACCTTGTTCCTGCGCATCAGCGGGCGGGTCAATATTCAAAGTAACGGCAGGGGTAACCTGCGTTTTACTATGTTTATTTGGCACGGGCTTGTATGTTCGTGCTTTTTTAATTTGCTTAAAACAAAATGGAGGTGCTTTATCATTAGTACTAAAAAAGAACTTGAAATCAATGAAGAAATCAGAGACAAGGAAGTCCGCGTAATCGCAGCTGACGGTAGCCAGATGGGCGTAATGTCCGGTGCACAGGCACTGAAAATGGCTGAAGATGCAAACCTTGACCTGGTAAAAATTGCCCCAACAGCAAACCCACCAGTTTGCCGCATTATGGACTATGGCAAGTACCGCTTTGAACAGGCTAAAAAGGAAAAGGAAAACAGAAAAAACCAGAAGGTTGTGGAAACAAAGGAAGTTCGTCTGTCACTGAACATTGATACAAATGACTTTAACACTAAAGTAAATCAGGCAAACAAGTTCCTTAAAAACGGTGATAAAGTAAAAGCAAGCATCCGTTTCCGCGGCCGTGAAATGGCCCATTCAAAAGCAGGTCTGGACGTTATGGAACGTTTCGGTGAAGCTATTGAAGGCGGAGTTATTGAAAAACAGGCAAAGCTTGAAGGCAGAAGCATGCAAATGGTTATTGCCCCGGCACCAAAAAAATAAACAGGAGGATTTTTTCCATGAAGTACAAAATTAAAACACACACAGGCGCTAAAAAAAGATTTAAGCTGACAAAAAACGGTAAAATCAAAAGAGGTAAAGCTTTCAGAAGCCACATCCTGACAAAAATGTCAACAAAAAGAAAGAGAAACCTGAGAAAAGGTGGCTACACAGACAAAACAAACACAGCAACAATCAAAAAACTGCTGCCTTACGCTTAATTTCTTAAGCACAAAAGATTGATATTTAGAAGGAGATAACATAAATGGCTCGTATTAAAGGCGCGATGATGACTCGCAAAAGAAGAAATAAAACACTGAAAATGGCTAAAGGCTACTACGGTGCTAAATCCAAACATTTCAAAATGGCTAAACAGCAGGTTATGAAAAGCGGTAACTATGCTTTCGTTGGCCGTAAACAGAAAAAGAGAGACTTCAGAAGACTGTGGATCACAAGAATTTCCGCTGCAGTTAAAATGCACGGCATGAACTACTCCACATTCATGAACGGTCTGAAAAAAGCAGACATCACTCTGAACAGAAAAATGCTTTCCGAAATGGCTATCAACGATGCAGCAGCATTCGCTTCTCTGGTTGAAGTAGCTAAAAAAGCTCTGTAATATATAGTTAATCACGCCTTGGCACAGTAGTGTCAGGGCGTAATTCGCGTTTAAAACCCCTTTTTTCAAAGGGGCTTTTGGCGTGTTTTGCCGTATATCAGAAGGATATACGGTGCTATATATTGTACTTAATTCTTATATATAAGGCGAATAGTTTACAGTAAAGATACTGTTTCGGGCAAAGTTTTTTACACTTAAAAAGTTTTGCCGGGTGCAGGAAAAAAGGTAGGATCTATGGTTAATTACATCGAAAGTAAAGATAATCCGAAAATCAAAAATGCTCTGAAAATTGCAAATGATGCCGGTGCAAGAAGAAAAAACAATATGTTTTTTGCCGCTACTTCAAAAGTGGTGGTGGACATTTTGTCCGCAGGTTTCAAAGCGGTCAGTGTGTTCTGTCTGCAGGAAGAATATGACAGAATTGCAGATCGTCTGGAAGGTGAAAACGTATATATCGTTTCACCGGCTGTAGCTGAAAAGCTGAATGAAGGCAAAACAGAAGACGGCGTATGGGCTTTGTTTGAAATGAAACAGCAGGATGAAGATAGCGTTTTCACAGCTGACAAACTGCTGGTGCTGGAAGATGTACAGGACCCTACAAACATAGGCGCCATTATGAGAACTGCTCTGGCTTTCGACTATGACAATGTGGCAGTAAGTAAAAAGTGTGCAGATGTTTACTCACGTAAAGTTATCCGTACATCCATGACTGCCAGCGTGAAACTGAATGTGTATAAAGTGGACGATATGGTGGAATTCACCCGTACACTCAATGAAAAAGGTTTTACAACAGTTGCCACATGCCTGGAAGGTGCAAGTGAACTGGGCACAGTACCGGTAAAACTGCCACTGGCCTTGTACATAGGCAATGAAGGCAACGGCATGAGTCAGCAGGTGATAGACAGCTGTGGCGTGAAGGTGAAAATACCTATGAGCGACAGAATAGAATCACTTAATGCAGCTGTTTCCGCTGCAGTACTGATGTGGGAGCTGAGAGGTAAATGAGCAGATACAATGTATGGTTCGCTGTAGTGATGGGAGCCTGCTGTAACAATGGTGGCGTGATAGCCGCCAGTGGATATACCCCACGGGACTTTTATACTCACAGGGAAAATCTGGCTGGTTTCGGCTTTTTCACTGAAAGACAGGTAGAAAACGCCAGAAACATATCATTGTCTGATACTGAAGAGGTTTATGAAAAACATAGCCTGCAGGGAATAGAAAGCACAAACTACTCTGACCCATGGTTTCCACAGAGACTGCTGGGCATAGCAAACGCACCGCTGGTGCTGTTTTACAAGGGTGAGATCGAACTGCTGAACTCCCGGCGTACGGTAGGCATAATAGGCAGCCGCCGGTGTAATGGCGAAGGTGAAAAAGCCTGCCGCATAATAGCTGCAGATGTAGCTGCAATGGGCGGCGTGGTTATCAGTGGCCTGGCACAGGGGATAGACACTATATCCCATAAAGCCTGCGTGGAAGCAGGCGGTAAAACTGTGGCCTTCACAGGCGTGCCTATGGATGAATATTTTCCACGGGCAAATGCAGACTTTCAGCACAGACTGGAAGAAGAACATCTGGTGGTAAGCGAATACCACAGCGGTTACAGATACTACAGTGCAAACTTTATACAGAGAAACCGCCTGATTGCGGCAGCTGCTGACGCAGTATGTGTGGTACAGGCGAAAAATAAAAGCGGTTCACTGGCTACAGTGAACAGAGCTATCGAGTACGACAAACCGGTGTTTACAGTACCGGGGAGCATATTCAGTCCGGCATACCGGGGTTCAAACGGGTTGCTGATAAAAGGTCTGGCCATGGCTGTAGCTGACGGAAAGACAATAATGGAGTATCTGGGTGCTACAGACGTGCCACAGATAACAGAGGAAACTGTCAGCGTTGTGGATTATGACCTGAGCGACAGTGCGAAGACTGTGCTGGATGCACTGGACGGTGCAATGTTTTCTGCACAGCTGGCAAAGGCCTGTGGCCTGCCTGCAGGCGTAGTGAAAGCATCACTGACAGAACTGGAAATGTACTCACTGATAGAAAAAACAGCTTCGGGTGAATATATCCGCCTGAAATGATTATAGATAAACTAGATTGTGCATATTTATTGCACATAAATATGCAAACAAGGAGAAGCAAATGTCAAAACTAGTTATTGTGGAAAGCCCTGCAAAGGCTAAAACAATTAAAAAATATCTGGGTGAAGATTACAATGTTATCGCCTCTATGGGTCATATACGTGACCTGCCTAAAGGCCAGATAGCTATTGATTTTGATAATAATTTCAAGCCAAGATATATAAATATTCCTGGTAAAAGCAAACTGATCAAAGAACTGAAAGAACTGTCTGCCAGCAGCGATATGGTTTATCTGGCAACCGACCCGGACCGTGAAGGTGAAGCAATTTCATGGCATCTGGCCCATATTCTGAAACTGGATACCACACGGGAAAACCGAGTAACTTTTGGTGAAATCACAAAAAAAGGTATTGCTGATGGTATGGCAAATAAACGTACTATCGATATGGACCTGATAGATGCACAGCAGGCACGTCGAGTACTGGACAGAATAGTGGGTTACAAACTGTCACCATTCCTTTGGAAAAAGGTAAAAGGTGGTCTGTCTGCAGGCCGTGTGCAGTCTGTAGCAGTAAAACTGATAGTGGACAGACACAGAGAAATCCAGCGGTTTATTCCACAGGAATACTGGAATATTGATGCCACACTGACACCATCAGGTTCTTCCAAAAAATTCAAAGCCAGATACTATGGTACTGACGGCAAGAAAGTGACTGTGGAAAATGAAGCACAGGCACTGCAGATAAAACAGGAAAGCGAAGAAGCTAAATTTGTAATTGATAAAATTACAAAAGGCGAAAGAAAACGCGTACCAGCACCACCATTCACCACATCATCATTGCAACAGGAAGCCAGCCGCAGACTGGGCTTTACAGCGCTGAGAACCATGCGTGCTGCACAGACACTGTACGAAGGTGTGGAAGTGGAAGGCTTCGGTACACTGGGTCTTATCACTTATATGAGAACAGACTCCCTGCGTATTTCTGACGAAGCATACTTTGCAGCAAAAAATTACATCGGCGAAAAATATGGTGAAAGCTATGTACCAAACTACCGACGTACCTATAAATCAAAAGCAAACAGCCAGGATGCTCATGAAGCTATCCGCCCTACAAACGTGAATATCACTCCACGGGTGGCTTATAATTCACTGACAGGTGACGTGGCAAAACTGTACAAACTGATCTGGGAACGTTTCATGGCCAGCCAGATGGCCGACTGCATACAGGAAACTGTAAACGTAGATATCTACGCAGACAGACATCTGTACAAAGCAGCAGGCTACACAGTGCTGTTTGATGGTTTCACAGCACTGTACGAAGAACAGACAGATGAAAAGAAGGAAAAAGAAACTGCACTGCCTCCGCTGGAAAGCGATACAAAACTGAAGCTGAAAGAAATCGAGGCAGAACAGAAATTCACACAGCCACCATCAGAATACACAGAAGCTACACTTATCAAAGCTCTGGAAGAAAATGGTATAGGCCGCCCATCTACTTATGCGCCTATTATCCACACTATTATTGAACGTGGCTACGTGGAAAGAAATGTGAAAAAACTGGTACCTACAGCTCTGGGTATTGCAGTAAACGACGTGCTTGCAGCACAGTTTGACAATATCGTAAATGTGAAATTTACTGCCGGTATGGAAGACAGTCTGGATAAAATTGAATCCGGCGACAGAGAATGGACTCAGGTAATCAGGGAATTCTACGATATTTTCCAGGAAGATCTGGAAAATGCTGAAAGAGAAATGGAAGGCCAGAAGGTAAAAGTACCGGATGAAATGACAGATGAAATCTGTGAACTGTGCGGTAAACCTATGGTTATAAAAAGCGGCCGCTTTGGTAAATTCATGGCCTGCAGTGGCTTCCCTGAATGTAAAAATACAAAGAAAATAGTTAAATATGCCAAAGGCTCCTGCCCGAAATGCACTGGCAGAATGCTGATTCTGACAAGTAAACGCGGCAGAACATTCTACGCATGTGAAAATGGTACAGAATGTGGCTTTATGTCATGGGAAGAACCAACAGACAAAACATGCCCATCCTGCGGCAGCACAATGTTTAAAAAAGCAGCCAAAGGCGCACAGCCTCATTGTATAAAAGAAGGTTGTTCACAGGCTGCGCCTGCGGCACCTGCGGCAAGAGGCAGAAAGAAAAAAACGGATAAATAAGCTATGGAAAAGAAAATAAAAATTATCGGTGCAGGCCTGGCAGGCTGCGAGGCTGCACATTTTCTGGCAGAAAGAGGAGTAAAGGTAACACTGTACGAGCAGAAACCTGTGAAGTACTCACCTGCCCATAAAAGTGAAAATTTTGCTGAACTGGTTTGTTCCAACAGTCTGAAAAGCATGCGTGAAGACTCTTGTCAGGGCATGCTGAAAAACGAAATGCGCCACTTTGGTTCCATTATTTTGGAAAATGCTGAAAAATCTGCAGTACCTGCAGGTGGTGCGCTGGCTGTAGACAGAGATGTTTTCAGTGAACTTATTACACAAAAAGTTAAAAATCACCCAAATATTACAATTTGTTATGAAGAGATAACAGAAATCAATACCGATGAGCTGACAATTGTGGCTACAGGTCCGCTGACAGAAGGTGCCCTGTATGAAAATATCAAATCCATGTGTGGTCAGGGTATGTCTTTTTACGATGCTGCTGCTCCTATCGTAATGGCAGACAGCATTGATATGGAAAAAGTATTTGCAGCCAGCCGCTATGGCAAAGGTGACGATGACTATCTGAACTGTCCTTTCAACAAAGAAGAGTACGAAGCTTTCTATGAAGCATTGGTTAATGCTGAAAGAGCTCCGCTGAAAAACTTTGAAGAAGACCTGACAGTATACGAAGGTTGTATGCCGGTAGAAGTAATGGCAGGCCGTGGTGCAGATACATTACGTTATGGCCCTATGCGCCCTGTGGGTCTGCGTGACCCACGTACAGGCCATCGTCCATGGGCAAACGTACAGCTGAGATGTGAAAATAAAGAAAAAACAATGTACAACCTGGTAGGTTTCCAGACAAACCTGAAATTCGGCGAACAGAAAAGGGTATTCGGTATGATTCCAGGTCTTGAAAACGCACAGTTTGTACGTTACGGTGTAATGCACAGAAACAGCTTTATCAACTCACCTGTTGTGCTGAATAATACGCTGAACCTGAAAGAATATCCTAACGTATACTTTGCAGGCCAGATAACAGGTATGGAAGGCTATACAGAAAGCAGTATGTGCGGTCTGCTGGCAGGCTATTTTGTATGGTGCAGACTGAATGATGTTCAGCCCGAAATTCCACAGCTGACTACTATCTGTGGTGCGCTGCTGAACTATATCACAACACCTAACAAAGATTTCCAGCCTATGGGTGCCAACATGGGTATTCTGCCACCGCTGGAAAACCACATCCGCGATAAACGTGAAAGATATATGGCACTGTCAAAACGCGGTAAAGAAGATATAGAAAAAATCAATCTGGATTTTTAGGAGAATATTATGAGCAGAAAAACAGCGCCTAACGGCAGCGGTGAAGCTGTACTTGTATCAGCTGTTTCTGTACTGTTTATGCTTTACTGGAACTATGCTGCCATAAGAGGCGGTGCTCCGTTTATATTCCCTGTGGTAGGTATTTTTGGTCTTTATACAGCAGTGAAAAGCTTTATCACAACTCTGAAAGCTTACCGACAGAGAAAACTGAATCAGGATTATTATGATTATGCTGATTACAGAAACAATAATTACGACGGCTACAACACAGCAGATTATCCTGTGATGCAGGATAACCGTTATTGCCCATACTGTGGTGCAGAAGTAGCCCGTGATTTTGAATACTGCCCTAGATGTGGCAGGAAATTACGCTGATATTAACTTGTGTATACATACCTTTAACTGAAAGGAGAAACAAAAATGAAAATTATTATCGATGCTTTTGGCGGCGATCACGCTCCATTGGAACCACTTAAAGGCGCAGCAGACGCTGTTAAAGAACTGGGTGTGGAAATTCTGGCAGTAGGCGATATTGCCAAAATGGAAGCATGCTGTAAAGAAAACAACATTGATACTACAGGCATTGAATTCAAACAGGCTGACGAAGTGTTTGACATGCATGAAGATCCAATGGATATTGTAAAAAAACGTACAAATACATCACTGCATGTAGCCTTCAAAGCACTGGCAGCAGGTGAAGGCGATGCTATGGTTTCCGCAGGTAGCACAGGTGCTCTGCTGATGGGTGCAACATTCATCATCAAAAGAATCAAAGGCTGTAAACGCCCTGCACTGGGTGCTGTGGTACCGGGCAAACATCCGGATGGATTTATGCTTATCGACAGCGGCGCAAACAACGAAGTAAGACCAGAAATGCTGGAACAGTTCGGTTTGATGGGCTCTGTTTACATGGAAAAAGTAATGGGCAGAACACCTGCAAGAGTAGGCCTGCTGAACAACGGTGCTGAAGAAACAAAAGGCCCTGAAGTACAGAAAGCAGCACATGCACTGATGGCTGCAAACCCAAACATCAACTTTGTTGGCAATATTGAAGGACGTGAAGTTCTCAATGACCATGTTGATGTACTGGTAGCTGATGGTTTCTCTGGCAACATTGCACTGAAATCAGTTGAAGGTGCTGCAAGCTTTATGAACAAAATGCTGAAAGATATGTTCAAAACAAATGCAGTTACAATGTTTGCTGCAGTGCTGCTGAAAAAATATCTGAAAGAGTTCAAATCCAAAATGGACTACAGATACTACGGCGGTGCACCTGTTATGGGCGTAAACAAAGGTGTTATCAAAGCACATGGTGCATCTGATGCACTGGCATTCAAAAATGCTATCCGTCAGGCAAAACTTTATGCGGAATATGATGTTTCCGGTATTATTGCCGAAAAAATAGCAGGCAGTGAGGAATAAAAATGAACGTACTGGAAAAAAACATAGGCTATACTTTCAAAGATAAAGAACTGCTGAGAACAGCGGTAACACATTCTTCTTATGCCAACGAAAATCGTGGTGGTCTTCACTACAATGAAAGACTGGAATTTCTGGGAGACGCTGTGTTACAGCTGATTACAAGTGAAAAGCTTTTCTGCGAAAATCCTACAATGCCTGAGGGCAAAATGAGTAAAGTGAGAGCAGGTCTGGTGTGTGAAGATGCGCTGGCAGGCTACTCCAATGAAATAAACATAGGCGACTTTATGCTGCTGGGTAAGGGTGAAGAAATGTCCGGCGGCAGACAGCGTCCATCCATACTGGCAGACGCTTTCGAAGCTGTTACAGGTGCTATTTTCCTGGACGGCGGTATGGAAAATGCCAAAAAATTTGTACTGCGTTTCCTTGATGCCGCACATCAGTCCCTGCAGGACTACAAAACACTGCTGCAGGAAATAATTCAGAAAAACCCTGGTGAAAGACTGAGTTATGTGGTAACAGGCGAAAAAGGCCCTGACCATGATAAAAGTTTTACTGTGGAAGTTCACCTCAACAGTAATGTTATAGGCAAAGGTACAGGCAAAAGCAAAAAACAGGCTGAACAGGCTGCTGCAAAAGAAGCACTGGCGCTGATGGGCCTGTAATAAAGGCAATACGTAACAGATATAACGGAAAGGAGAAGGACGATGGAAAAACACAAAAATTTATCCATATTTGTGCCACATGAAGGCTGCCCTAATCAGTGCAGTTTCTGCGACCAGAAAAAAATCAGTGGTACACAGAATCCACCTTCTCCTGACTATGTAACACAGCTGTGTGAAGAGTTTCTTCCCAATGATGCAGAAAAAGGCGCCAGCTATGAAATAGCATTTTTCGGCGGTAGTTTTACGGCTATAAACAGACAGTATATGCTGGAATTGTTACAGGCGGCATATCCTTTTGTAAAGACAGGCAGAGCGCGGGGGATACGAGTATCCACCAGACCTGATGCCATCAGCAGGGAGATACTGGATATACTGAAACGGTATGGTGTCACTGCAATTGAACTGGGTGCCCAGAGTATGCAGGACCACGTGCTGAAAGTGAACATGCGTGGACATACAGTGGCTGATGTTTACAGCGCATCACGGCTGATAAAAGAATATGGTTTTTCACTGGGACTGCAGATGATGCCTGGTTTATACGGACGGGATGATTATATGCAGTATGCTGTGGACACAGCAGAAAAGTTCATAGAAATAAAACCGGATACAGTGCGTATTTATCCTACGCTTATACTGAAAGATACCTTGCTTGAAAGTCTTTACCAAAAAGGCATGTACACACCGTTGACTGTACAGCAGGCGGTGGAAATCTGTGCAGTTTTAGTAAAGATGTTCAACAGGGAAAATATAAAAATAATCAAACTGGGACTTCATGCCGATACAGGGCTAGAGGACAGTCTGGTGGCAGGCCCGTACCATCCTGCAATGAAAGAACTGGTGCACAGTCACATTATGCTGGAAAAATTCACACAGTCACTGGAATGTATGCCTCATGGTGATTATGTGATTTGTGTAAACAGCAGAAAACATTCTCAGGCAACAGGCCAGAAAAAGTCAAATATAGTTGTACTGGCACAGCGTGGGTACAATGTGACAATAAAAGATGACAACTCACTGACAGGTGATAACTATACAATCATAAAAGAAGGGGAAAAACAGTGTATTTAAAAGCTATTGAGCTTCACGGCTTTAAATCCTTTCCGGAAAAAACAAAAATAGAATTTGAAAAAGGCATGAGCGCTGTAGTAGGGCCAAACGGTTCCGGTAAAAGTAATATCAGCGATGCTATCCGTTGGGTACTGGGTGAAACCAGAGGTAGTCAGCTTCGCGCCAGCGGCAAAATGGAAGATATTATTTTCGGCGGCACACAGAAACGCAGTCCTATGGGTTTTGCTTCTGTAAGTCTTATACTGGATAATACAGACCGTGCTTTTGACGTGGACAGTGACGAAGTGGCTGTTATGCGTAAATATTACCGTGGCGGCGACAGTGAATACTATATCAATGGTGCCCGCGTAAGACTGCGTGACATACAGGAACTGTTCTTTGATACAGGTCTGGGTAAAAATGGCTACTCTGTAGTAGGTCAGGGTAAGGTAAGCGAAATAGTTACCAGTAAACCTGAAGGCAGACGCGAAATATTTGAAGAAGCATCCGGTATAGCCAAGTTCAGATATAAAAAGAACGAGGCTGAAAGAAGACTGGAATCAGCTGACGGCAATATTACCCGTCTGACAGACATTCTTATGGGTCTGGAAGAGAGAGTGGGCCCGCTGGAAAGAGAAAGTGAAAAAGCAAAAGAATTTATTGCTCTTTCATACCGTAAAAAAGAAATGGAAATTTCTCTCTGGCTGGATACTGTGGATAAGTCAAAAGAACTTATCCGTCAGCAGCAGCGCAGACTGGAAATTTTTACTGATGACTATAATTCAGTAAGTGAAAAACTGGAACAGCGGGAAAAATATCTGGAAGAAAGATATCTGTATTCCAACAGCCTGTATGCAAAAGACGGTGATAACAATCGTGATATCCGTACAGCAGAAGGTGGTATTTCCCAGCTGAACAGTGAAAAAGCTGTACTGGAAAGCCAGAAAGGTTTTGCGGACAGCCAGATATCATCACTGGAAAAAGAAATGGAACGCTATGCTTCCATGGGTGATGCTGACAGCGATGCAAAACAGAAACTGAATGATAAAATCCGGCAGCTGAATAAACAGACAGACGAAAAACTGTACCGTCAGAGCGATCTACAGATGCAGCTGGACAAACTGATAGAAGAAGCACGGCAGGCTGGTGATGAAAAAGGCAGAATCGCTGGTGAAATCAGCGCGCTTAACCTGAAACTGCAGCAGGACAGAATAGACCGGGGTTCAGTGGACAGCCGGAATGAAACAATAAAAGGCAGTCTGGAACTGGCGCAGGAAAACCTGAAACTGGCTGCAGAATATATGACAAACAGCAGAAGAGATGCTGATGAAGTAAAACAGTTTATTACTGATACAGAGGAAAGCATCACCAGAACAGGCAATATCCGCAATGGTCTGATGATGAAGAAAAACTCCGCACAGGCTAAACTGGATGCTGCTGTAAAACAGACTGAAGAAAATGTATCCAAACAGCGTACAGTTACAGAAAAGATACGTTATCTCACTGAAATGGAAAACAGCATGGATGGCTTTTCTGGTAGTGTAAAAGCTGTACTGAAACGTTCCAGAGAAGGTGGTCTGGGTGGCATACTGGGCAGTGTGGCACAGCTGATTACTGTGGAAAAAGGCTATGAAACAGCGGTGGAAACTGCACTAGGTTTTGCACTGCAGAACATTGTAGTGGAAAACGAAGCAGCGGCCAAAAGAGGTATTGAGTTCCTGAAAAGCACTGCCGGCGGACGAGCTACATTCCTGCCACTGGACACTGTAAAACCATCTGTTTTCAATGAAAAACTGCCTGAATGGGCATGTACTGCTGACAGCATAGTGGTAGCAGACCCAAGATTTAAAAATATTATATCCAATCTGCTGGGCAGAACAGTTATTGTGGATGATATCAACTCCGCATCTTCACTGGCCAGAAAACTGAACTATCGCTACAGAATAGTTACAATGGATGGTCAGCAGATAAACGCAGGCGGTTCATTCACAGGTGGTTCTGTAAACAAAAGCACAGGTCTGTTCACCAGAAAAACAGAGATAGATAACCAGAAGAAAACACTGGAAAAACTGAAAGCTGATTATATACAGTTAGAGAAAAACAGACTGGCAGCACAGGATGCTATGGACCAGGTAAACAGCAGTATCGAAGGCTGCGATGGTGAAATAGCAAACCTGAGTGGCGAAAAATACAATGCCGAAATTGAATATGCACGTCTGGAACAGATGTACGCACAGTATAAAAACAGTGAAGAAACACTGCGTGGCGATGTGGATAATTTCAGAAACAGTCTGGAAAATAATAACAAACGCAAACTGCAGCTGACACAGCAGATAGCTGATGGCGAAAAACAGTTGCTGGTGTTACAGGCGCGGCTGGACAGCCTGGGTGTGCAGGATGAAGAAAGCCTGCAGAAACAGAGTACCATCACAGATGAAATCCAGCAGATAAAACTGGATGTGGTACAGCTGCGTGGCCAGATTTCTCTGGAAGAAAACAACCTGACACAGCTGGAAAACTCACTGGTAGGCAGACAGGTAAGAGAGAGCGAAATCCTGCAGGAAATCAGCACTCTGAAAGCCGGTAATTCAGCCCGTGATGAGGAAATAAAAGTTATACTGCGGAAAATAGAAAGTCTGCAGCTGACTATAAAAGAAAAAGAAGAAGAAAACCGTTCTATCGCACAGACACGTATGGAAATAGAACAGGAAAGAACAAAACTGACACAGGAAAATAAATCCCTGACAGAAGAAAAAGCATCCCTCAGTGGTCAAATCGCGAAAATAGAGGAAAGAATCACAACTATGGAAACCTCCTATGACGATATAATCACAAAACTGTGGGATGAATATGAACTGACAATACAGACAGCCAGAGTATTCTGCGTGGAAATCACAGATGAAGCTGTAATGAGAAAAGAACTGAACAGTGTGAAAAACGCTATCAGACGACTGGGTAATGTAAATGTAGGCGCCATCGAAGAATATAAAGAAGTAAGTGAACGCTATACATATATGAAAACACAGCTGGAAGACCTGCAGCAGAGCAGAAATCAGCTTGTAAAACTGATTACTTCCCTGAATGGCGAAATGAAAACACTGTTTACACAGAGTTTTGATATAATCAATGAAAACTTTGGTAAAATATTTGTAGAACTGTTCGGTGGTGGTTCAGCACGACTGGAACTGACAGACAAAGAAGATGTGCTGAACAGTGGTATCGATATTCTGGTAAGCCCACCTGGTAAAGTTATCAAAAGTCTTACTGCCCTTTCAGGTGGTGAACAGGCACTGGTAGCTATTTCCATTTATTTTGCTATACTGGCACATAATCCGTCACCATTCTGCGTACTGGACGAAATTGAAGCGGCGCTGGACGATGTAAACGTTTCACGTTATGCAAATTATCTGCACAGAATCTGTGACAAAACACAGTTTATTGTTATTACACACCGTCGCGGCACAATGGAAGCGGCTGACGTACTGTATGGTGTAACTATGCAGGAAGATGGTATTTCCAAACTGCTGAAACTGGATGTGGAAAATCTTTCACCATCAATTCTTAACTAAAGGAGAACAAAATGGGTATTTTAAGCAAACTCGGTTTTGGTCTGAAAAAGACAAAAGGTGGCATATTTGACTCTATCACAAAGGCCCTGACTAACTCACAGATAGACGATGATATGTACGAAGACCTGCTGGATCAGCTGATTCTGGCAGACGTAGGTTATGAAACCAGTCAGTATCTGGTGGATGAACTGGAAAGAAGAGTAAAGAAAGAAAAAATAAAAACAGGCGAAGAAGCAGTGGTACTGATGAAAGAAATCATCACAGAACTGCTGACTGCTGACAGAGAACTGGACCTGTCCACAACACCTGCAGTAATACTGATTATCGGTGTAAATGGTGTGGGTAAAACTACTTCTATCGGCAAACTGGCAAATCTTTACAAACAGCAGGGTAAAAAAGTGCTGCTGGCAGCTGCTGATACATTCCGCGCTGCTGCTGCAAGCCAGCTGAATGAATGGGCTGGCCGTTCCGGTGTGGATATTGTAATGCATGATGAAGGCGCTGACCCTGCATCTGTAGTGTTTGATGCTGTTACAAAAGCTAAAAATGAACAGTATGACATCGTTATCTGTGATACAGCAGGCCGTCTGCACAATAAAAAGAACCTTATGGCTGAACTGTCAAAAATCCGCCGTGTAGTTACAAAAGCTGATGAAAATGCGGCTGTTGAAACTTTCCTGGTTCTGGAAGCTGTTACAGGTCAGAATGCTATCAGCCAGGCAAAAGAATTTATTTCCGCTGCTGATGCAACAGGCATTATTCTGACAAAACTGGACGGCACAGCAAAAGGTGGCAGTGTTATTTCAATCAAACGCAATCTGGGTGTACCGGTAAGATTCGTAGGTGTGGGTGAAGGTATGGACGACCTTATGACATTTAACCCTGTGGAATTTGCAGAAACACTGGTAAGCCTGACAGAAAGCGAGGAAGAATAATGATTTTTGCCGCAGCTACAAACAATGCAAAAAAACTGAAAGAAATACAGAGAATTCTCAATGCACTGGGTCACGATGCAAAAACACTGCGTGAACTGGGTATTGAAACAGAAATCGAAGAAAATGGTACAACTTTTGCAGAAAATGCAGTAATCAAAGCAAAAACAATTGCAGAAATCTGCAAAATGCCTACTATCAGCGATGATTCCGGTCTGGAAGTGGATTATCTGAATGGCGCACCTGGTGTTTACACAGCACGCTACGCCGGTGAAGGATGTACAGACGATGACAATATTGACAAACTGCTGAACGCACTGGAAGGTGTGGAAAAAGAAAAACGTACAGCGCGGTTTGTAAGCAGTGTATGTCTTTATGTACCTGTAGAAAACGGTGAAGATATAAATATCGTATGCACAGGCCGTTGTGAAGGCTGGATAGGTTTTGAAAGAATGGGCAACGGCGGTTTCGGTTACGACCCTGTATTTATGGTAGGTGACAAAAGCTATTCCGAAATGGAAGCAGGCGAAAAAGACGCTATCAGCCACCGTGGCAAAGCCATGCGTATGTTGGGTGAAAAAATAGCAGAAATTCAGTTCTGATATACGAAACTGTAAAAATACAACAAATTAAGAAAAATTTTACAATTTACTAATTATATAAGAAATAATAGGAGAAAAAATTATGATAACATCTAAACAGCGAGCATTCCTGCGTGGTCAGGCACAGCCACTGAACGCAATCTATCAGATTGGTAAAACAGGCTTTACAGAAGAAAGCGTAAGAGGTATTGAAGAAGCTCTTACAGCAAGAGAACTTATCAAACTGCACGTACTGGAAAACTGTGCATACTCTGCAAAAGAAGCAGGCGCACTGCTGGCAGAAGAACTGGAATGCGAATGCGTACAGGTAATCGGTTCAAAAATCGTACTGTTCAAACAGAAAGCTAAAGATTCTAAATTTGACCTGAAAAACCTGACAACACTGTAATCTCTCAAAGAGGCAAATATGGATATTTTACTTTTCGGCGGCTCTTTTGACCCTGTACATAACGGTCATTATTCCATACTGGAAACCGCCCTTGAGTACAAAAAATTTGACAAAATCATTATTATGCCTGTGGGCACACCGGGCCACAAAGACGGTTGCAAAGTACCTTTTGCAATAAGAAAACTGATGGCTGAAACAGCTTTTTCAAAGCTGGGAGTGGACATTGAGGTATCTTCCTTTGAGGGTGAAAGCACAGAAAAAAGCTACAGTTATATTACTGTAGACCATCTGAAATCACTTTATCCGGATGGAAATATACACTTTGTCATAGGTGCTGACAGCGCAATAAACATGCACAGATGGGTCAGATGGGAATATCTGGCTCAGAATGTAACATTTCTGGTGTTTGCCCGTGATTTTGATGACTGGGATGAAATAAACCAGGCAGTGGAAAACATCAGAAAATATTCACCGGATACCACTGTGCTGAAAAGCAGGGTAGTACCGGTGTCATCAACACAGCTGCGTGAAACCATTGCAGCCGGTGGTGATGTTTCACAGTGGATTGACAGCGATGTAGAAAAAATCATAAAAGATAATAATCTTTACGTTGCTGATTACTACGCGAGAAATCTGGGCACAGCCCGCCTGCTGGTGCCACTTATGTTGCGTGAAAAAAGAGCACGGCATACTTTCAATGTGGAAAAACTGGCAGCCCGGCTGGCAGAAAAATATGGTGTGGATGTAAACAAAGCCCGTTTATGTGCATTGCTGCATGATATTATGAAGCAGGCTGATGAGGGCATAATGTTGCACAGAGCTATACAAAGTGATATAATTGATAGGATAAAGGATAAACCTGTGCCGGTATTGCATGGGTTTGCAGCTGCGGACTATGCCGCAAAAGAAATGCACATAGATGACAGCGACACTCTTATGGCTATAAAAAGCCACACCTGTGGCAGGGCCGGTATGAGTGATCTGGAAAAAGTGATTTATCTGGCAGATATGCTGAGCGAAGAAAGAAGCTATCCTGAAAAGGAAAATCTTCTCCAGCTGGCCTGGACAGACCTGGATATTGCCATGGAGCAGGCCCTGACAGACAGCATAAACTGGCTGAAAGAGAAAAACGGTGTAATAGATGCAGACAGCTACGCTGCATTGGAATATTTCACCGCCCTGAATCATCACGGAGGAAATTAAAATGGCAAAAGAACATTCCCGCGTAACTGAAAATGAAAAGAAACGCCGTAAAAAACAGGTGAAAAGAAACAGATTACTGGCTGGCCTGCTTGCTGTAGCTATAGTGGCTGGCGGTGCGGTTTTCTGCTTTAACAAAATGTTTGGCAATATGTTTTCATCAGGTGAAGAGATATCAAAAGACATCAGAACTGCGGAAGACCTGCAGGATAAAGTAATAAATATTCTGGTATGCGGTGTAGACTATACAGACGGCAGAACATCTGCAAATACAGATACAATGCTGTATGTAACACTGGACGTGGAAGGTAAAAAAGTATCAGCACTGCAGATTCCACGCGATACATTTATCGGCGATGACGTGAAAACAGGCGGCAGCAAAAAAGTGAACGCTGTTTATGGTCATGGTGATGAAAAGAACCAGATAATGAACCTGGTAAAAGTAATCAATGATAAACTGGGGCTGCCAGTTGACCATTACGTTACACTGGACATGGACGCACTGATTGCTATGGTGGACTGGATTGACTGGGGTTTTGAAATGTACGTACCTTATCCGGTTGTACTGCAGGATAAAAACACTGGCGAAACAAATACACTTATAGCTGAACCAGGCTGGTATCAGCTGGGTGGCGAACAGGTTGAAGTAATCGTAAGAAACAGAAACTACCCTGGTGGCGACACAGCACGTCTGGAAGTGCAGAACTATTTCTATGCTTCACTTGTTAAAAACTTTATGGAAAATCTGAATGTATCTGACTTTATTAAGGTACTGCCAAGATTTACACAGTACATCACAACTGACCTGAGTATGGCTAGGATCGCATCCATGGCGAAATTCGGCTTTACAGTGGCATACGAAGATATGGCACTGGTAAAACCTGCTGTTTATGGTTATGATGTAGTATTTGAAGGTAACACATACAAAACAAATATTCTGGTAGCAGATAAAGAAGACTGGGCAAACGTGCTGAATACATACTTCAGACCTTATCAGGACCCTGTGTCTGCCGATGAACTGAAACTGCCAGGTACACCACCTGCTGGTGAAGTGGCAAGAGAATACGGCAGAGTTTCAGGCAGTCTGAGAACTATCGGTGACATTCTGTCCGGTGCAGAACCAACAGAATAAATAATTATTGATTTTAAGCTTAAAAAGCTATAAAATAAAAACTATTCACCAGCGAAAAAGCTGGAAATGTGCCTGTGAATTAGCGTACAGGCAAATAAACTGCAAGGAGGAAATATGAAAGGTTTAGAACTATCCACTTCTATCGCTAAAATTCTGGATGCAAAGAAAGCGCACGATGTAAAAGTACTAAAAATTGACGACCTGACAATCGTAACAGACTATATTGTTATCGCAACAGGTACTTCTACTACTCAGGTAAAAGCTTTGGCTGACGAGGTTGATTTTCAGCTAGAAACTCAGCATGGTATGAAACCTTCCAGAGTAGAAGGCTACGAATCCAAAAACTGGATACTGATGGATTATGATACCGTAATTGTGCATGTTTTCCACCCTGAAGCAAGAAATTACTACAACCTGGACAAACTGTGGGCAGACGGTGAAGAAATCGCCATCGAATTTTAAAATTTGTTTATACGGAGAGAAAAATGAAATACGATTTTAAGGCCACAGAAGCCAAATGGCAGAAAATCTGGGCAGATGAAAAAACATTCAAAACAAAAGACGATAAGACCATGCCAAAATTCTATGGTCTGATCGAATTCCCATATCCATCCGGTGCTGGTCTGCACGTAGGTCATCCACGTTCTTACACAGCTATGGACGTTATTTCCCGTTATAAAAGAATGACAGGTCATAACGTAATGTACACAATGGGTTGGGACGCTTTTGGTCTGCCTACTGAAAACTTTGCGATGAAAAACCATATTCATCCTGAAATTGTTACTAAAAACAATGTTGCTCGTTTTAAAAGCCAGCTCCAGAGCCTGGGTCTGTCTTTTGACTGGGACAGAGAAATAAACACAACAGACAAAAACTATTACAAATGGACACAGTGGATTTTCCTGCAGCTGTACAAACACGGTCTGGCATATAAAAAGGAAATGAATGTAAACTGGTGTACAGGTTGTAAAGTTGTTCTGGCTAACGAAGAAGTAGTAAACGGTGTATGTGAACGCTGTGGCGGTCAGGTAGTACACAAAAACAAAAGCCAGTGGGTACTGAAAATCACAGAATATGCAGACAAACTGATTGACGGTCTGGATACTGTAGACTTTATCCCACCTGTTGTAGCACAGCAGAAAAACTGGATCGGCCGTTCAAAAGGTGCACAGGTTAAATTTGCTACAACTGAAGGCCATGTGCTGGAAATCTACACAACACGTCCTGATACTATTTACGGCGCAACATACATGGTAATCGCTCCTGAACATAAATTCATTGAAGAATGGAAAGATGTTCTGACAAACTATGACGAAGTAGCAGCATACAGAGATGCAGCAGCTACAAAGAGCGATATGGAAAGAACAGAACTGGCAAAAGAAAAAACAGGTGTTATGCTGCAGGGTGTAAAAGCTATCAACCCACTGACAGAAAAAGAAATTCCTGTATTTATCTCTGACTATGTTCTGGCTACTTACGGTACAGGTGCTATCATGGCTGTTCCAGGCCACGATACACGTGACTGGGAATTCGCAAAGAAATTCGGCATGCCTATTATTGAAGTAGTAAAAGGCGGCAATGTGGAAGAAGCTGCATTTACTGATTGCGACACAGGCGTAATGGTAAACAGCGGTATTCTGGATGGCATGAGTGTGGAAGAAGCTAAAGCTGCTATCATCAAACATCTGGAAGAAAAAGGTATCGGTACAGAAAAAACAAACTACAAACTGAGAGACTGGATCTTCTCCCGTCAGAGATACTGGGGCGAACCAATCCCTATGGTTTACTGTGAACACTGCGGCTGGCAGCCACTGCCAGAAGACCAGCTGCCACTGGAACTGCCAGAACTGCTGGACTTTGAACCAACAGGTGAAGGCGAAAGCCCACTGGCACGTTGCACAGAATGGGTAAATACAACATGTCCACACTGCGGCGGTCCTGCAAAACGTGAAACAGATACAATGCCACAGTGGGCAGGTTCATCATGGTACTTCCTGCGTTATATTGATCCTAACAATAATGACGCACTGGCAAGCCAGGAAGAAATGAACTACTGGATGCCTGTAGACTGGTACAACGGTGGTATGGAACATACTACACTCCATCTGCTGTACTCACGTTTCTGGCATAAATTCCTGTACGATATCGGTGCAGTATCCTGTCCTGAACCATATGCAAAGAGAACTTCTCATGGTATGATTCTGGGTGAAACAGGCGAAAAAATGTCCAAATCCCGTGGTAACGTAGTTAACCCTGACGACATCGTAAATGAATACGGTGCTGATACATTCCGTATGTACGAAATGTTTATGGGTGACTTTGAAAAAGCTGCTCCATGGTCACAGAGCTCTATCAAGGGCTGTGCAAGATTCCTGGACAGAGTATGGAAACTGCAGGATATCATGGTGGAAGGCGAAGAATATTCCAAAGATATGGAAAGCAAATTCCACAAACTCATCAAAAAAGTACAGGATGACATTATGTCTCTGGGCTTCAACACAGCTATCGCTTCAATGATGGGTGTTCTCAACGAAATTTACGATAAAGGCAGCGTTACAAAAGGTGAATTGAAAACATTTGTTCAGCTGCTGAACCCATTTGCTCCTCATATGACAGATGAAATGTGGGAAATCCTGGGCGGCGAAGGCATTTGCTCAGTGTCACAGTGGCCTGTATACGAAGAAGCAAAATGCGTAGAATCCATAGTGGAACTGCCAGTACAGGTTAACGGTAAACTGAGAGGTAAAATCACAGTTGCTGTTGATGCAGCCAAAGAAGATATTATCGCTATGGCTATGGCAGAACAGAGCGTGGTACCATTTGTAGATGGTAAAACAATCGTTAAACAGATTTTTGTACCAGGCAGAATGGTAAACATCGTTGTTAAATAATCAATGAATTTTATACAGCACGGGCACAAAACAAGGTCTGTTTTGTGCCCGGTTGGATTATTGATGGTAAATAAAGCGACAAACATCAATTTTTTACCATTATAAAATAAAGTTTTTATTGACAACAGACACTAATATCTGTATAATTATTTTGTGACGGTGATGGCAACATTATCGTTAATTAGAGCTAAAAAGCGTAAGGGAGTGAAAATAGATGTCAGAAATTAGAGTAAAAGATAATGAATCTCTGGATTCAGCACTTCGTCGCTTTAAGCGTTCATGTGCAAAATCAGGCGTTCTTGCTGAAGTTCGCAAACGTGAACA
>JAFYPL010000037.1 GCA_017547525.1 Oscillospiraceae bacterium
AAAAATGTGATGATTTTTATCCATGGAGCCTGTCTACCACAGCGGTGCTGGAATATCTGGAACATGACTGGCCTGCTTTTTATGAGGCTGAATTCGGCTATCTGCCGGAAGGCGCACCGGAAACTGTAAGCGGCATTCTGACAAAGTATAACCTGACCCCTGCACAGTATTATGAAAAGGCAGCAAAAGGCGGCGGGGGAAGAAACAGCTATATTCCAGCCGAAAATGTTACCCCTGCCTGTGTTATAAATGAAATGTTCAAACAAGCGAATAAAGACCCGTACGATAAAAATGATGCCATAGCACACTTCTCCAGGCTGCTGAGCCGGAATATTGAAAAAAGCAGATTACGGGCAGACGATGTGCTGGCCGTATCCTGTAAATATCATATGTTTGCAGATATCGGTATGGCTGCTTTTATGCGGAATACGTACCGATTCCCAAATTCAGGTTTGTTCAACCCAACACGGAAAGAAATAGAGGCAGGCTTTGCACGAATGATGCAGCGTCTGGGTTTTCCTGAAAAGGCATACAAAAACCAATCAATGTATGGCGAACTTACTTTCAGCGAGGTTTACAAGCTGGCTGACAGAGCCAAAGACCTGAAATTTAAAACAAAAGCCGAAAAAATCGCGCTGTTTGAACCTGAACTTTAAAAAGAAAATCCACTCCATAAAGGAGTGGATTTTTTATTGTCTTAAATCGTCCAGAGTGTAACCGTAGTTTTTAAGAATATCACGATAACGACGCAGCAGGTTCAGATTTCCCATCATTTTGCCTGGGATACCATTCATAAGCAACAGAGCTATTTTCTTTGTCAGTTCTATGTCACCTGCAGCACACAGTATGTCCAGATAACCACGCAACCGGTAAATTTTTTCAGGCTGTTCAAAAAACAGTTTTACGATTTTGTGAGCAGTTTCCACATGTCCGTTGCGGGCAGCCTGGCACAACCAGAACCAGCCTTCCTCTTCATTTTCAGCCACACCAATGCCTTCTATATACATTTTGCCTGCCTGCAGCATAGCTGGCAGGTATCCTTCATCTGCAATGTGTTCCATCATATTGAAAGCTTCTTCCTCGTCACCGCCAGTCTGCAACATCATCATGGCTGCATTGTATCTTGCAGGAAGATAACCAATACGCCGTGCCAATTCAAAATATTCTCTCGCCTTTATCAGGTCTTTTTCTGTCCCACGGCCTGTCAGGTACATTGCTCCCATCATATTTATAGCCCTGGCAGAAGCTTCTTCATACATAGATGCCTGAAGAAATGCGTGTTTGTAATCACCACTTCTGTACAGTTCTTCGATTTTGTCCAGTTCATCTGCCCAATGGTCACGATTTTCTTCTTTCAGTTTGCGCTGTCTTTCGCGACCTTCTGCCGCTACAGCATCCATAATGGCAAGACGCTGTGGTGTAAATATTTCATCTCTGTTTTCAGCAGGAGCTGGCTGTTCTTCCGCTTCTTTTGCAAGCTTTTCCAAACGTGCCTTTTCCTCAGCTTGAGCTTTTGCCTTTGCTTCAGCTTCCTGTTTTGCTTTTCGTTCAGCTTCCATTTCAGCCCTTACTTTTGCCTCTGTTTTTGCACGCAGTTCTGCTTTCAGTCTTTCTTTTTCCTGGGCTTCTGCTTTTGCTCTGGCTTCCGCTTCGGCTTTTTCTTTTGCTGCTCTCTCTGCCCGTTCTTTTTCAGCCTTTTCTTTTTCCCAGGCTTTCACATCCTGAATTTCCTGCATCAGATACTGCGCACTGCGGAAATCCGGCATTTCTGCCAGCAACTCTGCCAGCATTTTTTCAGCTGTATCTATATCACCTTTGGCACAGAGATTTCTGGCTTCAACCACAGTTTTTTCAGCATTTTCCTGTATCTTGGCTTTCTGCTGTTCTTCAGCCTCCAGCTTTGCAGTCAGTTCTGCTTCCAATTTTGCTTGCAGTTCTGCTTCTATTTTCGCTTTCAGTTCTTCTTCCATCTTGGCACGTAATTCGGCCTCAATTTCAGCGCGCAGCTGCTGCTCGGTTTTCTGTGGCTGTGCAGGTTCTGGTTGTGGTGCCACTTTTTTTGGTTCATTCTGCTGCATCACAGCTTTTGCTGGTACTGTCTGCTGAGGGGCTGGCTGTTTTTCTTCTGCTTTGGCTTTTGCATTTATTACAGTTTTCTCTTCTTTATTTGCATTGGAATCTGGCTGTTCAAATTCTTTTTTTAGCAATTCTGCCGCATCCTTATTACCTAAGCGTACTCCTTTTTCAAGGTAAACCTTTCCAATTTCACGACGTTTTTCATCACGATTTTTATCAGCTTCTTCAAGACAAATTCGTCCTACCCAATAACATGCTTCTGCATTTCCTTTTATAGCCAGTTTTATCAATTTTAAATTAGCTCCGGATAGATCCCCCTTGATATACAAGCTTCTTCCTTCAGCGATTATTTCTTTATCTGTTTTTTTACTGAATAATCCCATAATAATTACCTGCTGTTAAAATTTATTATATTTAATATTATATATGTTACTTTCTAACAACGCAATAAAAATAGCCATTTTTATTACAGTTATTTCTTGTTGAACTTTGGCCGCATGTGTGCGATAATATATAATATTAAAATTATAAAACCGGGAGTATTTATTATATGAAATATGAAGATATTGAACTGTATGACCTGCAGGATTGCCCTTTCTGTGGCGGCCCTGGCGTAATGGACCACATCGGTGACTGGTGCGTTTACATTGAATGTGTTGACTGCGGCGCACGGACTGGCCATATGGAATATAAAGACGAAAAAACAAAAAAAGAAGCAGAAGAAGCCTGCGCAAAATTATGGAACAACGGCAGAGTGGTAAACTTTGGCCGTGGCGAATAATCAGCAATCTATCCCCGGTTATACAATCGGGGATTTTTTATTTCCGATATGTATGGTATAATTCTGTAAAATACTTCTTTTCGTGGAGGCACTATGTTCAATAAAATTTCTGACCGCATTTATATACAGCCACCTGAACATTATACTGACCGTCCTAACATCGGTCTTATCAAAGGTGAAAGATATACACTGATGTTTGACGCAGGTAATTCCGGCGCCAACGTGGCCGAACTGAAAAACCGTCTGGAATCGCAGGGGCTGCCACAGCCTGATTTTCTGGTGGTATCCCATTGGCATTGGGACCACACTTTCGGTATGCACCGGTGGAGTGCTGTGACCATAGCCGGTAAAGAAACAAACAGCCAGTTGCAGAAAATGGCACAATGGAAATGGGATGATGAATCCATGGCAAAAAGACTGGAAACAGGCGAAGATATCGTTTTCTGCGACGAAATGATTAAACGCGAGTACCAGGACCGCAATTTGATAAAGGTAGTGCCTGCGGATATGGAATTTGATGGTAGTATGATAATTGACCTGGGTGGCGTTACCTGTCATCTTGTGCATATCCGGGGGCCTCACTCATCTGATGCCATCGGTTGTTATATCCCTGAAGAAAAATTCATATTTTTAGGCGACAGCAATGGAAAAGACCTGTACGGCAAACCATGGCATTTTGATATAGAGCATGAAGAAGACTTTATGGACGAAACCGCAAAAATACCATATGATGATGACCTTGTGAAGGAATATCTGTCTGTTCTGGATACATTTGATTTTGACAGATGTATCGGTGGCCATGCAGATATTATGACAAAAGAAGAACTTTATAGTATATTCAGATAAATTCATAGCACCCCGGTTTTAAAAACAAACTCCTCTCCGCCGTACGCTGGTCCGTATGTCGCTGGGTTACGGTGCAACGACAGGCAGTGGCATAATTACAGTAAAATAAAATTTTAAAAGCGGCTCTCAGGAGCCGCTTTTTACCGTCTGTGTGGTTATCAGAAATAAACTCTACAGCTACAAACAAGTATAATTTTGATTTATTTTCCATAATGTGCTATACTTGTTCCCATAAACGATAATTGATTTGAAAAGGAAACAACTATGAGAATAATGGCTGTTGACTACGGTGAAAGCCGTACAGGCATAGCAGTGTGCGACCCTACAGAATTTCTGGCCAGCCCTGTGTGCATCATAAAAGAAAAAAATACACTGAAGGCTATCGAAAAAGTGGTAGAAAAAGCAAAAGAGCTGAAAGCTGAACAGATAGTGGTGGGCCACCCGCTGAACATGGACGGCACACGTGGCGAAAGAGCAGAAAAATGTACTTTCGTAAAAGAAGAAGTAGAAAAGCTCAGCGGCATCGAAACTGTGCTGTGGGATGAAAGAGCTACCACAAAAACTGCACTGGGTATGCTGACTGACAGCGGTACTTTCGGCAAAAAACGTAAAGAAGTGCTGGATGCTGTGGCAGCCACAGTTATTCTGGAAAACTATCTGCGGTGGAGAAAGAATAATAAATAAACAAAAAAGGGAACGCTATGCGTTCCCTTTTATCTGCTTAAATAATTATCTTTTGATAACAACTTCTTTGATTGTCAGTTTCATTGTAGCGCCTGTTGGCAGTTCTACGTTAACTGTTTCACCTGTTTTGTGGCCTCTGAGTGCCAGACCTACAGGACAATCTTCACTGATTTTACCGTTGAGTGGGTCGTATTCTGTGCTACCTACGATGTCGTATGCTTCTTCAAATCCGTCTTCGTCCACAACAATTACATGTACGCCAACACCAACAGTGTCTTTGTTCATTGTATCTTTGTTAACGATTTTAGCATTTTTAACAGTAGCTTCCAGTTCCAGAATGCGCTGTTCAACCAGACCCTGTTCGTTTTTAGCTTCATCGTATTCGCTGTTTTCAGACAGGTCACCGAAGCCACGGGCCACTTTGATTTTTTCAGCCAGTTCAGCACGTTTTTCTGTTTTCAGGTATTCCAGTTCCTGTACCAGAGCGTCGTAACCGGACTGAGTAAGTAATACTTCTTTTGCCACTTTGATAATCTCCTTCTTGTTAAGCAATCTATAATATTATAGTCACTTAAATCTGCATTGTCAATAATAAAAAATGGGGTTTTCCGTGAAAATAAAGGAAAAAACCGATGTCGTAATTAAACGAAAAACTTCCCGTAAGGGAAGCTTTTCGTTTTGGGGAAAGAATATTAAGACTATTCTTCGTCGTATTTTGCAACAATAAATTTCTTGGCTTCTTCCACAACTTTGCCTTCCAGATGAGCTGGCAGCTGTTCGTATCTTGCGAATTCAAATGTGAAGTAGCCTCTGCCCTGTGTCAGTGAACGAATGTATGTAGTAAAGTCAGACATTTCGCTCATTGGACATTCTGCGCTTACTTTCTGCATGCCATCGCCAACTGGTTCAATACCCAGAACGCGGCCGCGGCGTTTGTTAACTTCGCCCATTACGTCACCAGTGTTAGAGTCTGGTACGTATGCATCCAGTGTGCCGATTGGTTCCAGCAGACATGGTGATGCTTCTTTCAGACCAGCTTTGTATGCCAGTGTAGCAGCCAGTTTAAATGCCATTTCAGAAGAGTCAACTGGGTGGTAGGAACCATCCAGCAGTGTAGCTTTCAGACCTACTACTGGGTAACCAGCCAGAACGCCGTATTTCTTAGCATCCTGCAGACCTTTTTCTACAGCTGGGAAGTAGTTCTTAGGAACTGCGCCACCAAATACTTTTTCTTCAAATACCAGTTCTTCGCCTTCTGTTGGTGAGAACTCTACCCAAACATGACCGTACTGACCGTGGCCACCGGACTGTTTCTTATGTTTACCTTCAGCTTTAACTGTTTTTCTGATTGTTTCTCTGTAAGCTACTCTTGGTTTGGACAGTTCAGCTTCAACGCCGAATTTGCCTTTCATTTTTGCCAGAACTACATCCAGGTGCTGTTCACCCAGACCTTTGATCAGCTGCTGTACTGTTTCAGCATCCTGACGGTAGTTAACTGTGCAGTCTTCTTCCATGATTCTCTGGAGAGAAGATGAGATTTTAGCTTCGTCGCCTTTATTTTTTGGACGGATTGCCATTTCCATAGTTGGAGTTGGGAATTCGTTGTTCAGTGCGCGGTATTCGTTCTGTGGGTCACAGAGAATATCGCCTGTTTTTGTGTTTGCCAGTTTTGTAACTGCGCCGATGTCACCGGCTTTGATATATTCAGCGTCAATCTGTTTTTTACCACGGAGGAACAGGATTTTACCCAGTCTTTCGTTGCCGCCCACAGTTGTGTTAACAACGTTGGAGTCAGCTTTCAGATTGCCGGAAAGTACTTTAACATAAGAAAGTTTACCTACGAATGGGTCAGCAACTGTTTTGAAAACAAGAGCTGCAACCTGGCTGTTTTCGTTGAATGGGAGAACAACTTCTGTTGAACCCAGAGCCAGAGGTGTACCTTCTGTATCTTCTGGAGATGGTGCCAGTTCGTTGATAACGTCAAGCAGCATATCAACGCCTTCCAGTTTAGTTGTAGCGCCACAAACTACTGGAGTGATTGTACCAGCTTTGATACCTTTTTTGATACCTGTTGTGATTTCAGCTTTTGTAAACTGTTCACCGGAGAAGTATTTTTCGAACAGTTCTTCGTCTGTTTCAGCAACAGCTTCGTTGATAGCTGTTACCAGACCGTCCAGACGGTGACCTGTAGCAGGCATAACAACTTCTTCAGCTTTACCATTTTTGTACTGGTAAGCTTTGAATTCCATCAGGTTGATGTATGTAACTTTATCGCCGTTAACTACTGGAACGATAATAGGACAAACCTGTGGACCGAATTCAGATTTCAGTTCTTCGAAAACATTGTAGAAGTCAGCGTTTTCAGCGTCTACTTTGGAAACATAGATCATTGTGGAACGACCGTATTTATTGCTGAGTTTGTATGCTTTCTGTGTGCCTACTTCAACGCCGTCTTTTGCACTTACTGTAATAAGTGTTGTTTCGCAGGCTTTAACACCTTCGTACATACCCAGTTCAAAGTCGAACAGACCAGGTACGTCAACAAGGTTAACTTTCACACCATTGTGTTCATAAGGTGCCACTGCACTGGACAGTGAACAAGTTCTTTTGATTTCTTCTGCATCAAAGTCAGATACAGTATTGCCGTCTTCTACTCGACCCTGACGATCGGTTGTTTTTGTAGCATACAGCAGAGCTTCCACCAGGCTGGTTTTACCACTGCCCGCGTGACCTGCAACCATCACGTTTTTAACTTTCAGATTTTTGTAGTCCATGATAGATGAACCCCCTTTTTTAGATTTTGAATTTACGTCTTAATACCCCTTTTGTACATCGGTGTACAAACATTACAAATATTGTATCACAACTTAGTTATTTTTTAAACAGGTTTCACATATATTTTTAACAATATGGTGTAGAATTTATATATTCAGTATTGTTTATATTCACCAAACTTGTATACGATACAAAAAGTTTTTCTCTTTTTGTTATGGATATTGCACAAAAGCTATGATAGTATATAATCAGGATATGTTACCGGAGGCGATGTTATGAAAAAAGTATTGGTTGTAGTTGATTACCAGAACGATTTTGTAAATGGTTCACTGGGGTTTCTTCAAAGCGAAAATATAGCTACGGAAATATACTCACTGGTTGTAAAAGCTGCCAGAAACAAAGACCTGATAATTTTCACAAAAGATACTCACTATGAAAACTATCTGTCCACCCGTGAGGGCAAATTCCTACCTGTGGAACACTGTATAAAAGGCACTGACGGCCACCGACTGTATGGTGAGCTTGCCGCCTTTGAAGACACAATCACACCGGACGTTATAATACTGGAAAAAGAAACGTTCGGCAGTGATAAACTGTGCGAAGTTATAGAAGATGCCTTCAGTGGTGAACCGGACATAATAGAATTCTGCGGTGTAGTCACAAATATATGCGTACTTTCAAATGTAGTATTATGTCAGACACATTTTAAAAACGCAGAAATAGCTGTACACCGGGATGCCACTGCTTCCACTGGTAACATGCAGACACATGCCGTGGAGATACTGAAAGGCCTGGGTGTAAAAATTATATAAAACAAAAGAGCAGACATTGTCTGCTCCTTATTTTTATGTATTATCTTCTTTTATTATATTTACCGCGGTCCTGTGTAACACTGGCACCAAAATCAACAGGTTTCGCCAGAAATACGCTACGCACTTTGCCTCTGAAATACTGGAATGCTTTTTTGGCTTTTTCTTCGCTGTCAAAAACGCCAAAAACTGCCGCACCGCTGCCAGTCATAACACTGCCCAGCGCACCCTGTTCCAGAAGCCGTTTTTTTATAGGCTCTGTATCTTCACTGCCCGCAGCTTTTTCCAGATCATTGGCCATATATTTAGCTACAGCCCGCAGGTCTTCGTCTTCAATAGCCTGTATCAGTTTTTCTGTTTCCACCTTTGTTTTGTAGCCCAGTTTGTCATAGTTTGCAAACGCCTGTGGTGTAGACACACCTTTGGATGGCATACAGATAACAAAGTGACATCGTGGCATATCGGCACATGGCAACAGAATATCACCCACACCCTGTACACGTTTTGTGCCACCTACCAGCATAAATGGTACATCACTGCCGGTTTTTGCACCTATTTCACACAGCTGCTCCATGGTAAGACGTGTGTTGTAAAGTTTGTTCAGCCCCACAATTACACCCGCAGCATCGGCACTGCCACCAGCCATACCCGCCTTTATAGGTACTGTTTTCTTGATGTAAATATGTACGCCGCCTTCGATTTTTGTATAATCAAAAAAGTTTATGGCAGCCATAACCGCAGTATTTTTGCTGTCGGTAGGTATATAACGGGCATTGGACCCCATAGTAATGCCACTTTCCTGTTTTGTCAGTGTCACTCTTTCAAAAATTGACACAGACTGCATAATCATATCCAGAAGATGATAACCTCTTTCATCAACTCCTGTGATATCCAGTGACAGATTTACTTTTGCCGGAGCAATTACGGTTACTCTATCCATAATTCACCTCTTAAATATTGAAAAATATACTTCGTTTTACATCTATAGCCTTTACCGGACACATTTCATGGCAGCAAAAACATTTGATACACTTATTATAATCTATAATTGCCTTTTTGTTAACTATTTTTATTGCATTACCGGGACAAATATCATGACATTTTCCACAACCTATACAGGCTGCCTTTTTAATCTTCGGTTTCGGAGCCAGAAATTTCTCCACTGTAGGTGTGGCCCATCTCAAAGCACGTGGTACCCTGTCGCCGAAATCTATGCGATAAGAATGTGGCAGGGCAAAGTTTTCCAGTTTTGCATACAGGTCAGTATCCCCCCGTATACAGTCCTGTGGCAATTTGTCCGGTACAAGGCCTCTGTTTATAGCCTGTGCCATTATCGGTGGATGCATAGGGTCAAACCCCATCATATTACATACAGCCAGATCGGTATAATATGGATTGTCCCCAGCAACCAGCATACCAAGATATACAGGGTTGCCGCTGCCCGGACCATCACCTTCCATGCCAGTAACCGCATCTACTATGGTCAGTGTTGGGTTTACAGTCTGGCAGAGGTCCACCATCATAGCAGAAAATGGCTCTTTATCTGGAAAACGCATATGGAATTCCGCTTTTTTCAAACCCGGTACACAGCCGAAAAGATTCTTTACCGCCGCAGACATACCTGTCATTACATGGGTTTTGAACTTGGCCAGATTTATAACTATATCACTGTTTACAACAGGTTCCAGCAGTTCAAATTCCTTTACCATAACTCCATCTGTCTTTACTGTTACAGTCTCATACTTGGTATACACCTTTGCGCCGTATTTTACCGCCACATCGGTGTAACCACATGTTTTGTAACTGGCCGCATTGAGGGCAGGGTTTGACGGACCGCCACCGGAATCTGCTATAGTTATGTTTTCTGCCTTGGCCCCCATTTCTGTCAGTGCTTTCATAACTGCATCAACCACTGCAGGGTGGGTTGTAACTGCTTTATCCGGCACAGAGCGTGACAGCATATTCGGTTTTAAAAGTATGGTCGCTTCAGCCGACACCATTTTATCCATACCGTAGTACAGCAGGATGCTTTTTACAGAATCATACACTGTATCCAGAGAATAGTCCGGTGTACGGGCAAAATACACTTTGTTCATCATATATTATTTATTTTCTTTCAGTTCCTGTAAAAATTCGCCTATTTTTTTAGTGGCTTCCATGAGATGATCCAGAGAATAGGAATAGGAAATACGCACAAAGCCTTCACCGGCCGCACCGAATGCATTACCTGGAATGACAGCTACTCGGCTGTGTCTGATAAGCCGTTCGCAGAACTCCTCACTGGTCATGCCCGTACCACGCACATCTGCAAACACATAAAATGCACCCTGTGCATTGTAGCAAGGCAGGCCTATGCTATTCAGCTCATTTATAAGGAAACGACGGCGCATATCGTACTGACGGCGCATAGCATCTATTTCTTCATCACATTCATTCATAGCCACAACAGCAGCGTACTGGCTGGTGGTAGGTGCACATATAACTGCCACCTGATGGAGTGTAGCCATACAATCTATGATAGGTTTTGGCCCCATGGCATAACCCAGACGCCATCCTGTCATTGCATAAGCTTTTGAAAAACCGTTTATTACTATGGTCCTTTCTTTCATTCCCGGAATAGATGCAAATGACACATGCTGATACTGGCCATAGGTCAGTTCTGCATAAATTTCATCTGTCATTACGAAAATATCTGTATCACGGATTACATCTGCTATTTCCAGCAGGTCCTGTTCTTCCATGATTGCACCTGTAGGGTTTGCAGGGAATGGCAGTACCAGAATTTTTGTTTTATCTGTAATTGCAGCACGCAGTTCATCCCGTGTCAGTCGGAAATTATTTTCCTGTTTCAGTGGTATTTCCACCACATTTGCACCACACAGGCGGGCTATAGGGTCATAACTTACATAGCATGGTGTAGGCAGAATAACCTCATCTCCCGGATTCAGCAGTACTCTGAACAGCATATCTATGCCTTCACTGCCGCCTACTGTCACCATAACCTCGTCAGGTGAGTAATCCAGACGGAAACGGCGGCGCTGATATTCGCAAATGGCTTTTTTCAGCGGCTGTAGCCCCAGACCCGGGCTGTACCAGGTTTTACCTTTTTCCAGTGCCTGTATACCTGCTTCACGTATGCGCCACGGAGTTTTGAAATCCGGTTCGCCTACACCCAGGACAATACAGTCACCTACTTCTTTGGCCAGCAGTGACACCTTTTCTATAGGAGAAAGGGGTATTTCCCTGATGGTCTTGTTCAGGTATTTTTCGTAATCCATCATAAAGCATTGAAGCTCCTTCCGTCTTCATCTTCTTCATGAAAAATAATACCTGCCTGTTTATAAGGACGCAGTACAAAGTGAGTAGCAGTTTCGTTTACATCGTCCATTGGTGACAGACGTTTAAAAACAAACATTGCTATATCCTGAAAAGTTTTTGCTTTGATTTCAATCAGCAGGTCATAGCCACCACTCATTAAAGTTACGCCTTCTACCTCTTCCATAGAAGCAATAGCCATAGCTATTTCATCAAAACCACGACCTTTTTTCGGTGTAACTTTCAGTTCAATCTGTGCTTTTACCAGATTCACACCAGCTTTTTCCCAGTCTATAATTGTTCTGTATCCTTTTATAATACCTTTGGATACACATTCATCTATCATTCCTTTTACAGCTTTTTCATCCCTGCACAGCATCACAGCCAGCTGGCGTGGTGTCAGATTAGGATTTGTTTCCATAAGTTTAAGCAACTGTTCCATATATCTCTCCGTGGTAAATTTATTAATTTCAATATTATACCCCTTTTAATATCACTTTTCAACGAAAACAAATGTATTTGGCTTGATAACATACATCTTTTCGTGATAGAATTACTTACAGAATTATTTTCAACTATGAGGTGGAAATATGTTTAAAGTTTATATAAGTAAAGCAAAATCCAGACCACTGGATATAAAAAACAACGCCGCATCTGCCTATGCAGAAATAGAAAAAGCCCGCACAGTCGGTGCAAATCTGGTAGTTTTCCCACAGGGATTTCTCACCGGTGTACAGCTGGGCATACTGGGCGATGCACTGTATCTGCGTAAAGCATACAACGATACTTTCTCCAGACTGTCTGCAGAAAATCCTGATATGTATATTCTGGCAGACCTCTGCCAACAGGTTGACGGAAAGACCGTATTTGTAAATGCTCTGTACCACGAAGGTAAAGTTTCTGATGGTAACAGTTTTGAAATAGACGGCTATAGATTCGCTTCTTTCAACAAAACAGCAGACATTGATGAACGAAAACTGAGCCGGGCTGACTTTTCACAGACTGACTGCGTAATCGTGAATGAAAGTGCACCTGTTTATGCCGGCAGCAGAATACTCACAAGAAAATTCATGAAAACAACGTCTCAGTGGCTGGGCGTTACTGTAATATGCGCTCTGGGCGGATATGGTTACACTTCACACCCTGACATATACATGCCTGCCACAGGCTGTTTCAGCGATAAAAAAGACTATTTCACCACTACTTTCACCGAATATATAAATGGTGAAAACCTGTTTGATATTGAAAAAGGCCATTACGGTGATGTGTTCATCACACGCCTGCCTTCCCTGCAGTTTGATATAGCTTTCAATCAGAACCCTCTGGTACCACGGCAGCTGGATGAAAAAGAATACTGTCTGGACCTGTTCAGCCTGCAAAGTCTTTCTCTGGCCACACGTATGATGAACATCGGCTGTAAAACAGCGGTGGTTGCACTGTCCGGTGGTCTGGACAGCGCACTGGCACTGCTGGTTACTGCAAATGCTTTTGACATGATAGGGCTGGACCGCAGTGGTATCCGCGTTATATCCATGCCTGGCTTCGGTACATCTGCCACCACAAAAGGCCTGGCCGGTGATCTGGCCGCCAGTCTGGGGCTGGATATGAAAATGATAGACATCACAGAGTCCTGCCATCAGGCACTGCTGGATATAGGCCATGACGGCAAAACACCTGACGTGACTTTTGAAAATGTGCAGGCACGTATGCGTACACTGAATGGCCTGAATCTGGCCAATGCCGTAGGCGGTATTATGGTAGGCACAGGGGATTTAAGCGAAGTGGCTCTGGGCTTTTCCACTTATGGTGGTGACCATCTGGCCAGCTATGGCGTAAACAGCACTGTTTCCAAAACAGTTATCCGCACCATGCTGCCACATGTAATCCAGCTGGAAAATATGGCACCTGCCGCAAAAGCAATCACCGATATTCTCAATATACCTGTAAGCCCTGAACTGGTGCCTCATGGTGGTGAGATTTTACAGAAAACAGAAGAAATTCTGGCACCATACAAACTGATAGACTTTTTCATCTACTGCTTTATAGTGGCAAAAATGTCCCCTATAGAAATGGCACAGAGAGCATCCTGCGTATTTGAAGGTGAGTTCTCACCGTCATATCTGAAAGAAAAAGCGCAGATGCTGTGCCGCAGATTTATCACCGGTCAGTTCAAACGCAGCAGTGCACCAGAAGGCGCACGCCTGACCCATGTACACCTGTCCGGGTACGACCGCAGTGTACCAAGTGATTCCGGCATGGGGCTTTTCAATTACTTTTTAGGTGAATAACAAAAAATCAACCCGGTCTGTGAATTACCACAGACCGGGTGTTTATTTTACAATATGTCAGTAATGAGTTTGATAAATATACCCACCAGCACAACAATCAGCATTTTCTTTACTGCTTTGTTGCCGTGTTTGATAGCATAACTACTGCCTAGATAGTTGCCCAGCATGTTTGATGCCGCCGCAGGTACTACAAAAGCCCACATTACTTTGCCTGCCAGCAGATAAGATACCGCTGCAGCCACGTTTGATGAAAGGTTGATGATTTTTGCGTTACCACTGGCTTTGATATAGTCAAAACCGATTACCATTGTGTAAGCAAAAATCAGAAATGTACCTGTACCAGGACCAATAAGACCATCGTACATACCGATTACAAAGCCTATCATACCTGCTGCTATGTACATACGCACACCGAACAGTTTCTGTACTCCACTGTCAGCACCTTTGTTGAACAGCACTATAAAAGCTATAACAGGCAGGATAAATGTAAATGCTGTCTTCAACCGTGTCCGGTCCACCATCAGTATTATCTGACTACCGGTAAAACTGCCAGCAAAACTGAGGGCAGCGCTGATTACCGCTGTTTTCCATTCTACCTTGCCGCTTTTCACATACTTGCCTGCCGCCAGCGCTGTGCCCATAGAAGAAGACACTTTGCTGGTACCCAGCACCTGATGCATATCAAGACCAGCCAACATATATGCCGGTGTGGAAATCAGACCACCGCCGCCTGCCACAGAATCAATAAAGCCTGCCAGAAACAACAGCGGGCATATAATAAGCAACTGCATGCCAAAACTCATAATAAACCTCATATAACCTTTAATGCGAAATTATATTTAGAATATACAATATTTTTTCCGGTTTTACAACCTGAAATTTATATGGTAAAATAAACTGTATATTCGGATACGGAGAGATAATATGAATAAAACTTTATATATAGTTATTCCTTGTTATAACGAAGAAGCCGTGCTGCCGGTAACAGCGCCGATGTTTCTGGATAAACTGAACAGCATGATAAATAAGGACCTGTGCTCACCGCAGTCCAGAATAGTATTCGTGAACGATGGTTCAAAAGATACCACATGGGATATAATACAGAAACTTTCACAGGAAAATGAAAAATTTACCGGTGTGTGTCTTACACGTAATCAGGGTCACCAGAATGCTCTGCTTGCAGGGCTTATGTGGGCAAAAGACCGCTGTGATGTGACTATTTCCATCGACTGCGATGGTCAGGACGATATGGACGCCATGGATGAAATGATGAAAAACTATCATGACGGCTGTCACATAGTTTATGGTGTACGTTCAAAAAGGGAGTCTGATACATTTTTCAAAAGATTCACTGCAGAAAGTTTCTACAAGTTTATGCGATTTATGGGTGTGGAATCAGTATACAATCATGCAGACTACCGTCTCATGAGCAGTCAGTCCATACAGGCGCTGTCCCAGTTCAAGGAAGTGAACCTGTATCTACGTGGCATGGTGCCTATGGTAGGTTACAAATCCACCGCCGTTTATTATGAACGCAATGAAAGACTGGCCGGCGAAAGCCACTATCCTTTCTCAAAAATGATGAATCTGGCATTGAATGGTATTACCAGCCTGTCTGTAAAACCCCTGCGCTATATCACATCTCTGGGTTTTGTAATGGGCGGCGTCAGTTTTTGTATTATGTTGTATGCCCTGTGGTCCAAATTTTTTGGCGAAACTGTAACCGGCTGGACCAGTATGGTGGCCGCCATGTGCCTTATCAGCGGTATCCAGCTGATTTGTCTGGGTATCATAGGCGAATATGTGGGCAAGATTTATTCCGAAACCAAAGAAAGACCAAAATACATCATTCAGGAAACCACCGAAGATAATAAAAAAGATCAGGCAGAATAATAAAAGCCACAGCCCATCCGGGTTGTGGCTTTGATTTTTATTTATTCAGATCCGGTGTGTTCCGGTGGACCGATCTTGCCAGGTCAGCAATAATTTTCAGCTGTGGCAGGCTGCATTCTTTCAGCACAGCCATCACATTATTCATAGCTGCAGCGGTATCATCATCCTGGTCATGTAGTAAATCATCAGTTGTCACCTGCAGTACAACGGCCACAGCCACCAGCACAGGCAGGCTGAGCTTTGTGTTTCCGGTTTCTATATGACTCATATGAGTCACAGAAATATTCACTGCTTCTGCCAGCTGTTCCTGCGAAAGACCTTTTTGCTTTCTGTGCTTTCTTATTCTCTGGCCTATTTCATAATAGTTCATGTATTCACGCCCATTCAGTTAACTTTTACTTGAATTATATAGGCAAAGACTGTATAATATAATAAACTATATAGGCGATTTTATACCTATATAGTTTATATTTCTTGAGATATATGAATATATCAGAGACAGACAACCCCTGAAAAGGGGCTGTTTTCTCTTTGGTTTCATCATTGTAAATATGCTGATTTTTCTGAAAAGGAGAGTGGAAACATGGTCACACAGAAATCCCGGATAAAGCTGATGCTGGTCGATAACGACCGTAACAATACCAGAATAATGACTTCCATGCTGAAAAATGCCGGTTTTGAAATATGCCACTGTCTCCTTACGACTGATGCTTTACATGCGGCCCGCCGACAGAAAGCAGATATAGCCATAATAAATATCAGCGACGATGCTTTTACCGGATACAATCTGTGCACACAGTTAAAATCCTGTAACAGTATTCCTGTGATTTTTATCTCCTCTCACCACGATGAAACCAGCGTGGTAGCCGGGCTGGAAGCAGGCGCAGACGACTATATTACCATACCACTGCGCCCCAGAGAGTGCATCAGCCGCATAAAAACTGTACTACGCCGCCGGGACAGATTCCCCACCATACTCAGATACGGAAATATAACTGTAGATACAATAAAAGGAAAAGTATCCAAAAACGGGCAGGAAATTTTCCTGTCTGCACTGGAATACCGCATACTGTTGGTTTTTATCACGCACCGCGGACAGATATTATCCCGCCCCAGACTGCTGGAAGAAATATGGAATATGGGCGGGGACTATGTCAGCGACAATACGCTTACAGTATACATAAAAAGAATAAGAGAAAAGATAGAGGACGACCCGTCCAGCCCACGAATGATCAAAACCATACGAGGGCAAGGATACAAAACAGGATTATAGTGTATAACCGCTTTTATTTATCACAATTATAGGTTATAATAGTGACATTACCAGAATGGAGAACACTATTTATGATGAAAGAAGTACACGCTGAAAGAGGGTCTGCCCTGGTTATGGCCGGGCTGGTGATTATATCCATGATAGGCACCATGATTTTCAAAGACAGCGGTGAAAAAGAAACAGCTAACAATAACACTATCCTTTTCCCTGCTTATTACACTGAAAACCCTGATAAACTTCAGCAGATAGATGATATAAACGGTTCCATGCCATTTAACTGCAAGGTTGACTGGCCGGAAAACTGGACACTGACAGAAAATCCGGGCGATGCTGAATGGCCACAGGGTGAACTGTATACACCGATGTATATTTACGACGGTGACACACCTATAGGTTATATTGCTTTCAATGTATTTGAACCCGTTGCCGGCGATGTGACAGACCCTGAATACCATAAAACTGTATGGACACCACTGTTACAGGACAAAAACGGAAAATGGGAGCCTTTCACATCAGTACTGACCGGCTTCACAAGCCAGATAGGTATAGTGGATATTGACTACTCCGTACAGGACGGACAGACTGTATCCACCAACGGTATCCTTGCATATGACACTGGACTGAAAGCATACGTAGGCATAGCATTTATGCCAGGAGCTGTTACCCGTGAGCAGGCTATAGAGCTGGCTATGACAGTACGCCTTTATGCCGTATAACTTCATATAAATATTATCAGGCGGTCTACCGCCTGATTTTTTTTACATATTTTATATGTGAAATATCTGCCATAACAGTTGGAAAAGCCAGCATATATATGATAAAGTAGACGTATAAGCTTTTCAGGAGAGATATATGAAAAAATCTGTAACCGCACTGACAAAAATCATCGCTATATTTACCCTTCTGACTGTGATTATGGCTCTGGTCGGGTGCATATCACCACGGCAGACCGACAGCAGCAACAAGCCGACAATAGATATAACCGGGGCATGGGGTGATGCAGTATCCGACTATAATCGTAACGGCATGAAAGGCATATGGATAAGCTACATAGAACTACAGGATGTGGATTTCTCCACAAAAGATACATTCACTGCAGATATTTCAGAAATGTTTTCCAACGCCAAAGATATGGGGCTTAACACTGTAATTGTGCATACACGCAGTTTCGGTGACTCATTTTACCCTTCTGCATTTTTCCCTTACAGCCATATAATGACCGGCACTCAGGGCACAGATCCGGGGTATGACCCGCTGGAAATTATGGTAAAACTGGCCCATGACACAGGCCTGCGTATAGAAGCGTGGATAAATCCTTACAGGGTAAAACTGTATAACCATCCACAGCAGCTGTCCGGTGACAACCCTGCACAGAATTCCGCACTGACGGTAACAACCGACAGCGGTATATTCTATAACCCTGCACTGCAGGAAGTACGTGACCTTGTAACCGAAGGCGTAGTGGAAATAGTAAAGAACTACGATGTGGATGGCATACACTTTGATGATTATTTCTACCCATCTACCGATGAACACATCGATGCCCGGCAGTACGCCGCATACACAGGTGGCCTGTCACTGGATGACTGGCGCAGAGAAAACGTAAACCAGCTTATCCGTCAGGTATATACCGCCATAAAACAGATTGACGAAGATATTGTTTTCGGCATCAGCCCACAAGGCAATGACGACAACAACTACACCATGCAATACTCCGATGTAGGTTTATGGCTGCGTGAAGAAGGCTACTGCGATTACATAATGCCACAGCTGTACTGGGGCTTTGACTACCGTACCAAAGGCGGTAGCGACCGCTATGCTTTCAAGACTTTATCCTATAACTGGTCACAGTATGAAAAACACCCGGACGTAAAGCTGTTTATCGGTCTGGGGGCATACCGTATAGCCACCGGTGATGGTGGCAGTAATGACCAGAGCGAGTGGTACTGTGGCAGTAATATGGCAAAAATGATTCAGGTCATAAAAGCTAACCCTAACCTTGGTGGTTACGCATTATACAGTTACAACAGCCTGTATAATGCAAATGATTTTCCACAGATACAACAGTCCGAAATCTCCGCAATCACCAGAGAAAATAGTATATAGATATAAAAATCCCGGACTTTCGCAGTCCGGGATTAATTTTATTCAATTACAGTTTTTATCCAGTTGGCAATATCAGCAATTACATTTTCGCCTATATGCTGTTCTACATTGTACTCCTGTTTTGCTTTTGAAATAAGGCCATACACAGAGTCCACAAACGCATGGTTAAGGTTTTCGTATAATCTGAATGTCACATTATTACGGCCGGCCAGCAATTCTTTGTAGATAGCAAAATCTTTATCCGCCTTTGCCTGAAAATCCTTTTCACCCTGCATAATCAGCATTGGTTTATCTGTTTTTTCAAGATAATATGACACCGGTGGCTGGCCCATTTCCTTGAAATAGTACAGTGTAGTGCCATTGCCTATTTTTATTTTCTTTGCCTCTTCGTCAGAAAGTTCATACATGCCCTGGAATTTATCCAGTATTTTTTTCACTTTCTTTTCAGACAACTTTCTCATCAGTGGACTCAACTGGGAAAAAACTTCATCCAGCTGGTCTGCCATTATATCTTCCAGCCTGCGTGGTGTACCTGCCATAATGATGATACCGCGGAAATCCCCACCCTCCAAATCTATACGTGGTGCCAGAATACCACCCATACTGTGGCCGATTATAAACACCGCTTCACTGTCTATACGCGGGTCGTTTTTCAGCATTTCTGCCGCGAGTATGGCGTCATCAATTGTTTCAATCTTTGCTGTTACTGGATGTTTTTTATCAGTCAGCATTCTGAGTGGGTGGGCATAGCTTCTTTTATCATAGCGTATTGATGCTATACCGTGGTGTGCAAGACCTTCTGCAATATCCTTGAACGGTGTCAGCTTTCCCACTTTTTCGTCCATGTTACTGGACCCGGACCCATGCACCAATACAACAGCCGGTACCGGCCCTGTGGCATCTGCCGGTAATGTAATCATTCCTTTCATAGGGTATCTGGTACCCTCACCTATAATGATATTTTCTTTTATCATATTCAGCCTCCGGCCATATTTTTAATGTTATTTTTCCGGTTTATTTTCTCTTTTTTGTTCAATATAAGAATACACCATCGGAATAACTGTTATAATCCCCAGTACCACACCACTTACAGTGAAAGCAAGATTCTGGTCTTTCACAAATACCATAGCCATTACAACTATACCACCAACCATCCACAGCGGGCCCGCCATACGGTGAGTTTTATTCCATACAGTTTCGCTGGCTATTGTCCATGGTGTTTTGATACCGAAAGTATAGTTATGCTTTACTTTTGGCATATAATTACCCAGCAGTGCGAACATAGCACCCATAGACAGATACATAACAGTGTTCATACTTACCAGACCTGGTTTGTATACTTCTGTAACTGTCACCATAACCATCAAACTTGTAAATACTGTTACCATCAGTTTGAAAATATTGAACACATTCTCAAATCTGGAATAACCTTCTTTTTTAGGCTCCAGTTTTTCACCAAACATTACCAGCAATGGCAGCAGTACAAAAATAAATACGCTCCATTTAGGTCCCATACCATCAACCTGTCCGTGTACATTCCAATGTGTAGGAATAGTGTCCGGCATTGAAGGGTATACGCATAACACTGCACCGAAAGTTAAAGCCATAATAACAACACATATAATATTCACACGTTTTTTATTCATCATTCTTCTCCTCCATAAAAGATACCACCCATGCAAGTAAATCTTCCATTACGGATGTATTTATTTCATAATAGATAAAAGTGCCTTTTTTCCGATCCTGTACCAGCCCCGCCTTTTTCAACATAGACAGATGATGTGACATGGTGGCACCAGTCATATCAAATTCTTTACCCAGATCGCCGGCAGACATAGGGCCTTTTTTCAGCAGTTCCAGTACTCTGCGGCGTGTAGGGTCAGATAAGGCTTTCATTGTTTCCTGTAATAACATTGCCCGGCTCCTTTCAATATATTTAGATTATCTTCTAAATATATTATACATCTCCTGTCAGTCATCGTCAATCATATAATTAGGCTTTCATCTAATTATCACACAAAAATAAAACAGGCCCGTGAAAGGCCTGTCTTTTTTATTTATTAGTATGCTGTGTAGCCGATATTCATATCTACAGCGCCAGGTACGCCTGCACATGTGCCGCTGCCTGTGTACTGCCAGATATCGTAATGATATGCAAAGTTTGGTTTATCCACACCGTAATGTGCCACCCAGATATCATACTGTGAAATCTGTGAGTAGTGCAGCTGGCCTGTAAACCATGATGCGCTTGCGTAGATACCTGCGTTATAGCCTGCATTCTGGATAGTTTCGCAGAAAGCTTTTGCTATAGTTGTACGGGCATCTTTACTCAGCCAGTCAGCACGACCGTCACGCCGTGATGTGGAGTATTCTGTATCAAAGAAGATAGGATATGCCAGATGGTAACCTTTTACAGCGTTGAGACAGAGAGAAGCTTCTTCTACAGCTTCTGCTGTGTTGATAGCCTGTGAGAACACATAGATACCTACTTTCAGGCCTGCAGCTGTAGCGCCCTGAATGTTCTGTTTGAAGTATGGGTCTTCTACCAGAACACCTGAGCCGTAACCACGGTAACCTACACGGATAATGGCGAACTCAATACCTGCGTTTTTAACTGCGTTCCAGTCGATAGTACGCTGATATTTGGAAACGTCGATACCGATGCGGTTGCCCATGGAACCGTCAGCGTTGAAGAAATATGTAATACCCTGAATAACCTGTGTGCCTGTTACTTTATTACCGTTTTTATCAAAGTAGTATTTGTAACCATTCAGTGTCTGCCAGCCTGTGTATACTGTTACATCTTCTTTAACTGTAGTTTTCACTTCCACTTTTTCCAGTGCAACCAGTGTATTGCCCAGTTCATCTTTAAGTGGATCGCCTTTTTCATCAAAGATAGCCACTTCCACTTTTTCAGGAGATGGTGATGGTGTAGGCGCAGCACTAGGTGATGGCGCTGTGGACGGTGTAGGAGCCACTGATGGAGATGGTGAAACAGCAGGTGTGGCTGTAGCACCAGGTGTAGCAGATGGTGCTGTAGATGGTGTAGGTGCTACTGATGGGTCAGGAGTTACTTCCGGTGTTGGTGCAACAGTTGCTTCCGGTGTTGGTGTAACTTCCGGAGTTGGAGTTGGAGTTGGCTCCGGTGTAGGAGTAGGTGTTGGTTCCGGTGTTGGAGTTGGTTCCGGAGTAGGTGTTGGTGTTGGTTCTGGTGTTGGTTCCGGTGTTGGTTCCGGTGTTGGCTCTGGTGTTGGCTCTGGAACTGGTTCCGGTGCTGGTTCTGCAGGCTCATCAGTAGTGTTTTCTACTGTTGCAGGAGTATCTTCTGTAGTAACTGTTGTCAGCATTACAGGCTGTAATGCCTGTGTACGCAGAGTCATTGTCAGCAGTGTGGCCAGTGATGCAATCGGGTTTTCAGCCACTGTGGATACCGCCTGTGAGGATGTAGGAGTTTTGTATTCCAGTTTGTACGCGCCTGTCAGATAACCGTCTTTGTCAAGTACAGGATACAGACCACTGGATACACCGGCAGTATTTTTCATTGTACCGTCAGCCATCAGAACAGGTTTGTATTTAGCTACTACCTTTTCCACATCTTTTTTCACTGTTTTTGTTGTGGATGCTACGTATTCCACTGTATCTACCAGTGGCCGTGGTGTAGCTGCAGGTGCAGTAACTGCATTGTCATAAGCAGCGTCTTCTTTTGAAACGTCTACTTTACTTTCATCAACTACCTTGTCGGAAACGTCTATTTCTTTATATTCTACTTTTTTAGCTATTTTAACTTTTACTGGTTCTTCAGGTACTATGTAGCCGTCAACTTCTGCAATAGAAACAGAATATTCACCGCTGGCCAGCTTTGTCAGTTTCAAAAAGCCGTCATCAACTGTCCATATTTTGCTGTAACCGTTGCCGTTGCCTTTTACTGTCAGTTTAAAGGCTGTGCCTGTAACCAGATTGCCTTCTTCGTCCAGAATCTGTACTTCCAGGTCTTCTTCAACAGATGTAGATACCAGTCTGATTTTTACCGGTGCTTTGGACTGCGCCTGTGAAGAGGACGCTATCTGTGATGATGCCACCTGTGATGAAGCTGATTCTGATGATGTAACCATAGATGAAACTGCAGATTCTGTATTTTTATCAACAGAGTTGCTGGATACTGCGCTTACCCCCAGACCAATACATAATGGTATGGAAATAACCAGTACCGCCAGGGCAATTTTCTGATAAATATTGAATTTACGGAACTGCTCTTTGAAATCGTTAAAATTTGCTTTCACTTTATTCTCCCATATATCTCTTTAGTTTTTATACCATGCGTAATATTTTACAATATTTTTTCACAAATTTCTACAATTATTACGAAATTTTCACAGGAAATTTATTGTATTTTTTATATTTTTTATATCTTTTAATTTATTGCATACAATAAATCCATCTATTTTTCTGTCACCGTTCTGTATTTGCCTGTTTCCAGATTTACCACACAGTGAATATTTACATTATCAGGGCCTTTTACCCATTCTACAAAGTGCAGATTATCTCCTTCGAGATACATATCCACACCGTAAAAGCCGGAAAGTCCTGCATTTTCACCAGTGGAATAAGATTTTATCAGCTTACCGGTGTTGTCCAGAATACCTACTTTATAATCAGATTTCAGTCTGACATAACTGGTGTCTGTCCACATGTCGTTGTATCTGTCACAGTAAGGAATATCTGTGTACAGCACAATAAAGCTATGGTCATCAGGGTTACGGCGTGCGGCAAACAACACACGTCTGCCCACTGTTTCACTTACATAACTACCCATCGGGAAGTTATCAGAAAGTCTGAAAATCGGACCTTCTTCCTTAAAATCATTTGTGTAAATTTTGAAATCATCATAGGAAATGGAGTAAATATCGCCATTGGAGAAAAAGCCTACACTTTCTCCGCCGCCGTACATACCACCCACGTCGTCAATATATTTCAGCCAACCGAAACGTTCATCACGGAGAACAACCGTATTTACAGATACATCCCCACCGCCATAAGCAGAATAGGAGTAAAGTGACAACTGACCTTCGTCTTTATAAGATTCCATTGCGCGATTTTCTGGCGGTAATGTGAGATTATGGTGGTAAATCTTTGCAGTCTGCCGGTCAAAATCCACTTCCACACCCTGCTGGCAACCTCTGTGGTAAAAATCCACTGCCGTAAATTCATCATTTCGGCGTACACGCAGCCCATATGCGCCGTCATAGTCTGAATTCATATACATAGCACCACTGATTTCGCCATCGAATGGGAAAAGATGTGTTATAGTGCCATTTTCCACACGCATAGCAAGGTTTTCCGGTGATTTTACAGTATAGTAGCCCGCAGGTGAACAACTGATAATACGCACCTGTACATTGCTTTCTTCATTTTCAGAAAACAGAGTCTGCTGAACATAAAACATATTTCCATTGGTTATGGAGTACATAAATTCATCTGTTGCCAGCAGTGCATTGTCCACCATCAGCCATTCTTCGCCATTTACTTCAAAGTAATAAAGTGTATATCTTTCGCCATACAGATTCAGGTCTATGTAATCTATGTCAGGATGGTTATTTTCGCTTGAGAAAAAGTTGCCATCGTAGCCGTCAGCCACCGGCATATCCACAAATTTACCATTAGCACCTATTTTACCGAAACCTTCTTTTTCCACACCTGTGTAAAGCAGATAGTAGTCATCGCCATAGCGGTTTACAGCCTCAATATACCGGCCCTCTATGGCAGAAAAGTCATCATAATTCATTCTTTCCAGCCCAGGCAGAGAGTAAATCTGCACGCTATCACCATAGTAATAAAGAAAACTGTCTTTATATGTACGGAAACCACCGGTGTATCTGTCATATTTATTGGAACAATCATAGGAAAACATCGGCATAGTCACTGTATTTTCACCTATAGTCACCGCTATACTGCCGGTTTCGTTTCCGTTTTCATCAGTAACAGTATCACCATAAGTAACCGTTACATTACTTATGCCGGCAGCCGCTTTTATTCTGTCTGCCAGTGTATCAGCACCTGCATTTATATAAAATTCAGAAGCAATCAGGTTATGTGGAACTGTTTCTTCAGATGTGCTGTTTTTTTGCTGTGTCTCACCACTGCAACCACACAAACATATGCTGAGAACAACCAGCAGGTATATAAATTTTTTCATAGTATCTCCTTTATTCAGAAATTCACCATAGTGGCAATATCATCTATCTACTGTGGATCATTTTCACTGTCCGCAAAAAAGACACAGCCGTATGCTGCCAGCACAAGTGCTGACAGCAATACAGCTGTTACAGTAACTATTCTTAAAAGCTTTTTGCCTTTTATTTTCATTTTGCCATTTTACCGTACAGGTTCGCTGTATTCTTTCACAATAATGAAACTGCCGTCAGAAAGATCCAGTGTACCTTTTGTAAGTACCTGATCAGTGTCTTTATAATTTACTGCAATACTCAGCTGACCACCTTTGACATGACTGTTCACCGGGCACCAGCCGCACACCACATTCATATCTGTGGAGTAGTCTGTTTTCATATTGCCGTCTTTGTCAAAAACAGCAACCCTGTATACTGATGCAAGTATATTTTTGTTTTCAATATCCACGAAACGTTCTGCGTCTGACGCCATAAGGTTGTCTTCATAGTATACAGCCGCAAATCTTTCATCGTCTATCACTGCCACAGAAACCAGATGGCGTGTGTCATAGTTATTGTTTACAACACCCAGTGGGAATGTGTCTGACAGTGAGAAGATATGGCTTACACTGGTCATATCATTACTGAACAGGCGGCAGTCATCGCTGGTCAGCAGATAGACTGTATTATCAGGCATAAATCCTGTTTCGCCTTCATAATATCCATTGATTTTTCCTATTTCGCCTATGTAACGGATATCACCTGTTTCTGTTTCTTTCATGGCTATGTGATATGCCGGTACATCGCTTTCAAAATGGGCATAGCTGTACAGTTCGTAGGCTTTGTCCATAGATGTATACAGTTTTTCGCCCAGCATTTCATCTGTAATATTAAACTGTGTATATGTGGTGTCATTTACCAGGTCCACTGTAACCACCATACCTGTGGAAGCACACATAAGTACAGGCTGTCCGTTACCGTTTATGAACATATTCAGTTCCTGATGTATTGTGGATACCGGTATGCTGAAAGTCTGTCGATCGATGATTTCGCCCTTTGACTCTGCCATAAGTATGTACACAAACGGATTGATTGTGCTGGATGGATTTTCCAGACGGTGAATATTGTACACCGCAGAATCCCGCACTACAGAACGCCATGGTTTATCACCAAAGGTGTACAGTTTCTGTGTGGTGTAGTCAAACAGATAGCTATGGGATTTACCTGCGGCATAAAGTGTACCGCCGCCTGTATCATGCAGGCTGGCTGTAGCTTGTAAAGCCCCCGGAATAAAATCATCCGCAGTGGTATCTGCCAGGTTAGTAGTACCTGCTTCTTTTGCAAATGATATACGGGATACCAGACTGTTGTCATCATCAAAAACCGCTATACCCTCATCGTTTGCGGTATAGTAAAGGAACGCTGTGTTTTCGCCGCTGCGGACCATATCCAGAATATAGCCACCGTCAGCAAAAGCTGTATCGTAACTGTCCCATTTCATTTCCATATCAGTCAGTGAAAATCGCACCGGCTGTGATATATTCACCACAACAATATCGTCACCATACAAGTCTATACCACCCCAGTACAGTCTTATATCAGCAAACACATCCTTGCCGTTTTCCACGCTGTGGTTATAGTCCAGCATAGCATGCATCGGCAATGTGACTTTTTTGCCATCTGTATTAGCCAGAATAAGATTAAACTCTGCCTGTGTGTCAGATGTGAGTGTAAAATCCCTGAATGTTACAGTAAGGCCATTTTCGGACAGATACTGTAAATTTTCCGCAGATATGAAACTCTCTATCCCCACCTGATTCAACAGCTGGCTTCTTTCTACTATTTCTACTTTAGGTGCAGAGGACCGCTGTCCGCTTTCTCCGCAGGCACCCATCAGTAAAGACAGTGCCATAATCACTGCAATAAGTGCAAATTTTACAGATTTTCTCATATATCCCTCTTATAGTATATATTTATACAATTTTATAATAACACATAAAACATTTTATTTAAACAATTGTTACAGAATTTTAATATTTACCCCTTGTTGCCAAAACTCACAGGTCGTAATATAATAGATGTAATTCGTTGCCATTGCAACGGGAGGTTAAATATGCTGAAAGAAAACATACTGTTCAAAGGTCTGGACACAGACCGGATACAGCAGATAATACATACCACCGGAACCAGGGAAGTCACCTATGCACCCGGTGAAATAATAATGCATCAGGGTGATGTGGCACAGGATATAGGTATAGTGCTTCAGGGCAGTGCCATAGGTAAAAAGTACACACGTGCAGGTGAGGAAATAATAGCATCTGTGCTGACCGAAAACAAAATTTTCGGTGACGTACTGTCCGGTGCAGACGGGTTTGCCAGCCCGGTAACTGTACAGGCTGTAACAAAATGCACCGTGCTGTTTATCAATTATAAAAACCTGCTGTACTCATCCCACCCACAGGCACATAAAATACTGCAGAATATGATACGGAATATTTCCATGAAATACTTTGTGCAGAATAAAAGAATGGAAATACTGATGCTGAAAAGCGTGCGCAGTAAAATAACCACCTATCTGGAATGGCAGGCAGACTCAAAGGGCGGCCGCAGTTTCACCATAGATATGGACAGGCAGCTGATGGCCGATTTTCTTGGTGTGGAACGCAGCGCACTGTCACGCGAACTGTCCAGAATGAAAAAAGACGGGCTGATAGATTATCACAAAAACCATTTTGTTATATTATAAATTTTAGATGTAACCGTTGTTTAAATCATATAATGGTGCTATTATAAAAATATATTGTTATCGTGAAGGAGATAAAACTATGCTTACACTGGAAAGAGCAAAAGAATTACTGGCACAGACTACTACAGAACCACACCTGATTCTGCATGCCAAAAACGTGATGGTAGCTATGGGCGGTCTGGCAAAACATTTCGGCGAAGATGTGGCGCACTGGCAGGCAGTGGGCTATCTGCACGACTATGACTATGAACAGCACCCTGAAGAACATCTGCAGCATACAGAACAGCCACTGAAAGATGCAGGCGTATCTGATGAAGAAGTACGAGCTATCCTTTCCCACGGCTACACACTGGTAAGTGATGTGGAACCGCTGACAAACATGGAAAAAAGCCTGTTCACTGTAGATGAACTGACAGGCATCATTCAGGCCGCCGCAAGAATGAGACCGGCAGGCATCACAGATATGGAAATTTCCAGCTTTATGAAAAAATTCAAAGATAAAAAATTCGCGGCTAAATGTGACCGTGAAATAATTAAAAAAGGCTGTGAAATGCTGGGCATGGAAGTAAAAGAAGCGGCAAACATCTGTATCGAAGCTATGAAAGAATACGCAGAAGAACTGCAGATAGGTCCAAAAGCCTGATAACCCGTAAAACAATAAAACACTTACAGTCCCTGCAGGGCCACCTGCTGGGACTTTTGTTTTTATTATTACATGGTGTTAAAATATAGGTAGATAAATTTGAATATGTCGAACAGATGGCAGGTAGAAATTTTCACATCTGTTTGATATAATACAGTTAGAAAAACTTGAATTTGCGGAGGTAATTATCAATGGGAAATATTTACGATAATAGTGAATTTTTTGCCGCATATGCGGAAATGGGAAGAAGCAAAGATGGTCTGAAAGCTGCTGGAGAGTGGCATCAGTTGCAACC
>JAFYPL010000003.1 GCA_017547525.1 Oscillospiraceae bacterium
ATATATTATAATACATATAATATGTAAAAATGGATATGTAATCAGGAATGTAATACAGGGGATAGTCAGAGCATATATATCAGTATAATTCATATTATAGAAGGCGGAGGTTTTTGACTGCATTAGTCAAACAGATAACAGTGTTTTTCAGTTGAATACATATGCCGTAAAAAGATAAAAAAATATCGGTTATTCGTGGAAAAAGGCATATTTTGAGGCCTAAACTTAATTAAAAACAACATATAGTTTATTATAATAAACGCAGTCGTTATTTATTTGTCGTCATAAATATTCATTTTGCATACAAAAACGCATAAATATACAAAATAATGTACAAATGTTGTGAGAAAACAGGTGTAAATGTTGCAAAAAATGGTTTGTTTGCACATGGGAGGTCTAGATAGATAAAAAAATGTCAAAATAAATTAAATAAAGTAAAAATACAATTTAGTATTAAAATAATAAAAATATGGGTATTGTGTATTCAGAGGAAATGCAATTGTAGTCCATAAAACTATAAATTGATAACATTTTGTAACCTTTTATTGTAAAATGTTACAAATGAAGGTTAATAATTTAACAGATTTTACAATATTTTGACAAATTGGATAAAAAATGCAAAATATGGTTGACTATGGAGTAAATATGCATTATAATACCAAACATAACAAACAACCCGTTAAAACAATATCAAAGAGTTGCTTGTAAGTATATTTTAATCAGGAGGAAACTCACTATGAAAAAACTTATAGCTTTGGCTCTCGCAGCAGTTATGGCACTGTCCATGGTAGCATGTGGCGGCGGCGAAACAGGCGGCGAAACAACAACTACAGCTGGTAAAGTAGCTATCATCACTGGTACAGTATCCCAGGGTGAAGAAGACTTCCAGGCTGCAGAAAAAATGAAAGCTAAATACCCAGACAGAGTTATCACAGCTACATACCCAGATAACTTTGACAAAGAAACAGAAACAATCATTTCCAACGTTGTTGCTCTCGTTTCTGACCCAGACGTAAAAGTTCTGGTATTCCAGCAGGCTATCGGCGGTGCACGCGCTGCTATCGACGCTGCTAAAGAAATCAACCCAGACCTGCTCGTTCTCCTCGGCGTTGCTGCTGAAGAACCAAACATCATCGCTCCAGTTGCTGACGTTATCGTTGGTACAGACGGCATCCGCACAGGTACAACAATTCCTCAGCAGGCTGCTAAACTGGGTGCAAAAACACTGATTCACTACTCATTCCCACGTCACCTTGCTAACATGTCCACAGCTGAACGTGTTGAACTGATGAAAGCTGAATGTGCTAAACTCGGTATCGAATTCGTTATGGCTGACGCTCCAGACCCACTGTCTGACGTAGGTCTTGCAGGTGCACAGCAGTTCATGCTGGAAGACGTTCCAAAAATGGTTGAAAAATACGGCAAAGACACAGCATTCTTCGCTACAAACTGCGGTCTGCAGGAACCAATGCTGAAAAAAGTTCTTGAACTTGGCGCTATCTACCCACAGCCATGCTGCCCATCTCCATACCATGCATTCCCTAACGTTCTTGGTATCGAAATCCCAGAAGAAAAAGCTGGCGACGTAGCATACTGCATCGAACAGGTAACAGCTAAAATTGCTGAACTGGGTATGACAGGCAGAACATCTACTTGGACATGTCCAATGAACATGGCTTACATCGAAGGTCTCTGCGAATACGGTCTTGATTGGATCGACGCAGGTTGCCCAGCTGACCAGAGATTCGTTCCAGAAAAAATCTCCGAATGCATCGGTGAAGCTGCTGGCGCTAACGTAACATACAGAGCACAGGTTCTGGATGGTATCACATACGAAAACATCCTCGTATTCCTTGGCGATTACGTAACATTCTAATCTGTAAATTATCTGACTTTTATAATCAGGGATTTATAAACGTACAGTATAGGGGAGAAGTTAATTCTCCCCTTATTGTATAAAATGCCCTGATACACTTTTGAAAAAACTTTTTTATTTCATAATCCCTGAAAATTTAAAAGACCATTTTTCAAAGCTGTTAAAAACAGCTTTTTTAATTTGAATTTTCTTCTCTTGAGAAAAGAGATTTTATATACCAATAAATTTATATGAGGTGATTTTTTTGGAAAACTTAAAACCAGTTCTTGAGATGGTAGATGTTAAAAAGAGCTATTTTGGTAACCAGGTTCTTAAAGGTGTTTCCCTTAAAGTAATGCCAGGTGAAATTCACGCTCTGTGTGGCGAAAATGGTGCCGGTAAATCTACACTTATGAACATTCTCTTCGGTATGCCTGTTATCCACAGCACAGGTGGTTTTGAAGGCGAAATCAGAATGAATGGCGAGGTTATTGATATCAAGACTCCTCGTGATGCTATGAAATACGGCATCGGTATGGTTCATCAGGAATTTATGCTTATCCCTGGTTTTACTATCGAAGAAAACGTTAAACTGAACCGCGAACCTCTGAAAGAAAGCATTCTGGGTAAATTCCTTGGCGAACCAATGAAAAACCTGAACCGCGACGAAATCAGAAAAGATACACAGGCTGCTCTTGACCAGCTGGGTATGGATATGGTTCCTGCAGATAAAGTTGCAGGCCTGCCTGTTGGTTATATGCAGTTCGTTGAAATTGCCCGTGAAATCGACAAACGCGGTGTTAAACTGCTGGTATTCGATGAACCTACAGCTGTTCTTACAGAAGGCGAAGCAGAAAGACTGCTGGCTGCTATGAGAGCTCTGGCTGACCAGGGTATTGCTATCCTGTTTATCACACATCGTCTGGACGAAGTTATGGCTGCTACACAGCACATCACAATCATCCGTGACGGTGCATTTGTTAAATATCTTAACACAGCCGATACAAATGTTACAGAAATTTCCGCACTGATGGTTGGTCGTGAAGTTGAAGTTATTGAAAGAGCAAAACATCACGAAGCAAGCAACGAAATCGTAATGGAAATTGAAAACCTGGAAGTTAATATGCCTGGTGAAATGGTTAAAGGTGTAAACCTTAAAGTTGAAAAAGGTGAAATTCTGGGTATCGGTGGTCTTGCTGGCCAGGGTAAAATTGGTATTGCCAATGGTATCATGGGTCTGTACTCAGCTACCGGTAAAGTAACATTTGAAGGCAAAGAAGTTGCATTGAATAATCCAAAAGCTGCTATCAATGCACAGATTGCATTCGTATCTGAAGACAGACGTGGCGTTGGTCTGCTGCTGGATGAAAGTATTGCATTTAATATTGCTGTTCCAGCAATGCAGAATCAGGGTAAATTCCTGAAAAAATACGGCCCAATCTCTCTGATGGATCAGGCTGCTATTACAGAAAACGCAAACAAATACATCGAAGAACTGGATATCCGTTGTACAGGTCCTAACCAGAACGTTAGAAGACTTTCCGGTGGTAACCAGCAGAAAGTATGTATTGCTAAAGCTCTTACAAGCGAACCAAAAATCATCTTCGTTTCCGAACCTACACGTGGTATCGATATCGGTGCTAAACGTCTTGTTCTGGACACACTGGTTAAACTGAACGAAGAAGAAGGTATGACAGTAGTTATCACTTCTTCCGAACTTGCTGAACTGAAATCTGTATGTGACAGAATTGCTATTGTTACAGAAGGTAAAGTTGTTGGCGTTCTGCCAGCCAGCGAAAGTGATGCTAAATTTGGTCTGCTGATGAGTGGTATCACAGAAGGAATGGAGGGTTAATACTATGGAAAAAGCTAAAAAATTAATACAGGATTATGGTGTTAGCCGTTTTATAGTAACTTGCTTTGCTATTCTCCTTCTGGTTGTTGCTTTCCTGCAGGGTCAGGATATGAACATCCTTTTCTCTGACATTATTAACCGTTTCGGCATGTACGCATTCTTCTCACTGGCAATGGTACCTTCTATCATTTCCGGTACACTGCTGAACTTCGGTATTACACTTGGTATCCTGGCAGGCGTTCTTGCTGGTCTTATCAGCCTTGAGCTGGGTATGACAGGCCTTACAGGTATTGGTTTTGCTCTTGCACTGGCTATTCCTTTTGGCGTAATCGTTGGTTTTGCTTATGGCCTGCTGCTTAACAAAGTTAAAGGCAGTGAAATGGTTGTTGCTACATACGTAGGTTATGCAGCTGTTTACATCATGTGTATCGGCTGGATGGTTCTGCCATTCAAAAATCCTGCTATGGTATGGGCTATCGGTGGTGAAGGTCTGCGTACTACAATCACACTGGACGGCTACTATGATGCTATCCTGTCCGGTATGTGGAACTTCCAGATCGGCGGCGTAACTATCCAGGGCGGTATGATCGCTATTATTGCACTGGCTTGCTTCATTGTTTACCTGTTCACACGTTCAAAAATGGGTATTGCAATGAGAGCTGCAGGTGCTAACCCTATCTACGCTTCTGCTGTTGGCGTTAACGTAAACAAACAGCGTATTATCGGTACAATTCTTTCTACAGTTCTGGGTGCTCTCGGTATCATCATCTACGCACAGGCATTTGGTTTCTACCAGCTGTACACAGCACCAATGAACATGTCTATGTACCCTGTAGCTGCTGTTCTTATCGGTGGTGCTACAACAAGAAAAATCAAAATCAGCCACGTTTTACTGGGTACAGTTCTTTACCAGACAATTATTACAGTTGCTGTTCCTGTAGCTTCTATCCTGGTACCAGACGGTGGTCTTGGTGACGTAGTTCGTATTATCGTTTCCAACGGTATTATCCTCTACGCACTTGCACAGGCAGGAGGTAACAAATAATGTTTAAAAATAAAAAATTCAACATTAAAGAATTCCTCAGTGAAAACGCAGTTCCTGTAGTATTCCTTACACTTTCAATCATTTTCGTTTACTATTCCGGCACACAGCCAGCTATCATCATGAATGACGTTGTTGCTCGTTTCGCACGTAACGCATTCTTCGTTCTGTCCCTGCTGTTCCCAGTTCTTGCTGGTATGGGTCTGAACTTTGGTATCGTAGTTGGTGCTATGGCAGCTCAGATTGGTATTTACACAGCTCTGGCCCTTGAACTTTCTGGTCTTCCAGCTGTTCTTCTGGCTACAGTAGTATGTATCCCATTTGCACTGCTGTTCGGCTTCCTTTCTGGTTGGCTTAACAACAAAACAAAAGGTCAGGAAATGCTGACATCCATGTTTGTTGGTTACTTTGCACACGGCGTTTACATGCTGCTGTTCCTGTTCATCATCGGTGGTATTATCCCAATTAACGTTTACGAACTGGTTCTGCCATCCGGCGTTGGCGCAAGAAGCTCCCTTGACCTTACACAGATTAAAGGTGCTCTTGACAGCATTGTAAAAGTTGACCTGTTTACATTTGTATTTATCCTTGCAGCACTGTCTGCAGTTATTACAGTAGCAAACACAATCAAAAACAAAAAACTGGACGTTACAAAAACAGTTTTAACAGTTGCCCTGGTTGTGGTTGGTGTTGCTGGTAACACACTGCCTGCACTTTCAATGTTCAAACGCGTTGTTAAAGTTCCAGTTGTTACATATGCACTGATTGGTATCCTGTGCGCATTTATCTCAATGTTCTTTAAAACAAAACTTGGTCAGGACATGAGAGCTGTTGGTATGAACATGGAAATCGCTGAAGTTAGCGGTATCAATGTTAACAAAACACGTATCACAGCTAATATGATTTCTGTTGTTCTTTCCGCATTCGGTCAGATTATGTTCCTGCAGAACCTTGGTACACTGTCTACATATACAGCTCACCAGAACGTAGGTATGTTTGCTGGTGCTGCTCTCCTTATCGGTGGCGCATCTGTTACAAAAGCTACAGTTCCACAGGCTCTTCTGGGTACATTCCTGTTCCACCTGCTGTTTAACGTATCACCACTGGCTGGCCAGAATATCTTTGGCTCTGCTCTTATCGGCGAATACTTCCGCGTATTTATCGTTTACGGTGTTATCGCTCTGGCTATCGTTCTTCACGCAGCTAAAAAAGCAAGCGGCAAAAAATAATAACAAATTAAAAGGCATCCGAAAGGGTGCCTTTTGTTTTTTTGAAATATAAAAGTCAGGTAATCACTGATTGCCTGACCATATATTAAAATTTTTATGTTAAATTATCTGCCGGCGAACATATGTATTATTTCTCTCATTTGAGGTAACCTTTTTTCCATATCTTCCACAAGCTTCAGATGGGTGCGGCAACGCCACAGATTCTGGTCAGCATATTTTATACCAAAATATACATCACCAGACAGATAGTCTGTCAGGAAGCGCAGGGCATTTTCATAAGTGATTACAAGAGGTGCTATCACGAAAGTTTCGATTTCTTCATCGGTGAGAAAATCTTTACCACTACTCATATATCCTGCGGCACATGATCTGAAAAGCTCCATATTCAGGCATACTTTTTCAAGATTGTGCTCGTCTTCTGCGGTACCTGCGCCACCGGAACGTATCATATCACCAAAATCATAGCAGGCAGCCCCTGGCATAACAGTATCCAGATCAACTATACACAAAGGTTTACCGGTGTCTTTATCGAAAAGTATATTGTTGAGTTTGGCATCGTTATGAACTACTCGCAACGGAATCTGCCCTCTTTTCAGTTTGGAGGTTATCCGGCTGGACAGATAATTTTTATCTATACACTGTTGAATCTCTTCAGTTACATTTTTTGCTCTGCGGGCAACATCTTCATTGACTGATTTTAAGAAGTTTTCGTAACGAATCTCTGTATTATGGAAATTTACTATAGTTTCTGCCAGAGTGTGTGCAGGAAAGTCAGCCAGTTTTTTATGAAACTCTGCGAAAGCAGCAGCACAGTTATAAAAGTCCTGTGGTTTTTCGATTATGTCGTATGTAATGGTATCCTCAATCATTACAAGGCAACGATAATAACTACCATCAATTTCTTCATACATTTTTCCGGAAAGTGATGGTATAACTGAAAGAACAGATCTGTGAATATCTTCGTCAGCAGACATATTATTCTGCAGATAGCCTGTTACACTACAGATGTTTTGCATCAGGTTTGCTACGTCAGGAAAGACATAGTTATTGATTTTTTGCATTATTATATTGTATTGACTACCGTTTTCTTCCTCTAAAGATACACGGTAAGTAGAGTTTATATGACCATTTCCCATAGGAGAAATACTGATTATTTTATCGTTTGTAAACAGGCCGACAATATTTTTCATAAACATACCTCTATTATCTGATAATTATATTTTAAAACAAAATCATTAAAATGAAAAGAGACAAATTGCTGATAAAACCAGAATGGTATGCTATAATACAAATTGATTATAGATAATAAAATTGCTATACTTAATCTATATAATTGATTATTGATAAAGGGAGATTGCCATGAAAAAAACTATAGCTGTATTATGTGCCATGAAGGGTGAAGCCCAACCACTTATAGACAGAATGACTTCACTGGAAGATGAAAGTGCCTGTGGTTTTGAAATATACCGCGGAAAAATTGAAGAGAATGATATACTTATATGTATTTCTGGTGTAGGTATGGTAAATATGGCTTCACTGGTTACATATCTGTCTGTGAAGTACTCACCGGAATGTTTTCTGAACTATGGTATTATCGGTGGATATGGTGATATACACAAAGGCAGTCTGATTATAATAAAAGATTCTGTAAATATAAATTCTACAATGTATGATGCGGCACCACAGGGCAGTGGTACCAGCCTTTCCAGAGCAAGACTGGTGACATTCAGTGAAAATATTGATAATTCACCTGTTATCTATAAATCCTGTGATAAACTTATAGAAGTTGCAACATCAGTGGCTGGTGAAGATGTGGTGCACGGCAGACTGGGCTCTGGTGATGTGTGGAATAAAGAATATGATAAAATAATGCAGTTTTACAATGAATATGGTGTATGCGGTGAGGATATGGAAGGCTATGCTATGTATCAGGCTGCAGATAAATTCGGTATACCTGCACTTTCACTGAAAGGTGTTTCAAATAATGAAATACTGGGCGAAACATATGATTATTCAGTTATGGAAAAACTGGTGGATTTTGCGTATTCTGTGATTGAAGTATTATAGGACAATGCGAAACGGTAAGCAGAAATAGTTGGCTATGCCCCAGATGTGTGGAAGGGCTGGTCATAGAATAAATATAAAAAAATTAATGGAGGTAATTCTATATGAAAATCGGTGTATTGGGAACTGGGAAAATTGTACACGTGATTACAAAAACATTAAAAGGTATGGATAGCATGGAGTGCTACGCCATCGCTTCACGTACAAAGGAACGAGGCGAAACAGCGGCAAAAGAGTTTGGTTTCCAGGTGGGCTATGGCTCCTATGAGGAACTGGTGGCAGATCCAAACGTGGAACTTGTGTATATCGCCACACCACACTCCAGACATTTTGAAGACATGAAACTTTGTATCGCTGCTGGTAAGCCAGTGCTTTGTGAAAAGGCGTTCACATTAAATGCTGCTCAGGCAGCAGAAATTCAGGCTATGGCAAAGGATGCTGGTGTTTATGTAGCAGAGGCTATCTGGACCCGTTATCAGCCATCCAGACAGTTAATTAACGAGGTTATAGACAGTGGCATCATTGGTAAGGTAAACACTCTTACTGCAAATCTGTCTTACGTGATAAGTCATATAGAACGACTTTTTAAACCAGAATTGGCTGGTGGAGCTTTACTTGATATTGGTGTCTATGGTATCAATTTTGCTTTGATGCACTTTGGTGAAGACATTGTACGCATGGAATCTTCGGTACAGATGATGGAAACAGGAGTAGATGGTATGGAAACTATTACCATGTTTTACCGAGATGGCAAAATGGCAGTACTGACTCACAGTGCGTATTGTCGTTCTGACCGCAAGGGTATTTTCCATGGTGATAAGGGGTATATCGTTGTGGAAAACATCAATAATCCACAGTCAATTTCAGTATATGATGACAACGATAATCTGGTTAAATTCATCGCTGTGCCAGAACAGATTACAGGTTATGAGTATCAGTTTGAAGAATGTGCACGTTGTATTGCAGAGGGAAAAATAGAAAGTGATTCTATGCCTTTGGATGAAAGTGTTAAATTGATGAAAGTGATGGATGCCTTGAGAAAATCTTGGGGAATGGTATATCCACAGGAGAGATAAAACAAAGAGGATAATAATGATAAGAGTTTTATTTGTTTGCCACGGCAATATCTGCCGTAGTCCAATGGCAGAGTTTGTGATGAAAGATATGGTGGCAAAGCAGGGGCTGGAAGATAAGTTTTACATAGCTTCAGCTGCTACCAGCACCGAGGAAATATGGCGTGGGGTTGGTAATCCTGTGTATCCGCCGGCACAGAGGGAATTGACAAAGCATGGTATATCCTGCGATGGTAAGCGTGCAGTGCAGGTGACAAGAGAAGATTATGATAAATATGATATTATTATCTGTATGGACTCAAATAACATGCGAAATATAAAAAGAATCATTCCGTCTGATCCGGAAAGCAAGATTCATAAACTGATGGACTTTGCCAATGGTGGTGATGTGGCTGACCCATGGTATACCGGTGATTTTGAAACAACTTACCGTGATGTACTGCGGGGGTGCAAAGGCGTTTTGGAATGTCTGCTCAATAAATAACATCAAAATAAAAAGGTGGCATCAGCCACCTTTTTATTTTACTTGTATTTACGGAAATCAGCACCGCACCATGGGCAAAAGTCAGGTAAAGGACCATTGCCGTCGCCCATTTCACCAGAACGAGTATTCTTCACGGTTGGTATACTTATATGGCATATAGGACAGGTAGATAGGAAATAGCCTATGTAAAAATTCAGGGCAATTTCGATAGCAACCCATATTATTACGGCGTTGTTATAAATGCGGTAGTAGGGACCGGCAATTTCTGCAGCCAGAAAGTTTTGAGCAATAAGAGCATAAGCCACTAGACACAGAGTGCTGAATAAACTTGCTTTCCTGAATATTTTTCTTTTTTGTACAAATCTTTGTATTTTAAATTCATTATCCATATTACACCCCAATAAATCCATATGATGATTATACCATATAAAATATTTTTGATAAATATATGAAAAATGAAAAGCAGCCGTCAGGGCTGCTTTTTCTCAGGGATTATTCGTCCCAGTTATCTTCGTACATTTTTGCTTCCATCTGGTGGCCTTTTTTAATCAGTTCTTCCACCTTATTTGCGGCCCATACCACATATTCAGCACATGTCCACTGGCCGTCAACTCTTTCTTTGACTGTTTTGCCTACTAATTCCTGGCATCTTACATTGCCGAATTTTTCTTCGAATGCCTGCAGGAATTCTTCCATCAGAGCATAACCACGAGAATCAAGATGACCGCCTACTTCATAAAAGCCGAATTCAGCACCCAGAGCTACAGCCGCACCATTTACAGCACCACAGTGGGCATCGCGTTTTTTGTTGCCATGAATAAATGTAACCAGTTTAACGGTTTCAATAGGCAGATTAACCACGCCACGTTCAATCAGCAGACGCAGTGTGCTCTGTGAACAGCTCAGGCCTTCTTCACCAAAATATGGGATTTCTTTGTTGATTAAATAGTCACTCATAACAATTCTCCTGTATGTAATTATTTATTGCGTTCTTTTTCTTCTTTCAGCAGTCTTTCCACAGTTTCTGCTGCGAACAGAACATATTCAGCGCAGTTATACTGCTGTTCCAGACTTTCCAGTGGTCTGCCGTCAGCAAGGCCGAGACATTTGATGCTACCGAATTTTTCTTCAAAAGCAGTCAGGAATTCTTCTACCAGACGATAAACAGTGCTGCTGTCATGGCCTGGTTCAGTTTTACCATATACAGAGCCGATTGCCGCACATGCACCATTGATAGCGCCACAGTTGGCATATCTGTTGCCACTGCCGTTAATATTGCCATGCAGGCCTGTCATCATTTTTACAGCGCTCATAGGCAGGTCAACCACACCGCGTTCAATCAGCAGACGCAGGGTGCTTTCAGAGCAAGCCATCGCATCATCACCGAAATATGGCACTTTTTCGTTTATAATCATAATATAAATCCCCCTTGAATTATTGGTTATATGATAACATAACCGGAGTAAAAAGTAAATTTTAATGTATTTACAGTGGTATTATTTTTGTGACTGTATACAATACTATAGTTAAAATTATTCAACAGGGATAAGATATGTACAGGTATAAAAATTTTTCTGACAGCGGTAACATGGCTATTACTACGGCTGTAAATATAGCCGGTAAGATGGGACATATAACGGTAGGCACAGAACATATTCTTCTTGGGATACTCAGTTGTGGTAAAACTGACATATCCGAACTTTTGTCTGAATATGGGGTAACTTTCGTATGTGTGTATAACGTGGTTACAAATGTGCTTGGAACGGGTCAGGCTACAAAGGTATCTGTTGATGCCATAAGTGAAAACGGACTGGATGTATTGAAAAGTGCATGTAATATTGCAATAGCCAACGGAAAGGTTATGGCCGGCACAGAAGATATAGTGTCTGCTATGGTGACAAATGAAAAGTGTATGGCAGGGCATATATTGAAAACTCTCACGGAATCCCGTCCGGGATTTGCCGGAGATCTGGCTAGAGTATGCCGGAAAAGTGGCTCCTGTGCAGTGGAGGATAATACACGTCACCGTATGAAAAATCTGGAAAAGTACGCAATAAATATGGTTCGTAGGGCAGCACATACACCTTTTGATCCTTGTATAGGCAGAGAGAAAGAGATAGAAAAAATTATAGAAATACTGTTAAGGAGAAAGAAAAACAATCCTTGTCTTGTTGGTTTTGCTGGTGTGGGGAAAACCGCTATAGTGGAAGGTCTGGCCAATATGATAGCAGCAGGTGATGTTCCGGACGCCATGAGGAATAAAATAATATATTCATTGGATATGTCATTGTTACTGGCTGGTACAAAATACCGTGGGGACTTCGAAGAAAGAATGAAATCTGTTCTGCGGGATATAAATGGAAACGACAACATAATTTTATTTATAGACGAAATTCACATTATCGTTAATGCAGGCGGTGCAGAAGGTGCCATTGATGCCGCAAATATACTGAAACCTGCTTTGGCCAGAGGGCAGATACAGGTGATAGGGGCAACTACAGGTGATGAATATAGCAGATATATAGAAAAAGACAGTGCACTGGAGCGTCGTTTTTCACCGGTGTATATTACAGAACCTACAGTTGCGCAGTCAGTGCGGATACTGAAAGGTCTGAAAAACAAAATGCAGGATTATCATAATATAAAAATAGAAGACGGGGCGATAGATAAAAGTGTGAATCTGTCAGTAAAGTATATGCACCAAAGATGCTTACCTGACAAAGCTGTGGATCTTCTGGATCAGGCATGTGCATCAGTAAAACTGAAAGACGGTATACAGGTAACAGAAACAGATATTTTACAGACGGTATGCAAAAATGAAGGAGTGCGGCTGATAAATAACCTGACGGTATCCGGAAATAATATGGAGAAATATATGAATGGCTATGTTGTCGGGCAACCATATGCAGTGCATGAAATTATAAACGCTGTAAGCGGCTGGGCGGCAGGACTGAAAGATGACTCCAGACCTATAGCATCACTTATTTTTGCAGGGCCTTCAGGCGTAGGAAAAACATTCAGTTGTACAGTTCTGGCGGATACACTGTTTAATTCGCCTGAGGCTGTGGTGAGAATAGATTGCACAGAATACAGTGAGAAAAATGATGTGGCAAAACTGATAGGCTCACCACCGGGATATGTGGGGTATGATGATGGTGGCAGACTGGAAAAGGAAGTTATGCGCTGGCCTTTCAGTGTGATTTTATTTGATGAAATAGAAAAAGCACATCCCGATTTATACAGTATCCTGTTACAGGCCATGGATTATGGTTTTATTACTACATCCCGAGGCAAAAAAATCAGTTTCCGTAACAGTGTATTGATTATGACATCAAATCTTGGGGCAGATATAAAATCCGGGAAAGGTATGCCGATGGGATTTGCCGGTAAAGGAGATATACAGAATATAAAACGTAGGATGCTGTGTGACAAAGTCAAGGGGCACTTTTCACCGGAATTTATAGGCCGTCTGGATGGTATAATAGGTTTCGACACATTGTCAGAGGACAGCATAGTGGCTATATCCGGAAAATATATGGATAATTTATGTGTCAGATTATCTGGTTTAGGTATAGAAATGGAGTATGGCCTGGATATACTGCAGTATATATGCAATGAGAGTGAAGGTGCTGTTTACGGTGCACGTAATGTGAAAGCAGCTATCACAACTCATCTGGAAAGCAAAATAAGTCAGGCGATTATATCCGGTAATATTTCCAGTGGTGATAAAGTAAGGTTAAGTATGGTAAATGATATGCCTGTTATTGACGTGAAAAAGGCTGTGACAATAAAATAAATAAAAAAGTGTATTTTCTTCAGGCTGGAGATATACACTTTTCTTTTTTATAAAGATTTCTGCCTATGACACGTTTAGTGTCTTGAATGTGACGATATAATTCTTTATATTTATTATAGCTTCCGCTATTTTATAACTGATTAAAGTACGGAGGTATTAGTATGAAAAATAAATGCAGAAAAATATTTCTGACAGGCTGTATGTTTACAGCATCTTTTGTTGTGTGGACATTGCTAGTTATGAAAGTAGATGTACAGCCGGTGGGAGTGAATGGTACGAATGTGGGTTTCGCAGGTATAAATACTGCTTTTCATAACCTCACAGGGGTAAATATGACAATGTACACTGTTACAGACTGGCTGGGACTGGTGCCGTTTATGGTCTGTGCACTTTTTGCTGTAAAAGGCTTCATACAACTGGTAAAAAGAAAAAGTTTATTTAAAGTAGACCGTGATATTGTAATATTGGGCATATACTATGCTGCTGTAATATGCGTATATGTGTTTTTCGAAATTTTTACGGTGAATTACCGCCCGGTATTGATAGCAGGAACAATGGAAGCGTCTTATCCGTCATCAACCACGTTACTTGTGATGGCTGTAATGCCTACCCTTGTATTTCAGGCAGATTACAGATTGAAAAAAGACAAACTGAAAAAAATGGTGCGCTTTGTTACTATAAGCTTTTCTGATTTTATGGTGGTATGCAGGTTGGTTTGTGGTGTTCATTGGATTACAGATATAGCAGGTGGCCTGCTTATCAGTTCAGGGATGTACTGTGTTTATAAATCAGTGGCATTGACCTATACAACATAGAAAACAATACGGAGGAAATACCGTGGAATTCAATGAAAAATTACAGGAGTTAAGAAAATCAAAAGGGCTGACACAGGAAGAACTGGCCCGGGATTTATATGTTTCCCGTACGGCTGTTTCCAAATGGGAGTCCAGCAGGGGGTACCCGGGTATCGATTCTTTAAAAGAAATATCCCGATATTTTTCGGTATCAATAGACGATTTATTGTCTGGTGAAAAGCTTATTTCCATAGCAGAAAAAGAAAAACAGGCAGATATACGCAATATGTGTAATGCTGTTATAGGCGCCATAGATTTATTTGCATTTGTGCTTGTATTACTGCCACTTTACCCGCATAGCACCAATGAGTTTGTATATTCGGTAAACCTTATAAATTACACCCAGACAACAAATTTTAATTATTATGTATATTGGGTAATATTTGTAGGGCTTATGGGGGCAGGCTTTTTAAAAATACTGCTTGTAAAACTGGGAAAAGAAAACCTAAATTGCTATATGACAAAAATATCCATAGTATTAAGCATACTGGCGGTAATTTTTTTGGCAATGGCAAGGGAAGCATATGCAACACCATTGGTGTTTACAATGCTTATGTTAAAAATGTTTATGTATATGAAGTATATAGAATATAATAAATAAAATATAAAAATTACGAAAGGCCTGCCTTCAAAAGGCGGGCCTTTAAATTCCTACTGTATTGACATGTAAAATTCATAATGTTGAAATAAGTTAGAATTCAAACAGTTCTAATTCTAACAAGTTGTGGAGGCCGGATTCTTACTATGAAAAATTACCATACAGGCAGACACGTAATTGAAACAGCCCACCGGCTTAAGGTATATCTTGATTCCGCTTTTGAGCGGCATGATCTAAGCGGTATGCAGGCACGTATGCTGGGGTTTATAGCTATGCGAAACAAAGCTGACGCAAAGGTATACCAGCGCGATATTGAGGCGGAATTTAAAATACGCCGTTCATCTGTAACCAGTGTATTGAATACAATGGAAAAAAACGGATATATATTGCGAATGCCGTCAGATACTGATGCCCGTCTTAAAGAGATAATACTTACAGAAAAAGCTGTACACAGGTAATCTGGAACTGGATTAAAATTTATACAGATACAAACAAAAAAGACAAGGTGAAAACCTTGTCTTTTTGTTTTATTACTTTTTAAATATACGCTTTAGTTTATCCCATGGAGTAAGCAGTTCAGCCATATCCTCTGAATACACATTCTCTTTTTCAGGAGTGAAATCAGCTTTTAATTTATGTGAAAAATAAAAGTTTTCGTTTTCGGCTGCCATGGGGTTATATGCGAGCATAATTTCATAAATACTCGGTGGCATTAAATGAGATGCTCTGGATGGCTGAGATGAAAATAATATATTGGATTTTGTGTACTTTGTTTCATTTTCCACTACTGAAAGGCTGATTTCGCCTGTGCCGTCATTGCCGGCCATCACAAATGTTTTTACAGATTCTGTAGCATCAAATCGATGTATACATACTCTGCCTTTTTCGGACCTATAGTCAGCAATTATTACAGGTTTTTCACTGATGTAAGGTAAACTGTTGTCGAGATACTGCATCAGATGTTCAAAGTCAGCACAAATTTTAGCTTCATACTTTGCCATATTATCACCTCTTACCAGAATTTGTTGGCATTGCCTATGGCATCAGGATTATAACCATCCAGTATTTTTTCAAAATAACCTTTTTCGAATCCCCGCCATTTCAGATTTACGATACCATCTTCAGTTATAGCGGTAAAATATGGTGAAAGAATTTCGTCATACACACGCACACTCCGTAAAATACCATTGCAATGCGTATCTATAGGTTCTAAAGATGGCATAGGGTGAGGGGCATAACGCAGACTGTTTTCCAGATACTGTACCAGATGATTATGGTCTGCGGACAGTTGTTTTGTATAAGTTATATCTTCCAACATAAAGTCCCTCCGGTAAAATTTTATGCTTTCAGCAGGATAGCAATACCCATGATACCTATAAATATAAGGAGTATCATATAGATAGAAATGAGTACGCAGAATATTACACTGGCAAAGCCCAGTATGCGTTTTACTGCATTACCTTCAGCCCGGCCGATATATCTGCCGGCCATTTTTATCAGGGCTGGTCTGAAATAGATGGCAACTATAACAGACAGACCTATCAGTATATATGTGAGATAGTAAATCAACTATTATTCTCCTTTATTTGTTAATTTCATAAACGCGCATGGCGTTTTCCATAGCTTTCTGCGCTACGAATTCTTCGCTTACACCGCGCAGCTGTGCTATTACTTTTACCACATTTGCAACGTCGTATGCTTCACAGCGGTCGTTTTCTCTTTCATATGGTGGAGCATATGGGCAGTCTGTTTCTATAAGTAGTCTGTCCCATGGTGTTTCCATAAGGCAGGCAATAGGACCTGCATTCCACATAGGGTAGGTGAGGTCATTGTTGAAACTGATATACATACCTAAATTAAAAGCGCGCTTGAGAATATCTACAGGGCCGGAGTAACGGTGCAGAATACCCTTTGGTCTGTATTCTTCCAATATTTCTATGGTGTCTTCATGGGCATCACGGTCATGGATAATTACAGGCATATCCAGTTCTTTAGCCAGCTGCAGCTGTTCTCTGAATATTCTCTTCTGCAAATCCTTTGGCTCCTGCCAGAAATAGTCCAGACCCATTTCGCCTATAGCCACAATTTTAGGGTGTTTTACCAGTGCTCTGATTCTGTCCAGATAATCATCCGGTGTTTCAGCTGTCCAGTGTGGGTGAATACCGATACTGCCGTAGGCAAAATCATATTTATCAACTATATCAATAATTGTATCGAAAACTTCCACATCACTGCAACAGTTGAGTATAAACTGTACATCTGTGTTTTTCAGATGTTCCAGTCTTTCGTATCTGTCATCTTTGAACATGGCATCTTCATAATGTACATGGCTGTCAAAAAGTTTCATATTAACCTCCACAAATCAAAAGCAGACGCACTTAACACGCCTGCCTGTAATTTTATTATTTTTCTTCGATTGTGTATGTGAATTCGTAGATTTCCTGCAGTGCTTTTACTTTAGGTTCAACATCTTCAATAAATGTTTTTGTGAAAACACTCTTACCCTGTTTTTTATAATCATCCATGATTTCCTGCAGTTTTTCCCAGCATTCATCAGCTTTTTCGTAATCTTCTGCGATTTCGATAAGGAATTCTCTGTGTTTTGGAACTCTTGCTTTCATAGTATACCTCTCTATATTTTTATATTATTTATATTGTATATTTAAAAGATGGAAAAGTCAATAACAGCAGTTATAAACAAATGGGATGTATATTGTGGAAAGTTTTTTGCAATAGGCGGAGTTATATGGTAAAATAAATACAATAATAAACCTGCGAGGTAACAGAAATGAATGATAAATTATTGAAACAGTATGGTGAGATGGCAGTGAAGGCAGGGGTAAACATCCAGCCGGGCCAGACACTTATAATAAACGCGCCTATCACAGCGGCCGACTTGGTGCATCACTGTGCAACAGCGGCATATGATGCAGGTGCAAAGGAAGTAGTGGTACACTGGGCAGACGAAAAACTGTCCAGAATCAAAATGGACAGAACAGAAAAGGATGTGCTGTGCGATGTAAAACCATGGATACAGGATTCCTACCTGCAGTATATCCGCAGTGAAGGCAGTGCCGCTATTCTGTCTATCACAGGTCAGGACCCTGAACTGTACAAAGGTCTGGATATGGAAAAAGTGAATGCATATTCAATCGCCCGTATGAAAGCACTGGCTGAATACCGTGATTACACAATGGCATCCCGTATACAGTGGTGTGTTATCGCTGTACCTGGTGAAGGATGGGCTAAAAAAGTATTCCCTGAACTGCCAGCAGAAGAAGCAGTGGAAAAACTGTGGCAGACAATTTTCAAAGTAAGCCGTGTGGAAGGTGATGCGGTGGAAAACTGGAAAGACCACGCAAAACAGCGGGCTGAAAGACGTGACCGCATGAATGAAATGAACTTTGATAAACTGCATTTCACATCTGCAAACGGCACAGACCTGTATGTGGGTCTGGCTGATGACCATGTATGGGGCGGTGTAAGTGAGTACAGCGAAGCAGGTGTGGAATTTATTCCTAACATGCCTACAGAGGAATTGTTTACTGCACCACATAAAGATAAAGTGGACGGTGTGGTTTACGGTACAAAACCATATGTTTACAACGGTGACCTGATTGAAGATTTTGTTGTTACATTCAAGGACGGCAAAGTTGTGGATTATGATGCAAAATCCGGCAAAGAACTGCTGAAACAGCTGTTGTCCACAGATGAAGGCGCACTGAGCATAGGCGAAGTGGCCTTGGTGCCGGCTTCCAGCCCTATCAACAAAGAAAATGTACTGTTTTTCAATACACTTTTTGATGAAAATGCGGCCTGCCATATTGCTTTTGGTCAGGGCTACCCTGGCACTGTAAAAGGCGGCGAAAAAATGACAACAGAACAACTGCTGGAAAAAGGTGTAAATGATTCTGTTATTCACGAAGATGTAATGATAGGTGCCGCTGATATGAAAATTACAGGTATATGTAAAGATGGCAGTGAAGTTGAAATCTTCAACAATGGTGAATGGGTGTTCTGATAAAGGACTGATGTTATGGCAAAAATAAAACTTACAATTACCGAAAGTAACTGCCGCAGTGGTTATCATAAAGCCGGTGACGAATTTATAGTAGATGATTTATGTCCACCTGTCTGCCTGGAGTTATGGCACTGTGCATACCCATATGTGTTTGCACTTAAAAATGGTGCTGTTCTGGATTGTGGTAAAGAAAAGTGTACACATTTCACTGTAAAATGCCCTGATGGGGGCAGAGTATGTATGCGCGGGGAACTAATCGGGCAGGAATAGCGTAAAAACCTGAGATATCGGCGATAAATTGCAAAATAACTATTGCAATTGTCTAGTAAATATGGTAATATACTTACGATAAATATTTTAAGCAAAGGAGAGTGGGAAGTTCCCACTCTCTTGTTTTTAGAAAAATAAATGGAGGTAAATCTGCATTGGCTAAAGGTAGAAAAGCTACAGATATTGTAGAAGAACTGGCAAGACCTGTGTGTGAAAGTATGGGACTTATACTGTGGGATGTTACATTTGAAAAAGAAGGTCCAGACTGGATACTGAGAATCCTTATCGACAAAGATAATGAAGGTGTTTACATCGACGAATGTGTGGATGTTTCCCGTGCAGTAGATCCACTGCTGGATGAAGCAGACCCAATCAAACAGAGCTATAATTTTGAGGTATCTTCCGCCGGCCTCGGCAGAAAACTTACCAGACCTTTCCACTTTGAAAAGAAACTGGGCCAGGTAGTGCTGGCACGTCTTATCCGCGCTGTTGATGGCGTGAAAGAAGTGAAAGGTACTCTTACAGCATACAACGACGGCGTTATCACTATCGAAAAAGAAGACGGTGCACTGCAGGATGTAGTGGTAAAAGAAACTTCTTTTGTAAAACTCTGTGATGACGAAGGTTTATTTTAGGAGGAATATATAAAAATGAATAAAGAATTTTTTGAAGCCCTTGAAATCATCGAAAAAGAAAAAGGCATTAAAAAAGAAGTACTGCTTGAAAAAATCATCAAAGCAATGGAAGTTGCTGTAGAAAAAGATCTGGGCATTGAAGGTAACGTAAATGTTATGGTTGATGAAACAAAGAAAAACTTTGTTGTATCAGTAGTTAAAACAGTAGTAGAAGATGTTTACGATCCAGATACAGAAATCTCTCTGGAAGATGCTAAAAAAGTAAAAGCAAGAGCAAAACTGGGTCAGGAACTGGCAGTTCCACTTAAAACAAAAGATTTCGGATACATCGCTATCGGTGCTGCTAAAAACGTTATCCGTCAGGGTATCAAAGAAGCAGAAAAAGCAAAACTGTTTGCAGATATGCAGGGCAGAGCTCATGAAATTGCAATCGGCGTAGTACAGAGAATCAGTGAAAAAAGCGGTGCTGCTATCATGCAGATCGGTTCAAACGAATTTGTACTCGCTAAAGAAGAACAGATTCCAGGCGAAGAAATCAACGTAGGTGACCACGTAAAAGTATATGTTGTAGATGTTCTCTCTACAGACCGTGGCCCAAGAATCATGCTGTCCAGAACACATCCAATGTTCGTAAGCAAACTGTTTGAAACAGAAGTACCAGAAATCCATGATGGTACAGTAGTTATCAAAGCTATCAGCCGTGAAGCAGGTTCCAGAACAAAAATCGCTGTATGGTCCAAAGACCCTAACGTAGATGCTATCGGTGCTTGCATCGGTCAGAAACGTACACGTGTAGAAAGCGTTATCGAACAGCTGAATGGCGAAAAAATCGACTTTGTAAAATATTCAGAAGATCCAGCTGAATTTATCTCCGCTGCACTGTCCCCATCACAGGTAGTTAGCGTTGAAATTCTGTCACAGCAGCCAAAATCCTGCCGTGTTACAGTACCAGACGAACAGCTGTCCCTGGCTATCGGCAGCAAAGGTCAGAACGCACGTCTTGCAGCACGTCTTACAGGTTACAATATTGATATTCATCCTGAAAGCGGCTACTTCGGCGAATAATAATAAAAAGGAGTGACATTATGGCTATTAAAAAGATCCCATTAAGAAAATGTATCGGCTGTAACACTTCCAAAGATAAAAGAGAACTTATCCGCGTGGTAAGAAATGCCGAAGGCGAAATTTCTATAGACACAACAGGAAAAAAACCTGGACGTGGCGCATATATCTGCAAAGATGCTGCATGTCTGAAACTTGCTAAAAAAGGCAAGAAACTGGACAAAGCATTCGAAGTGGCTATAAGTGATGAAATTTATGCACGCCTGGAACAGGAGCTGAAATATGAATAAACTCCTGTTCGGTATGTCACTGGCAAAAAAAGCCGGCAAACTGGTAAGCGGTTTTGACCGGGTGAAAACAGCAGTTATCCGCGGCGAAGCCTGGGCGGTTATTCTGGCCAGTGATTTAAGTGAAAAAACAACCAAAAGAGTAAAGTACTTTTGCGAAGATATAGCAGATGTTTACATCACCAGTCTGACACAGTATGAGTTTTCTCAGGTAGCTGGCAGACTGACAGGCATTGTAACAATCACAGATGAAAATCTGGCGAAACTGTGTACAAATGCAATAAAAGAAACAGAAGGAGAGTTGTAAATGGTTATAAAATACAAAGCAAGCGACCTTATATCTGATTTTAATCTCAATGCTAAAACTACACTCACAGAACTGAGTGAACTGTTTGGTACAGAAGTAAAAAAATCCACTGTTCTCACAGAAGAACAGGCAAACATTGCTTTTGAAAAATATTCCCAGAAAGGCAGCATCGATAACTTTGCTTCCTACCTGGAACCTAAAAAAGCTGAAAAAGCTCCTGTAAAGGAAGAAAAGAAACCAGCAGAAAAAACTGCACAGAAAAACCAGCAGCCAAAAACAGAAAAGAAAGCTGCTCCAAAACAGGAAAACAAACCAAAGCAGGAAAATAAACCAAGACAGGAAAAACCTGTAAAAGATACAAAAGAAAAACCTGTTCAGAAAAAAGAACAGCCTAAAAAACAGGAACAGAAACCTATCGAAAAACCACAGCAGCCTAAACACAACCCTAACGAACCACTGAAACGTGCTGACGGTACAGTAGTACGGACAAAAGCACCAAAACAGAAAAACGAAAAACAGGAAGTAGTTGTGAAACAGGAAAGAGTAACTGTTACTGTTGACACACGCCAGTCCAATGTAAACATGGATAAGTTCAACGAAAAATATGATGAACTTGCAAGCACAAAAAACTACGGTGGCGGTCAGAGAAAAAACCAGCAGGGTGGCAAACAGAAGTTCGGTAACAAAAACAAACAGAACTCTAAAAACCCTTATGCTAAAAAACGCGGTGAAACAGAAGCAGAAAAACTGGAAAGACTGCATCTGGAAAAAGCAAGAAAAGCTCAGTTGAAAGTGCAGATTCCTGATGAAATCACAGTTGGCGAACTGGCTTCCCGTCTGAAAGTAACAGCCAGTGAAGTTATCAAGCGCCTTATGATGCTGGGTGTTATGGCATCTATCAGCCAGATGGTTGACTATGATACAGCTGCTATTGTTGCTGAAGAACTGGGTGCAAAAGTAGAAAAAGAAGTAGTAGTAACTATCGAAGAAAGACTGTTTGAAGAAGTAGAAGACAGAGATGAAGATAAACAGGAAAGACCTCCTGTTGTAGTTGTTATGGGTCACGTTGACCACGGTAAAACATCTCTGCTGGACGCTATCAGAAACACAAGTGTTACTTCCGGTGAAGCTGGCGGTATCACACAGCACATCGGTGCTTATCAGGTAGTTGCGGGTGGCAAAACAATCACATTCCTGGATACTCCAGGCCACGAAGCTTTCACATCCATGCGTCAGCGTGGTGCTATGGTAACAGATATCGCTATCCTGGTTGTTGCAGCTGATGACGGTATCATGCCACAGACAGTTGAATCTATCAACCATGCAAAAGCTGCAGATATTCCAATTATCGTAGCTATCAATAAAATTGACAAACCTACAGCAAACCCAGAAAAAGTAAAACAGGAACTGACTGAATATGGTCTGGTACCTGAAGAATGGGGCGGTGAAACAATCTGTGTACCTGTTTCTGCAAAAATGGGTATGGGTATTGATGACCTGCTGGAAATGATTAACCTGACAAGTGAAGTAAACGAATACAGAGCTAACCCTAACCGCCGTGCAAAAGGTGCTGTTATCGAAGCACGTCTGGACAAAGGTCTGGGCCCTGTTGCTACAATCCTTGTTCAGAGCGGTACACTGCACAAAGGTGATGTTCTCATCGCTGGTACAGCGGTAGGCCGTGTACGTGTAATGACAAACGACAAGGGCGAAAGAATTGAAGTTGCAGGTCCATCCACACCTGTTGAAATCACAGGTCTGACAGAAGTTCCTGTAGCAGGTGACCTGTTCGATGCAGTTGAAGATGAAAAACTGGCAAGAGAACTGGCTGAAAAACGTATGCAGGCACAGAAAGAAGAAAAATTCAACGCTGTTCAGAAAGTTACTCTGGATAACCTGTTTAGCCAGATTGCACAGGGTGAAATGAAAGAACTGCCAATCATCGTAAAAGCTGACGTACAGGGTTCTGCAGAAGCTGTAAAACAGTCTCTGGAAAAACTGTCCAACGAAGAAGTACGCGTAAAAGTTATCCACGCTGCAGTTGGTGCTGTAAATAAATCTGACGTTATGCTGGCTTCCGCATCAAATGCTATCATCATCGGCTTTAACGTACGTCCTGATGCCACAGCTAAACAGGATGCAGAACAGAACGACGTAGAAATGCGTATGTACCGTGTTATCTACGATGCTCTGAATGACGTAAAAGACGCTATGAAGGGTATGCTGGCACCTAAGTTCAGAGAAGTTGAACTGGGTCAGGCTGAAGTTAGAAGCGTATTTAAACTGTCCTCTGCAGGTACTATTGCAGGCTGTTACGTAAAAGAAGGTAAAGTTGCACGTCATGCAAAAATCCGTGTTGTACGTGACGGTATCGTTATTGTTGAAGACGAAATCTCCTCACTGAAACGTTTCAAAGACGACCAGAGAGAAGTTATGGCTGGATACGAATGTGGTATTGGTCTGGAAAAATTCAACGATATCAAAGAAGGCGACATCTTCGAATCCTTCATCATGGAAGAATACCGCGAAGATTAATAACAATAATAAAAAATACAAAGGCAAAGCGGTTTAATACCGCTTTGCCACACCAATATACAGGAGGTAATTCACAATGGCTTCTAACAAAGCAGAAAGACTGAACGAAGACATAAAAAGAGAATTGATCTCTATAGTATCTCAGATGAAAGATCCACGTCTGGAATGTTTCTGGACAATTATGCGTGTAGAAACAAGTCCTGACCTGACAAACGCAAAAGTTTATATGAGCGTTCTGGAAAGCGATGAAAAATGTCAGGCTGCTATCAAAGCTCTGAACAAAGGCCAGGGCTTTATCCGTGGTGAACTTTCCAAACGTCTGCGCATTAAACGCAGCCCTGAATTTGTTTTTGTAAAAGACGATGGTGCAGCATACGCTCAGAAGATAAACGAGATATTAAGGGATATTAGCAAAAATGACGACTAAAATTGATGTAAATGAGGCTGCAGAGCTGCTGCTGGCAAAGGATAATATTCTTATCCTCTGTCACAAAAACCCTGATGGTGACACACTGGGCAGCGCAGCTGCACTGTGCTGTGTACTGAGACTGCTGGGTAAAACAGCCGCTGTTGCATGCCACAATACAATACCGGCAAAATATGAGTACCTGAATATTCCGGTTTATAACGATGAGTTTGAAGTGGAATATGTGGTTTCTGTAGACGTAGCCGGTGTGAACCTGCTGGGCGAAACTATGGCACACTATGCACATAAAGTGGACCTGTGTATCGACCACCACGAATCAAATAATGGTTATTCAAACTATCTGTGTCTGAAAGAGGATTATCCTGCTGCAGCACAGCTGATGTACGAAGTTATTCTTGCCATGGGCTGTGAAATCACACCACATGTGGCAGACTGTCTGTACACAGGTCTTATCACAGATACAGGTTGTTTCAAATATTCATCTACAACACCGCTTACCCACGTGGTAGGTGCCCGTCTTATGGAACTGGGCGCACAGCATACAATGCTGGTGGAAAAATTCTTTATGTCCAAAACTGCAAAAGCAGTAAAACTGGAAAAATTCATGCTGAACAATCTTGAGTATTATTTTGATGACAGATGTGCATTGCTGGCTCTTACACGTGACGTGATACTGGATATCAAACCTGAGCCTACAGATATAGATGGTTTGTCAGCTATGCCAAGAAACTTTGAAGGCGTGGATGTATCCATACTTATCAGACCACTGCGCGAAGAAGGTGCGTACAAGCTGTCTATCCGTACAGGTGAAACAGTAAGTGCCAACGAAATTGCGGCAGCACTGGGCGGCGGCGGACATGTACGTGCAGCTGGCTGTGAAGTAATCGGCAGCCTGGATAGCGTGAAAAAGGCAATTCTGAAGGAAGTGGAAAACATATTATGCAGATAGACCGCAACGGAATACTGATTTTATATAAACCACAGGACTGGACCAGCTTTGACGTAATTGCAAAAGCACGTGGCATCCTGTCCACACGTAAAGTGGGCCACTCAGGTACACTTGACCCTATGGCTACCGGTGTTCTGCCTGTTTTTATGGGTAGAGCAACAAAAGCAGTGGATATGCAGATTATCAAGGACAAAGAATACATAGCTACATTCGTTCTGGGACAGAATACCGACACAGGTGATGTTACAGGCGAAGTTATAAATCAGCGTCCTGTATCCGCTACAAAAGAAGATGTGTTGAAGGAAATGGAAAATTTCCGCGGTGAAATCACACAGCTGCCACCTATGTATTCAGCTGTAAAAATAAATGGTCAGCCACTGTATAAACTGGCACGCCGGGGTGTTTCAGTGGAAAATGTGGAAAGAAAACCAAGAAAAGCAGTTATTAAAGAACTGGAAATGCTGGAAGATACCACATTGGGTGAAAATGAGTACAAAATAAGAGTACTGTGCAGTGAAGGTACATATATCCGCACATTGGTGGAAGATATGGGTGAAAATCTGGGCTGTGGTGCAGTTCTCTCATCGCTCTCACGCACAAAAGCATGTGGTTATACACTGGATGACTGTATCACTCTGGAACAGTTACAGCAGGCAAGGGCAGATGAAACTATCGACAGCCTGATTGTAAATACCGATACAGTATTTATGCACCTGGAAAGAGTAGACCTGTCACCAGAACTGGCGAAACGTCTGCTGAACGGTGCCCGTAGCCGCATAGCAAAACCGGACGGGGATTACCGTGTTTACTATAAAGATAAATTCTACGCTATAGCAAATGTTACAGAAAAGAAAATGAGCGTAGTGAAACTTTTTGTTGAGAAGGAAAAGGAAACTATATAAATGCTTGAAGTGTACAATATGTCCTGGCAGGGTAATGAGAATACCGCTGTTGCCCTGGGATATTTTGACGGTGTACATATTGCCCACCAGACTTTAATAAGCCGTATGGGACGTTACGCCGAAGAAAATGGTTTGAAAAAAGCCGTATTTACATTTACAAAGTCAATAACACTCGGTCATAAAGGTAAAGACCTGCTGACACAGGCACAGAAGCTGGAATGCATGCAGTCACAAGGTATAGACCTGTATTATTCACCGGACTTTTCTGAATTTTCAGGACTGGAACCGGAAGAATTTGTGCAGAAAATACTGGTGCAGTCAATGAAAGCCAAAGCTGTTTTCTGTGGGGAAAACTTTTTCTTCGGAAAAAACAGACGGGGAAATGTACAGGTACTGCAGCAGTTGTGCGAAAAGTACAATATAGTATTTGTATTGGCTGATACAGTGTATCTTGACGGACAGGTTGTCAGCAGTACAGCTATACGCAATGCCCTTTCTGAAGGTGACGTGGAAAAAGCTGAAATCATGCTGGGCAGACCATATAGTGTAAAATTGCCGGTGGTACACGGCAAAAAAATAGGCCGTACAATGGGTACACCTACTATAAATCAGGTTTATCCTGATGGTATGTGCACACCTAGAGACGGTGTATATATAACTTGTACTACGGTTGATGGTAAAAAATACCCTTCAGCCACAGGTATAGGCAGCCGTCCTACAGTAAATGGACTGGGACAGACCTGCGAAACTTTTATACTGGGATTTGAAGGCGACCTGTATTATAAAGATATACAGGTAGATTTTCACTCTTATCTGTTTGCACCGCAGAAATTTGAAAGCCTGCGGCAGCTGGGAGAAATGATATACTCCAGCGCAGAAAAATCCTGTGAATTTCTCACAAAAAAAGGTATTATTTAATGGGAAAATTCACATATAATATACTTTACAAATTATATTTTTAATGATATAATTTCATAGTGACCTATGAATCGGTACAGGGGCACAGCTGCAGGGCAGCATTCACCATACCCTATACTGAGTCACAGGCAAATTTTTAAATAAAGAAAGGTGAAACAACTATGAACAAACAGGAAATTATCGCAACATACGCAATGCATGAAGGTGACACAGGTTCTCCAGAAGTACAGATCGCTCTGCTGACAGCAAGAATCAACCATCTGACAGAACACCTGAAATCCAACAAACAGGACCATCACTCCCGTCGTGGTCTGTTCAAAATGGTAGGTCGCCGTCGTAACCTGCTGGCATACCTGCAGAAAACAGATATCGAAAGATACCGTGCAATCGTTGCTAAACTGGGTCTGCGTAAATAATTTACACAAAGATATAAGGCAGATGGTAACACATCTGCCTTTCAGTCTGTAATTAAAGCGATAACAGGCAAGGGAGGATATTATATTTAGCAGTAACTTGAGTGTTTATCCACAAGGGTAAATGCTGAACTCATTGCTAAAAATATAATCTCTCTTGCCATACAAACACAATTTTGACAAGGAGATAAAAATGAGCTTCAAAGTATTTGAAACTATGTTTGCCGGCAGAAAACTGACAGTTGAAACAGGTAAAATGTGCGCACTGTCCAATGGTTCCTGTCTGGTAAGATACGGTGACACAGTAGTTCTTGCAAACGTTACTATGGCACCAAATCCAAGAGATGGTATTGACTTTTTCCCTCTGTCTGTAGATTTTGAGGAAAAAATCTACGCAGTAGGCAGAATCCCAGGCTCCTTCCTGAGAAGAGAAGGCCGCCCAGGCGAAAGCGCTGTTCTGTCCAGCCGTGTGGTTGACAGACCAATGCGTCCACTGTTCCCAAAAGACATGAGAAATGATGTTTCCATCGTTATGACAGTTATGTCTGTAGAACCAGACTGTGATCCAGAAATCGTAGGTATGCTGGGTGCTATCATCGCTACATGCATTTCTGACGTTCCATTCAACGGCCCTATCGGTGGTATTTCTGTAGGTCTGGTAGATGGTGAAATCGTTCTTATGCCAAATGCTGAACAGAAAAAATCCAACAAACTGGATCTGACACTGGTTTGCAGTCAGGAAAAAGTAGTTATGATCGAAGCTGGTGCAGCTGAAGTTGATGAAACAACAATGCTGAACGCGATCCGCGCAGGTCATGAAGAAATCAAAAAATTTATCGCTTTCGTAAACGAAATCGTTGCAGAAATCGGTAAACCAAAATATGAATTCCAGCATATCGAAGTAGACCACGATATGTTCGAAGCTATCAAAGAATTTGCTCTGGACAAAGTAAAATTTGCTCTGGATACAGATGACAAAAACATCCGTGAAGCAAGACTGAACCCAATCTATACAGAAGTACACGAAAAATTCGACGAAATGTACCCAGAACAGACAGGTATGATTGACGAATGTATGTACAAACTGCAGAAGTTCGTTGTTCGTCGCTGGCTGCTGGATGAAGGTAAACGTGTAGACGGCCGTGGTATCAACGAAATCCGTCCACTGTCTGCTGAAGTAGGTCTGCTGCCAAGAGTTCATGGTTCAGGTATGTTTACACGTGGTCAGACACAGGTTCTGTCCGTAGCTACACTGGGCACACTGAAAGACGGTCAGCTGATTGATGGTCTGCAGGATGTATACGAAAAGAAATACATGCACCAGTACAACTTCCCACCATATTCTGTTGGTGAAGCACGTGCTCCAAGAAGCCCAGGCCGTCGTGAAATCGGTCACGGTGCTCTGGCTGAAAGAGCTCTGGTACCTGTTCTGCCATCTCAGGAAGAATTCCCATACGTAATCCGTGTGGTTTCTGAAGTTCTTTCCTCCAATGGTTCCACATCTCAGGCTTCTATCTGTGGTTCCACACTGGCTCTGATGGATGCTGGTGTACCTATCAAAGCACCTGTTGCAGGTATCTCTGTAGGTCTTATCACAGAAGGCGACCGCTGGATGACAATGCTGGATATCCAGGGTCTGGAAGACTTCCACGGCGATATGGACTTTAAAGTAGGTGGTACACACGAAGGTATCACAGCTATTCAGGTAGATATTAAAGTAGACGGTCTCACATACGAAATTATCGAAGAAGCATTTGAAAAATGCCGCAAAGCAAGACTGCACATCCTGGATGACATTATGGCTCCAGTAATTGCACAGCCAAGAGAAGAACTGTCCAAATACGCTCCAAAAATGAAATCCATGAAAATTGACCCAGATAAGATCAAAGATGTTATCGGTAAAGGCGGTAAAGTTATCCAGAAAATCTGTGCTGAATGTGACGTACAGATTGACATCGAAGATGACGGCAGCGTATTTATCAGCGGTCTGAATGGTGACAACCTGAACAAAGCATACTTCATCATCAAAACTATTGTAGATGATCCAGAAATCGGTGCTATCTACAAAGGTGTTGTTACAAGACTGATGAGCTTTGGCGCATTCGTAGAAATCGCTCCAGGTAAAGAAGGTATGGTTCATATCTCCAAACTGGATGAAAAACGCGTAGCAAAAGTTGAAGACGTAGTAAACGTAGGCGACGAAATCCTGGTAATGGTTACAGAAATTGATGACCAGAACAGAATCAACCTGTCCAGAAAAGATGCTATCGCAAAAATTAACGCTAAAAAAGAAGCTAACAACTAATATAAAGAAAACGGTGCAGTGAATCTGCACCGTTTTTTTATTTAATTCATTTTACAATCACACAAAAAGATATATAATATGATATAATATATCGGAGATTATAAATACGGAGAAAATTTACATTGAATTCAAACAAAAATAATATAGTCAAAATATTATTGGTACTGGTAAGCGCTTTCGGCATCGGTATGTGGCGGTGGAATGGATTTATAAACAGTGAACTTTATACTGGTGGAGTTGCCACACAGGAACAAACTGTAAATGAAGATGAAAACATACAGGCATGCTCTGTTAGTGTCGAAATAAACGATGGTGAAAAAGTGCTTAATGACGCACAGGCTGAATTACTGGCGGGCTACGCCCGTAGCTACGCAGATACATTATGCAGTTTAAATCCGGCAGATGTTCTCAGTTTATTTACTGATGAAAATGAAAATTATCATATAAACAAAGCGGCGTGGGAGATACTGACAGAAATCAGAAAAATGTCTCATATGGACCTTACACTGGAAAAAGCAGAAATAACATACACTGTAGTAGAAACAAGAGTATCAGGAGATACGCTGAAAATACACATTACAGAAAATAATTTGCAGAAGTTCAGACATATGCAGGAAGATTCATGCAGTTATAACATTAATCATTTGTTTGTACTGCAACAGTCTGACGATGGCTGGAAAATAAAAAGCCATGAACAGGAAGAAGACTTTTTCTTGTTGGCTATAGAAGGCTGGGAAGACGCTACGGGTGAAACATATGATGATAAATTACGGTATACAGTAAAAATAATCACTGATGATGCCCGTGAAAATAAAGAAGAACTGAAAATAAGCACAGGCAATCCGCCTGAAGATATAGCAGTAAAAAACATAGAATATAACCGTGATGCAGCAGTAGAGTATGCAAGACAGTGGTGCAATAAAAGAAACTATGAAGATGGATATCTTGCCTATGATGCATTTGGTGGTAACTGCCAGAATTTTGCCAGCCAGTGTATATATGCCGGTGGTATAGCCATGGACCATAGTGGCTATGGCGAATCACAGTGGAAGTTTTATTCACAGACACTGAATACAAAGCAAGCCGCATCAGGACGTTCATATTCATGGACAGGAGTTGACCCGTTTTATACATACGCAACCATAAATCGCTCTTCCGGTATGGTATGTCAGGCTGATTTACAGCTGGAATATGCCGAAAAAGGTGATGTTATTCAGGTAGGCGCGTACCATGACTGGCGTCATTCATTGGTCGTGATTGATGTGATGAAAGACAGCGACGGTAATCTGCAGGATATTATCGTGGCATCAAACACTGCTGACAGATGGAATTACCCGTTAAGTGCCTATATATACACTTATCCCAGACTGATTCATATCATCGGACAGAATTAAAAAATAGAAGCCCGCTTTTATGCGGGCTTTTTATTTGTTATTCATAAACTAACTGAAATTAAAATTTCAAACAAAAAAGCAGCGGATAGCCGCTGCTTTTAAATTAATCTTCCATAAATTTCCATGTTTTTTTGTAGTTTTTCCAGTCCAGCCAACATGGATGTGGACAACCGGCGCAGGCACCACTGCAGTCACCTTTGTGCTTGCAAGGATTCTGGCATACTTTACATATATGGCAACAGGTTTCGTTACCTTTTGCAACTGCATATTTTATCATTGTTTATTTTTCACCTTTATGTTACAATTGTTTTGACTATAGACAGTATATACTAAAATGTAAAATAAATCAATATAAGAAGAGGTTTTATGACATACAGCAAAGAAAAACTGCTGGACTGCGCCTGTAAGCTGGGACGCGGTCTGTTGGAAAACGGTGGTGAAATATACCGTGTAGAGCAGGCTATAGATTTTTTTATGAAAGCCTATGGCATAAAAGATGCACAGATATTTGCTATTCCTGCCACAATTATCGTAACTATTCCGGGTGACGACGGCAAAGCTATGACGCAGCTGGAGCGTGTTACATCCATAGCACAGAATATGAGCCGACTGCACCGAGTAAACGATTTGTGCCGCTGGGTATGTGCAAATACACCTGACCCACAGGTAATTTACGATAAACTGGATGATATACATAAAACAAAGCTGTATTCTTTTACAGAAATTATGATTGCCTACGGTGTAGCATCTGCGTTCTTCTGCTATTTCTGGGGTGGTAATACAGGAGACGCCATTGTGGCTTTTATAGCAGGTCTTGCTACAGAGTATTGCCTTATGTACATGGGTAAAGTAAAGGCGAATATCTTCTTTTCCAATCTTGTTTCCAGTATGGTTATAGCTGTGGTGGCAATTCTGGGTATGGTTACCGGTCTGGGCCATAATCTGGATATGATTATCATTGGTGCAATCATGACGTTGGTGCCAGGGGTAGGTATTACAAATATTATGCGTGATATCATCAGTGGTGACGTTATTACCGGTACAAATAAAATAGCAGAAGTTATGCTGATAGCCATTGCTATTGCGGTAGGTATAGCATTACCACTGTCTGCTTTCACAAACGTATTCGGAGGTGTGCTGTAATGAGTATAGTTACATCTTATGTATTACCTTTTATATATGCGGCAATGGCTTGCGCAGGTTTCTGCGTAATGTATAATCTGCATAATTTAAAAATTGCTGTTGCAGCCTGTGTAGGCGGCGGTATAGCATGGGTTGTTTATCTGCTGTGTGCACCTAGCGGTTCAGTTATATTCCAGAACCTGATGGCCGCAGTTTCTGTTGCTATATTCAGCGAAATCATGGCACGTGTATTTAAAACACCATCCACAGTTTTTCTTATTGTTGGTATCCTGCCAATGGTACCAGGTGGTGGTATCTACTACACAATGGAATACTGTATTCAGGGCAACATGCCAATGTTCCTTGAAAAATTGGTAAGCACTCTGGGTGTTGCCGGTGCTATCGCGGTTGGTGTGTCACTGGTTAGTTCCGTGGTACGAATTATTACTGCAAATAAATTTGAACAATAAAATTTAATCATAAAGGAGATTTATCATGAGCGACCACATTAATGCAAAACCAGGCGAAATTGCCGAAAGAATCCTTCTTCCAGGTGACCCATTGAGAGCAAAATATATTGCTGAAAATTATCTGGAAAATGCTGTTTGCTTCAACGAAGTGCGCGGTATGTATGGCTATACAGGCACATATAAAGGTGTACCTGTTTCTGTAATGGGAACAGGTATGGGTGTACCATCCATCCATATTTACGCAAGAGAACTGATGACAGAATATGATGTAAAAACTCTTATCCGTATCGGTACAGGCGGCAGCTACGATTTGTCACTGAACGTTGGTGAACTTGTTATTTCCAAGGGTTGCTGTTATACATCTTCATTCATGGAATATGCTGATCTGAAAGGCACATTCTCTGCTGTTGCTGACCATGGTCTGGTTTACAAAGCAGAAAAACTGGCAGAAGAAATGAATATTCCTGCACGTGTAGGTCTGACAGTATGTAATGACCTGCTGTACTTTGACAATAAACCTGAAATTGCAAAACAGTGGAATAAATATGGTGTTATCGGCTCTGAACAGGAAGCTGTTGCGCTGTATGCACTGGCTAGCCAGTTCAGAACAAAAGCTCTCATGATTATGAGTGTTGCTGTTAATATCCTGGATCTGGATCAGCCACCACTTTCAAAAGAAGAAAGAGAAAAAGAGCTGGATAATATGATTAAACTGGCTCTGGAAACAGCTATTGCTGAATAATATATGTAAAATAAAAGCAAGGTATCTAGTGATACCTTGCTTTTTTATTTGATTGTTTTTATGCTTCTTTCAGTTTGCATACATCTACCCAGTCAGTGGCTTTGCTGTATGTAAACAGTTCATCAGGTGTCAGCTCAATAGCACTGTTTGATGAGCCACATGCAGGGAATACAGTGGAAAATCTTTTTACACTTTCATCAATGTAGATACCTTTTACACCTTCTTTTACAGCAAAAGGACATACGCCACCGATTGCATGACCGATGAGTTCAATTACTTCTTCAGCAGTAAGCATTTTGGCTTTCATACCAAATGTGTGTTTATATTTGGCGTTATCGATTTTTACATCGCCGGCTGTAACCACAAGAATACAACCATCTTCTTTTTTAAATGACATTGTTTTTGCGATACGGGCTTCTTCGGTGCCAAGAGCAATAGCGGCCAGCTGGACTGTGGCACTGGATACATCGAATTCCAGCACTTTATCTTCCATGCCCATACCTTTAAAATAATCTCTTACAATTTCAATAGACATTTTTCTCTCTCCGATAATAAAATATGTTGATAATATAGCATAATCTTTATGATAATGCAACTTTAACAACTAAAAGTTGTTGATACTATTGAAAATACAACCGAAAAGTGTTAAAATACACACAAGAGGTGATAATTTCATGGATATGTACCAGAAACTGAATATTCTGACAGATGCAGCTAAATACGACGTAGCATGTACATCCAGTGGTATCAGCCGTGGGGCGGGTGGCAAAATAGGCACAGCATCTGCGGGGGGGATATGCCATTCATGGTCTGCAGATGGCAGATGTATATCTCTTTTGAAAGTGCTGTTTACAAATTACTGTCAGTATGACTGCGCTTTCTGTATAAACAGAAAATCAAACGATGTACCACGTGCGGCCTTTACTCCACGTGAATTGGCGGACCTTACCATAGATTTTTATAGACGTAACTATATAGAAGGTTTGTTTATATCATCCGGAGTACTTAAAAATGCAGATTACACCATGGAACTTATGATAAGCTGTGTAAGGATTCTGAGAGAAGAGTATGGATTCAATGGATATATACATGCAAAAGCCATACCAGGTGCCTCTCAACAGCTGGTGGAAATATTGGGTAGTTTGGTGGACAGAGTAAGTGTAAATATAGAACTACCCAGCGAAGCAAGTCTGAAAAAGCTGGCACCACAAAAAAGCAAGGCCAACATACTGGCACCTATGAAGACTATAACAGATGGTCAGGAAAAAGCCAGATACGAAATGGTGAAATACAAACACGCACCACGATTTGCACCGGCAGGTCAGTCCACACAGATGATAATAGGAGCCAGTGATGAAAGCGATTTTCATATATTGCGTTTATCACAGGCATTGTACGATAGATATAAACTGAAAAGGGTATTTTTTTCGGCCTATATACCGTTGAATGAAGACAGAATGTTGCCGGCCAAAGATACAAAACCACCATTATTGCGTGAGCACAGACTGTATCAGGCAGACTGGTTGTTGCGTTTTTATGGTTTCAGGGCGGAGGAAATATTGTCTGAACAGGATAATATGTTTAATCCTTTGCTGGACCCTAAATGTAACTGGGCATTGAACAACATGCATCTGTTTCCGGTGGAAGTAAATACAGCACCCTACGAAATGCTTTTACGTGTACCGGGTATAGGGGTTACAGGGGCCCGACGTATAGTTGCAGCCAGAAAAATGGCATGGTTAGATTTTGACAGCCTGAAAAAGATAGGTGTGGTTCTGAAGCGTGCACAGTATTTTATAACCTGCAAAGGGAAAACTGCGCAGTATGTAACCATAGATAAAATCAGGGCGGAAAATATGCTGATTTCTGCGTCTGCAAAAGATAATTTTAAAATAACTGCAGGTCAGGCAACACAGATGAGTTTGTTTGACCGGGGCAGCCTGAACGACAGATATATAGATGTAAAAACGGAGAGGATGGTAGTGAATGTCTGAAGCACAGAAGGTAATGTATATATATGACGGGACTTTTGAAGGGTTCCTGTGCTGCGTGTACAACTTTTATTACAACAGATTAAAACCGGCAGCCATTGTATCTGTTGCTGATTTTACGCCCAGCTTTTACGAAAACCTGATGATAGAAACTGACTATGAACAGGTATATAAAGTAAGATTTGCAATAGAGGAAAAAATGGGCAGGAGGAATCTGGAATTTCTTACAGGTTGCTTCCTCACCTTTCTGCAGGAAAAAGAAATGTATATGCTACGTTATATTGTGAAAGGTTTCAAGAAAGGGGCGCGTATTATCAATGATCTTTCTGATGACGATGTGGCGGCATTGTTTAAAGCCCATCGTCACATGGAAAGGGAAAGACAACACTTTCTGGGGTTTGTACGTTTTTACAAAGCAGGTGATGTGTATGTGGCTAAAATTGAGCCTAAAAATCAGTTATTACCAGTTATGGCGTGGCATTTTACCAATCGTTTTGCAAATCAGGATTTTATGATATATGATGCTACCCATAAACAGGCTTTGATATATTCAAATGGCGACTATAGAATAATACGTGTGGATGATATAGAAATGCCACCGGTCAGTGAAGACGAAAGACGTATGCAGCGACTGTGGAAAAATTTCTATGACACCATAGCTATAAAAGAGAGATACAATCCGTCATGCCGAATGAGTTTTATGCCAAAACGAACATGGCGAAACCTGACAGAAATGCAGGATCTGTCCGAAGGGGACAACAGAATAACAGCTGGAAAATATTGACAGTTGATAGGTTAGCTTATATAATAGTTATATAAGCTAACTATTTTATTGTAGAACTAATTTGATAAGGAGGTAATTGTGAACAAAGTAAAAGCGGAGCAGTTGAATATTGCGTTGCGAAAAGTATCCAGACTGAGCAGAATTCTACAGATGAAATGTTATCAGAGTAATGGTGACCTAAGAATGTTGAGAATAATTAACCACCATGAAAATGAGGGGGTGACCCCTAGTTTACTGGCAGAAAAACTGGAAATAGCATTACCTACAGTTTCACGGAAACTTTCTGTGCTGGAAAAACAGGAACTTATAGAGAGAAAGGTTTCCGCGGAGGACAGAAGAAAAACATACGTCTATGCTACAGACAAAGGCAGGCAGATTATTCAGGAGGATTATATACGGTTTATGGGCAGATTTTCATCCGTATATGAAAAACTGGGTGAAGAAAAAGCGGTACAACTGGCGGAACTTCTAGGAGAAGTAGCTGGATATCTTGATGAAGAAATACATAATGAAGCAGGTGATAATAAGTGAAACACGTATTAAAACACGTAAAACCATACATGCATTTGCTTGTCGTATCCATCATACTCATAGGTGTGCAGGCATATTGTAACCTTGCACTGCCTGATGTGATGAGCCAGATAGTAAATGTAGGTATACAGGAGTATTCTGAAAAAATTGCTATGGCGGGTGGCACTGCTGCCACAGCACTTATAGCTGAACAGAAAAAATATATTTATGTTATGGGGCTGAAAATGCTGGTTCTGGCCACAGGTACAAGCATGGTTGCACTGGCGGTCCAGTTCTGTAATGCACGTCTTGGCACAGGCCTTTCCCGAGACTTAAGAAAAACAATCTTTGGTAAAATCGAAAGTTTTTCCGGTGCAGAATTTGACCAGTTTTCCACAGCATCCCTTATCACCCGCACAACCAATGATGTACAGCAGGTTCAGATGATGCTGACTATGGGGGTAAGAACCATAGTTTTTGCACCATTTATGGGTATAGGTGGCGTTGTTATGGCTATGAGAAAAGCACCATCAATGGCGTGGATAAATGCGCTCAGTGTATTACTGGTATTCTGCCTGCTAGTAGTTATAAACTCTCTGGCACTGCCAAGATTCAAAATTATACAGGATCTTATTGATAAACTTAATCTTGTGGCCCGCGAAAGACTGACAGGCCTTCTGGTAGTACGTGCGTTCTCTACACAGAAATACGAAGAAGAACGCTTTGATAAAGCCAGTTCTGATTATAAAAAAGTAAACCTGTTTGTAAACCGTACTATGAGCATGATGGGGCCTACTATGGGGCTTATCCAGACACTTGTTCCTGTGCTGATAGTGTGGGTAGGTGCAGAAAAAATAGCACAAAGCCAGCTGATGGTTGGTGATATGATGGCGTACATACAGTACTCCGGCAACATTATGGGTGCATTTATGATGCTTTCAGGCATATTTATCATGTTCCCACGTGCTATGGTTTCTGTTAACCGTATCAGTGAAATACTGGATACACAAAACCTTATTACTGAAAAAGAAAATCCTGTGGAATTGGTACAGGACAAATGTGAAATCACTTTTGACAATGTGAATTTTGCATACCCATCTGGTGATGGTGATGTGCTGGAAAATATATCCTTTACAGCTAAACCGGGACGGGTAACAGCTATAATCGGTTCAACAGGTTGTGGTAAAACCAGTCTTATAAACCTGATTCCGCGTTTTTACGACGTAAAAAGCGGCAGCGTAAAAATAAATGATGTAGATGTGCGTGATATGTCACTTACATCGCTGCGTAATCTTATAGGTTATGTGCCGCAGAAATCAGTATTGCTGTCTGGCACAATCCGTTCCAATCTTATGGCTGCAAATCCACAGGCTACACAGGCAGATATAGAGAAAGCCTGTGAAATTGCTCAGGCAAAATCATTTATAGAAGAAAAAGAAGAAGGTTATGATTCTGTCGTAAGTCAGGGTGGTACAAACTTCTCCGGTGGTCAGCGTCAGCGTCTGGCCATAGCCCGTGCAGTAGTGAAAATGGCGCCTATATGTATATTTGACGACAGTTTCTCTGCTCTTGATTTTACAACCGATCTGAATCTGAGAAAAGCTCTCAATAAAAATCTTGCTGACTCCACTATAATCATAGTTGGACAGCGAGTTGCCAGCATTATGGATGCAGACCAGATACTGGTTATGGATGAAGGTAGAATAGTGGGTAAAGGTACCCATAAACAGTTGCTGGAAAACTGTAGCGAATACCGTGAAATCGCATACAGCCAGCTGTCAGAAGAGGAGGTGTGATATATGGCTAATATGAATCGTAATGGCCCTCCTCCAGGCAGACCAGGTCCAGGTGGTCCGGGCGGTGGCCCAGGTGGCAGAAACGCCGCTATGCGTGGCGGTGAAAAGCCAAAAGATATGAAAAAGACACTGAAAAAATCTTTCAGCTATCTGGGTGTATACAAAGCAGGACTTCTGTTGGTAATGATTCTGGCGGCTGCATCCAGTGTATTTAAAGTTATAGGTCCTAATCTTCTGGGTAATGCAACGGACGTGTTGTATACGGCGGTTGAAGGCGCTATAGTTACAGGTAAAGTGATAATTGACTATGTGGCACTGAAGAAAATAGTAATATATCTGATTATACTCTATGTGATATCATATGTGTTTTCTGTGGTACAGGGATTTACAACTGCGCAAATTTCCAATAATATCACTTACCGTATGCGTAAGGATATAAGTGAAAAAATCAACAGACTGCCTATCAGCTTTTTTGATGTTACCAGCACCGGCGACGTACTGTCACGTATTACCAATGACGTTGAATCACTCAGCAGTTCATTGCGTGAAACTCTGGCACAGCTTGCATCATCACTTACACTTATAGTAGGTACAATTATAATGATGCTGTCGGTTTCATGGAAACTGACATTGATAGCTTTTGGTATGATACCAGTTTCCATGTTCATCATTTCCAAAATTATCAAAATCAGCCAGCCTCTTTATCGTAAACAGCAGAAATCCCTTGGTATGGTAAACGGCCATGTGGAAGAAATGATGAGTGCACACATCGTGGTAAAAGCATTCAATATGGAAAATCAGTCCATAGCTGATTTTGATGTATATAACCATGAATTGCGCGAGAATGGTTGGCGCAGTCAGGTGGCATCCAGTGCAATGATGCCTATTACAAACTTTGTTTCCAATCTGGGATACATTCTTGTATGTATTCTGGGGGCAGGCATGGTTGTAAAAAAGACCCTCACAGTTGGTAATATCCAGACTTTTATCAGTTATATCCGTAACTTCAATCAGCCTATACAGCAGATAGCAAACATTTCCACAATGTTGCAGTCCGCTATGGCATGCGGTGAAAGAATTTTTGAATTTCTTGACCAGCCTGAAGAGGAGGCGGACACTCTTGAACCACATACTACAGATGATATAGTGGGTACAGTTACATTCCAGGATGTTAATTTTGGCTATACAGCCGAAAAAACTATTATAGATGATTTAGATCTGGTGGTAAAACCTGGTGAAAAAATTGCTATCGTAGGACCTACAGGTGCCGGTAAAACCACAGTGGTTAAACTGCTGATGAGATTCTACGAACTGAATGGCGGTACTATAAGTATTGACGGTGTAAATATCAAAGACTTTGCCCGTAATGACCTGCGCGAAATGTTTGGTATGGTTTTACAGGAAACATGGCTGTTCAAAGGTACAATACGTGACAATATCATGTATTCCCGTCCGGATGCTACAGAAGAAGAAATGATAGAGGCGGCAAAAGCCAGCCGAGTTCATCATTTTGTAATGACACTTCCAGGTGGTTATGATTTTGAACTCAATGAAGAAACATCAAATATTTCACAGGGGCAGAAACAGCTGATTACTATAGCCCGTGCATTCCTGCAAAATCCTAAAATACTTATTCTGGACGAAGCTACATCCAGTGTAGACACCAGAACAGAAGTACAGATTCAGCAGGCTATGGCAAACCTTATGGAAAACAGAACCAGCTTTGTTATTGCACATCGCTTGTCTACCATCCGCGATGCTGATAAGATAATTGTTCTTAATGCAGGTAAGGTGGAAGAAATAGGTAATCATCACGACCTGCTGGCAAAAGGCGGTTTTTATGCAAAACTGTATCAGAGTCAGTTTGAAAATGCATAAGCCTGATATTATATAATAAAATAAAAATATATCCCCGGCCTGTAATAGCCGGGGATATTTCATTATAAAGTTTTTACCATTTTGTTTTGGTTTCCACTACTTTGCCTGCAATATATACATCATTCAGTTCTTCACCTGTCAGCACTTTTGCTTCATATTCAGGGTTGAACGGCTGAAGAATAATCATATTGCCTTTTTTGACAAAGCGTTTGAGAGTGCCTTCATTATCGCCATATACGATTACACCCAGGTCACCGTCGTTCAGTGTGTTCTGCTTATGTACCAGTGCCAGGTCACCATCTTTGATGCGTGGTTCCATACTGTCGCCTTTTACAATCAGGTAGAAGTATTCTTCAGGATTACGTACATTGGCGTATTCCACACCATAGTCATCATTGTAGGCCAGTGCATTATAGCCGGCTTTTACTGTACCGATAATAGGTATAGCGTAGTCACCGCTGGCTACAGCCACTGCATTTTCCACCAGTTTATCAACACCTAGCAGGAAATCAACACTCACTCTGAAAAATTCAGCTATGCGGCGCAGGGTATCACTGTCCGGAGTGCTTTTACCTGTTTCCCATTTACCTACAGCTTGTTGTGTAACCTGCAGTTCTTTTGCCAGCTGGCTCTGGCTTATCTTTTTCTCTTTACGGAGTAATTTAATCTGTTGGCTGAACAAAATTTTCACCACTTTCAGTTGTAATTCTGATTATATTATACAACAGATATTACAGTTTGTAAACAACTAAAGGTAGTAAAAAATATAAAAAGTTGTGAAAAATATGTTGACAACAACTGAAAGTTGTAGTATTATGTAGTCAAAGGATACAACCTACAGTTGTAAAATGGTTGTGATGGTGAATGATATGACAATACAGAACAAAATTATGATATATAATATGGCTACAGTTATTTTTGCTATCCTCACAGTTGTGAGCGTGGGCTCATTAGGCAGTCTTCCGGTTTATAATGTAGTTGTGAATGTGCTGCTGTTTGGTTTGCTTACAAAAAACTGTTATGAAAAAGAAAATCATCTGCGTAAAGTACTGAAAATGCGCAGAATCAAAAAATCTTCCAAACCACAGCTGTCTGTATTTACACAGCAGCCTGCACGTCGTGCAGCATAGTGGTGTGTACTGGCTCATTAAAGGTATTTTACCTTTATAAATATTCCTACATATTAACAAAACAGACAGGTTCATTTATGTAATGAACCTGTCTGTTTTTACCCATAATACAGATAAACAAAAATAACGGAGAAATTATGGGTAAATCTCTTTGGTCAAAGAATTATATTCTGGTTGTCGTTTCAGCTACGGTATTTTACTTTATATCCTTTATGCTGAATTCTGTCAGTGCCAGACATGGTATATCAATGAACGGTAGTGGTTTAATCACAGGTGTAGTTGTAAGTGGTTTTACTATGGCTTCTTTTTTCACCAGACCCTTGTGGGGACATATATGTATAAAGAAAGGCAGAAAAAAGGTGCTAATGGCGGGGGCACTGATATGTGTACTGGCATCGCTGATGTTTATTTTTACATCTGGTATAACTATATTTATTGTGGCCAGATGTATTTTCGGTGCAGGTTATTCTGCAGTGACCACATCCGGTGGGACAATGGTGTGTGACATAGCGGGAGAAAAATATCTGTCAAAGGCTGTTTCTTATTATGGAATCAGCAGTGTAGTCAGTCAGGCGATGGCGCCGGCGGCTGGATTGTGGCTGTACGAAAAAAGTTTTACCACACTGTCAGTTGTAATTGCAACAGGTGCAGCGTTGGTATGGGGGACGGGTTTATTTATAAAATACCATGAAGACAGATTTATAAAACCCGGGGAGAAGTTTAAGTTGTACGAAAAGCAGTCATTGCCAGCCGCATATACTATTATACCGTTTGCCATGGTTACAGCATCTGTATACGCTTTTATACCTGTTATGGCCGAAGAAAGGCAATTGTCATACGTAGGTCTGTTTTTCGCACTTTCTGCTGCAGGGCTTCTGGTGGGCAGGATATTTAATACTAAAATATGCGCAATTGCGGGTGAGAAGGAAGTTTTTTATACAGGTGCGGTATTGTTGACGGCAGGTTTGGCTATGATTGCTTTTGCATATAACTCAGTCGTTTTTCTTTTTTCTGCTGTGTGTTATGGATGCGGTGCCGGTTTTGTTCATCCGGTGGCTAATATACGGGCGGTGAAAAATTCCCCGGACCGGCAACGCAGTATTGCTACCGGAACATTTATGATGAGTCAGGATCTGGGAATGACAGTAGGTGCAGTTTTATGGGGGATAATCAGCCGCACCGCCAGTTTTACTGTGGTATATGTGGTTGCATCAGTAATAATCTTGGTGATGATGTATGTATTTCATAAATTTTTATCACCCATATTGTAATAAATACAGAAATCATATGGGTATATTGTCTTAAATATTACAGTTATGGTATTATAATAAAAAACCTGGGGAGGAATTATTTATGAATTTTAGAGAATTAGCAGAAAAAACTGAAGGTTATATCATCGACCGCAGAAGATATTACCACGCAAATCCTGAACTGTCACAGCAGGAAGTAAATACAACTGCACAGATTATTGCAGACCTGAAAGAAATGGGTCTGGAACCAAAAACTTTTGAAAGTGTAGATGCTTACGGCTGTATGGCTGATATTGTGGGCGCAATGCCAGGCAAAACAGTAGCATTGCGTGCAGACATAGACGCACTGCCAGTTTGTGAAGAAACAGGTCTGCCATTTGCTTCTATAAATGGTTGCATGCATGCCTGTGGACATGACTGCCATATTTCCATGCTGCTGGGTGCAGCAAAAATGCTTTCAGAAAACAAAGATAAACTGAAAGGTACAGTTCGTCTGATTTTCCAGCCAGCCGAAGAAACAGGCTATGGCGCACCAGCACTTATCAGAGCAGGTGTTCTTGATGGTGTGGATGCTATTTATGGTGCACATATCTGGAACGTACTGGAAGCACCTTATGTTAATATTGAAGCAGGCAACAGAATGGCATCTACAGCAGAATTCTATGTAGAAGTTGAAGGCCTGTCTACACATGGTTCATCACCAGAAGCTGGCATTGACGCAATTGCTGCTATGAGTGCTATTATTATGAATCTGCAGACTTTTGTTTCAAGAAACAACAGCCCTCTCAACCCACTGGTTGTATCAGTAGGTAAAGTGGAAGCAGGTACACGCTGGAACACTATTCCAGGTAAAGCAAAATTCGAAGGTACAGTAAGAACTTTTGATAAGAATATGCTGGAAGAAGCACCTAAAGTTATGTCCAGAATTATCGAAAATACAGCAGCTGCATATGGCGCAACAGCAAAAATTACAAAATTCCGCTGGCTGGTTATTCCTGTTATCAACGATAACGAAAACCTTGTAAGAATTGGCCAGAATGCTGTTAAGAAACTGTATGGCGAAGAAGGCCTTGCTCCAATGATGACACAGATGGGCGGCGAAGACTTCTCATTCTATATGGAAAAAGTACCTGGCGTATTTGGCTTTATTGGCAGTCATAATCCAGAAACAGGTAAAATCTATTCTAACCACCACGAAAAATATGACGTTGATGAAGACGTACTTAAACGTGGTGCAGCAGTATATGCACAGTTTGCATATGATTTCCTTGCAGAATAATTAATACAACAAATAAAAAAGAGCGTTGGTTTATCCAACGCTCTTTTTTTAGGAGATCATACAATGATTGTATGCAGTTTGTTATTTAGTCTGTTTATCCTGCTGGATTTTAGCCTGTGCAGCAGCCAGTCTTGCGATTGGCACACGGTAAGGTGAGCAGGAAACGTAGTTCAGACCAGCGGACTGGAAGAACTGGATGGAAACAGGGTCACCACCATGTTCGCCACATACGCCCATTTTGATGTCAGGTCTTGTGTCTTTTGCCCAGCCAGTAGCCATTTTGATCAGTTTGCCTACACCTGTCTGGTCAAGTTTTGTTGTAGGGTCGTATTCAAAAATTCTGTTTTTGAAGTAGTCATCCAGAATCTGTGAAGCGTCATCACGGGAAAGACCGTATGTAGTCTGTGTCAGGTCGTTTGTACCAAAGCTAAAGAATTCAGCGTATTTGGAGATTTCGTCTGTCAGCAGAGCTGCACGAGGGATTTCGATCATTGCGCCTACTTTGTATTTCAGATCCATTTCCTGTTCCGCAAATACTTTTGCAGCTTCATCGTCAACGATACCTTTTACAAAGTTAAGTTCTGCAGCGTCACATACCAGTGGAATCATAATTTCTGGTTCTACATGGATGCCTTCTCTTGCTACGTTGATAGCAGCCTGCATAACAGCTCTTGTCTGCATTCTTGCAATTTCTGGGTAAGAGATAGCCAGACGGCAACCACGGTGACCCAGCATAGGGTTAGTTTCCTGCAGACGTCTTACAGCTACTTTCAGGTCTGTAAAGGACATACCCATTTCGTAAGCTGTTACGGATGTTTCGTCATCGCCGTGTGGCAGGAATTCGTGAAGAGGTGGGTCCAGGAAACGGATTGTAACAGGCAGACCTGCCATTTCTCTGTACATGCCTTCAAAGTCTCTCTGCTGCATTGGCAGGATTTTGTCCAGCGCAGCTACACGTTCCTGTGTGGATTTTGCCAGAATCATCTGACGCATAGCCAGAATTCTGTCTTTTTCAAAGAACATATGTTCTGTACGGCACAGACCGATACCTTCAGCACCGAACAGTCTTGCCTGACGTGCATCTTTAGGGTTATCAGCATTTGTTCTTACTTTCAGTGAACGTACTTCATCTGCCCATTTCATAAATGTAGCGAAGTCACCGGACAGTGTAGCGTCAACTGTAGGAATCATTTCTACGTAAACGTAACCTGTAGCACCGTCGATGGAGATGAAATCACCTTCGTTTACACGGATATCACCGAAGTATGCCACTTTATTGTCATGGTCTACTCTCAGAGTATGACAACCGGATACACAGCAACGACCCATACCACGTGCTACAACAGCTGCGTGGCTTGTCATACCGCCGCGTGCAGTAAGTACACCTTTTGCAGCAGCCATACCTTCGATATCTTCCGGGCTTGTTTCAGTACGTACCAGAATAACTGGTTCGTTACGTTTGCCAGCAGCTTCTTTTGCATCTTCAGCGTTGAAGTATACACGGCCGCATGCAGCACCTGGAGAAGCAGGCAGACCTTTTGCGATTTCTTTTGCGTTTTTCAGTGCAGTAGGTTCAAACTGTGGGTGCAGCAGGCTATCCAACTGGTTTGGTTCTACTTTCATCAGCGCTTCTTCAATTGTGCACAGTTCCTGTTTAACCATATCTACAGCAATTTTGATAGCAGCCTGTGCTGTACGTTTACCATTTCTTGTCTGCAGCATATACAGTTTGCCTTTTTCGATAGTGAATTCAAGGTCTTGCATATCCTGGTTATGTTTTTCCAGAGTTTCTGCGATTTTCAGAATCTGTTCGTATGCCTGTGGCATTACCTGTGCCAGCTGGTCGATTGTCTGTGGTGTTCTGATACCAGCAACAACGTCTTCGCCCTGTGCGTTCATCAGGAATTCGCCATAAAGTTTGTTTTCACCTGTGGATGGGTTACGTGTAAATGCAACACCAGTACCACAGTCATCACCCATGTTACCGAATACCATGGACTGTACTGTTACAGCAGTACCCCAGGAGGAAGGGATGTCGTTCATGCGTCTGTAGTAGATAGCACGTGGGTTGTTCCATGATGAGAATACAGCTTTTACCGCTGCCAGCAGCTGTGAGCGGCTGTCTGCAGGGAATTCAGTACCTGTTTCACGCACATAGATTGCTTTAAAGTCAACTACTGCTTTCTGCAGGTCTTCTACGCTGAGCTGGTGGTCAAACTGAATGCCTCTTGCTTCTTTGATAGCTTCAAGAGCATGGTCAAAGTAATCTTTTGGAATACCCATTACTACGTCAGAGAACATCTGAATGAAACGACGGTAAGCATCAAATGCGAATCTTGGGTTATTTGTAAGTGCTGCAAGACCTTCAACAACTTCATCATTGAGGCCCAGGTTGAGAACAGTGTCCATCATACCAGGCATAGATGCTCTGGCACCACTTCTTACAGAACAAAGAAGAGGGTTTGCAGGATCACCGAATTTTTTACCTGTAATGTTTTCCAGTTTTTCCAGATATTCAAAAATCTGTTCCTGGATTTCCCGTGAGATTGTTTCTCCGGACTGATAGTAGTTTGTACATGCTTCTGTAGAAATAGTAAAGCCCTGTGGAACAGGCATGCCCAGGCTGGTCATTTCTGCCAGGTTTGCGCCTTTACCGCCAAGCAGTTCGCGCATGGTGCCGTTGCCTTCACTGAAAAGATAAACGTATTTGTGTGTCATAAATTCCTCCTGAAAATTTAAAAGAGTCGATGTGTCTTGCTAATTTGATTATATCAAACGAAAAAAACGAAAACAATGCAACAAATATACAAAAACGTGAAAATAACGTCCATAAAGTGAAAATACAGCATTGTGACGGAATAACTAAAAAAATACGGTTGAAAACGTACAGATTGCACAATGATTATACGCTAAAATATACTGTTGTTGTATTACTATGGATTATAAGTACTTTAAATTGATGTCTGTTGATGTGTTTAGTTTGAAAATGTTGAAAACTTCCGTTAAAATGACGAAAAAATGGTCAAAATGCCTTAAAAATGTACAACGGATACGGTACAACTGTAGTTATACAGTGGAATTTGGAAGATTTATTTGTACAAAATGATGAATAAAAAATTAACAGCTTATTTTAGATGGTTTTTACAGTTTATAAAGTTGCATTTTTTTGTGTAAATTATCTAATAAGCATACAAATTTACGATGTTTTTATGTATATTTACAAAAATGTATCAAACATATTGACAATTTTTTAGCAAGGGCTATAATAGGTTACAACAGCGGTGATGATAAATTAGTAACAAACAATGCTGGCATTCAGAGAGCTCCCGGGCGGTGAAATGGGAGTATGTACGGTGGTTTGTGAATTCCTTATCTAGCTGACCGGTGAATTCTTTATGATGTGTAGCCGGCTCCGGGAACGCCCGTTATAGCGTAGGGTATTAACTTATGCACCAATAGGCGATACCCGCTAAGGTCTATATTGTGAAATATAGATAAATAGAGGTGGTAACACGGGATATATTTCATCTCGTCCTCTGATTATCAATCAGGGGACGGGATTTTTGTTTTTATCCGTTCTCTGAAATCAAAAAATACCAAAAGAGAGAGGTAAAAACAAATGAAAAAACTTATCGCATTAGTATTGGCAATGGTAATGTCACTTTCGCTGGTTGCATGTGGCGGCGGTGAAGCTACAAACGAAGATGGTACTGAAAAAGTTAAAATCGGTATTCTGCAGCAGCTGGAACATCCATCACTGGACGAAGCACGCGAAGGTTTTGTACAGGCACTGAAAGACAATGGTTATGTAGACGGCGAAAACATGGTTCTTGATTATCAGAACGCACAGAGTGACCAGTCCAACCTGACATCTATGGGCGACAGACTTGTTAATAACGAAAATGACTTGATTCTTGCTATTGCAACAGGTGCCGCACAGACACTGGCAGCTAAAACACAGACTATTCCGGTTATGATTACAGCAGTTACAGACCCGGTTGATGCAGGCGTTGTAGACAGCATGGAAAAACCAGGCACAAACGTTTCCGGTACATCTGACGCTTCCCCAATGGAAGACCAGGTAGACCTGTTGATGGAAATCTGCCCAGAAACAAAGGTTATCGGCCTTATGTACACATCAAGCGAAGATAACTCTGTACTGCAGATTAGTCAGGTTAAAGAAATTCTGGATGCAAGAAACATTGCATACGTTGAACAGACAGTTACAAATTCCAACGATGTACAGCAGGCTGTTCGGTCTATCGTTACAAAATGTGATGCTATCTACATTCCTACAGACAACGTTCTGGCATCTTCCATGGCACTGGTTGCAGATGTTACAAGAGAAGCTAAAGTTCCTGTAATCACAGGCTTTACAAGCGGTGTTACAGACGGCGGCCTTGCAACACTGGGTATTTCTTACTACAACCTTGGCTACCAGACAGGCGAAATGGCAGTTAAAGTACTGGAAGGTGCAGATGTTTCCACAATGCCTGTTGAAACACAGAAAGAATATGACTACGTTGTAAACGATGAAACAGTAGAAGCTCTTGGTATTGAAATTCCAGAAAAATACCAGGCATACATCAAATAATGACAATATGATAATTGAATAAGATAATGCCTGCGCATTGAAGGCAATATCTTGTTTATATGGTATATACATACCAGCGATAAAATAGTAAATATTGGTGTTTATCCGCTAAAAAAAATAAAAAAAGACAGGTATAAACAGATGAAAAAAGTATTGGCTTTACTATTGGCAATTATTATGGCAGTTTCATTTACTGCATGTGGCAACAGTTCCGCAGACGAAGAGGGAAAAGTAAAAATTGGTGTTCTGCAGCGGTTGGAACACACTTCACTTGATCAGGCGCGTGAAGGTTTCGTTCAGGCACTGGCCGATAACGGATATGTTGACGGTGTGAATATGATTCTGGATTATCAGAATGCACAGAATGATCAGTCAAATCTTCAGGTAATGGCAGACAGACTGATTAATGATGAAAACGATCTGATTCTTGCCATAGCAACAGGCGCAGCACAAACATTAGCTGCACGCCCACATGAAATACCAGTACTGATTACAGCAGTTACAGACCCTGTCGATGCAGGTGTATTGGAAAGCATGGAAAATCCGGGAACGATTATTTCAGGAACATCCGATGTTTCACCGATGAAAGCACAGCTGGAACTTATGTTAAAACTTAAGCCAGACGTTGAAACAGTTGGGCTTTTGTACACATCAGGCGAAGACAATTCTGTAATACAGATTGCACAGGTAAAAGAAATACTTGATGAAATGGGTGTAGCCTATGTTGCACAGACTGTTACCAACACAAACGACGTACAGCAGGCAGTACAGTCACTGGTTACAAAATGCGATGCTATCTATATACCTACAGATAATGTACTGGCAGCTTCCATGGCATTGGTTGCTGACATCACATGGCCGGCAAATATTCCGGTAATAGCAGGTGCAGAAAGCATGGTAATGGATGGTGGTCTTGCAACAATAGGTCTTTCCTATTATGCACTGGGCTATCAGACAGGCGAAATGGCGGTCAAAGTGCTGGAAGGTGCAGACATTTCCACTATGCCAGTTGAGACACAGAATGAATACCGTTACATAATTAATGGTGACGCAGTTGATGCCATGACAGGTATTACAATACCACAGGACCTGCAACAGTACATTCAGTACGGCGAATAAACAACAAATTTAATACGGACTTTTTTAAACATATTGTTATAGAAAAGTTGAAAAGCTATGACGATAAACCAGTAGGTAGCAAGAAGGTTGTGCAGAGAGTTCCCGGTTGCTGAAAAGGGAATATAACCAGAGTTACTGAATACATTATCCAGCTGACCGGTGAAGATTTTACGGATTGGGTAGCCGGCTCCGGTATTCGCCCGTTACAGCGAAAGGGTATTAACCCGCACACCTGCGGACGATACCCGTAAAGGCCAGTATTGTGAGGTATTGGCGAATAGAGGTGGTAACACGGGATTTGATCCCGTCCTCTGACTACTATGCAGAAGAGTATGAAAATGAAAACAGATTTATTCTTCTGAAATGCAAAAAAGCTAAAAACAAAAAGAAAGAGGAAAAAACAATGAAAAAACTTTTAGCACTGGTTCTCGCAGCCATTATGTCAATCTCACTTGTAGCATGTTCAGGTGGTACAACATCTGAAACAACAGAAACTAAAATTAAAGTTGGTATCCTGCAGCAGCTGGAACACGTAGCACTGGACCAGTCCAGAGAAGGCTTTGTACAGGCACTTGCAGACAACGGTTATGTTGATGGCGAAAATATGGTTCTGGACATTCAGAACGCACAGAGTGACCAGTCCAACCTGCAGACAATGTCTGAAAGATTGGTAAACAAAGAAAATCAGCTTATCCTTGCTATTGCAACAGGTGCTGCACAGACAGTAGCTGGCAAAACAAAGGATATTCCTATACTTATCACAGCTGTTACAGACCCGGTTGATGCAGGTCTTGCAGATAGCATGGAAAAACCAGGTACAAACGTTTCCGGTACATCTGACGCTTCTCCAATGGCAGAACAGATTGATCTGATGCTGCAGCTTTGCCCAGGTGTTAAAACAGTAGGCCTCATGTATACATCCAGCGAAGATAACTCTGTACTGCAGATCAACCAGATGAAAGCTATTCTGGATGATAAAAATCTTGAATATGTAGAGCAGACAGTTACAAACTCCAACGATGTACAGCAGGCTACACAGTCTCTGGTTACAAAATGTGACGCCATCTACATTCCTACAGATAACGTTCTGGCATCATCTATGGCACTGGTAGGCGTTGTAGCAAATGAAGCTAAAGTTCCTGTTATCTGCGGTGAAGCAGGTATGGTTGAATCTGGTGGTTTCGCTACAATCGGTATTGACTACTACAACCTGGGATACCAGACAGGCGAAATGGCAGTTAAAGTACTGGAAGGTGCAGATGTTTCCACAATGCCAATCGAAACACAGAAAGATTTTGCATACACAATCAATGGTAATGTGGCAGAAGCTCTGGGCATTGAAATTCCAGCTGAATTACAGGAATTTGTTATTAATCCTGCAGCATAATTAAAAAGTATAAATTATTAAATAATCAAAAAGTATAAAAATCAGAAGAAAAAATTCGGGATATAAAGAATTTGGGGAGTAGGTCAGAAAAATGTTGAATATTATTACAGGCGCAGTATCACTTGGATTGTTATGGTCGGTTATGGCTTTAGGCGTATACCTTACATTCCGTGTACTGGATTATGCAGATATGACTGTTGACGGAAGTATAGTAACAGGTGCGGCTATAGCGGCCAAACTGCTGGTAAGCGGTATAAATCCTGTTATTGCTACAGTGGCGGCTTTTTTCGGCGGTATGGCAGCGGGTATGGTAACAGGCCTGCTTCACACAAAGCTGAAAATACCAGCTATCCTTTCAGGTATCTTGTCACAGATTGGCCTGTATTCTATCAACATTAAAATTATGGGCAAACCTAACACAACTCTGCTGAAAGTTGAAACTCTGTTCTCAATGTTTGGTAAATCCAAATATGCAGTTCTTTTCTGTGGTGGTGTTACTGCTGTGGCGTTTGTTGTGCTGCTGTATATGTTCCTGTCCACATCTTTGGGTAGTGCACTGCGTGCAACAGGTAACAACGAAAAAATGGCCAATGCTATGGGTATCAATATCGATACAATGAAAATACTTGGTCTTGCACTGGGTAACGGTCTGGTTGCATTCTCAGGTGCTCTTATAGCACAGAGCCAGGGCTATGCAGATATGGGTATGGGTCAGGGTTCCATCGTTATCGGTCTTGCCAGTGTTATCATAGGTGAAGTTCTTTACCATCGTACAAGCATTCTGGGCAAACTCAGCTCAGTACTGGTAGGTGCGGTATCTTACAGAATTATTATTGCTCTGGTTATTGACATGGGTATGGACCCACTGGACCTGAAACTGTTTACAGCTATCACAGTAACAGTTGCTCTTTCAATGCCAAGAATTAAAAACTTTGTGCTGGCTAAACTTACAGCACTGAAAAAACACACAGGAGCTAAATCCACAGCAAAAATCATGAAAAAGGAAGGTGAAAAGGTATGACACCAGCACTGGTTATAAAAGATGTAGAAAAAACATTCAATCCTGGTACAATCACAGAAAATCATGTGCTTAAAGGTGTAAACCTTGTACTGGAAGAAGGGGATTACGTAACTGTTATCGGTGGTAATGGTGCAGGTAAATCCACCATGCTTAACTCTATCGCAGGTGTTTTTCCTATAGACGAGGGCGAAATATACATCGGCGAAAAAAATGTAACAAACCTTCCTGAACATAAACGTGCTGTTCATCTTGGTCGAGTATTCCAGGACCCTATGGTAGGTACAGCAGCAGCTATGACTATTGCTGAAAACTTGTCCCTTGCGCTTCACCGTGGTGAAAAACGTGGACTTACAAAAGCAATTTCTGAAAAAGAAAAAGAATTTTTCCGTACACAGCTGAAACAGCTGGATCTGGACCTGGAAAACAGACTGGATGATACTATCGGTCTTTTGTCAGGTGGTCAGCGTCAGGCAATCACACTGCTGATGGCTACAATCAAAAAACCTGATCTTCTGCTGCTGGATGAACATACAGCAGCGCTGGACCCTAAAACAGCGGAAAAGGTACTGCAGCTGACAGATACTATAGTAAAAGAAAATAATCTTACTACTATTATGATTACTCATAATATGCGTGATGCTATCAGCCACGGTAACCGTCTTATCATGATGAATAATGGCCGAGTGGTTTATGATGTTAAAGGTGAAGAAAAACAGAAACTTACTGTTGAAGCACTGCTGGAAAAATTCACTCAGTCTTACCGGGAATCCACATTCACAGACAGAATGATTCTGGGTTGATAAACATAATGTTTATACTGAAGTTAAAAGGCCTGATATAAATCAGGCCTTTTATAATAAAAAAATTAAAAAAGTGTTGACAAAATGACTTTTCAGTGGTAATATATAATGCGTAGCTTGAGATACGGAGAGGTGTCCGAGTGGTTTAAGGAGCTAGTCTTGAAAACTAGTGATTCGCAAGAACCGTGGGTTCGAATCCCACCCTCTCCGCCATATCTTATAAGCCACATTTTTTATATGAATAGTTATTATTAACTTCGTCTGGAGATTTACTCAAGTTGGCCGAAGAGGCGCCCCTGCTAAGGGCGTAGGGCGGGTAACCGTCGCGAGGGTTCAAATCCCTCAATCTCCGCCAGGAAAAGCACCGCAAATGCGGTGCTTTTTTCGTTTTGTGAACTTTTTTGTAGTAGAATTAAAAAAGCCATTAATAATAGTAATAAATTTATCAAAATTAATTTCAGTAACCAATTTTTTGAATCAAAGTAAACTTTTTCAAAAATATCTTGACTTTTATATATTTGTGATATAATTATAATGTTATAATATAAATAATGTGTTGATGGATCGAGTATTTATATTCTTCAGTTTTCAGAGAGCCGCGGCAGGTGTAAAGCGGTAGCTGAACTATAAAGAAAAACAATCCGGAGCATGCGGAAGAAAGCATTTTGTTATTAGACCCGCACGTAGCGCTACGATACAGCGATGGAAAGTGGACTGCACATTGCGGTCAATCTGGGTGGTACCGCGGAAGCTGTCTTTCGTCCCATGGGGGATAAAGGCGGCTTTTTATTATTTTGCGGGGCACCGCACTATGTATTTTATGAATCAGAAAGGGGATTCAGATGGATATAAAAACATTGTCCAGATTGCAGAAACTGAACCAGCTCAATCTGACTGAAACAGAAGAAAACGAACTGATGGCTTTTTTTGAAAAAGCAGAAAAAGATGCAGAGATTCTTGCATCTGTAGACACAGAAAATGTGGAAAGAATGGTATATGTAATGCCAATGACAAACATTATCCGTGAAGATATTGCCAAAAAAGTATTTACACGTGACCAGCTGCAGGAACAGGCTCCTGAAGCTATGGATGGTTACTGGCAGGTACCACGTCTGGTAGAGTAATTCAGAAAGGACATAAAAGATGAAAGTATATATCACTAAATCTGAAGCCACAGGCAAAAACATTGTGGTTGATGATATGATTCTCACTACAGATATGCCTACTACAGCAGGTTCAAAAATGCTGGATGGTTATATGAGCCTTTTTGAAGCGCAGGCAGTTACAGCACTGAAAGAAAACGGCTACACAATCTGTGGTAAAGCAAACACGGGTGAATTTAACCTGGACCTTCTGGGCGAAACAAGTCATTTCGGCCCATGTGAAGAAAATGGTGTACTGAAAGGCGCTGCAGCACAGACTGTAAAAATGGGCGATGCTATGGCAGCAGTTACACTGGAAGTTAATGGTTCATCTGCAAGAGCAGCTGCACTGGCTGGTCTGGTTATGATGAAACCAACATACGGCACAGTATCTCGTTTTGGTACTATTCCTGCAGCATGCTCCGGCGAAACAGTATGTGTTACAGCTGCTGATGTTGATACAGTGAAAGAAGTGCTGACAGCTCTGAAAGGCCACGATGATAAAGACGGCACATCCCTGCCACAGGAAAAATGTGTGCTGGGTCAGGCAATGCCTGCGAAAAAAGTTGCTGTTGCAAAATCTCTGCTGACAGCTGATGCAGATACACTGGCAAAAGTTGAAGCAGTAAAAGCAAAACTTATAGCAAATGGCGTGGAAGTTGTTGAAATTGAAGCAGAACAGCTTCTGCTGGCAAAATCAGCATGGAACATTCTTATGTCTGCTGAACTTTGCAACAACGTTTCCAAATACGATGGCGTAAAATACGGCTACCGTACACCTAACTATACAAACATTGATGAGCTGTATACAAACAGCAGAACAGAAGCCTTCGGCTATCTGACAAAGTCTACAGTACTGTTTGGTTCAGAAACACTGTCTGAGGCAAACTACTTCAAGGTATACGACAAAGCACAGAGAATCCGCCGTGTAATCAGCGAATATCTGACAGCAGTATTTGCAGAATACGATGCAATCCTTGCACCTGTATGTTCAAAAACAGAATACACAGTGGAAGAAACTGCTGCAAACAAATATATGGCCTATGAAGAAAGCACATACACAGCACCTTCAATGATTACAGGTATTCCTGTAGTTGTTACAGGCGGTGTACAGCTGATGGGCGCACCACTGTCTGATGCCGCACTGCTGGCAATGGCAGAAACACTGTAAAGGAGGAAGCAGAATATGAAATACGAAACCGTCATTGGTCTGGAAGTTCACGTTGAACTTGCTACCAAATCCAAAATTTTCTGTTCCTGTTCCGCTGAATTCGGTGCAGAACAGAATGATCATGTATGTCCTGCATGCTCCGGTATGCCTGGCATGCTGCCAATCGTAAACAAACGCGTTGTGGACCTTGGTATGACAGCTGGTATGATGCTGAACTGTGATATCAACCGTGTGACAACATTTGATAAAAAAAGCTACTACTACCCAGACCTTCCAAACGCATACCAGACTACACAGTGGTTCAGCCCTATCTGTGTAAATGGCCGTGTGGATATTGAAACATCAAAAGGTCCTAAATCCATCAGAATCAAACAGATTCACATGGAAGAAGACGCAGGTAAACTGGTACACGACGATTGGTCTGATACAACTCTGGTTGACTTTAACAGAACATCTGTGCCACTTATCGAAATTGTTTCACAGCCAGATATTTCTTCTGCTGAAGAAGCAATCGCTTATCTGGAAAGACTGCGCGACCTTCTGCGTTTTGCAAAAGTTTCTGACTGCCGTTGGGAACAGGGTTCTATGCGTTGCGACGTTAACCTTTCCATCCGTCCGGAAGGCAGTGATGTGCTGGGTGTAAGAACAGAAATGAAAAATATGAACTCACTTTCTGCTATTACACGCGCTATCAAATATGAAGTAGCAAGACACACACGTGCACTGGAAAAAGGTACAGAAGAACTGGTACAGGAAACACGCCGTTGGGATGACAACGAAGGCAAAAGCTATGCTATGCGTACAAAAGAAACAGCTGGTGACTACCGCTACTTCCCAGACCCTAACATCATGCCTGTAGTTATTGACGACGAATGGTTCAGCCGCATTGAAAAAACATTGCCTGAACTGCCAGAAGTAAAAAGAGAAAAATACACAGGTGAAATGGGCCTGTCTGAATACGATGCAGACCAGCTGGTATCATCCCGCGCTCTGTGTGACGTATTTGAAGATGCTGTCAGCGTTTGCGGCAGTGCAAAAGAAGCTGCAAACTGGATTATCACAGACTGTATGCAGGTACTGAATAAAAAGAAAATGACAGCTGATATGCTGGATATCAACGGCACATCCCTTGGCCAGCTTATTAAACTGGTAAGCGAAGATAAAGTAAGCCGCGGTAATGCAAAACGTATTCTGGCTGCTATGTTTGAAGGCGAAATTGCTGACGTGGAAGCTTATGCAAAAGAATACGGCTTTATCGTTTCCAACGATACTTCCGCTATTGAAAACATTGTAAAAGAAGCTATCGCAGCAGACCCTAAATCAGTTGCTGACTTTAAAGCAGGTAAAGAAAAAGCTCTGATGGCACTGTTCGGCAAATGTATGAAACAGCTGAAAGGTAACGCAAATCCACAGGTACTGCGTGAAATCCTGATTGCTGAAATCAACAAAATTTAATAGTTTAATTAAAAAGCACCTTGTAAAAGGTGCTTTTTGTTATGTATAAATTATTGCTTTACAGTGGATATATTGTAAGATGCAAAAGCTTATACATACAAGAATATGCATAAAATACATTATATACTTGAAAAAAGTATAAAAATATACAAAAATAATGCAAAAATATTACAAAAACACTTGAATTATCTGTGTGATGGTAGTATAATGATGCAGTAATCTTTTTGAGAGGGGATTTATTATGAAAACTTATAGTTTTGATCATTACTATGTATATGATGAACTGACACAGTTGCTGCAGGAATTGGCTGCAGATTATCCACAGCTGATCAAAGTGAATTCTATCTGCACAACTCTGGAAAACAGAGAAGTATGGGCATGTGAAATCACAAACTACGAAACAGGCGATGTACTGTCTAAACCAGCTTACTATGTAGACGGTAACCACCATGCAGGTGAAGTTACAGGTTCTATGGCTGCTATTCATCTTATCGTTACTCTGGTACAGAAATACGGTACAGATGCAAACATTACAAAACTGCTGGATGAAAATGCAGTATACGTAATTCCTAGAATTACTCCTGACGGGGCAGAAACATATCTTACAAGCTATGAAAAGCTGCGTAGTGTAAACAGACCTTATCCATTTGAAAAACCAGCTCCAGGCCTTCATGCCAAAGATATGGACAACGATGGCGTTATCCGTATGATGCGTGTTGAAACACCTAACGGCGTATGGAAAGAATCTGCAAAAGATCCACGTATCATGGTTAAACGTATGCCTGCTGATTTCGGTGGCAAATACTACAATGTATATCCAGAAGGTTACATCGAAGATTATGACGGCGTACATATTTTCCCTGCAGAAGTAAAATGGGGTCTTGATTTTAACAGAAACTACCCACTTGGCTGGTTCCCTGAAAACCGTCAGCCAGGCGCAGGTAAATATCCACTGTCCAACCCAGAAAACAAAGCAGTAGCAGATTTCGTTATTGGTCATCCAAATATCTGCAGCGCTGTTACATACCATACATCCGGTGGTTGCTACATCTACCCACCAGGAACAATGCCAGAAAAGAATGCTGACCCACGCGATATGAGAATGTTCCGTGAAATCGGTGAAATGGCTACAGAAGAAACAGGTTATGCATGCTTCAACATTTTCGATGCATTCCTTACAGATACTGTAAACTATTCTTCCGGCGCATTTGATGACTGGATGTATTCCACACAGGGGATCCCTACATATACAGCAGAACTGTGGGATTTACAGATCCGTGCAGGCGTTCCTGAAGTATACCCAAGAACACAGCCAAAAACAGACAGACAGCATGAAGAAGACATGGTTCTCATCTATAAATGGATTGATGAAAACGTACCAATGCTGAAATCTGGTAAACCTATAAAAGAATGGACAGAATACGACCATCCACAGCTGGGCAAAGTGGAAATTGGTGGTATGGACTTCAAATACACATGGCAGAACTGCCCTCCAGGCTATCTGGAACAGGAAGTTGAAAAGAATACAAACTTCTGTCTGCGTATGGCGATGACATGTCCTAAACTGGTTATAGACAGTCTTACAGCTGAAAAACTGGGCGAAGGTGTTTATAAACTGAATGCTAAAGTTTCCAACACAGGTTATCTGCCTACATTCGTTACAAACGAAGCTAAACGTCTTAAAGTTGATAAAGAACTGACAGTTAAACTGGATGTTACTGGTGAAATCGTTACAGGTAAAGCAGACGGTAAAATGGGCCATCTGGAAGGCTTCTCAGGCGTTAAGAGCTCTTACGCATGGGATAACATTACTACACGTAACCATGCTCCATTTACAAAAGTTCTTTCATGGGTTGTTAAAGCTGATGAAGGTACAGAAGCAGTTGTAACTGTAAGCGGTCCTAAAGCTGGCTGTGTAAAAGCAACAATTGTTCTGTAATCTATAATAAAACAAAAATATACTGCCGCCGGTTAGCCGGTGGCAGTTTTATTTTTAATACAAATAAAAAAGCAGGGAAGAAATCCCTGCTGATTTTATTATTTAACGATTGTGATTTTACCGTCGATGTAAGCACCGTGGTGAATTGTAATGTATTTTGCTGTGATGTTGCCTTCCACGTGGGACAGTTCATCGAAGCTTGCATCGCCTTCGATTACCATGTCACCGATAATTTTACCGGAACATACGATGCTGTTAGCAGCTACATTACCTTTGATCTGTGAACCTACAGCCAGGTTTACGTTGCCTGTTACAGCTACATTACCAGTAAGCACGTTGGAAATAACATCCAGGTTCTGAGCTTTGATGTTGCCTGTAACATCTGAACGGAGAATGATGTTACCTTCAGAGTTTACATCACCTTTGAAAGAACCAGCGATTTCAACGTCGCCTTTACTGCTCAGGTTGCCTTCAAATACTGTGCCTTCAGCCAGTACAGTTTTTGCGTATGCAACAACTGGTTTTGTAGTTTCTTTTTTCACTTCAGTTTTTACTTCCTTTTCTTTTTTAACTTCTGTTTTTGCTTCTGGTTTAGCTTTTACTTCAGTTTCAACTTTATTTTTTTTATCTGTTGGTTCTTTGCCTACACCAAACATTTCAAACATTGCCTGGTTAAAGTTTTCTTTTGCACTCATAATGTTTTCTCTCCTTGGATTATTAATTAATTGTAAGCGAACAACACAGGCTTGGTCTGCGGTGTCAATTTATCAAAAGAGTATCCATTCTCTTTTAGAGTAGTGATTATAGCGGGCAGTGCCCGTGCGGTTGTTGTTCTGTAGTATGAATCATGCATAAGTACAACAGCGCGGCTGGTTTTCAGCGTGCCTGATACAACGTTGTTTACGATTGCAGCAGTAGGAAGGATTGTGCTGCTGGCATCACCGGATGCCACGTTCCAGTCAAACGGTATAAAACCGCGTCTTAACATTTCACTGATAAGTTCTTTATATATATTCAGGTTATAACTGTTTACACTGCCACCGGCGAAACGGAAATGTGTAGGTGTCACACCGGTAGTTTCTTTTATCAGTGTAAATATCTTATACATATCGTCCAGATAATCTTCAACCGAATTATAAATGTATTTGTACTGGTGGCTGTATGTGTGCATTGCGATGGTGTGTCCCTGGGCTACGATGTCTCTCATAGCCTGCTTTGAAAACTCATCTGTTGCACCTACAACAAAGAATGTAGCTTTTATATCTTCAGCTGCCAGTGTTTCCAGTATTTCGTAGGTCCTCTGTGAAGGGCCGTCGTCAAATGTAAAGTAAACAGTTTTTTCCAGTATTTCAGTCGCGTTTACTTCCTGCGGAGCATAAAAATCAGGATATTTGGACTGATATTCGGGTCTTTCGGCCTCAATTCTATTGTTTTCTTCTATAACCCGTAGTTGGGTTTCTTTCAAAGTGTCATACTCTACCAGCAAAGCTTCGTATTTATTTCTATACTTTATGCTGGTACAGGTGGGAATCAGTATCGCCACGATCACAGCAAGCAAGATCATGTTCTTGAAAAACCTGACGCTACCGAAATACATTGTATATGCTCCTAAAATAATAAAATAAAGATATAATACACACAGTTAGCCTATGCATATTTATAATAATATTACTACAAAGTGTATTGTTTGTCAAATTCATGTGCTGTAGCAGACATGATATACACAACCTTGATACGTAGTATATGAATTGGCTTGTGTTAAGATAATAAAACAGTCGTATTCACTGATATATAATATAGTATATGCAGTAAGATATATCTATTATATCAAAATACATGTTAAATGTATAGATATGCACATAGAATTGCTTTAAATATACAACGAAATATGAAAAATTAAAATGACTGCACTTAGCTAAAGATATTAAAATATATGAATATATTGCATAAAAACAACAAAAATGCATATTATGTTGCGAAAATATAAGCAAAATGCATACTAAAACATATAAAAAGAGTATATTGATAGTCAAATTGCACAAAAAAGTAAAAAATATTATAAAAATACATTGACAATGCATAAAAATGAGAGTACAATACAGCCATAGAAAGAAACACACACATAAGAGTGTTGTAGAGAGAGGTTTATTATGAAAAAATTATTTGCACTTATTCTTGCTATGGTAATGTCAGTTTCGCTGGTTGCATGTGGCGGCGGCGAAGAAGAAACACCAAAATCCACAATTGATAAAATTCTGGAACAGGGTTATATCACAGTAGCTATTTCACCAGACTTTGCACCAAGTGAATTTAAAGACCCAGCTACAGGCGAAGTTATGGGTACAGACGTTGAATTTGCTAAATACGTTGCACAGTATATCGGCGAAAAATACGGTAAAACAGTTGAACTGAAAATCGAAGAAATGGATTTCAAATCATGCCAGGCTGCAGTTGCTACAAACTCCGTACATTTCTCACTTAACGGCTATGCTGCTACAGAAGAAAGAAAACAGAACTACATCTGTGCTGGTCCATACGCTATCCTGAAAGCTGATTCTGAATCTTACCACGGCGCACTGGTTAAAAAAGGCCTTGAACTTAAAACAGCTGAAGACTTCAAAGGTCTGAAAATTGCTTGTCAGCAGGCTTCCCTGCAGTACAACCTGGCAACAGCACAGCTGCCAACAGACGAAATGCCAGAAATCGAATTTATCACAACACTTCCAATGGGCGCTATGATGCTTCAGTCCGGCAAAGTTGATGCAGTTATTATGACAAACGGTTCCGCAGCTCCATTTGTTGCACAGAATGACGAACTGGAAATGGCAGAATTCCACTTTGAATATGAATCAGAAGGTACACACGCACTGGTTAACATCACAGAAACAGAACTGGGCGCACTTATCAATGAAGCACTGCGGTCCGCAAACGAAACTCTGGACTACGATGCACTCCATCAGGAAATGACAGAAAAAGCACTGGCAATGGGTGTTGAAGTTAACTGATAACATTGATAAATAAATGTTAATTGTATGAATATAAATTACACAATATGCATTTAAAGTGAATATTTTAAATAAAACGGTAAATATTTGGTATAATATTTACCGTTTTTATTTGTCATTTGCATACTGAAAGTAAAATTAAATGGCAAAATACACATAAATTGACCACAAATAACCAACATTGTTAAAAATATTTGTAAGTATATACAAATATAAACGGATTGATAAATATACATTGACAACGAATAAAAATAAGTGTACAATACACTCATGTTGAAAAATCCCTATATTAGGGGATAAATAAATAAAATACTCTGAACAGGAGAGAAAATAATTATGAAAAAACTTATCGCACTTATTCTCGCTATGGTAATGTCAATCTCTATGGTTGCTTGCGGCGGCGGTGAAGAAGAAACACCAAAATCCACAATCGACAAAATTCTGGATAAAGGTTACATCACAGTAGCTATTTCACCAGACTTTGCACCATCTGAATTCAAAGATCCTATCTCTGGCGAAGTTCTTGGTACAGACGTTGAATATGCAAAATATGTTGCACAGTACATCAGCGAAAAATACGGCAAAACAGTTGAACTGAAAATCGAAGAAATGGATTTCAAATCATGCCAGGCTGCAGTTGCAACAGGCACAGTTGATTTCTCCGTAAACGGTTACGCAGCAACAGCTGAAAGACAGGAAAACTACATCTGCGCAGGTCCATACGCTGTTGTTTCCGCAGAAAACGACACATACCACGGCGCACTGGTTAAAAAAGGTCTGAAAATTGAAACAGCTGAAGATTTCAAAGGTCTGAAAATCGGTGCACAGCAGGCTTCCCTGCAGTACAACCTGGCTATGGAACAGCTTCCAATCGACGAAATGCCAGAAATCGAACTGATCACAACTCTGCCTCTGGGTGCTATCCAGGTAGCAACAGACAAAATTGATGCTCTTATCACAGACTCCGGCGCTGCTGAATCTATCATTCACAACAACCCAGAACTGGAAATGGCAGCATTCAAATTTGAATACTCCTCAGAAGGTAACGTTGCTCTGGTAAACCTCAACGAAACAGAACTGGGCGCGCTGATTACAGAAGCTCTGGTTGCTTCCGGTGATGTTATGGACTACGACACACTCCGTAACGAAATGGCTCAGAAAGCTATCGAAATGGGCGTAGAAGTTCTTGGCTAATTAAAATTAAATGTTTTATCAGCCGGTAGGCCAAACCTACCGGCTGGTTAATTGAAAAGGGGGATATATCTTGTCTTTAGGAAAAATATTTTCTAATGTAATCATGCTCATGACAAAATATCACCAGCCTCTGCTGAAAGGTATGCTGATGACAGTACAGTTGTCATGTGTTACAGTATTTTTCGGTCTGGTTTTCGGTACACTTGTTGCTTTCATGAAAATGAGCGAATTCAGAATCTGGAAAATTAGACCACTCAATGTTATTGCAACAATTTATGTAGAAGTGCTTCGTGGTACTCCACTGCTTCTGCAGCTGTATTTCTTCTATTTCCTTATGCCAAAGGTTATTCCAGCACTGGGCGATAAAAAAATCAGTATTACAGTTGCTCTTATTGTAAACTCTGCTGCTTACGTTGCAGAAATCGTACGTTCTGGTATTGCTGCTGTTGACCCAGGTCAGGCAGAAGCAGCACGTTGTCTGGGTCTGAACAAAACACAGACAATGCAGAAAATCATCATCCCACAGGCTGTTAAAAACATCCTGCCTGCTATGGGTAACGAACTGGTAATGATGCTGAAAGAAACATCACTGGCATCCACATTCTTCATTGGTGAAATCATGACACAGTGTAATGTTATCGGTGGTGCTACATTCCTGCAGATTGAAACTCTGATTATCTCTGGTATCCTTTATCTTGTTCTCACAACAACAGTTTCCAAACTGGTTGGCATTTACGAAAGGAGATTGGCAGTAAGTGATTAAGGTAGAAAATTTACATAAATCTTTTGGTGAACTGGAAGTTCTCAAAGGTGTAAGTGAACATATTAAAAAAGGTGAAGTTGTTTCTGTTATCGGTGCTTCCGGTTCCGGTAAAAGTACATTTCTCCGCTGTCTGAATATGCTGGAAGAACCAGAATCAGGTTCTATCATTTTCGAAGGTACAGATATTACAAAAGAAAAAGTTAATATCGACCAGCACCGTCAGAAAATGGGTATGATTTTCCAGCACTTCAATGTGTTCCCACATATGACAGTTCTTGAAAATATTACAATGGCTCCTATCCTTATTAAAAAGAAAAATAAGGCAGAAGCTGAAGAACAGGCTATGAAACTGCTGGAAATGGTTGGCCTTGCTGACAAACGTGACGAATATCCACGTCGTCTGTCCGGTGGTCAGAAACAGCGTCTGGCTATTGTACGTGCTCTGGCTATGGAACCAGATGTAATGCTCTTTGACGAACCTACATCTGCTCTTGACCCTGAAATGGTTGGTGAAGTACTGCAGGTTATCAAAAACCTTGTAAAAAGCGGTATGACAGCTGTTATCGTTACACACGAAATGGGCTTTGCAAAAGAAGTTTCTGACAGAGTTCTGTTTATGGACGGTGGCGTTATTGCTGAATCCGGTACACCAGAAGAAATTTTTGGTAACCCACAGAACCCAAGAACAAAAGAATTCCTTTCAAAAGTTCTTTACTAAAAAATTATCCCCGTTGATTTTCAACGGGGATTTTTTATTTTGTTTAAAATTTTCAGTCGTCAAAATCGTCTTCTTCCACTGGCTTGTTTTCCTGACCAAAGAAGTCCAGTGCTTTCTGTATAGCCATATCCCAGAATCTCCATTCATGGATGAATCCAGGTACTTCTTCAAAAAGTATATCCAGTTTTTCTTTTTCTGCCCATAATTTGAATTCGGTATAACCATTATAAAGGAAATCTTTGTCACCACAGGCAAAATACATTTTTGGTAACAGTCCGGTGTTTTTCTGTTCTTTAAGGATGCCACGGATATCTTCGTATGAATTTACAAAGTTTTCCCAACCGCCAGCATTGGCATAGCTGTTAAGGTCGCGTTTACCCACTTTGGTTTTTTCAGGGTTCATGTTTTTCCAGTCCCTCGGATACATGGAAAGTACAGCCACACCGCCAAAGAGTTCAGGAAAATTTACTGCATATTTCAGCGCACCTTCACCGCCCATGGACAGGCCGGAAATAAAGTTATCCTCGCGCTTGTCAGATGCAGGGAACCAGTTGTGCACCAGCGGCATCAGTTCTTTGATAAGAAAATCATACATATTGTAACCCATCATACAGCCCCAGTTTGAATAGTTGGAGTTGAGGGCACTAGGCATAACCACAATCAGGTCTTTTTCGCAGGCGTACAGTTCTATATTGCTTTTTCTTACCCAGTCGGTATAGTCGCCATATGTGCCGTGCAATAACCACAGTACTTTATATTTTTCACCATTACCATAAAAATCAGAAGGTTCTGTTTTTCGTGGTTTGTCAGGAAGTATTATATTTACATCAGTATTGCTGTTAAGATACTGACTTTCAAAATTTATATGCAGTAATGCCATAGTTATCTCTCCTTTGATTTTATATAAATATTTTATCATATTTGTTTATCGTCAGAAATTGACAGGTGTGAAAAAATCATATTTAAATTTTGTGTATATTGTAGTATAATTTATTTATTAACTTATATGGAGATATATTATGAAAAAACAACACTGGCCTGGTGGGGCTATGCTGGGACCTGTGCCGCCTGCACTTGTCAGCTGTGGCACCATGGATAAGCCAAATGCCCTGACTATAGCATGGACTGGTATACTTAATACCATCACACCTAAAACATATATAAGCGTACGCCCCGAAAGATACTCTTACAATCTTATAAAAGACAGTGGTGAGTTTGTAATAAACCTGCCTACAGAAAAAATAGTTAAAGCGGTGGACTATTGCGGTTGTCGCAGCGGTGCAAAAGAGGATAAACTGGCTGTATGTGGTCTGACAGTTTCGCCATCAATAAAAGTTTCGGCGCCTATGATAGACCAGAGTCCGGTTAATCTGGAATGTAAAGTTTGTGATATAGTTCATCTTGGCAGTCACGATATGTTTATTGCTGATATCGTAGGTGTAAATGTGGACGAAAGCCTGCTGGATGAAAATGGTAAGTTACATCTGTCAAAAGCCGGACTGTGCGCTTATGCTCATGGTGAATATTTTGCACTTGGCAAACAGATAGGTGATTTCGGTTTCAGCGTGCGCAGAAAAAGTGTAGAAAAACGCAGGAAACAGCGGCAACAAACAAGAGAAAAGGTGAAATACAATGGAAAAAATCGTTAATGATATCTTGCTTACAACTGAATTTACACAGGAAGATATTGAATACTCAAAAAGAAGACATGTAGAAATTTTTGATGGTGAATACGGCTTTTCAGAATTTTTTAATAAGTATGCTCTTGCAGCTATTGATGATTTTGCAAAAACATATAATCCTGAAAAAGATTTTATGCTTACCGCCAGACTGGATGGTAAATTTGGTGGCACAGTAACTCTTATCGGAGAAGAAAATGGTATGGGCCGTCTCAGATTTTTCTTTGTTGAGCCATTTACCCGCGGTAAAGGTGTGGGCCGACTGCTGTTTACCACAGCGATGTCCATGGCAAAAGATATGGGTTGCAACCATCTGTATTTTTCTACCTATAATGTTCTTGAATCAGCCAGAAATCTGTACCGTGATTTAGGTTACGTTGTAACAAAAGAAACACCAGAAGATGAGGTTCTTCCGGGTGCAATAGAAGAAATCTGGGAAATCGACCTGTAATGAAGCAATATTTTGAATATTCTGATAAAGAAACAGAATACCTGAAAAGCAAAGATGAAAAAATAGCAAAGCTTATAGATAAGGCAGGCCATATTTATCGCGAAATAAACCCGGATTTTTATGCCAATCTGGTGGACAGTATTATGGGTCAGCAGATTTCCACAGCCGCACACAACACCATACGCAAAAGAGTGGCTGAAAAATTAGGCGGTCTTACCGCACGGAAAATAAACGCAGTTTCAGATGAAGACCTCAAAAGCATAGGTTTAAGTTGGCGCAAGGTTGGCTATATCAGGGATTTTACTGACAAAGTAATCAGTGGCGAATTTGATATTGAGGCCCTGTACGATATGGACGATGGTCAAGTCGTAAAGGAACTGGTAAAACTGAAAGGCGTGGGCAAATGGACTGCGGAAATGGTACTGACATTCTGTATGGCACGTCCGGATGTATTGTCTTATGGCGACCTGGCTATACGCCGTGGTATAATGCGTCTTTATGGTCTGGAAGAATTAAGCGAAAAGGATTTTGACACACTTACGGCCAGATTTGCACCTTACCGTACCACAGCGGCTCTGTACATATGGTACTATGCCAACCCGGAATGTACCCTTGTTATAAAATAGGAGAAAATATGTTCAATAAAATTGATATTGAAAAATGGGACAGAAAAGAATATTTCGACCATTATTATAATAATGCCAGATGCACATATAGTGTTACGGCCAATATTGATATCACAGAAATATACAATGCTGTTACAGAAAAACAGATGAAGCTGTACCCTGTACTTATATGGTGGATAGCCAACACAGCTAACAAATTTGTATTTATGCGCTACAATCACGATAAGGATGGTAATATAGGATATTACGATGTGGTTAACCCGTCATTTACATATATGCCTCCGAACAGTGAAAGATTTCATGTATTGTGGTGTGAATACAGCCAGGATCTTGAAGAGTTTTATAAAAAATGCGTTTCTGTAATGGAAAACAGCGACAGGAAAAAAATGTTCCCTATGGATGATATGCCATCTAACTGTTTTGACATTTCATCAGTACCATGGATAGAATTCACATCATTTAATCTGAATCTCTATACATCCGGTACATGGCTGGCACCTATCATCACAACAGGCAAACTGATAAAAGAAAATGGCAGGGTAAAGCTGCCTTTCAGCCTGCAGGTACATCATTCTGTATGCGACGGCTATCATGCCGGTCAGGTTTATAACAGTCTGCAGACCATGGCGGATGATGCCGACATGTGGATAAGATAGAAATATAAGGGTAGTGCTTTGCACTATCCTTTTTTGTTCACTTAAAATTCAGACAGGGTGGATTGTATAATATCTGCCGTGATGTTAAAATTAACTCAAGAGGTGATGTTGTGTACAATATACTTATTTGTGATGATGAAATTGGTATCAGAACTCTTGTTTCCAAATATGCTATCTTTGAAGGCCATTCTGTGATACAGGCTTTTGACGGTATGCAGGCGGTGGAATTGTGCAGAAACAAGGATGTGGATATCGTTATAATGGATATAATGATGCCGGAGTTGGACGGTTTTTCTGCTGTGAAAGAGATCAGGAAATTTTCTGATGTGCCGGTGATAATGCTGTCTGCCCGAGGTGAGGAATATGACAGAATACATGGGTTTGAGTCTGGCGTGGACGACTATGTAGTAAAACCTTTTTCACCAAAAGAACTTATGATGCGTGTAGATGTTATTATGCGCAGACGGGGCCGTGGCGCTGCTTCCCATGATATTTATAAAACTGGCGGGCTGGAAGTTGATTTTACAGCCAGAAAAGTGGTTATAGACGGTACAGTTACAGAACTTTCACCAAAAGAATATGACCTGTTATTTTACATGGTAAAAAATAAAGGTGTGGCTTTGTCCCGTGAAAAATTGCTGACAAATGTGTGGGGGTATGACTTTTTTGGTGATGACCGTACTCTGGATACACATATAAAACTTTTAAGACGTCATCTGGGAGAATACAGTAGTCTGATAGTAACACTGCGTGGCACAGGCTATCGTTTTGAAGGATAAAATGGAAAAGATAAAAACAAAATTTAACTCATTAGGGATTAAATATAAAATATTTCTCTATCTTATCAGTTTTTGTGCACTGCTGCTGTTGTTGCTGTGGGTATTTCAGGTTGTACTGATGGATAAAATATATGAAAACGTCAGAGTTTCACACCTGTATAAAGCTTTCAGTCAGATAGAAAGTGTAATAGTTGATAACGGCAATCTGGATGATATAGATGATATCGCACAGGAAAACGATACCTGTGTGATGGTGATACGGCCAAATGGTTTTATGGTGTATTCCAGCGACGTAAGCCGAAATTGCCGGGTACATAAAATGAGTTATGTAGAAATAGTGGAAATCATTATGGAAACCCAGAATGCCGGCGGTGAATTGAAAGGTATGTATACCCGGAAAAATCCTTTTATACCGGGAAGGCAGCCAGATAATAGTGAAATCAATGATGGCCGGAAATCTCTTATGTATGTGAGAGAAATGAAAAACGGTGATAAAGTACAGGCTTATATTATTCTGGATGCTTATCTTTCACCGGTAAGTGCAACAGTATCAGCTATTCAGCGGCAATTGCAGTTTATTACCATTATCCTGGTGGTGTTTTCTGCACTCATTGCTACAATTATGGCAAGAAAAATAGCAAAACCAATAGAAAAGGTTACACGGGATGCGCAGCAACTGGCTACAGGGGACTATGATACCGTGTTCAATGCAAGCGGGTATGCTGAAATTAATCAGCTGTCATCTACACTGACCCATACCGCTGAAGAATTGGGAAAAGTAGAAAAACAGCGTAAAGACTTTATAGCAAATGTTTCTCATGACCTACGTACACCGCTTACACTTATAGGTGGATATGCGGAAATTATGCGTGACATACCGGGTGAAAACAACGCTGAAAATGCACAGATGATTATAGACGAGACGGCGCGACTGTCTACACTGGTAAATGACCTGCTGGATATGTCACGTATACAGTCAGGTGCCATTCCTATGGAAAAGGTAAGATATAATCTGACAGAATCATTGAGGCGGACTGTAAATAGAATGAACAACCTATTGAAGCAGGATGGTTATAATATAGATTTCAGTGCGGATTTTGATGTTTATACTACAGCGGACGAAGTACGTATCTCACAGTGTTTTTACAATATACTTATAAATGCTATAAACTATACAGGTGCAGATAAAAAAATATATGTATATCAGCAGCGGGATATAGGCAGTGTAAAAATATCTGTAACAGATACCGGTGATGGTGTGGCAGAAGAAGATATACCTTACGTATGGGAACGTTACTATAAAAACAAATCTAACCATAAACGCAGTGTTACAGGTACAGGTCTGGGACTGTCCATAGTGAAATCGGTTATAAAAGAACATGGTGGTCATTATGGTGTGTACAATACAGAAGAAAAAGGTGCATGTTTCTGGTTCAGTTTACCGGTAAACAACTGATTTTATAAAAAATATAAAAAGACTCAACGTATATTCGTTGAGTCTTTTTTGTAATCAGGAAATATTTTCTTTCACTATAAGCGTGAAAATTAATATATTACAGTTGACATTATTGACACAATGTGTTATTATTAAAACACAAAGTTAGCGAGAGCTAACCAAAGTAAACCATAAGTCATACACAAAACGGAAAGCCGGTGTATATATGCCGGCTTTAGTTTTTGGATGGAGATTAGCGTAGGCTAATCGTATGACTACTGATTGCAGCATACAACTTACTTATATATAAAAATAACAGAAAGAGGTAAACAAAATGAACAAAGTAGCGGTAGTCTACTGGAGTGGAACAGGTAACACTGAAATTATGGCCGCCAGAATAGCACAGGGGGCAGAATCAGCTGGTGCGCAGGTTTGCTCATATTTATCATCTGAATTTTCAGGTGCCATGATGGATGAATTTGATACAGTTGCTTTCGGTTGCCCATCAATGGGGGCAGAGGAACTTGAAAGTCTGAAGTTTGCACCTATGTTTGAATCTTGCCGTCCAAAACTCAAAGGTAGGAGAATAGCTCTTTTCGGCTCATACGGCTGGGGTGATGGCCAGTGGATGAGAGACTGGGAAGAAAATTGTATATCGGATGGTGCTGTTATGGTGGCAGATTATGTGATCTGTAATGAAACACCTGACAGTGAAACTGAAACAGTTTGCTTTACACTTGGCAAGGCACTTGCATAAAATAAAACTCTGAATATTTCTATTGATTAAAACTTATATTATCCTTCAAATAAACCCGGATGTATCGTGAATACACCCCGGGTTTATATATTTACGCCATTATATAATATTTGTGTTTGAAACTGTCAGTTTATATGTTATACTTTAAGTAACATATATCGTAATAAACCTCATTGAGAAAGGAAAGAATTATGTCTGTAGTATTATACGAAAAAAATGGCTACGAAAATACTCTGAAAACAGCACAGCTGGCTGCTGAATATGCAAAAGAACACGGTCTGAAATATGTGGTACTGGCATCAAAGACTGGTTACACAATCGATATTTTCATGGACGTATTTGAAAAAGCTGGAGTAAAAGTAAAATTTGTAAGCGTTACTCACTGTTATGGTGATATGGGCCCAGGTCAGTGCGAAATGAGCCTGGAAAAACGCAAAGAACTGACAGATAAAGGTGTAACAGTTATTACAGCTACACATGCACTGTCTGGTGCTGAAAGAGGTATCGTAAACAGATACGGTGGAGTTACACCAGCTATTCTCATGGCAGACACACTGAAAATGCTGGGTCAGGGTATGAAAGTTGGCGTTGAAATTTCCCTTATGGCTATGGATAATGGTGCAGTACCTTACGGTGAAGAAATTATCGCTGTAGGCGGCTGTGGTCATGGTGCAGACTACGCTATTACACTTATTCCTGGTCATTCCAATAACCTGTTTGAAACAAAGGTTATCGACATTATCTGCAAACCAAGAATTTCATAATTTAATCAATAAAAAAGGGCAGTATATACTGCTCTTTTTGTTTTATTGAAATATGCTACTTTAAGTTGCGAAAATGCAGTTTCAGGTTGGTGGAGTGATTATTGATTTACGGGTATAATAAGACCATAAAAGGAGGTAGATATTATGAGCTTTGCAGAAAACCTAAAACAATTACGAAAAGAAAGGCAGCTGTCCCAGGAAGATTTAGCGGAAATACTTGATGTAAGCCGTCAGTCTGTGTCAAAGTGGGAGATGGCTGCCGGTTATCCAGAAGTAGAAAAACTGATGCTGCTATCAGAAAAAATGAATATTTCACTGGACAGTCTTATGGGAAATAACACCAGGCCAAAAGAAGATTTTTGTGACCATAAAACGGATGGAACTATTACAATTACATCACCAAATGAAAATGTAATAGTAACCTGTTATAAAGTACAGTCAACCGGTAAAATGCATGATGGTAAATATTCACCACATTATGCGCTTTTTGGGGTATCCGGAAATCCTGTATCTTCTTTCTGGGGTGAACCTACTACACTTCTGGGGTGGTATGCAGATGAAGAACGGATAAAAAAAGAAATTTCAGAAATTCACAATGCCATAATATGTGGCAACAAAAATTATACTCTGAAATATAGCGTAAAAACAAAAAGAAACTTTTTAAGTATAAAAATAGCAGATAAGTAAATCCAAAAATGATTTCTGATAAAATAAAACCGGGCTGTAATGCCCGGTTTTATTTTTAAACTATTTGTTACATCTGTTGACAAAATCAATAAACAGGTTACGGTACATTTCCATATCCTGCATTCTTTCAGGGTGCCACTGCATACAGATAATGGAACCGTCCCGGTTTTCCATAGCTTCTGGAATGCCGTCAGGTGCGCGACCAGTCAGTCTGAAACCTTCAGCCAGATCTTTTACAGCCTGATGATGGGATGTGTTTACTTTTACGTCTTTATAAGCACCAAGTATTCTGGCAAGGTGGCTGTCTTCTTCCAGATTTACTGTATGTAGGTTTTCAGCGCCGTCTTCAAACATGGAATGATTCTGTGTTGTTTCATACTGTGTAGGAATATCTTGATAAAGTGTACCACCGTACAGTACATTCATTATCTGCATACCACGGCAGATTGCCAATATAGGCTTGCCCTGTTTTACAGCTTCTTTTATCAGTTCCATATCGTATTCATCTTCAAAACGGAATGTACTTCCGCATACGTCCATTTTTTCTTCGCCATACAGTTCAGGTGTAACGTCAGCACCGCCAGGAACCAGCAGACCGTCCAGCATGCTTACCAGCTGAGGTACGTTGCTTTTGTCTGGGTTACATGGCAAAAGTATTGCTTCACCACCGGCTGCCCACACAGCCTGTGGGTAAGTTACACGCTGTGCATGAAGTCTATCATTAAAAGCAGTAACGGCAGAAATGCCTATCAAAGGTTTTTTCATTATATTTTCCTCCGTACAATCATTAATTACATTATATTATATTACAATTATATGTGATATTACAATACAAAAAATCCCTGCTATCACGAAACCATGTAGCAGGGATTTGAATTTTATCTTGAGAAAATAACGATAAAAGTGTTTAGTATAGTGAAAACATTCAGACTGAACAGTGCATACAGGATAAATGAAGAAATATCTTTTGTTGCAGAGATATTCTTTGTCTGTCCTGCCAACAGTGCCAGTGGTAATACCGGTAACAGATATCTGCCCTGGAAACCCCAGATGTAGTCATAATCCATAGGTGTCCATGTAATACAGCCAGCAACCAGAATACCCAATGTACCACCGAATATTGCCAATGCCAGCAGGCGCTGCCATATATTCAGTACAGGCAGCTCTTCTTTGTTTGCTATAAAACCAAACAGTACAGCAACTGCGAAGCCGATGAGTATCATAGGATTGATTTCTATTTCTGCCAGATGGAGATAACCCAGTCTGCCGCCTATCATTGTTTCAAAATAGTAAGTGAAATAAGTGAAGAAGGTATTGATTACCATCTTCAGTAATACGCCTGGATGAGCCAGCATATAACCGATTGTGAATGTAGGGACAACTTCAGGTACAGCAACCACTGGGATAGTACTTTCAATAGCTGCGGCAGCAGCGGTAACAGTTTCTTCTATCACAGGTGCAACTTCAACCACAGGTGCAGTCAGTCCAAGCACAGACCGTACCATGGAAAGGTTGTAATAACCAAAATGACCGAATGACAGTACCAGCACAATAACTTTGTATATCAGTGCGGTTTTCTTAGTGGAGAATCTGTCATTAGGTATACCAAGTATAAATGCAGGTATCAGCAGATATGCTGATTTCAGTGGTGCAGAGAGTACACACAGTACAGCCAATGCGATGAGTTTATAATTGGAAAGTTTTTCTTTGCTGAACATGCAGTGCAGACACATAGCTGTAGTAGCAAATCCAAAAGCAATTATGAAACTGTCATAAGAGACAGATGTACCTACGTGTATAGTGATAGGAAGCATAGCCAGCGCTATAAATCCCATTTTTGCAAATGGTGCCAGACACCACGCAGCGGTCATCATTACACAGAAAACCAATATATTCATAAATCTGGCCATGAATGCAGTTGCAACACCGCCCATACCTGTGATTCGTCCCAGAGTTATGCCGGCAGCAGAAAGCATATAAGGCAGTTTATAGCCAAAGAGATAGTCACATTCTTCGTAAACTATAGCATAAGCATCATCGGCAGAGTCGGAGAAATGATTCATCATATATCTGTATGTAAATACCGATGTATGGTAATCGGTGAATACGCTTTTGGTATCACACTGCCTTTTGGCGACTACACGGTACAGGTCGTTTTCAATTCCCAGCCATTTATTGGAGAGGTTATAGGCTGTATTATAGTGTGTTTCTTCATCTGGTGCGGAGTATACCGGAAGTACCGCCCGGTACAGGCTTGCCGTGGTCAGCAGAGTAAGAAATACCGCCAGAACTTTCTTTTTAGGAAATGCTGTAACCAATAACAGAATAATACCAGCAAGTATGCTGCATACAACGGCAACAATGAAAAAGAATTTTACCGGCTGATTGCCAACCACATCAGAGATAATCAACATAGCCAGTGAGCCGCCGGCCTCTTTGCCGTTTTCGGAAAAGATACCGAAGCCGTCCATAACGGCACTGCTTTTTTTCAAAGTCAGCATCTGGCCGGCAGATACTTCCGGTGTCAGATAGTCTGTCCATACTTTTATAGTGAGATCGTATTCTTTATAATCTGTCAGTGGAGTATCCAGAGTGAATCCAGTATAGCTGATAGGGTTGATTACTCCCAGATTATTCTGATAATCCATTACGATTTCACCCGTCTCATTATCAATCATCTGTACATAGAGAGTACCGTCCAGAGTGTTATCGATACGGTTTATGTTCAGGCCAAATCCATTTACAGGACCCTGTACAGTGAAATCCTGTGTGAACACCTGTCCTTCTTCCATAGGAGAGGAAAGACTGTCGTAACTGTCATTCAGTAACCAGCTCTGGCTTTTCGATGGCACGTCCTGAAGATACTGGAACCATACCAGACAAAACATAAGAAAGCATACAACGGCCGGTATAGTAAAGGTACATATATATTTAAATACTTTTTTAAATTTATCCATAAAATTACTCCAAAAATTCAGTATCTTTTATTATATTATATTTTTTGATAAAAGGGAATAAAATTGACGAAAAAAAGCATATTTTACATAAATTTATAGAAAAATATAGTTTTTACATTTTTGTTAATAAATTGTTTTTGATTTATCGTAATCTGTGTGGTATACTTATTTAGTAATAAAATGCAGTATTGTGTCTTATTGAGACTTTTATATAAAAGAGGAGATATTATGACAAAAGAAACAGATGTAAAAATCCAGAAAGCTCAGGTTGACTATGAGCAGGATATGATTGAAATAGAAAAAGCTGAACAGGAAAGAAAACAGTATACTTCTTCCAGTAAAAAAACACAGGATAAAATCCGTAGAAAGAGAATTATCACAGGTGCAGTATTCTGCCTGCTGGCTTTGATAGGTACACTGTCAATAATCAGTGGTGTAATAAAAACTGGTATCAAAATTCTCGACAACAGTGGAGAAAAACAGGAATATAATACATTGCTGACTACTCTGGTAATGTATGACCCACTGCCATTTGAAACACCTGATGCAGCAGATCAGCGTGTACTGCTGGCCAGCAGCGTATGGGCAGCTATCATGAACGAGGATATGACAGTTTACGAAACAAACGAATTCGGCGAAACACTGCTGCCTGCAGTTGACGTAGATAAGTATTTTACAAAAGTATTTGGCTCACAGATTTCACTGGCTCATGGTACATTTACCGATTCTGACGTAGAGTTTATATACAACGCAGAAAAACGGGCATACGTTATCCCTGCTACAAACTTCCCTACAGGCTTTGCACCACAGGTAGAAAAAATCAAATCTTCACTGAGCGAAAAAACTGTGACTGTGGGTTACTTGTCACCACAGACATCATGGGCAGATACATCCGAAAGAACAGTGTCCAAATATGTGGATTACATTTTTGAAAAACAGGATGGTCAGTTTGCACTGGTAGCTATCCGTGAAAGTGAAATGAAGGTGGAACTGCCACTGATTTCACCAGAACCTGATACAGCACAGGCTACAAATTAATAGTAAATCAAAGCACCCGACCTATGTGACAGGTCGGGTGCTTTTTTTACAGGAGAGGTGCTATTACTTTTATAATTGCACCCAATAATCGGAGACGTATATCTGTTTTCCTTACATCCTGTACAGTTATTTTCTGGCATTTCAGTAAAGTATGTTCGAAATCAAAAAGAATATCATCAATACAGGCTGTTTTGTACATGAAAACAGCACATTCAAAATGGTGGTAAAGGCTGCGATAATCCAGATTTATAGTGCCTGCCACAGCGGAATGGTCATCGGATACCATTACTTTACTGTGTACAAATCCCGGTGTATATTCATAGATTTTTACTCCGGATTTGATTAGAGAAGAATAATGGGTTCTGGCCAGAGCATATGGTGTCTTTCTGTCAGGCACGCCGGGAAGTATTATCTTTACATCTATGCCTTTTTCGGCACAAAATTTTATAGCAGTTTCCATTTCACTGTCCAGTATGAGATATGGTGTCATTATATACACATATTTTTCGGCACGGTTGATAATATCCATATATACCTGTCGGCCTAATTTGTCGCCGTCCAGAGGAGAGTCACCGTAAGGAATCACATAGCCATTGCTGTAATTACAGCCTGAATGGTATGAGGTGTATTTGCTATAATCAGTTTTTCCACCAGTGATATTCCACATTTGCAGAAACATAAGTGTAAAACTTTCGGCGGCCGGACCTTTTACCATAATGGCTGAATCTTTCCAGCGTCCGTACTTTTCTTTTTGGTTTATATATTCATCAGCCAGATTTACGCCACCGGTAAATGCAACGGCATTGTCTATCACCAGTATTTTTCTGTGGTCACGGTAATTGTAATGTGTGGAAACAAATGGTGTGGCTGGTGCAAAAACTCTGCATTTGATTCCTAATTTATCCAGTCTTCTGGAATAATCACGTGGCAGAGTAGTGAATTCATTACTACCGTCGTACATCACCATTACGTCCACACCTTGTTTTGCTTTACGGGCCAGTATTTCCAGAATCCTGCCCCACATAACTCCTTCATCGATAATGAAATATTCCAGCATTATGAATTTTTCGGCTTTTTCCAGTTCAATAAGCATCTGCTGGAATTTTTCTTCACCGGATGAAAAATATTTTGTCTCACAGTCATTATAAACAGGGTGGTGCCCACTGCGTTGTATATAATTAGCCAGGTTTGCAGTGGCGATACTTTCTTTCTGAAGGTTTTCAAAAACATCATGCTGTTGCACCAATATGTTTTCTGTATCAGAAACAGATTTTGAAAAAGCATATTTCAAGGCCCTGAAACCGATGTCACTTCTTGTGTAACAGAAAAATATTGTGCCGAAAAGCGGCAGGGCAGATATTACCACCAGCCACGTAATTTTTGACGTAGGGTCTATATAGTTGTTATTTATGATATATACTGCCACCAATATAGCAAGTGTAGAACTGATAATCATATAATAAGGGGAATAATCCCTGAAATAAATCATCATAGCTAAAATTATCAGCACTTTGCAGGCAAGTAACAGCACTACAAGACCAAGACGGCTGAATAAAAGACCCAACAGGCCTTTTTTGCCTTTATCTATCAGTGATAATATTTTTTCGTTATTATTTTCCATACTATTTCACCAGCTTTTACGTATTGTGCAAGGAACAATATATATCAAATTTATATGAAAACTGTGAAAATATGATAATTATGATATAAAAAATAAACCGCCGGTAAAGGCGGTTTTAAAAATAAAATATTATCTGATATTAAACAGTCTTTCTGCGTTTTCTCTTGTGATGCGGATAATTTCATCTTTTGTCATACCCAGTTCATCGGCCATTTTCTGTGCCACAAAATGCAACATAGAAGAGTCACAGCGTTTGCCACGATTTGGTTCCGGTGCCATGTATGGGCAGTCTGTTTCTATCAGAAGTCTGTCCAGTGGAACCACTTTCAGACTTTCCAGTGCACGACGGGCATTTTTAAAAGTGATAACACCGGTGAAACCGATATAAAGCCCCATCTTAACCAGCTGTTTGCAACTTTCCCGGCTGCCGGAATAGCAGTGTACTACACCGCTGTTAAGAGGATATTCGTTGAGAATATCCAATGTGTCCTGCATAGCTTCACGTGTGTGAATAATAAGTGGTTTGTTGTACTTGTTAGCCAGAAGAATCTGCTTTACAAAAGCTTCTTTCTGTACTTCAGGTGACCAGCTGTCATCATAATGATAATCCAGCCCGGCTTCACCTACAGCCACAGTTTTTTGATGGGCAATAAGCTGTTCGATTTCTTCCATTATTGCTTCATCTCTTGCCTGTATGGAGTCATGTGGATGGATACCAACAGAGCAGTACATGAAATCGCATTCTTCAGCCTGTTTTACTGCAAGACGGCTGGAATGTATATCAGCACCTACGTTCAGTACAGTGCCTACACCGTTATCAGCGATTTTCTGCAGTACATCACAGTAATCGTCTTTGAATGAGTCATCATTGTAATGACTGTGACTGTCAAAAATTTTATTCATATATAAATACTTCCCGGTTTTAATTTTTATAAATTATATTATACACATTAAGCCACGTGTTGACAATATAATAAAATCACAGGGACTTCAATGTCCCTGTGATTTATAAGTTATTTTTCTTTTCTGCGTCTCTTTTTCATTTTATATAATTCTTCTGTAGCCAGACGTGCTTTTGTTACGGAAACATCATTTGGTGGAAAACAGAAATATGAAAATTCATTATCACCGATACCAATGATATCGCCTTTTTCATACCAGTAATAGTCTGCGTACAAAGTATGCGAGAAAGTAGGGGACTGGATGTAATCCAGTTTGCCATCTGCGCCTGTCAGGTGGAAGCCGTCAAGAGAATGTGTAAGATGACCTTTGCCTATATCACAAACACCATTCAGGTTAACCTGTATGGAGATATCTACATCTGTATCCAGCATGTATGTACCATCTTCCAGCTCTTTGCGTACACATTCGCGCTGCCATTTGTACCAGTCAGGAATATGTGGATATTCTGTTTCGCCATTGTTGGCAGCCAGCTGTCCGTATTCGTCCATAGTCCACTGTTTATTGCATGCGTGGCAAGTCAGGTGAATGCCTTTGCCTTCCATCTGATTTTCTTTGCCGCAATGAGGACACTTATAAAGAATTCTCTGCAGACCATCTGCGCGGAATGGTACATCGATGGAGATTTTGTTGTCCCTCTGCCATGCAAAGTTGTCAAAGGAGAAGGATTCTTCCAGTAGTGCGTCCAGTTCTTCAACAGATTTTTCTTTCAATTCTTCAGGAGTGGCAATACATTTTACATGTGCGCTTACTTTTACATCGCGTATCTGCAACATATTATACAGCGGGTCTCTGTGGAAAGCCCCTTGTGTGATTACAGTTACAACAGGAACTCCCAGACGTTTCATCAGGGTACCCAGTCTTTTTGGCATGGTAGTAGCACAGCCGTCAAAGGAATAGCCTGCTTCCGGATACATCAGTACATGGGTTTTATTTTCCTGCAACATATATCTGATATCTTTGATAAGAGACATATCTGCCACATATTTATGTGTAGGTGTACATCCCAGCAGACGCATAAATTTACCCAGAATACCGCTCATAGCATCAACAGATGTAACGATACCCAGTTTCTGTGGGTAAAAAATACCGTATGCCAGTTTCATATCTGTAAAACTGCAGTGATTCATCAGAATCAGGCAAGGCTGGTCTTTTACCAAATCCATACGCTCTGTAGTATATGTAAATTTTGTTTTCCACAGTGTAGGAGCACATACAATACGAACGATTGTAGCCAGCCACATCTGTGGTTTCATAGGTGTCTTGTGTTTGAGTCGTGGTAATTTCAACACTTCGTCATAAGACATTTTTCTAGAGTGTATTTTCATTTATTGTTCCTTTTATTGATTTAATAGGTGCTTAATATATTTAATTATAACACAAATGTAAAATATATGCAAAAAAATGACAGAGCCGAAATGACTCTGTCAGAAAATTTTGATTCAATTATTTTTCTTTTCTCAGATATACATACCAGTACAGCGCACCTACACATACAGCACCACCGATAATGTTGCCCAGTGTAACAGGTATCAGGTTAGTTATAAAGAAATTTTTCCATGTGATAACATCCAGGTTTACGCCGACAGCCTGTGCAGCAACCACATAAGATGGTACATTTTTGCCAAACAGACCTGCGCTGATGTAATACATATTTGCTATGCAGTGCTCAAATCCACAGATAACAAAAATCAGAATAGGGAAAAACAGGCTGATAACTTTGCCTGCAGAATCTTTTGCAGAAAATGCAACCCATACAGCGAGGCAAACAAGTACGTTACATAAAATGCCTTTGATGAATGCATCTGAAAAAGAAAGAGAGCATTTTGCAGCGGCAGTGGAAAATACTGAAACTGCCATACCGCCATCAAACATATTGTACTGGCCGGAATAAACCAGAGCAGCAGCCACCAGCATACCGCCAACCATGTTACCGAAATAAACAACAACCCAGTTTCTCAGCATCTGCTTTACTGTGATTTCTTTTTCCAGCAGTGGAATACTCAAAAGACAGTTACCTGTAAACAGTTCACTGCCAGCCAGCAGAACCAGTGTCAGCCCACCGGGGAAGATACAACCACTGATCAGTTTGCCTATTGATGGTGTTACGCCTACAGCGGCAGTTGCAGAACCTACACCACCGAATGCAATGAATGCGCCGGCGATTACTGCCAGCAGAAACATTTTATCTATAGCCATATTGGCTTTTGCTTTACCGATTGCAACATAATTCTGTGCAATTTCTTTTGGTGAATTTAAACCCATAATAATCCTCCGTAAAACGTCATACAAAATTTAATTATACATTTTTGTAAAAAATTTGCAAGTATATTGTTTTTATGAAAGATGATTAAAATTCTATGAGAACAGCCCTGCAAGGTGAACCGTCACTGCCTGCTATATTGATCGGCCGGGCAGAAAGAAAATATTCACCCGGTAATACATGGTGCAGTTTTATACCTTCAAGTAAAACTACGTTTTCAGACAAGAGAATTTTATGTACTTCCATAGGTGCATTTTTAGGACCTATAGTCTGAGATTCGTTACCTATAAGGTAAATACCTTTGTCTGCGAACACCTTTGCAGCATCAGCCATAACTGTGACATTGCCTTTAATCAAAATACGTTTTGTAACATCACCATTTACATTGGCCAGTAAATCTGTGGCGTGCTGCGCATTGAAATCACCATCGTGGTGGACAACACAACATGGCCCTATAAATTTTTCCAGAGGTATATTTTCTATGCTGTTCCCATTCTTTATAAAATGACATGGTGCATCCACATGGGTGCCGTTGTGAGTACACAGGCTTATATTGGTCAGGTTATATAAATCACCTTTTTCTATACTGTATACCTGTTCTTTTTCTGGAGTCTTATCCCCGGGGTAAACAGTGCATGTGGTTAATTCCTGTGTTATATCGTAAATTTTCATTTTACTCTCCGCTAATTTTAATATTATTGTATTGATTATACCATGCAAAATAAAAAAAAACAGCATAAGCCTATGCTGTCTTTAGTAAGAAGTATTACATTATAAAAACTGCGTTTATCTAATCATTTTCAACATATAAAATGAAAAGAATACAAGTGGAACAAAATAAAAACTCCCGATAAAATCGGGAGTTTTAGTTTAAGCATAATTATCTTACTTTGCAGCCAGGTGTCATATCGTCTACAAAAATTACCTGTGCGCCGCCGTCTGGTGTATCTGCAGAAAGTACCATACCTTCGCTGATAAAGCCACGCATTTTTCTTGGTGCAAGGTTATCTACGATAACTACTTTGTGGCCTTTCAGATCTTCTGGTTCGTACCATTCGTGAATACCGGAAAGGATAGTTCTTTCTCGTTTACCATCCCAGATTGTCAGGTTCAGCAGTTTGTCAGCTTTTGGTACGGCTGCACAGTCTCTTACTTCACCAACAATCAGGTTCAGTTTAGCAAAATCATCATAAGTGATTTCAGCTACTTTTTCTTCTGCAGGTTCTTCTGCTTTTTCTTCTTTAGCTTTTGCAGCTTCTCTTGCAGCTTTCTTTTCTTCTTCCTCTTTAGCGATTGCAGCCAGTTCTTTAGCAGCATCAATTCTTGGGAAGATTACTTCGCCTTTCTGTACACTAACTTCTGTCAGGTGACCAAATTTAGCCAGTGTTTCGTATGCAAGGTCTTCTGGTTTGTAGCCAAGCTGTGCAGCAATTTTTGGTGTAGTATTTGGCAGATAAGCCTGCAGCAGTGCTGTTACAAAACGCATTGCTTCAACAAGATTGTACATTACTGTAGCCAGACGTGCTTTTTTGCTTTCGTCTTTTGCCAGTACCCATGGTGCTGTTTCGTCAATGTATTTGTTTGCTCTCTGTACTACTTTGAAAATTTCTGCCAGAGCCTGTGGGATAGACAGGTCATCCATGTATTTTTCTGTTTTTGCTGTCAGGCCTTCGCACAGTGCAATCAGATCATTGTCCAATTCATCTGCTTCTCTTTCAGCAGGCAGTGTGCCGCCAAAGTATTTTTCAATCATAGCAGCACTTCTGGATACAAGGTTACCAAGGTCGTTTGCCAGGTCAGAGTTAATTCTTGCAATAAGGCTTTCGTTTGTATAAACACCGTCATTGCCGAATGGAACTTCTCTCAGCAGGAAGTAACGTACAGCGTCAACGCCGTAACGGTTGCACAGAACAACAGGGTCAACTACGTTACCTACAGATTTACTCATTTTACCGCCTTCCAGCAGCAGCCAGCCGTGACCGAATACGCGTTTTGGCAGTGGCAGATCCAGAGCCATCAGCATTGCAGGCCAGATGATAGTATGGAAACGAAGAATTTCTTTACCTACCATATGGATATCTGCTGGCCAGTACTGGTCATAGTCGTTGTATTTGTCGTTTTCGTAACCAAGAGCTGTGATATAGTTGGACAGAGCGTCAACCCAAACATAAACTGTATGTTCTGGATCAAATGTTACAGGGATACCCCATTTAACAGTTGTTCTGGATACACACAGATCCTGCAGGCCCTGTTTGATAAAGCTGATCATTTCATTTTTTCTTGCTTCAGGCTGGATGAATTTTGGATTTTCTTCATACAGTGCCAGCAGTTTGTCAGCATATTTGGAAAGTTTGAAGAAATATGCATCTTCTTTTGCGGCATAAACTTCTCTGCCACAGTCAGGGCATTTGCCGTCTACCAGCTGGCTGGCAGTCCAGAAAGTTTCGCAAGGTTTGCAGTACATACCTTCGTAGAAACCTTTGTAAATGTCACCCTGGTCGTACAGCTGTTTAAAGATTTTCTGTACAGCTTCTACATGGTAATCATCAGTTGTACGGATGTATCTGTCATAGCTGATGTCCAGCAGGTTCCACAGTTCTTTGATACCTACTACAATGTCATCTACATACTGGATAGGTGTTTTGCCAGCAGCGGCAGCCTTATCCTGAATTTTCTGACCATGTTCGTCAGTACCTGTAAGGTACATTACATCATAACCCTGCAGGCGTTTGTATCTTGCCAGTGCATCACATGCTACTGTTGTGTAGCTGTGACCGATGTGCAGGTTGTCAGAAGGATAGTAGATTGGTGTAGTAATATAGAATTTTTTTCTTTCCATAGTTTTCCTCTCCCATTGTTTTTCATTTTTATAGTCTTAATCGGGTGAAACGGGCAGGCTGCAGATACACCCTTACTGCAATAAAAAAACTCCCGTTCCTGAAAATTTCTTTTCAGGGACGAGAGCATAAAAGCTTCGTGTTACCACCCTAATTCACCCATACCTCACGATAGGGGCCTTATCAGCTGCAGATTGCTCAACAGCTTATCACTGTAACGGGTGAACCCGTCGTAGCCTTGGCGTATAGCTTCGGTACGCAGCTCCGAGACCATCTTCAACAGTTTTGATGTACCCGTTTTCAGCTACCCGGGCTCTCTGTGACATGTATGGCTGTTTACTCTTCTCTTCATAGCCTTTATCAATATTAATGTAAATTATACAACTGCCGGATAGTTTTGTCAATGTTTTCACGAAACAACAGATAAGTACTGTATAATGTTAAAATAAAATCGCAGAAAACTTAACATGATTTCTGCGATTCGTTGAAAATTATTTTTTGCGTTTTTTGATTTTGGTTCTTACTTTCATTGCTGTATCAATCAGTTTTTCATACAAAGGGTCGAAAGTGATTGTAAATTCACCAGCTGTTTCTACTATTTCGCCGGTAAAGTTTGATTTAAAATCCAGAATCCTGTACAGTGCTTCGCTGTCTTCAGGTCTTGGGGCAACACCCTGCATATCGTAAGTATGGCAACCGCCTTCCAGTGCCCATCCCATCAGGTATTTCTGCAGCAGGTAAGTAGGACGCAGATTTCTCATCTGGTCGTTGGAGCAGCCATAAACATGGCTTGTTGTACCTGCGTACTGCACTGCTACGCCACCACAAAGTGCATCACCATCAGGTGAATAGCACATATACAGGCGACAGTTTTCACCGAGGCCGTTAAGCATTTTTGCAAAGTATTCTTTAGGGCGTACAGCGAATTTCTGTCTTACACCTGTGTCAGAATAAATTTTGTAAAAATCATCCAGACCATCCAGACCGAGATTTTTGCATACTACACCTTTCTTTTCAGGGTAGCGCAGATAGTATCTGGTGTCGCGGTTCATTTTTTGCATCAGCTGTTCTTCGTTCATACCTTTCAGATAGCGCAGCATATAGTTGTATCTTGGCTGGATAGTATCGTGGAAAGGTGCATGTTCTTTGATTTTAAGTCCACAGTTACGGAAAAGTGCAATAGTTTCAGCATCATCTACCATAACCAGTGGGTCCATGATAAAAGTATATGCGTTGTGCTTTTTGGCCAGTACTTTTACACCTTCCATAAGGTCCTTGATAACGTCTGTATCTGCATAATCACATACAGGGCCGCGGCAGGCATACATCATTGTTTTTATACCGAATTTGCGTATGAGTACAAAAATACCGCCGACAATTTCACCATTTTCATTGCGGCTTACAATAACTTCATTATCCCACTCTGTTTTAACCAGCCCCCAGCGTGGTGACTGCTGAAAAGCACCGTGAGGGTGGTTTTCGCAGAATATATCAAATTCTTCGTATTTATCTTTATTTAATATTTCCATATATAAAATCCTTAATTTTCTGTAAGTTTTTTATTATCCAATAAAGTATAACACAATATTATAAAATTTAACAGTTATTTTTTATAATAATTTGACATTGCCTGTAATATTTGATAAATTAGTATGTATGACTTGTATTTGGGTGTTTTACACCCCGGAGGAAATAATGAAAAACATTAAAAAAATTATAACATTGGTTATGGCTATGGTAATGGCATTGTCCATGGTTGGTTGCCATTATTCTGTAGGCGTTGAAGATGACGGCACACAGACACATATAGTTGAATCCATAAATTCAGCAGGTAAATATCTGGTTGATAAAATTAAATCACCATCATACGGTGATGAAGCTGCAATTATCGGCCTTAACAGAAGTACATATATCGACTACTGGCACAACCGCAGTGAAATGTACGAACAGGGTCTGGATAACTTCCTTAAACACAATGGTTCATACGTTGGTGAAAAAGGTGAAATTTACTATGACGGTTATCCTGAAGTTATTCTGGCACATACAGCAATAGGTGTTCTCGCGGACAAAGCTTCTTCTGCAGTACTTACACAGGGTATCAGCTATGAAGAATCCAAAATCAACGGTGGCGTTCTCAACTGGGTGGAAGCACTTACAGCGCTGGAATGTGGTAAATACGAAATTTACGAAAAAGGTGATGTAACACGCCAGAGTATGATTGACTTTACTATGGATATGGCGTGTGAAGATGGTGCTTTCCGTTATGATGGCATGGAAGATGACGATGTAACAGAGGTAAGACTTACAGCTGCGGCGGTAACATCACTTCTGCTGACAGAAGAAGGCGGCGAAGTTGAAAAAGCAGCTAAAGCCGGTGCAGAATACCTTGTTGCAAATATTACAGAAGATGCCACACCGGAAGAAATTGTGACAACAATTATTGCACTTAACACAGCTGGTATTTCCGCAATGGATGTAAACGGCGAAGATATGACACAGTGGATTATCAAGTTCCAGAGAAAAGATGGTTCTTTCTCTTTTGATACAACAGCTAAAAAAGGTAATACAACAGATACAGGTCTTGCAATGCTGGGTCTGGCAAGTCAGTACCGTTTCAACACAGGTATGTCATCTATCTATGATATGAGAGATGTACTGGGTGCTACACATAATAAACTCAGCCCGCTGTGGCAGCGGAACATGCGCCTTATGCTTTACTTCCTGTACGGTGCAATTATTCTGCTGATTACGCTGGTTATTGTAGCAAAATTCAGAGTTCGGAAATGGAAAAAACTGGGCATTTACGATTATGAAAGAAACTGCATGCTTCTGCCACATGAAGTAGAAGAACGCGACAGACGTTTGGCTGAAGAAAAAGCAGCGGCTGAACTCAAGGCAGCAGAAGAAAAAACAGAAGAATAATTATATTTCCAATATATACCATGGATATGATTGACATTTTATACTGCAGTGGTATAATTAAATACAGAAAAAAATTAAAAAGCGATGTAAAACGGTGTTTTACGTCGCTTTTGTATGTTGTAAAATGTAAATGATATAAAAGAGAAAGTGAGTAAATATTTTGAGTAGTAGAACAAGAAATCTTATTGATGATAAAATAAAACCTTCTACCACCATTATTCTGCTGGCGTGGCCTGTATTTGTAGAACAGATTCTGTCCACACTGGTTCATTCAATTGACACTGCAATGGTTGGCTCTCTGGGCGCTGTGGCTACAGCCGCAGTTTCTATCAGTGGTTCACCTATGATGCTGATTAACGGTATCGTTATGTCTTTTGGTATGGGTTTCACAGCTCTGATTGCACGTATGGTAGGTGCACAGAACTACGAAAGAGCAAACTCTCTGGTGCGTCAGGCTCTGACAACAGTTCTTCTCATGGGTATTCCTATGACAATTATCTGCTACCTGCTCAGTGGTAAAATTCCAGAGTGGATGGGTGCAGAACCAGATGTACTGTTGCTGGCAACCGGCTATAACAAAATTATGGCTTACGGTATGCTGTTCCGTACACTTACAATGGTACTTTCAGCTATTTACCGCGGTTATGGTGATACAAAAACACCTATGCTTATCAACACATCTGTAAACCTTGCAAACGTAGTTGGTAACTACCTGCTTATTTACGACACACACGATGTCACACTGTTTGGTAAAACATTTACTGTATGGGGCGCAGGTCTGGGTGTAGATGGTGCGGCAATTTCCACATCACTTACAATTGCAATCGGTGCGGCAGTACTGCTGTTTATCACATTCACACGTGACACAAAACTGAGAATATCCCTTAGAGACAGCTTTAAACTGGTAAAAGAAGATATGAGTGCTGTTACAAAAATCGGTATCCCTCTCATGGGCGAACGTTTTGTAATGGGTGCAGCATCTGTAGTTATCGCTTCTACAGTTGCTTCTCTGGGTACAATCGCTGTAGCTTCCAACTCTCTGGCATCTACAATCGAATCATTCTGCTTTATGCCTGGTTTTGCTTTTGCTTCTGCAGCTACAACACTTACGGGTCAGTCTCTGGGCGCTGAAAGACCGGATATGGCGGAAAGATATGTATCCACATGTATCAAAATGGCATCTGCAGTTATGCTGTTTGGCTCTGTACTGATGGCTATCTTCTCACCACAGATTATCTCACTGTTTACACCTGATGCACAAGTTATCGAAACAGGTAGTGAACTGGTAAGACTGCTGGCTACTATCCAGATTCCATATATCATTTCACAGATTCACGCTGGTGCTCTCCGTGGTGCAGGCGATACAAAAGTACCTTTCTATCTTACACTTCTGTCCATGTGGGGCGTTCGTGTGGTAGGTGCTACAATCTTTATCCGTTTCCTTGGTCTGAGTGTTCACTGGGTGATCGTTGCTATGAATACAGACAACGTTGTTCGTATGGTTCTGTTCTGGCTGCGTTACAAACGGGGTACATGGAAAACTCTCCGCTTCTGATAAAAATCAAATGCCAATCCTCAGGGATTGGCATTTTTTATATGGCAGGGAAGTGCATGAAAATATAATGTATAATATTATATATTATATGGTAATAATAAAACCGCGGTAAATTTTACCGCGGTTTGTGTTTTTTGTTATTTTTTGTCCAGTTCTGCCAGTTCTTTTTTCATCAGGTATTTGTCTACTTTTTCTACCATTTCTGATGGAACAACTCTTTCGAATGGGAAGACAACGCTTTCTACCAGTTCTACACCGTAGCCCAGAACAAATTTTGTTGTTTTAGCCAGAGCTTCTGCGGACAGATGTTCTTTGATGTCGTATCTGCAGTGAATTAAAGTACCACCAATATGGTGACCGAAACGAACAAAGTTTACAGCTGGTACGCCCTTGTCAGCAAATGGGATAGAGTCGGAAGAGTAGATATCCTGTGTAACACCTACATTGTAACCATGACGACGCATAAATGCATCACAGTGTGCTGTGGCTTCTTTGGAAGCGATAACTCTTGCTACATCGTAACCGATAACTACACCAGCCATGTCTGTGTTAATCATGCACAGGTGGTTTTTCAGTTCGTCTTCATGTGCTGCAACCCAAGCTTTTGAACCGAACAGACCCATTTCTTCACTGCCGTACCACATAATCTGTACAGTTCTCTTTGGTGGATTTTCTACAAAGTAGCGTGCAATTTCCATGTTGATAACGCTACCGGCAGCATTGTCGTGTGCACCTTTGGAGAATTCCACAGAGTCATAGTGACCGCCGAAGGAAACAACTTCTTCAGGTTTTTCTGTACCTTTGATAGTTACTGTGATGTTGTGGCTTGTGCGTGTAACTGGTGTGTTGATAGCTGTCAGCTTAACTTTTGTAGCACCGTTTGCAACGATGTCGAATGCATCAGTTACTCTGATGTTTGCACCAGGCATGTTGCCGAATTTGCGCAGAGTATCACGCAGTGTTCTTGTGAACAGGTCAGAGTTTTCTTCTGTTTCAATCATAGTGCCGCTCATTGTTACAAAGCCAACAGCGCCTGCTTTAAGCAGCTTTTTGTACATATCCAGACTCAGGTAACCGTTAACAAGAACGATTTTGCCTTTGGAGTTTTCCAGATCAGCGGCTGTCAGGTTTTCTGCATAGTAGAATGGAGCAATCAGACCTTCTTCAGGTGTGCTTTCAGACAGTTTGTATGCTGTAACTGTATATTTTTTGTTGAATGGTTCCAGAACTTCCAGTTCACCTTTAACAAGGTCAGCGTCTTCGATTTCGAAAGCTTCCAGTGCTGGTTCCAGACCGATGGAACGGATTTCTTCCATGAGGATTTCTGCTGCTTTGAATTCTTCAGCTGTACCACCCATACGCACGAAACTCATTTTTTCCAGCAGTTCAAATTCTCTTTTGCCGTTAATTTCCATAATAATATCCTTTCATTATATATCATTTTTAAGTTGCCATATTATTTTAACATATTTTTTTGCGGTTGTCTGCACAATCATTACATATCTTTTGTAGCAAAATGTACAGAAAAAGCGGGGGAGGGGTAACAAATATTAGTGCCACATATATTAAATAAACTGTTTTCATGGTAAATGCTTTGAAAATCAAAGTAAAACTTCCATCCATATTTGTACAATATATTAAAATTATGGAAACTTTGTGTTTAAAAAGATTGAAAAAATTGTGCCGAATACCGAAAATTGTACAAAAAGATAAAATTTTTATTGTCAAACACTAACAAATAAGATATAATGTTTAACTGACTATGGACCACTGTGCCCTGTGGTGTATTGTTTAAAATTATTGGCTGTTTTGAGCAATACATCCCGGCAGTTATCCCTGACTGTCTCGCGGGCACATCAACTATCCAAACAATAAACTTATAGGAGTGCAGTGATGAGCATTAAAAAGATCAAAGACACATTCGCAAGAATGTATCGCAATTCTACTTATCGTCTGTGGCTGTGGGTGCTGGGCTTCTTCACCGTTCTGGTAACCTTTATTAAATATAAAGGTATGAAAGGTAAAGACAAGTTTGCATCTATCAAAGCTGACTTAAGAAAAGAATTGGAAGCAACTACTCTGCAGGATGAACTGTTTGCAGCAGCTCTGATGCAGGTTAGAAAGAAAAACGAGTACTTCAACAAAACAGTTTCTGAAGCTGAAACAGAAAAACAGGCTAAAGAAATCGCTGTTAAAAACTTTGAAACTATTCTGCATGACAAGGCAAAAATTGCTGCTGAAATGCAGGGCGTAAACGAAGTTACAATGGCTGCATGTTTTGCAGAACTTATTGACAACAAAGCTTTCCTGCTGTTTTCACTTGTTCTGTCATTCCCAATGTACATCGTTATGGTTCTGTTCCAGAACCCAATTTCCAAATATGCAACAGACCGTATGGTAATGATGATTTTCGTTCTGTTCGGTGTTGTGTGGCTGGTATTTACAATCCTTTACATCTCCCCAATGGATCCTGCTCTGAACATTCTTGGTCAGACAGCTACACAGGAACAGGTAGACCAGTTCAACCGTATTTACGGTCTTGACCAGCCTTACCTGACACAGCTGCTCAGACAGTTCAGAAACCTGATCACTCTGGATCTGGGTAACTCTTACCAGGGTAACGAACGGATTATCGGCGCTCTGGCAAACAAATTCCCAATCACACTGGAAGTTACATTCTGGTCAATGGTAGTATCTCTGGGTATCGCTATCCCAGCTGGTATTATCTCCGCTATCAAACAGTATTCTTCTTTTGACTACATCGCAATGTTCTTTGCGCTGCTGGGTCTTTCCATTCCTAACTTCTGGCTGGGTCTGATGCTGATTCTTTCCCTGTCTATCAAAACAGGTATTCTGCCTGCAACATATCAGCCAGCAAACAACCTGACACTTATTATGCCAGCTATCGTTCTGGGTACAGGTATGTCTGCTTCCGTTGCACGTATGACACGTTCTTCCATGCTGGAAGTTAAAAACTCTGACTACATCCTTACAGCTCGTGCTAAAGGTCTGCCAGAAAACAAAGTTGTTCTCAAACACATCCTCGGTAACGCTATGATTCCAATCGTAACAACTATCGGCGCACAGTTCGGTGGTATGCTGGGTGGTTCTTCCGTTACAGAAAAAGTATTCAACATCAACGGTATCGGTTCTTACATTGTTGAAAGACAGTACATCCCAGATATCCCAGTTGTTCTGGCAGGTGTTGTATACATCTCATTCGTTGTATCCATTATGAACCTGGTTGTTGATATTCTGTACGCAGTTATCGACCCACGTATCAAATCAAGAATGAAAAACTACTAAGAAAGGAGAGGTACTTAAATGGCTAACAAAGAAATGACAAAAGAAATGGCCCAGAAACAGGCCCTTTACCAGAAAAAAGTTAACAAAAGAAAATTAAGTGGCTCTCTGGAATACACTACAGCAAGACTTGGCTGGCAGGTAACACTGGCTCTCGGCGTTTACTTTCTGTTCAATGCACTGACAAAAGGTGGCGTATGGTTTGCAGTTGCAGGTGTATACCTTGCAGGTTTTGCTCTTGATTTTATTGCTACACAGCGCATTATCAAAGAAGTTACAGGTGATGCAGGCGAAATCTCTGCAACAACAAGAAAACTTGGCTGGCTGATGCTGCCATTCGTATTCGTTGGCGACTTCTTTATGTTTATCGCTGGCGCAATGCTGATCAAAAAAGAAAAAAATATGGAATACCAGCTGTCTGTTTACTCTCTGCTGGTTACAATCTTCATCCTTGTTGTAAGTGCACTGAACCTGTTCAAAGAATATGTTGCTGACACATTCTGGCTGGGTATGGGTCTGTACGGTCTGTACGCAGTACTGAACCTGGTTATCATGAGTGCTGTAAACAAATACACATTCGGCAAAAAACCAGACAAAAAATTCCTGCCATATGCATACATCTGCATCGCAGGCCTTGCACTGGGTAACGTATTCTCCTTCCTGCTGGGTATCATTGCCCTGGGTAAATACTACAACAAAAATGAAGAAGTTAGCGTAGAATGGATTGACGTTATCCGTCGTCTGTTCAGAAACTACATGTCTTGCATAGGTATGTTTATTGTTATCTTCCTGCTGTCAGTTTCTATCGCTTCCGTTCTCACATTTGACTACGATATCGCTATTTCCAACAACTTCTCCGTACGTCTTGCTGCTCCAAGCCTTATGTACCCATTTGGCTGTGACCAGTTTGGCCGTTGCGTATTTACAAGAATTATCTTTGGTGCACGTATCTCCCTGCTGGTAGGTATGATTTCCACACTGGCACCATGTATTGTTGGTGGTATGCTGGGTGCTGTTGCTGCTTACTACGGCGGCAAAGTGGACAACATTATCATGCGTATTCTTGACGTTCTTAATGCTGTTCCATCCATCCTGCTGGCTATCGCAGTTATCGCTGCTTTCGGTACTTCTACAACAAACCTTATCCTTGCTCTGTCCATTGGTGGTATCCCAGGCTATGCAAGAACAATGCGTGCTCAGGTTATGGGCGTTGCAAACCAGGAATTCGTAGAAGCTGCTAAAGCTTGCGGTGCTAAAGATGGTACAATCATCTTCAGACACATTATTCCAAACTCACTTGCTCCAATCATTGTTAGAATCACAATGGGTATGGGTTCCGCTGTTCTTTCCACATCATCCCTGTCTTATCTGGGTATCGGTGTAGAAGCACACGTTCCAGAATGGGGTAACATCCTGAAAGCAGGTTCCACATTCCTTGAAACAAACCCTTACATCGCTATCTTCCCAGGTCTTGCTATCATCATCATCGTTCTGGCATTCAACTACTTCGGTGACGGTCTGCGTGATGCTCTTGACCCTAAACTTAAATAATAACAGGAGGCAAAAATGGATAAAAATGTTGTTTTAGACGTTAAAAACCTTCATGTTCACTACGTTACAGATGATGCTACAGCCAAAGCTGTAAACGGTATTGATTTTGAAGTTAAAGAAGGTGAAGCTCTTGGTCTTGTTGGCGAAACAGGTGCTGGCAAAACTACAACAGCTCTCTCCATCATGCAGCTGATTCCTGACCCACCTGGAATTATCGTAGACGGCGAAATCTACTTTGAAGGCAAAAACGTAATTTATAATACAGATAAAGAAAACCAGGCAATGCGCGGTAACGGTGTTGCTATGATTTTCCAGGACCCAATGACTGCTCTGAACCCTGTTATGACAGTTGGTGAACAGCTTTCCGAAGTTGTTCTCACACACGAAAAGGTTTCCAAAGCAGAAGCTAAACAGCGTGTTATCGACCTGCTGGAACTGGTAGGCGTTAAATCCGACCGTTATGATGACTACCCACACCAGTTCTCCGGTGGTCAGAAACAGCGTGTTGTTATCGCTATGTCCCTGCTGTGTAACCCAAAACTGCTGATTGCTGACGAACCAACAACAGCTCTCGACGTTACAATTCAGGCACAGGTTCTGGATATCATCAACAACCTGCGTGAAAAATACAACATGTCTATGATTCTTATCACTCATGACCTGGGTGTTGTTGCTGAAACATGTGACAATGTTGCTATCATGTACGCAGGCCAGATTGTTGAAGCTGGTTCCGTAAGAGAAGTTTACCTCAACCCTAAACATCCTTACACAAGAGGTCTGTTTGACTCTATTCCAAAACTGGATGACGAATCTACAGAACTGATCCCAATCGAAGGTGCAATCTCCAACGCAGCTGATCTGCCAACAGGTTGCTACTTCCACCCACGTTGCCGTTACTGCCAGGATATCTGTAAAGTACAGCAGCCTACAGTAAAAGGTGACGAACACAAATTTATGTGTCACTTTGACTTATTCAGCAAGGAGGAAAAATAATGGAAAACATGGAAAACCAGGTTCTTATTGAAACCAAACGTCTTAAAAAATATTTCCCTGTTCCTGCAGGCCACCTTCATGCTGTTGACGATGTAAACCTTACAATCAACAAAGGCGAAACACTTGGTATCGTAGGTGAATCCGGCTGTGGTAAATCCACACTGGGCCGTGTAATCCTGCGTCTGCACGAAGCTACATCAGGTGACGTTCTTTACGATGGTATGGACATCAACAACTTTACTGCTGATGAAATGCGCGAAATGCGTAAAAACATGCAGATTATCTTCCAGGACCCATACGCATCTCTCAACCCTCGTATGACAATCGGTCAGATTATCGAAGAACCTCTGAAACTTCACAAGGTTTACAAAACAGCTGAAGAAAGAAGAGCAAGAGTTGAAGAACTGATGGATCTGGTAGGTCTGCCAATGCGTTCTTACAACCAGTATCCACACGAATTTGACGGCGGTCGTCGTCAGCGTGTAGTTATTGCACGTGCACTTTCCATCAACCCACAGTTCATCGTATGTGACGAACCTGTTTCCGCTCTGGACGTTTCCGTTCAGGCACAGATTCTGAACCTGCTGATGGACCTGCAGAAAAAAATGGGTCTGACATACATGTTCATTTCCCATGACCTTTCTGTTGTTAAACATATTTCTACAAACATCGGTGTTATGTATCTGGGTCAGATGATTGAAAAAGCATCTAAAAAAGATATCTTTGACGAACCACTGCACCCATACACAATCGCTCTGCTTTCAGCTATTCCATCTACAAATGTTCTGGAAAAAAGCGAAAAAATCATCCTGAAAGGTGAAATCACTTCACCAATCAACCCAAAAGTTGGTTGCCGCTTTGCTGCACGTTGCCCATTTGCTACAGAAAAATGTACAACAGTTAACCCAGAATTCGTGGAAGCTAAACCAGGCCACTTTGTAGCATGTCACCGTTGGGAAGAAGTTGCTGACGGCACACTGAAATTCAACGTGTAAACATTATTACAAAACTTTTACAAAAGTAAATAAAAGTGTTTACAAAAGAAGGTTTTTATAGTAATATATTAACCGGTCAAAGGCATTTTATGCCATTTTCAAAGGTTGAAAGCCACTTTTGGCTTCACATAATAAAAATCTATAAGGAGTAGATACCAATGAAAAAAATTATTGCTTTGGCTCTTGCTGCAGTTATGGCTCTGTCTATGGTAGCTTGTGGCGGTTCTTCTAAAGAAGAAACATCCATGCTCGAAACACAGCCAGAAAAAATCGTAGTTCTGGGCCAGTCTTCCAGCGAAGCAAACATGAACATCCTTCGCGACCAGCTGACAAAAGCAGGCTTTGATGTTGAACTGAACACACAGCCAGACTACGCTTCTTGGACAGCACAGAAAGAAGCAGGTAACTTTGACATCGCTCTGTCCGGTTGGACAACAGTTACAGGTAACGTTGACTACGCTGTACGTGGTGTATATCACTCAACAGGTGACTACAACTACAGCCCAATCATCGATACAAAAGTTGACGAACTGATCGACAAAGGTGCTTCTGAAACAGCTGCAGCTTCTGTTGCAACATACACAGAACTGGAAAACTACATGATTACAGAAAACGCTTACATTCTGCCTCTGTACGCTTCCATGAAAATGCAGGCTTACAACAACTCCCTGCTGAAAGCTGAATCTGTATTCCAGCCAAAATCCCGTCCAGGTCGTTGGGAAATGTACGACTACGTAGATGCTGCTAACAACGATACAAGAGCTCTGACTCTGACACAGGCATCTGCAACACCATCCACACTGGACCCAATCCAGGCTAACGATGGTACAATGAACACACTGTCCGGTAACATGTACATCAAAATCATCAACCTGTCCGATGACGATGAAATCATGACAGACAGCTCCCTGTCTCATTCTTACGCAATCGCAGAAGGCAACAGCGAATACTATTTCCTGCTGAGAGACGATGTAAACTTTGCTAAAGTTGAAAACGGCGAAGTTGTTGACACAGGCGTTCTCGTTGCTGCTGACGACGTTGTATTCTCTCTGGAAAGAGCTTCCAACAAAAACTCTGTTGCTACACACAAAACATACACACTGCACAACCACATGCAGTCTATCGAAATCGTAACAGATCTGTCCGAACTCGAAGCTAAACTCGACTCCGACACAGGCGCAACACTGCTGGAAACACTGAACAAAGGTGTTGAAGTTCCAGTTGCTGCTCTGACAGCTGTTGACGAAGAAGTTGACAACGCTGCTGGTACATACCAGGTTGTTAAAGTAACAACAACAGAACCATTCCCACAGGTTCTGAACTACCTCGCTCACCAGTCTGCAGGTATCCTGCATAAAGAACAGGTAGAATCCTACAACTCCAAATTCACAGTAGAATCTTACGATCCAACTAAAGACGTTTGCTACGGTGACTTCGCAGCTATCAAAGGCGGCGACACAAGCATGCTGTGGTGCTCCGGTCCTTACCAGTTCGTAAAAGTTGACGACTACGGTATCGACTTCGTTAAAAACCCAGGCTACATGCCAGAAGATGAAGAATTCAACCCTAACATCAAAACTATCTACATGAAATTTATCAAAGATACATCTGCTGCAACATCTGCATTCCGTGCAGGCGAAGTTGACCTCCTCGGTTCCGTTTCCGCAACAGACGTTGATGTAGTTGAAGCTGATTCTAAATTCACAGTTATGAAACGTGACTCCAACGGTGTTACATACGCATTCTTCAACCTGACAGAAGGTAGCAAATTCAACGATGTTGATCTGAGAAAAGCTGTTATGTATGCTATCAACCAGGAAGACTTCGTAGCTTACAACAACGGTTACGTAATGCCAGTTTACTCCACAGTTGGTACACTGGTTAACACAGGCAACGCACATGTTCATGATCTGGTTAAATCCAACGAACATCTGGCTGCTTACCAGGCAAAATAATTTGACCTAATTAAAGAGTACCCTTACGGGTACTCTTTTTTTGTCTGTAAATTCTATAATTGAGAAAATATTGCGGTTAGCTATTGACAACTGATTCAGTGTGTGTTAATATATAATCATAAAGTTAGCAACAACTAACCGCAAGAGTTATTGCATCAGCCAACTAAAAAACGAATATTCGAAAGGTAGCCCTCCTCTTTGGGGTAAAACCCAACATAGCCATATTCTCACTTTTTCACAGCCAGATTACTTACCTTTTATATTCATAATAACTTTAAACCATCAAAGCCGGCATCTGTACAGATGCCGGCTTTGATTTATAGCCTATATTCAATTTATTATGCAAATACAATCTGAACCAATACCATGTACAGTACTGTGCCACCAGCTATACTCAGAATATTATTTCTTTTCCACAGATGCAGTAATACAACAGCCACTATGGAAATAAGCATAGGCATAAATCCTGATAATGCGGTAAAAGTGATATTTTTAATACAGTATACAACCAGCACAGCCATTACGCATGGTGGTAAATATTTACCCAGATATTGTATAGTGCCTGGCAATTCGTCGCTTTTTGAAAACAGCAGGAAAGGGAATACCCTTGAAAAGAAGTTGCAGAGGCAGGCAGTAAACATTACTGCAATGACATAAGCAGTGTTACTCATCTTTAGTTACCTCCACTTTATTTTTAAGCATCATCAGCACCAACATACTTCCGGCCAGTGCAGGAAGTATAAAGTTATCTGGTCCAAACACTACAAGACAGGCAAGACCACACACAGCACCGGTAATAGCAGGCAAGTGGTTTTTACTGCCAATCCATTGTTCGGTACATATAACAACGAACAGAGCGATCATGGCGAAATCCACACCGGTGGTGTCAAAAGGTATCATAGAACCAAAAAGGTTACCAAGGCTGCAACCAGATACCCAATAGCACATATCGAGAGCTGCTACGTAAAAGTCAAATTTCTGTCTGTCGATGTCTTCAGGTACGTCCGTAATCAGGACAGAATAGGTTTCATCACAAAGGCTGTATATCATATACAGTGCTTTTTTACCCATTTTTTTGAATCGTTCAATCAATGACAATCCATAGAACATCTGTCTGGAGCATATAGAAAGGCTCATTACAGCTACTGTAACAAGACTGGTGTGAGAGGCAATCATAGGTAACAGTGCAAACTGAAGGCTACCGCCATAAACTATAAGTGCCATACTGGCTGCCCACGGCAAACCATAGCCGGCATCTGCTAGCAACAGGCCAAAGGCGGCCCCCACAAACAAATAACCAACCATTACAGGCATTGTTTGCACTAATGCATACCTGAATGTTTTTTTATTCATAAAAATCATCTCCCTCTGTAACTTTATACAGATTATACCACTATGTTATTTAAATAACAACAGTAAATTTGGGAAATTATACTATTTTACTTTTTATTTACAGCAGAAGTGCCTCTTTCAAGCAGGTATGTAGCTTCCAGGTCTGCCAGATGTGCCATTACAGCCAGCGGATAACGTCTCCATGCTTCGCTCAGCGCAAAACTGCCTGCCTTTGCGCTGTCATCAAAACCTCCCATATGCCAGCGTATGGCCATAGCTTCCTCGACGGTCAGTCTTATAAATCTTTCAATGAGGAAAACACTTTTTTCACCATGACCGAATGGGAACTGGTCATCCACGTTATACACTTTTACTTTTTCCCATTGGCCTGTTATATCGTTTTTAACATTTCTGGTGCCTTCTGTGTAAAAATTTATCTTACAAAAATCGTGACAAAGTGCAACCAGAGCGATTGATTCCTCAGAATACAGTTTTTCAATGTCATTTCGGGCTTTCAGGACTTTATAAACGTTCAGACTGTGCATTACCAGACCGCTTTCGCAGGCACCGTGGTATCGGGTGCTGGCGGGGGCTGTGAAAAAATCAGTTCTTTCCAGCCATTCCAGCATCCTGTCTACACCCTGACGGGTAACGTATTTATCAAAAATTTCAAGAAATTCAGCTTTGTAGTCCATAGTATCGTTCCTTTGTGTTTATTATATAGTAGTTATTATAACTGTTGTTGTATAAATTTAAAAGGGGCAATTGTCACAGACAATGCCCCTTAAACTATAAAATATAAAAAATATCAGATATTACAGATCGATTTCGTCCAGGATTTCTTTCAGAACAGCCAGTTCTTCAGCTGTCATGGAAATACCTTTACCCATTTTTGTACCATCAGCGGACCAGTCACGGATATCGTATTTAGGTTCTCTGTCAGACCAGGAAACAAGATTCAGCTGTCTTTCCCAGCCGCCTTTACCCTGGCTGATAACACCCAGTTTTTCAACGATTTCATATTTAAATTCTGCCATTAGTTTCACCTCTTATAATTTATGTCCTATATTGTACTTTATCTTTATTGTAATTGCAAGTACAAAATAACCATGAATTATTGACTTTTTTTGTACAAAGTATTAAAATAGTACCAAAATATAAATAAAGGCTGTGAAAAAGAGGCAGTCAGAAAATTTATTTTACAGAGAGCCGGCGGTGGTGAAAGCCCGGTAAATAAACCTGATTGTGTAGCTTTTGAGCCGAAACAGTGAACTCGCAGTAGCTGTTTCCGTATCCTTCTGCGTTAAAGAAACTGAGTGGCTCTTTTTATGAAAGGGCAATTTGGGTGGTACCACGGTTAAAAATCGTCCCATATTTTTGGGGCGGTTATTTTTTTATATTTTTGTACTGCTCCCGAAATAAAAAAAGGAGAAATAATAATGAAAGAGCTGGAAAAAATCTATAACCCTAAACGGGTAGAAGACAAAACCTATGCTATGTGGCTGGAAAATAAATATTTCCACACAGAAATTGACAAAACAAAAAAACCTTACACTATCATGATGCCGCCGCCAAACATCACAGGTCAGCTGCACATGGGTCACGCACTGGACAACACACTGCAGGATATTTTTATCCGTTACAAAAGAATGGCAGGATACTGCGCACTGTGGGTACCAGGCACTGACCATGCATCCATCGCTACAGAAGCTAAAATCGTGGAAGCAATGGCAAAAGAAGGCCTGACAAAAGAAGCTATAGGCCGTGAAGCATTCCTGGTACGTGCATGGGATTGGAAAGCAAAATATGCAGGCAGAATTGTTGAACAGCTGAAAAAGCTGGGTGTTTCCTGTGACTGGGACAGAGAAAGATTTACAATGGATGAAGGCTGCAGCGAAGCAGTTAAAGAAGTATTTGTAAATCTGTACAACAAAGGTCTTATTTATCAGGGTGAAAGACTTATCAACTGGTGTCCACACTGTCTTACATCTATTTCTGACGCAGAAGTAGAATTTGAAGAACAGGATGGCAGCCTGTGGTATATCAGATACCCAATCAAAGACAGCGATGAATACATCACTGTTTCTACAACACGTCCTGAAACAATGCTGGGTGATACAGGTATCTGTGTAGCACCAGACGATGAAAGATATACTCATCTTTTAGGCAAAACAGCTGTTCTCCCACTGGTAGGCAGAGAAATACCTATCTTTGCAGACAGCTATGTAGAAAAAGAATTTGGTACAGGTGCAGTTAAAATGACACCTGCCCACGACCCTAACGACTTTGAAGTAGGCGAAAGACATGGCCTGGAAATCATCAAGGTTATGACAGACGATGCACATATGGCTGAAAATACAGGCAAATATGCTGGTATGGAACGCTATGCTGCAAGAAAAGCTATTGTTAAAGATCTGGAAGAACAGGGTTACCTTGTAAAAATTGAAGCATACAAACATAACGTAGGCACATGCTACCGTTGTCACAACACAATCGAACCAATGATTTCAAAACAGTGGTTCGTAAAAATGGAACCTCTGGCAAAACCTGCTATCGAAGCTGTTCGTGGCGGTGAAACAAAATTTGTTCCAGAACGTTTTGACAAAATCTTCTATCACTGGATGGAAAATATCAAAGACTGGTGTATTTCCCGTCAGCTGTGGTGGGGTCACAGAATCCCAGCATGGTACTGTCAGGAATGTGGTGAAGTTATCGTAGCTAAAGAAACACCAACAGTTTGTCCAAAATGTGGTTGTACACATCTGGTACAGGATGAAGATACTCTTGATACATGGTTCTCATCTGCATTGTGGCCATTCTCCACACTGGGCTGGCCAAACAAAGACAGCGAAGATCTGAAATTCTTCTATCCAACAAGCACACTGATTACAGGTTATGACATTATCTTCTTCTGGGTAGCAAGAATGATATTCTCCGGCGTTGAACACATGGGCCAGACACCATTCGATACAGTTCTTATCCATGGTATCGTTCGTGATGCTAACGGCCTGAAAATGTCCAAATCTCTGGGTAATGGTATTGATCCGCTGGAAATCATTGAACAGTACGGTGCTGATGCTCTGCGTTTCACACTGGCTACAGGTTCATCTGCAGGTAACGATACACGTTACTCTGACGAAAAAGTAAAAGCATCCAGAAACTTTGCAAACAAACTGTGGAATGCTGCACGTTTCATTCTCATGAATATTGATGGTGAAATCGAACCAGGTCTGCCAGCTAAACTGGAACAGGAAGACAAATGGATTCTTTCTGCACTGAATAATACAGCAAAAGCAGCTACAGAAAACCTTGAAAACTTTGATCAGGGTCTGGCTGCACAGAAGGCATATGACTTTATCTGGGACCAGCTGTGTGACAGATACATCGAAATCGCTAAAACTCGTCTGAACAGCGAAGACAAAGAAACAAAAGACAACGTAAGACGTGTTCTGGTGTATGTAATGAACGGCGCGCTGAAACTGCTGCACCCATTTATGCCATTTATCACAGAAGAAATCTTCCAGGCACTGCCAAACAACAACGAAAGCATTATGGTGAGTGCATGGCCAGCATACACAGAAGAATTGAACTTTGAAAAAGAAGAAAAATCTCTGGACAGAATCTTTGCACTGGCTAAAGAAATCCGTGCTCTGCGCGCACAGCTGGGTGCACATCCTACAAACAAAACTCATCTGGTTATCGAAACAGAACATACAGATGACTTTGAACAGGGGCTTGTATTCGTTGAAAAATTTGCATTCTCCAAAGAAACTCAGATTGTTACAAAATTTGAAGGTGATGCAAAACAGTACTCACAGATTGTTGTAGAAGGTGCACGTGCATTTATCCCTACAGGCGACCTTGTAGACAAAGATAAAGAAACAGCACGTCTGAACAAAGAACTGGCTGCAGTTGAAAAAGATGTCCAGATTATATCCGGTAAACTGAACAACGCAGGCTTTATGGCTAAAGCTCCACAGGCTGTTGTAGACCAGGAAAAAGTAAAACTGGCAACTGCTATGGATAAAAAAGAAAAAATTCTCGAAAGCCTTGCAGCACTGAGCTAATTAAATAATAAAAAGGCGGAGTTTATACTCCGCCTTTAATTTTATATTTAATTTAAAATTCCACTTTTTCACCTGTAACGGTGTCTGTATAATATACGATAGATGTGAAACTGTAGAAGAATTTTCCGTTATTTACTTCATGTGTAAATGTATCGATGAATTCAATGTTATTCACTGTCAGAACATCGGATATCTCCAATGTTTCCTTATTGATTTTCCACAGTGGTCCATTCACTTCTGATATATATAAATTCTCATTGTCGTAGGCAGTTCCGCCGATACTCATAAGAGGTATTTCTTTTATCAGTGTATTGTTGTTTCCGTCCAGGTCACAGCGGTAAACTTCCCAATACAGCTGTTCCACCGGGTCTATTAATATATAGAAAACATAATAATCCGTAATGTGATGAAAAAATACACTTTTGTCCCGGTGCAAAAACAGTTCGGTATTTCCGGCCGCATCTGTTTTATACAGCTTACCTCGATTGTCTTCAATTTTCTTTACAAATATAGAACCATCTGCAGCGTTGAATTGTGACAGTGCAGCTATGTCCACCGGATTAAGGTCCAATGTACCAGGCGTTATTTCAAAAGCTCTGTCATTACCCAGAAACATATATTTCAGATACAGATTGTCTTCAAAGGTATAAAAATTAGGTATCTGATTGATATCTTCCAGAGTCACCTTGTTCATGCCTGTTCCATCTGTTTTTACAGTAGCAAGCTGCAACACCGGGTCACGGCCCATGCCTATCATATATAGTGCATTATCGAAATATTCAATAGAGTTAAATCCCATATAATTGTCACCTTCAAAAGTATATATGGTTTCCACAGAGTCATCTATTTTTGACATCTTTAATATTTCATTTACATTATAAAAATAAATATAATTTTCATCTTCTGCAGTTATTCTGTTCCGGTTGTTGTTTTGCACTATTGATATTGTTTTACACAGAGTGTTATTGTCGGCTGTCGCTTCTGAAGAACTGTCACAACTGATAAATGTAAGACACATGATAACTGTTATAATTGCGGCAATGGCTTTTCTCATATAAACACATCCCTTATACATTTTTTATTAATATAATAACATACTTTTATGAAAAAATCATGTTATTATATTATTGCATTTACAGTTGGAAAGCATACGGTAGTGTAGTATAATAACTGTAGCAAATATCTCTTACGGAGGTTTAGATATATGAATGCATCAGTGGATTTATCCGACGTACGTCTGGAAACTGACAGACTTATATTGCGAGAATGGCAGGAAACTGACCTGGAAGATTTTTACGAATATGCTAGAGTAGATGGCGTAGGTCAAATGGCCGGCTGGCAACCTCATGATACAATTGAAACATCTAAAATAGTATTGGATATATTTATGTCCGGCAAAAAGACTTTCGCGGTACAGTTAAAAGAAAATAATAAGGTTATAGGTTCTGTTGGTATTGAAGAACTCAGTATGGTACCGGGTGCAGAATATGAATCACTTTATGGTCGTGAACTGGGCTATGTTCTCAACAAAGATTACTGGGGCAAAGGTATTATGCCGGAAGCGGTGAAAAAAGTTATAGAATACTGCTTTGAAAACTGTGGCTGTGATTATCTTATCTGTAGTTGCTCACCTGCCAATAGTCAGTCTAAAAGAGTTATTGAAAAATGCGGTTTTGAGTTTTTGACAGAAAAGGTAAGAAAACTCAGCGATGGTACAGAACGTACAGCGTTGTATCATACATTGCATAAGTAATGTATGATAATAAATATGGAGGAGGGAGAATATGACATACCAACAGGCAGTGGAATATATACATTCCCGCCCGAGATTAAAAAATACAGATAATCATAAAGCCATGAAAAAACTGCTGTCTCTGATGGGAAATCCACAGGACAGTCTGAAATATATACATATTGCTGGTACAAACGGCAAAGGCAGTTGTGCTTCAATGTGCGCAAATGTGCTTAAAGAAGCTGGCTACAAAGTGGGTATGAATATCTCACCTTTTGTAACTGATTTTACCGAACGTTTTCAGATAAATGGTGACTACATACCACAGGATACTTTGGCGGATATTACAACCATGGTGAAAAAATATCAGGAACAGATTGAAGAGGAAGATGGATTACATCTTCTGGAATTTGAGATAGTAACAGCCATTGCGTTTTATTGGTTCGCGCAGGAAAAATGTGATATAGTATGTCTGGAAGTGGGAATTGGTGGCTTACTGGACAGCACAAATGTTATAAAGGACTGCCTCGTTGCCTGCATTATGAACATAAGCTATGACCATACAAATATACTTGGTGAAACTCTTGCAGAAATTGCATATCAAAAAGCGGGTATAATAAAACCCGGTCGTCCTGTGGTGACATACCCTGCGCAGGACGGTGATGCGCTTGATGTTATAATAAAATCCGCAGAACAGAACGGAGCAAATCTGGTTATCCCTGATAAAAATAAAATAAAAACAAGTGTCAGTGGATTTATGGAGTCTACACTTGAGTACGATAACCTGAAGATAATACAGGCGTTTACAGGCATACATCAAAGCTATAACGCAACAGTTGTTATAGAAACCATGAAACAGTTACGAAATTATGGCTATATTATTACAGATGAAAATATAGTGGCTGGTATTGAAACCACTGTTTTTCCAGCCAGAATAGAGATTCTCAGCCGCAATCCTCTGATTATTCTGGATGGTGGTCACAATATAGATGGAGTAACGGCTCTGCTGAATGTACTTAAAGAAAATAGCATCACGGGGCTCACAGCCGTGTGGGCTTCTCTTGTGGACAAAGAACCGGAAAAGATTATACGGATGATGGCACCGTATATAGATGCTCTTTACACAGTACCTGTTTTTGGACGGCGTGCACTTACACCAGAACAGCTGGCAGAAATGGCGGCACCGTACTTTAAAAATGTTTATTCTGCTGACAGTGTACAGCAGGCCATAGATTCTGCTATCGAAAATTTGAGCAGCGGTTTACTGGTATTCGGCTCTCTTTACCTTGCATCAGATGCAAGAAACTATCTTATGACTAAAATATAATATGAAAACCCCCTTTGCAGGTAGCATGGGGAGTTTTTTTGTTTTGAGAACCTTTTAATGACATTTTTCTTGTTATAAATAATATATCATATTATTACAGAAGAGCTTTTAAAGGAGTAATTATGACAAAGGCAGAATTCACACAAGAGAAGGGTCAGCTTACTGTACATCTTATAGGAGATATAGATCATCATGGTGCATCTATGATACGTTACAACATTGACACACATATTATGAAAGCCATGGTAAAGGTTGTAGTGATAGATTTTACAGGTGTTACATTTATGGATTCTTCCGGTATAGGGCTTGTATTGGCCCGCCATAAAACCTGTCAGGATTGTGGAGCATCATTATATGTATCTGGTGTGGACAGGCAGATGGGGAAAATACTGGCTCTTGCAGGAATAAGAACAATACAGAATATTAACGTATAAACAGGTGGATTTATGTACAATAAAAATTATTATAAAATTTCTTTTCCGTCGAGATCAGTGAACGAATCATTCGCCAGAATGACAATCAGTGCATTTTGTATGCAACTTGATCCTACGGTTGAACAAGTGAATGATATCAGGACGGCAGTTAGCGAAGCAGTGACAAATTGCGTGGTACATGCATATCCGGACACAATAGGGACTATTTACATAACAGCTACAATTAAAGATTCTATATTAAAAATAACAGTTAAAGATAAAGGTATAGGTATATCTGATATACAAAAAGCAATGGAACCTATGTACAGTACGGATATGCATAATGAACGTGCAGGTTTGGGTTTTGCAGTTATGCAGGCGTTTATGGATAAAGTAAAAGTTTATTCTAAACCTGGTAAGGGGACAAGGGTTGTTATGACTAAAAATATTGAACGGAGTAATTAGATGTCGATCAACCTGAAAGAAAAGGAAATAAAAAGAGAAAAGTTTATAGAACAGAATCTGGGATTGGTTCATTCATGTGCCAATCGCTTCCGAGGCAAAGGTGTAGAATATGAGGAAATGTACGCTGCAGGATGTGTGGGGCTTGTAAAAGCTTATGATGCTTTTGATACAGAACGAGGTGTACGGTTTTCAACCTATGCGGTACCGGTTATTCTTGGGGAAATCAAAAAACTGTTTAGAGACGGTGGAATGGTAAAGGTTACACGCAGTATAAAAGAACTTTCGCTAAAAGTAAATTATACACGTGATTACCTTCAGAAAAAAACAGGCCAGGAGCCCAGTATAAGAGAAATTGCAGCCGAGTTGGGAGTACAGGCGGAAGAAGTAGCACAGGCAGTATCGGCAGCTACACCACCTATGTCACTGACTGCTGCTTTTGAAAATGAAGATGGGCAGAACGAATTTGATATACCTATAGAAAGTGCGGAAGAGGAACTGACAAATCTTATGGGGCTTAAATACGCTATCAGTGAGCTGGATAAAGAGGAGAAGAAAATAATATATCTTAGGTTTTTTAAAAATATGACACAGGCAGCAACAGCACAAAAACTTGGAAAAACGCAAGTGCAGATATCAAGAAAAGAACGAAAAATCATACTGAAGATGAGAAAAAGATTTTTAGAGTGAAGTTGAATTGTGCAAATTAGATAAAAAGCTTTGTGAGCAGTTAATAAAAACTGAATAAAAGGCAAAAAGTGTTAATTTTTGTAAAAAAACGCTTGCAAAAGTTAATAAAAGGGTGTAATATATATATCACCGACAGAGAGACGGTCAAAACTGAATAAGAACTAATTAAAAAAATAAATTTTAAAAAGTTCAAAAAAGTGTTGACAAAGTCAAAAAGCTGTGGTAATATATAAAAGCTGTCGAAAAGAGAAGGCAGCGAATAGGACCTTGAAAATTAAACAATTGAGAACAAAAACTTGTGAAGGAATCTAAGAGATTTTTTTGAGAGAGGGAGCTCAACCTCGTAAAAAAGTGAGTGTACACAAGTAATGAA
>JAFYPL010000004.1 GCA_017547525.1 Oscillospiraceae bacterium
GATTGGCAGTGGCATCAGTTCTTTTGTTTCGTCACAAGCGTAACCGAACATCATACCCTGGTCACCTGCACCACCTACATCGTCGTTTGTACCCAGAGCGATGTCTGCGGACTGTTTGTCAATGGATGTGATAACGGAACATGTATCACAGTCGAAACCGTATTTTGCTCTGTCGTAACCGATTTCTTTGATTACTCTTCTTGCAACTTCAGGAATGTTTACGTTGTGTTTTGTTGTGATTTCGCCGATACATACTACCATACCTGTAGTAACAGCTGTTTCACATGCTACACGACCGTCTGGGTCGTTAGCCAGGATTTCGTCCAAAACTGCGTCTGAAATCTGGTCAGCGATTTTATCTGGATGACCTTCAGTAACTGATTCGGATGTAAAAAATACTCTTGCCATAGTTTTCTCCTTTTGATTTGTCTGTATATATAAACTTCACTTGAATTCAACCTATCTTTAACGATATGTTTTTTAACATACACATTAAAAAACTCACAGGCGCAAAACCTGTGAGTATAATTACTTATCTCTCGGTTTATACCGCCGGATTTGGCACCTTACATTTGCAGGTTGCCGGACTTCACAGGGCCGTTCCCTCAGTCACTCTTCATAAGTTAAATTCAATTTTCCGAATGCTATTATATCAACAACCATTGTAATTGTCAACAAATATTTTACAAAATATATGTAATTTTTACCAAAATTTATTTTATTTTTTATCTTAAGGCTTATTTGTTATTTTCTGCCTTTCAACAGCGGTGAAAGCGGTTTATAGATATACATAGCGATGAGCATATTTACCATACCCTTGAAAAAGGTAAATGGCATATTGAAAACAATGAGAGCCTGCCACAGGGTTTCCACACCCGGAAGTATAGCAGAATACATTCCGATTATAACATCCATTGGCATAAACACAGTATACACCGGATACACAACATAATAGTTGGTAAACAAGCCGGCAACAGCCATGGAAACAGCACCTATAAAAGCGCCTGCTACTGCACCCGTTTTTGTTTTTAATTTACCATAGATGTAACCCCGGGGAACCACAAACATGCACCCAAGCATAAAGTTTGAAAGTTCGCCCACGCCACCTGTTGAGCTGGATATAAGATTTACAGCGTTTTTAATGAAGCACACTGTTACACCCGCAAGCGGTCCATAGGCGTAAGCCGCCAGCAATGCAGGCAGTTCCGAAAAATCCATTTTTATAAATGACGGCATAAACGGCACATTAAAGCTGAAAAACATAAGCACTGAAGACACAGCACCAAGCACAGCTGATGTTACCATTTTTCTGGTTTTGTAAGTAGAATTGTTCATAATAGTACCTCCGTATTTATACAGCGGTCTGGTGCAGGGATATATGTTTTGACTAAAAATGCCCTTTTGCACAGGCAAAAGGGCATTACAGGCGTACAAAAGCCAGCGTTTCTTTCATCCGGACTATACCGTCGGTCCCGGAATTACACCGGGTCAGCGCTCAACGCGGTCGTGGACTTTTACCACCGGTAAGGAATTGCACCTTGCCCTGAAACAGACTGTTTATGGTCGTATTATAACACATTACAATATATTTTCAATACATAAAAATATTCTGTAAATGTAAAAAAACAATCTATTTGTTTACTAGTAATACATTTTATGATAAAATTCATCCTATAAAATACAAAGGAGATTGATATGGATATAGTAAATACATTATTAGGTAAATTGCTTGGCAACTATACACCTGTAGATTTCATGATAAAAATACTGTCATCTGTTGTTATTTATCTGGTGTTACGCTTTGTTGCGGGCTTTTTACATAAAGAATCCGGTAATATTGTAAAAAAACTGCTAAAAATACAGAAAGAAGACTTTGTTGATGCATATCAGGCCAGTTTTGCAAAACCATTGAGCAATTTTGTCAAAATAGTAGCTCTGTATGCAGCTGTTACTTATCTGCCTTTTAGTCTGGAACTTGGCGTAAAAGTAACTGCTCTCATGAACAAAGTACTGCGTATAAGTGCCATCCTGTTCATAAGCGTAGCACTGCAGAATTTTGCAGTAAACCTTCCTGTATTCGTTAAAAATGTGGAAGAAAAACTTGGTGGTATAAATAAAACTCTGGTAGAGTTCTGTACCAAACTGATAAAAGCACTGATTATCGTATTTACCGTAGTTATAGTAGTGGAAGAATTCGGCTATGACGTAACCAGCCTGATTACAGGTCTTGGTATAGGCGGTCTGACTTTTGCATTGGCTGCACAGGACATTGCCTCCAACTTTATGTCTGGTATGGTAATTCTTACTGATAAACCATTCTCTATCGGTGACTGGATTACTGTGGGTGGTCTGGAAGGCATTGTAGAAGAAATGAATTTCCGTTCCGTACGTATCAGAACATTCGACAACGCACTGATTACAGTACCAAACAGCAAAATCAGTGGTGACAGCGTAACAAACTGGACCAAAATGAAAATGAGAAAAACAAACATCATTATTGGTCTGCTGTACTCCACATCAAAAGAAACCCTGCAAGCAGTATGTAATGAAATAAGAACAGCACTGACTGAAATGGAAGAAATCAAAACTGACAGCATCCTGGTTGTTTTTGACAGTTTCAACGCTTCCAGTCTGGATGTAAAAATTTCTTACAACTCTTACCCTGTAGTAGCTAAAGAACATTTTGCACTGAAACAGAAAGTACAGTACAAAATCATGGATATTGTATCCAAATACGATACCGACTTTGCTTACAATACATTTACTGTTATCAACGAAAAATAATATAGCATAACAAAAAGTGAGGCATAAGCCTCACTTTTTTATTGCCAGTATTGGTATTCTTCAATGCCAATTTTCCATTCAACACTTATATGTCTGTGAGGGACACCGCTGTCTTTTATCATAGTGATAATATCTGCTGATATTTCCTCAATCATATACTGAGCCATTTCTTCATCGGTATCAGTAACAATTTTTACCACACCCGCCTGAAAGCCATAATCAACAAGCTCCTGCCGGGTGTAATCCCTGTCAGTTACAACATCATCAATATCTATGCCGTAATCTGCCGGTTCATAGCCATTTGTGCTGAAATACTCCTTTGCCCGTGGAGTTTGTATCAGATCAAAATCCACATAAGCAATCTGTCTGTATTTTTTCTGTGGTGAAACCGCAGTGGAACACATATACGCATACCGGTTACGCAGTTTATGCATACCGTCCTGCCAGTCCTGATAATACTGCCTTTCATCATCTGCTGTGGCTATTCTGTTTTCCAGATTGTCTTCAGTTATACTTTCATAAGGAAATCCGTCAACAGATATTCCGCCTATATATCTGTTGTTTTGAACTGCATCCAAGTCTATATAAGCAAATTTTATTCCGTTTTCATCACAAAACTCTCTGATTTCCAGCAGTTTGTCTGCAAATTCTGTCAGACCGCCGGTTTCTTCTTCAAAAGATAATACCAGTGTGCCGTATTCGGCAGAAAGTTCGTCAATGTCGTACTCTTTATCAACAACCAGAAGTTCACCAGGTACAGCACGGAAATCCGCATCATGTATATGCAAACCGTCAACCTTTTCAAGCACAGGTTTAACTTTTGCTTTATACTCATCATTTATTCGGAAACGGGTGCGTGTACCATCAGCTACATACCGCCGGTAATTATCGCGGATATGCACACCAGCGGGCTGTGCGTATACATCAAATGCTATGTCTTTTGAATTTATTTTCTGCACTCGACAGCTATATATCTTTTCATGTCCAAACCGGTTATATCGCACAAGCGGTATGTCATAGTCTTCACCATAATTTTCTGCAATATATTCCCTTACTGCCACATTTGTATCGTACCATGTAGCAGGATTACCCGTAAAAAACACGCACACAACAAAAACAGAAATAAAGCAAAAACACCGCAGCGTGATTTTAAGGTTTCGGCTTATTTTCATATCATTACTCCATTACCATGATTTCTGCAGTTTTCTGTGCGTCCATTTCTGCATAATATTCTGTCAGCAGGTCATGGGCAGTCTGTACCCTTTCCCACAGTCCTTCTTCATAAATATCGTCCCAGTTGAAATAATTAACGTGTACTCGTGATTCATCCTGGTTTAGCATACCATCTGCCTGACGTGGTTTCTGTAAAACAAAGTCGATATATTTAAAACCTATATTGTTTTTATCCAGCTTTTCTTTCACATCCAGAAGAATTTCACATGCCCTTTCCACAGATACATCTTCATCGCAGGCGTAAAGGCATACGTAACCATATTTGTACCCCAGCTCTGTATAATCGTACTGTTTATCAACAACTACTTCCTCCATAGGCATGGATGTTATCTCGTCAGCAGGCAATATAGATGTATCTTTTCCGTAATACTCGGTTAAAATATCACCGTATAAAATATCGATAGTGAAATCCACACTGTCCGGCGTAATTATTTCATCCAGTAAAGCACGGTATTCCATAAACATTCTGTTTACGGTATTATGACCTTTTGTAACATAGCTTTCGTATGCGTCATATGTAACATTACCCAGCCAGTCGAAATAAACAAAGAAATTAGTGTCTATACTTTCTTCCTTCTGGATATTTGCAAAATAACGGCCATCTTTAAAATTATAACCAACGTTTTCTATATAGCAGTTCGGGTAATTTTCAGCCATGTACTTTTCGGCAGAATGATTTGCTAAAACTTTTGAAATCGGGTTACCAAAAAAGCCTATATAAAAGTACAGGCCTATACCAAGAATTAAAGTAAGCAGAATTACGGCTATATATTTAAGTATTTTACCTTTTTTCACAGTATCACCTCTTTCGCCTTAATTTTAAGGCAAAAATATGTAAAAAATATGTTTATACCAATATTATAGAATAAAAAAATCTCCTGCACAATAGCAGGAGATTTTTATTGGGGTCAATAAATAGTTAATATTCCATACCGCCCATGCCCATATTAGCACCGGCTTTGATTTCTTCTTCCTCATCAGCTACAAGGCTTTCTGTTGTAAGCACCATTGCGGCAACGCTGGAAGCATTCTGCAATGCAGAACGTGTAACTTTAGTAGGGTCAACAATACCAGCTTTCAGCATATCACCGTAAGTTTCATTCTGTGCGTCAAATCCGAAGTTTACTTCGCCTTTTGTCATAATCTTGTCTATGATTACACTGCCTTCCAGACCTGCATTTTTAGCAATCTGGCGCACAGGTTCTTCCAGAGCGCGCAGAACGATTTTGGCACCTGTTTTTTCGTCACCGGACAGTTCTTCGCACAGTGCTTTTACAGCAGGTACTGCGTTCAGCAATGCTGTGCCGCCGCCTGCTACGATACCTTCTTCAACTGCGGCTTTTGTAGCGGAAAGAGCGTCTTCAATACGGAGTTTTTTATCTTTCATTTCCACTTCAGTTGCAGCACCTACTTTAAGTACAGCTACGCCACCTGCAAGTTTTGCAAGACGTTCCTGAAGTTTTTCTCTGTCAAAATCAGAAGAAACAGCGTCCATCTGTGCTTTAATCTGTGCTATTCTGCTACGGATTTCTTCTTTGTCACCTGCACCGTCAACGATAGTTGTTGTTTCTTTTGTTACTTTTACCTGACGTGCTTTACCCAGCATTTCCATAGTCGTTTCTTTAAGTTCGTAACCCAGTTCTTCACTTACAACTACACCATCTGTCAGTATAGCAATATCCATCAGCATTTCTTTTCTTCTGTCTCCAAAGCCTGGTGCTTTCACAGCTACGCATGTAAATGTGCCACGGAGTTTGTTTACGATAAGTGTAGACAGAGCTTCGCCTTCGATATCTTCTGCAATAATAACCAGTTTTCTGCCGTTCTGTACGATTTCTTCCAGCAGTGGCAGAATTTCCTGAATGTTGGAAATCTTTTTATCAGTAATCAGCAGAAGTGCGTCATCGATAACAGCTTCCATTTTGTCGCTGTCTGTAACCATATAAGGTGTGATATAACCGCGGTCAAACTGCATACCTTCAACAACTTCGCTGTATGTTTCAGCAGTTTTGCTTTCTTCGATTGTGATAACGCCTTCTTTGCCTACTTTTTCCATTGTTTCAGCAATCAGCTTACCTACATAGCCATCCTGTGCAGAAACTGTAGCTACTCTTTCAATGTCTTCACTGCCGCTTACTTCCTGGCTGTTTGCAATAATAGCTTTTACTGCTGTTTCGCAAGCTTTTGCAATACCACGTTTTATATCCATAGGATTTGCGCCTGCAGCTACGTTTTTCATACCTTCTTTTACCAGGCTCTGTGCCAATACAGTAGCTGTTGTAGTGCCGTCACCTGCTGCATCATTTGTTTTTGTAGCAACTTCGCGCAGCATCTGTGCACCCATATTTTCAAAAGAATCTTTCAGTTCAATTTCTTTTGCAATAGTAACACCATCGTTTGTAACCAGAGGAGATCCGAACTTTCTTTCCAGAACTACGTTTCTGCCTTTAGGTCCAAGAGTTATTTTTACAGTATCAGCCAGTGTGTCGATACCTCTCTGCAGGCTTTCTCTTGCCTGCTGACCATAAATGATTTTCTTTGCCATTTTGTCTCTACCTCTCTTATTCAATTACGCCCAGAATGTCGTTATCGTGTACGATAAGGAATTCTTCGCCGCCTACTTTTACAGCGTTACCTGCGTATTTATCGATGAGTACTTTATCACCCACTTTTGCAGAGCATGGTACCAGTACACCATCCATCATAAGGCCAGGACCTACTGCCAGTACTTCGTAAGAATCTGTAGCTTCAGCTGCAGCGGCAGACAGAATAAGGCCTGATTTTGTAGTTACTTCTTTTTCAGCTTTTCTGAGAACAACTTTGTTATATAATGGTCTGATAGTCATTATTTAACATCTCCTTTATATATTGTTTATTTTTAAATCTGTCTGATTTTGGTGAATATCAGCGTATTTTTTTCAGGGCAGGAATTACTACAGTAAGTGTAGCACCTGTGATAAGCCCCATTATAACAGCAGATACCGACAGCACCGGCAGGTACCCCATAGCAAAAGCAGTGCCAAACATAAGTGATACACCGGCAAGCTGACCTACGTTGTGAAAAAGCGCACCAAATACAGAAAGTGTATAATAGTTGATTTTATCTTTGAATATCTTTGACAGGATAAACATTACGATTATAGATGACATACCACCCATAGTAGCCAAAAAGCCAGCAGTGGCACCACGGGTAAGGAAGGCAAACAGACCTTTCAGGAGTGTAAGTTGTGCGGCACTGGAAAATCCCATAAAAGCCATACAGTACATAACAACAATATTTGACAAGCCCAGTTTAACCCCCGGCGGCAATGCAAACAGAGGCATTATCATACCTTCCAGCAAAGAAAAAACCATGGCCAGCGCAAACAGCAGTGCTATAGTGGTCATTCGCTTTGTTTTATTCACTGATATTTCTCCTTTTGTATACTAATATTAACATTACTATTTTAAAGATAGTGTCGTATTATGTCAAGTTTAAAAAACTGATAAAAAGTTTATATCTATCTCTATGAGTTACATTTTTATTACAAAACACCTGTTTAATTGACATTTGATTTTTTTATATGATATATTTACTGTGCGTTATAGTGCATTTAAACATAATAAAAGAAGGAAAACAAGCATGAAAAGAATTTTATCTTTTGCTCTGGCAGCTGTAATGGCTTTCAGCCTTGCTGGTTGCGGCGGAGTAGTTAGTTCCACATCTTTTGTTGACGGTACATACCGTGCGGAATTCCGGGAAACTGATGCCTATGGCTGGAAAGATTATGTAGAAGTGACTATTGCTGATGGCACACTGAGCGAAGTTGTGTATGATTCAGTGAATGAAGACGGCTCCAGACTGAAAAGTCAGGACGAAAGTTATAAAGCTGAAATGGAAGCAATTGTTGGCACATACCCTGCTAAATACAATAAAGACCTGATTAACCAGTTTATCGAAAGTGGTAAAGTAACCAGCGTTGATATTGTTGCAGGTGCTACAGAATCTACCGGTAATTTCAAAACACTGATTATTGCTGCTATGGAAAGCGCAGTAAACGGTACTGTTGAAACTGTAATTGTGGAAAATATTGAAAAATAAGTGATATTTTGTAATCTTTCTTGATTACGAAAAATTTTATGGTATCATAATAAAGCAAATTTTATTATGATAGTTTGTAAAGGAGATCCCTAATGAAAAAAATTATTGCATTTATGATGGCAGCTATCATGGCTGTATCTATGGTTGCATGTGGCGGCGGCGAAAGCGCACCTGCTTATGATGTAAACGAAGTGCTGACAACAATCGAAACAGCATCCCCTGTAAGAATGAGCACACCTGTAGACGAAATGTACATGGAATATCTGGGCATCAGCGCAGATATGTACGATGCATACGCAGGTTCCTACTGCCCAGTTATGCCAGGCGTAGACATCATCCTGGTTGTTCAGGCTAAAGACGGCAAAGTGGCTGATGTAAAAACTGCTCTGCAGGCACAGAAAGACTATATTGTTGCTTCCAATGAAAACTATGTAGGCTCCCTGCTGGAAAAAGCAGAAGCTGGCAGAATCGTTGAAAAAGGCAACTACGTACTGCTGGTTATCGGCGGCGATGAAATCGTTGTTGAAGATCAGGGTATCGACGTAGCATACGAACCAATCGATGCAGCTATCGAAGAAGCATTCAAATAATAACGGTGAGGAAACGCAAATGCGTTTCCTCTTTTTTTGTAAAAGTTTTGTAATTTATATATTTTTTACAAAATTATTCTTGAATACTGGTCATATTGACATTATAATAATAAAGTATGTGTTTTAGTATATAGGACATATATTTAATTATTATATAAAGGAGGAAAGGTATTTTTGATATTCAGTAATATCTTTTTTATTTTCCGCTTTCTGACGATAGTATTATTTGTATACTACATCGTTCCATATAAATACAAAAATGGTGTAATCACAATTGCCAGCCTTATCTTCTATTCATGGGGTGAAGTCAAATACTTCCCTATTATGATAGCAAGTACAATTGTGGACTTTTTCTCATCACAGTATATTGAAAAAAACCGTGGCAATAAAAAGAAAATGAAGCGTGGTCTGGCTTGCTCTGTTATATTTAACCTTGGCTGTCTTATGTTCTTTAAGTATACCGATTTCTTTATAACAAACATAAACAGCTTTGCAGGTACAAGCATACCTTTGCTTAATATACCACTGCCACTTGGCATAAGCTTTTATACATTCCAGACAATGTCTTATACCATAGACGTTTACCGTGAAAAAGTACCGGCTGAAAAGAACATTATAAACTTTTCTGCCTTTGTTACAATGTTCCCACAGCTGATTGCCGGCCCTATTGTTCTGTATTCTGATATTAACGAAAAACTGAACACTCACGAAGGCCGTATTACGCTGGATGCAATCAACGAAGGCATCAAACTGTTTATTTTCGGTCTGGGTAAAAAAGTACTGATTGCCAACAACGTAGGGGCACTGTGGACAGATATCGAAACTATGGGGTTTGCCGCTGTATCCACACCTCTGGCGTGGCTGGGTATCATTGCATATTCCCTGCAGATTTATTTTGACTTTTCCGGTTACTCTCTGATGGCAATTGGTCTGGGCAAAATGCTGGGTTTCGATTTCCCAATGAACTTCAATCTGCCATATATTTCAAAAAGCATCACAGAATTCTGGAGAAGATGGCATATCACACTGTCCAGCTGGTTCAGAGAATACGTGTACATCCCACTGGGTGGTAACCGCAAAGGTCTGAAAAGACAGATACTTAACATGCTGGTAGTATGGTTTTTAACCGGTTTCTGGCATGGTGCCGACTGGAACTTTATGCTGTGGGGTCTGTACTACTTCCTTCTGCTGACAGTGGAAAAAATATTCCTGCTGGACTGGCTGAAAAAGCATCCTGTGCCTGCCAGAGTTTATACTCTTCTGGCTATTGCAGTGGGCTGGGCTATATTCTATATTACAGACCTTGGTGCACTGAGTGGATTTATAGTAAAAATGTTCTCACTTTCTGGTGGTGTAAGTGCAGGATATTACCTGAGAAACTACTTTGTATCTATTCTCATTGGTATCCTCTGCTCCACATCCCTGACAACAAAGTTCTGGGAAAAATATAAAAACAACAACCTGATTATGATTCCGGTGCTTACAGCTATTTTCCTGCTTAGCATTGCATACCTTGTAGACAGCACCTACAACCCATTTATCTATTTCCGTTTTTAAGGAGGTGCTGTAATGAAAAAACTTATCGAAAACTTAAAAAAATATCCTGTTGTAATTTTCTTTGGTGTGTTGTTGTACACACTGGCAATTATGGACCTTTTCAGCCCTGTGCAGGAACGTTCTGAACTTGAAAACCGTTCACTGCAGACATTCCCTAAATTCAGTTGGGAACAGCTGTTCAACAACGAATACACTCCAAAGATTGAAGATTTTACAGAAGACCACTTTATTAAACGTGATACATGGATTTCTCTTAAAAGTATAAGCGAATCCCTGCTGGGCAAAAAAGAAAACAATGGTGTAGTTTACGGTGAAGACGGTTATCTGTTTACTAAATTCGTAACCACAGATTACACCCAGATGAAAAAGAATGTTGGCTATATAAACAAGTTTATGGAACGCCATTCTGACAGAAAAGTTTCTGTACTTCTGGCACCTACTGCCCCTGGTGTAATGACCGATAAGGTGTTAAACGGCAGCCCAGTAATAGATACCGACTATATTCTTGATTATGTAACTGAAAACATTGATTCTTCTGTACTGGTTGATGTACGTCAGGTACTTTCACAGCATACTGATGAATACATTTACTACCGTACTGACCACCATTGGACAACCCTTGGCGCTTTTTATGCTTACAGTGAATATATGGAAACTGTTGGCAGAGATGCCATTGAAAAAGACAACCTTGAATTTGTTGAGGTTGAAAACTTTTTGGGTACACATTATTCCAAGTCCAAAAACTATGATGTTAAGGCTGACGTTTTAAGCTACATTGAAAGTGATGCACAGATAGATATAAATGGCGAAATCAACAGTATTTACGAAAAAGAAAAACTGGATGTACGCGACAAATATGCAATGTTCCTGCGTGGCAACCCTGGTAAAGCCACAATAAAAGGTAACGGCACAGGCAAAATAATGATATTGAAAGATAGTTACGCAAACTGTTTTGTACCATTTATGATTGACAGCTATGAACAGATAGATATATATGATATGAGATATATCACTATGGGTCTGGACCAGTTTATTGAAGCTGAAAACTACGATGAAATCCTGTTTTTATATAACTGTGAAACATTCCTGTCTGACAAAGACCTGATGAAAATCAATATGTTTAACTGATAATAAAAAAGACCGCCATAAAGCGGTCTTTTTTAATTTAAATATCAATCTGACTCCATTTACCTGTAGCAAATCTCATAGAGTTAAGGCCACAACGTACACTCTGGTCTATAAGTGTACCTGCCCATGCACCTACAACCCCCATACCAAATGGATAGCAGAACAACCATGCACCCAGTGGACGGATAATTGTTACAGAGATAAATGCAACTTTGGCAACAAAGCGAGTATCACCTGCACCTTTGAGACAGCCCGCTGTAATAACCTGACGAATCTGCAGGAACAGCATGACTGCCAGGATTTTTGTGATTTTACCACCTATAGCAATAATCTCAGGTTCAACAAAGAAGAACGAGAACAGTATTTCACCGCAGAAAGCAAAGAAGAAACACATTACAACTGAACAGGTCATACCAAAGCGCTGACATGCACTACCATACATGGCTGCAAGGTCTTTACGTTTTGCGCCCAGCGACTGGCCAACAAGACTTACAGCGGCTACGTTAAAGCCATCACCAAAAGCAAAGGACAGATGCATACAGTTCATACCTACCTGATGTGCAGCGTACGCTTCTGTACCAAGGTTAGATACAACCATAGTAAACAGAAGGAAACCTATTCTCATAAAGATCTGTTCTGCCAATGTACTTGATGCAAGGTCTGCAACAGAACGGAGTGTCTTTTTATCAAAGCGGATACCTTTTTCAAGGAATATGTACAGATAGCCATCACGTTTACAGATAGAAGCTATAGAAATGAAACATGCAAATGCACTGCCTATAACAGTTGCAATAGCCGCACCTTTCACACCAAGGGCAGGTGCACCAAGATTACCACCAATAAGTACCCAGTTGAAAAATACGTTTACAATGTTGGATATCATATTGGTTCTCATGGCTATTTTTGTGTTGCCAACACCACGCTGTGCAGCATTGATTGTCATTGAAATAAGCTGAAAAAAGCCAAAACCAAGCACTATTCTGAAATATTCTGTAGCTGGCCCAATGGTGTCAGGCTGAGCACCAACAAACAAAAGCAACTGTTCTGCAAAGGTTACAAAAACTGTAATTACAATTACAAGAAGTACCGTCATAATAGCCAGCACCTGTTTCAGTGTACGGTTAGCCGCCAGACGGTCATCTTCACCCTTTCTTCTTGCTACCAGCGCTGATGTAGCCACGTTAAGCGAAACAAAGAATGCAAACGCTATGAATTTTGGCTGTGTTGTAAGACCTACCGCTGCCACAGCATAGGCACCCAGACTGGAAACCATGATATTATCAACAAAAGCAACCAGTGCAACAAGAAAAGACTCCAGAACTGCAGGCCAAGCCACACCTATTACCTTTTTCATAATCTCCTGATTTTCAGGTAATGGTCCTTCTGCCTGAAATTTACCTAAAAGTTTTTCCGGCTGAAAAAACTTAGCATACCAGTTCATACAAATCACTCCTACTCTTAATCCGATTCAGTAAAAAAGGTCAGTACAACAGGTACTGAACCAATAAAATTTATCTATGACAAAAGTATACTACTTTGTTTTTTCTTTTTCAAGCCGTGACGTTTATACCTTTTGCTGAATAGACTATATTGACAGGAGGTGATAGTATTGTTTTTATTTTTAAGTATATTCGCAGCCAGTTTTGATGGATTTGTCTGCGGTGTACTGGCCGCAGGAATGGGATCAAAAACAAGCTATAAAGAGATTTTCAAAGCTACAGGTATAATCTTCACCTGCTGTATTACAGCATCATTAGCAGGCAGTTTACTCCCCATAAACCAAAGCAATCTTTATCTGAATCTTACAGGCAGCCTGATGATGATTTATCTGGCTGTATCTGCATTGTTAAAAATTCCGGAAAAGTATGAACACAGTAATATATACATTATCGCACTGTCTGTGGCTGCAGACGCCAGTATGGTATGTCTTTATCTTGCTATAACAGGCTATAATCTCATTGTTATAAGTTTATTGAGTGCAATTTTACACGGCATTATGCTGGCTACAGGCATATCTTTTACCAGCAAAATAAGCCGGTATTGCTGCACAAAACACGCACAATATATAGCCGCGGTTATATTTATTGCAATGGCTATATATAAGCTGACAGATATATAAATAACAAGGCACCTGCAGCTATTACTGCAAGTGCCTTAATATTATATAAGATCAAATAACTTTATTACAGATTGTTTTTGGTATAGCCATACGTACAGTTCTTTCAGGGTCTACCACCTGACAGAACTGCAGGTTACCAACTGCACTCATAAGCATGCCGGCTTCATTGAGAGTATAGCCCAGCTCTTTCTGAAGTATACCGCACATATCTTTTGTTGCAATATAGATAGCTTTTTCCAGATCTGCATGTGATGCGATTGTATAGATGTTTTCTGCATCTTCCAGACGTGGGTTTTCAATTGAAGTACCTTTGATAACAGTGAATTTTACAGATACTTTTGCTGCAATTTCCACACCACTTACCATAATTTCACCATCACCCATGCATGCATGAACATCACCACAGCCAAAATATGCACCATCATGGAAAACAGGCAGATAAAGTGTAGCACCTTTTGTGATTTTTGTATTATCCATGTTACCGCCATGTGTGCCAGGTGTTCCGCATGCAACTGTAGCAGCTGCAGGTGCTACACCGATAACACCTATCATTGGGTTCAGTGGCAGTTCAAAGCCATTGAAAATCGCTTTTCCGTCTTTGACTGGCACTTTTTTTACCTGGCTGTCGGTAATATCAGGACCCAGCACGCCATTTTCAGGCAGACAACACATTGTACCTTCATCAGCCAGTTCAATATCCAGAATTTCTACTTTAAGTACATCGCCTTTTTTTGCGCCTACTACAAATACAGGACCTGTAGCCGGATTGATGTGATCCCAATCCAGTGTGTCCATAACATAGTCTTCGCTTGTAATCTGGTCATTAAAACAGTCATGGGTGTAAAACTCCACTATTTCACCCTGCCGAACCTTTACTGCAGATTCTTTGTTTTCGCCCATAGCGAACATACACATATCTTTGATAACCATTTTCTTCTCCTTCAGAATTATTTTTTATTATCGTACATTTTCATATAACCACAGGTCTGGCATAATGGTTCAACTGCTTTTCTGTGGGTAAATCCGGTATAAAGAGCCTGTGCTCTGTCGCTGTCAAAAATCTCCTGCAGTGTATTATGATGAATATTACCCAGTGGTATATTGCCTTCACTGTCCAGACAACAGGCTGTGACAGTGCCATCAGCCAATACAGCTATCTGATTTCGCAGGCCATAACAGAATCCCTCTGTATATTTTTCAGTTTTATCAATATCCGGCCATTCAAAATGCTGAGCCATACCGAGAAAAACTCTGTCTTTCAGGCGGAAATTAAATTTACGGCTATTACTTGTTTCCATTTCGTCAAATTTGTCCGCCATGGCTGTTCTTAAATCAAAGTCAAGCTTCAACTGTTTTTCCAGATAATCAACAATCTGACCATTTAATTTATTTTTGTCATATATACTTTCACGGTCAAAATTCCACAGTCTCAGTTCCACAGTAACACCACTGCCTATGGATTTCTTGCAAAAAGTCATAATTTTATCCAGATAGTCTATCATATCCTTATTCAAGACATTTGCCTCAAAGCTGTGCATTGATACAGATACTGAACGCACCTTATTGGCAATTATAGCATCTCCTACCCTATCCAACAGTGTACCGTTTGTGGTAATGTTTACTCTCATCCCTTTTTCACTGCATATTTTAAGAAAATCTGCAAAATGAGGATGAGCTGTAGGTTCTCCCATTACGTGAAAGTAGAAATTTTCACCATGAGACGCTACATTTGTTGCTATATGATTGAACTCCTCCACTGTCATAAAGTGGGAAAGTCTTTTGGTTTTAGGACAGAAAGAACATGACAGATTACACTGATTTGTTATTTCCAAATAAATTTTTCTGAATTTTTTCAAAATAACCCTCGTTTTTATTAATATATTTATAATACATAATTTTTTTAAATATATCAAGGAAAAAAGCAAGGCTGAATTTCAGCCCTGCTTTTTTCATGGGGAAGTATAATATCGGGATTATATTCTTGCAATACCCAGACGAATTGCTTCGTCTGCAACAGCTTTCGCCACTACGTCTGCTACGCGTGGGTCAAATACATCCGGAATGATATATTCTGGGTTAAGTTCTTCATCTGTAACTACAGAAGCGATAGCTTTTGCAGCTGCCACTTTCATAGATTCTGTGATAGAAGTGGAACGAACAGCAAGAGCACCTTTAAAGATACCTGGGAATACCAAAACATTGTTGATCTGGTTAGGGAAATCTGAACGGCCTGTACCTACGATATAAGCACCTGCTTCCAGAGCAAGATCAGGCATAATTTCTGGTGTAGGGTTAGCCATAGCCAGGATGATTGGTTTTTCATTCATGGATTTAACCATTTCTGCAGAAACCAGATTGCCTCTGGATACGCCTACAAATACATCTGCACCTTTCATAGCGTCTGCCAGTGTGCCTGCCAGTTTTTCTTTGTTTGTGATTTTTGCCATTTCACGCTGTGCATCTGTATTAGCTGGACCACCTTCATAGATTGTGCCGAATACATCACACAGTGTCATGTTTGTAAAGCCGATATCGATCAGCAGTTTTGCAATAGAAATACCTGCAGCACCTGCACCGTTAAGAACTACTTTCAGTTCGCCTGGTTCTTTACCTTTAAGTTTTGCAGCATTCAGCAGAGCTGCAGAAACTACGATAGCTGTACCATGCTGGTCATCGTGGAATACAGGGATATCACACATTTCTTTAAGTCTTCTTTCAACTTCGAAACATGTAGGAGCACCAATATCTTCCAGGTTGATGCCGCCGAAAGATTTGGAAATTTTGTAGATAACGTTTACCAGTTCATCTGGATCTTTGGAATCCACACAGATTGGGAATGCATCTACGCCTGCAAATTCTTTGAACAGTGCGCATTTGCCTTCCATAACAGGCATACCTGCCGCAGGACCAATATCACCCAGACCAAGTACTGCTGTACCATTTGTGATAACAGCAACCAGATTGCCTTTTCTTGTATATTCATAAGCCAGGCTTTCATCTTTCTGGATTTCCAGACAAGGTTCTGCAACACCTGGTGTATAAGCTACTGCCAGTTCATCTCTGTTTGTAACTTTTGCTCTGGAGATAACTTCAATTTTACCCCGCCATTCTTTATGGGCCTGGAGAGCTCTTTCTCTTTTATCCATTATATTTACCTCTTTTATATAAGAAAATTTATTTCTTTTCAAACTGTCTCGCCAGTTTATCAGGATTCAGCATTTCATCCAGTTGTTCCTGTGTAAGACCTGCTGCCAGAGCACCTTCAACGATAGGTGTACCGTTTTTCAGGAAGTCTTTTGCAATTTCAGCAGATTTTTTGTAACCCAGAACTGGGCACAGAGCTGTAACGAAACCTGTGGAGTTGTAAAGCAGATCATGACATTTGTCTTCGTTTGCAACGATACCGTTTACACAGTTGATAATAAATGTATCTACGCCATTCATAAGCATTTTCATAGAATCGTAGATTCTGTCAAATACTACTGGTTCAAATGCATTCAGTTCCAGCTGGCCAGCTTCACATGCCATAGTAACTGTCATATCGTTACCAATAACTCCGAAGCAGCACTGATTGAGAACTTCTGGGATAACAGGGTTGATTTTACCTGGCATAATGGAAGAACCATTCTGTTTTGCAGGAATTGTAATTTCGCCCAGGCCAGCTTTTGGACCGCCGTTCATAAGACGGATGTCATTTGCCATTTTGGACAGTGCGATTGCCATTGTTTTCAGAGCGCCGGAAACGATAGAGAATGCATCAATATTCTGTGTACCATCAACCATATCAGCAGCCTGTACAAGTTCAATACCTGTAACTGCAGAAAGTTCTTCTACAACATGGTGGAAGAAATATTCACTTGTATTGATACCTGTACCGATAGCTGTAGCAGCCATGTTTACAGTTTTCATTTCTTCCAGTGCAGCAGCAATAACTCTTTTACCGCGTTTTACAGAAGAAGCATATGCTTTGAATTCCTGACCCAGTGTGATTGGCACTGCGTCCATCAGCTGTGTACGGCCGATTTTCAGGATGTCTTTAAATTCTTCTGCTTTAGCCATCAGCGCAACATCCAGTTCATCCAGTTTAGCAAGCAGTTCATTACCTGTTTTGTAAATAGCCAGTTTAAGTGCTGTTGGGTAAACGTCGTTTGTTGACTGTGCATTATTTACATGGTCATTTGGATGACAGAATTTGTAGTCACCTTTTTCTTTGCCCAGTTTTTCCAGAGCAATATTTGCAACAACTTCGTTTGCATTCATGTTTGTAGATGTACCAGCACCACCCTGAATTGGGTCTGTGATAAACTGGTCATGGAATTTACCAGCCAGAATATCATCACAGGCCGCCACGATAGCGTCTGCGATTTCTGCAGGTACTTCATTTGCTTTTTTGTTTGTGATAGCACATGCTTTTTTGATTTCTGCCAGAGATTCTACGATAACAGCTGGCTGTTTTCTGCCTGTAATATTGAAATTTTCAAATGCACGCAGAGTCTGTACACCATAATATGCGTCAATAGGAACCTGTTTTTCGCCTACTGAGTCACTTTCTAAACGATAGTTCATAATAATCCTCCGATATAAA
>JAFYPL010000038.1 GCA_017547525.1 Oscillospiraceae bacterium
ATGCCAAAGACTATGGTAATGATATTCTGATTCTGGACACTGCAGGTCGTCTTCATATCGACCAGCAGCTGATGGAAGAGCTGACAAACATTAAAGCTACTGTACCGGTATCCGAAACACTTCTGGTTATCGATGCTATGGCTGGTCAGGACTCTGTAAACGTTGCAAAACAGTTTAATGAAACCATCGGTCTGGATGGTGTAATCATCACAAAAATGGATGGTGACACACGTGGTGGTGCTGCGCTCAGCGTTAAAGCTGTAACAGGCAAACCAATCAAATTTGTAGGTACAGGTGAAAAGCTGGACGACCTTGAAGCTTTCCACCCAGACCGTATGGCCAGCCGTATTCTGGGCATGGGCGACGTGCTTACTCTTATCGAAAAAGCACAGGACCAGGTAGACCAGAAGGCTGCTGAAGAAACCGCCAAAAAGATGATGCAGAACAAGTTCGACATGAACGATATGCTTGAACAGTTCCGTCAGGTTAAAAAAATGGGTGGTATTTCATCAATGCTGTCAATGATGCCAGGCGGCGCATCTATCAGTGCAGATGATGAAGAAAAAGCTGAAAAAGAGCTGAAAAGAATAGAAGCTATTATTCAGTCAATGACAAAGAAGGAAAGAGAAAAACCTTCCATCATTGATGCAAAAAGAAAAAGAAGAATAGCTCGGGGTTCCGGTACATCAGTACAGGAAGTAAACAAACTGCTTCGTCAGTTCGAACAGATGCAGAAAATGATGAAACAGTTCACAAAAAATCCAAAGGCCTTCAACAGAATGTTGAGAGGCAGATAATCAACAAAATCAATTTTAAACACAGACACAGTAATGGTATATTTGGCGCAAAAGCGTTTAATATAGACAATTCTTATGGAGGTAAATAAAGATGGCTGTAAAAATTAGACTTCGTCGTATGGGCGCTAAAAAAGCTCCTTTCTATCGTGTAGTAGTTGCTGATTCCCGTTTCCCAAGAGATGGTAGATTTATCGAAGAAATCGGTACTTACGATCCAACTAAAGAACCAGCAGTAGTTGCTATTGACGCAGAAAAAGCAAAAGCTTGGATTGCTAACGGTGCACAACCAACAGATACAGTTAAAGTTCTTCTGAAGAAAAACAACATTATCTAATTCCGGAGGCTTGTAATGGAGCAGTTATTGGTTAACATTGCAAGAGGCCTTGTAGAAGATAAAGCTGCAGTAAAAGTTACAGCAGATGAAAAAAATGCTGAAGGTGTGGTAGTTTACCACCTGACAGTTGCTGCTGACGATATGGGCAGAGTTATCGGCAAACAGGGACGTATTGCAAAAGCTATCCGCACAGTTGTAAGAGCTGCCGCAAACCGTTCAGGTGAAAAGGTAGTTGTGGAAATAGACTAATATAAATTATCGGGTGCTCCTTACCTGGAAGCACCCGTATTTTATTAACTGACACAGATTTAAATCTGTTTATTAATTGTTTTAAAGAGGTCGGTATGAACTACATTGAAACAGGGGAAATCACATCCCTTCACGGTATTCACGGTGAAGTAAAGGTTTACCCATGGGCAGACTATCCGGAATTTCTGGAAGAGTTTGATACATTTTATATCAAAAAAAATAAAATGCATTTCCAGCGCCTTAAAGCATCAAGTGTAAGAACTCATAAAGGTATGGTACTTATTCAGTTTGAAGGTATTGACAATACAGAACTTGCACGCAATCTCATCGGTCAGGTTATCTACCTGAACAGGGACGAAATCGAGCTGGAAGAAGGCTTTTACTTTGTTGCAGACCTTATCGGTTGCAAAATTGTAAACGGCGAAACATCAGAAGAAATCGGCACACTGAGAGACGTAAAAAACCTTGGTGCCAGTGATATCTATTATATCGATGGCAATGATGGAAAGGAATATATGTTCCCTGCAGTAGATGAATTTCTGATGGGCACAGATATCGAAAACAAAATCATTAAAATAAAAGTTATAGAGGGTATGTTCAGTGAGGATTAATATTGCTACTTTATTTCCTGAAATGTGTGAAGCTGTGCTTAACACCAGCATTATCGGCCGTGCCAAAAATGCAGGTAAAGTGGAAATAAAGACATTCAATATCAGAGATTACACTCTCAACAAACACAGAAACGTAGACGATACACCTTACGGTGGTGGTCACGGCATGGTTATGCAGGCACAGCCTGTTTATGACTGTTGCCGTGTTATCGCTGAAGAATCTTCATCAAAACCTTTCGTTATTTTCACTACAGCCGCAGGCAGAGTGTTCGACCAGCAGCTGGCAAGAGAACTTGCACAGAAAGAAAATATTACCATTGTATGTGGTCATTACGAAGGCATTGATGAGAGAATAATAGAAGAAATCGCAGATATGGAAATCTCTATCGGCGACTTTGTTCTTACAGGTGGTGAACTGCCTGCGCTGGTTATTACAGATGCAGTGTGTCGTATGCTGCCAGGTGTATTGAAAAGCGAAGAAGGCTTTACAGAAGAAAGCCATTACAACGGCCTTCTGGAGCACGCACAGTATACACGCCCTTACGAATGGCACGGCAGAAAAGTGCCGGATGTGCTTTTGTCAGGTCACGAAAAAAACATAAAAGAGTACCGTAAACAGGACTCTATAAACCGTACAAAAGCCAAAAGACCGGACCTTTACGCCAAGTTGTTCAAAACTGATAAAGATGTTGAAAAGTAAGTGGCAAAATAGACAAACTTTTGTATTAATAGTATTGTTTTAAATAGTCATTATGGATAAAATGCCGTAGATTTGTTGACTATTTTTATATATTGTTATAAAATATGTTCGTATCGAAAAATAATAAATCATTTCATATATGAGGAGATTATATAATGTTTTACAAAGATGTTACAGTTGAAAATCAGGTAGGTTTACACGCTCGTCCAGCTACTTTCTTTATCCAGAAAGCTAACGAATTCAAATCTTCTATCTGGGTAGAAAAAGAAGAAAGACG
>JAFYPL010000039.1 GCA_017547525.1 Oscillospiraceae bacterium
CCAACTTTTCAGTCATGGCAGCCGCTTCCAGTGGGAAAAGGAATCGGCGCAGGCGGTCAGCACAGTCATCCCCCAGACCACGGAAAGGCACCATACCCATATGTGCATGTGTATTTACCATACCTGGCATCAATATGCCTTTTTTACCATCAATAATTTTATCCACATCCGTGGAATAATCATTTATTGCTATAATACTGTTATTCTCAATAACAACACACCCATTTTCGTAATAATTAAAATCAGCATCCATAGTAACAACTGTTACATTTTCTATTCTAGTTTTCATACAATCACTCTTTTACTGTTTTTTTATCAGTATAACACATATCCCATCCGACTTACTATATTTGAAACCCAAAATATGCATAAAAAAGAAAACTCCCGAAATTTCGGGAGTTTTCTGCATATAATCCTTGCGGATAATAATCTCTGTAAACCAACAATTAACGTTTGGGTATAAGTAAACCCCAGTAAAATAAAGGAAAATTGAACCTTTTGCACTATACACGAATATTACTAAAGTTAATTCACCACACCTTAAAAACACCATGTGAACTGTGGTATTGAGAAATAACAATTAGTTATAAAAGATATTTACCAGCATCTTTTTCGTTAATAAGTTAATTTCGCACAACTTTTGTAAATGCTAAAGTAAAAATATGAAAGCCAGAGCGGTTGCTCTGGCTTTTGTATCTATGTGATGTATTTTTTAACTCAAACCTTGTCGAACACTACAGAAATTGTTGTGCCAACATCTGGCTGGCTTTCGATGCTGATTTTTCCGTGGTGGTACTGAACTGCGTGTTTTACGATAGACAGTCCCAAACCTGTGCCACCAGACTGTTTGGAATGGCTTTTATCCACACGGTAAAAACGTTCAAAGATTTTTTCGTGGTGTTCAGCTGGAATACCCATACCATTGTCAGAAACAGAAAGCTTTACATTGTTATCAGTTTCTTCTACAGCTATTTTTACCCAGCCACCAGATTTGTTATATTTGATGGCATTGTCACAAAGGTTATACACTACTTCGTAAAGTAATCTGCGCACACCTTTGATTAGACCGTCATCACCAGACAGTTCAACCTGGACACCTTTCAGTTTAGCGGCATCTGAAAGTGTTTCTTTTACTTCTTCAGCAACCACTTTCAGAGATACATCTTCTGTTTGCATTTCTGCACCTTCGTCCAGCTGTGAAAGGCGGATAATATCATCAATCAGAGATACCAGTCGTGTGGCTTCCCGTCTGATAGTTTTAACAAAGCGAGGCATATCTTCCTCTTTTACTATACCAATTTCCATAAGCTCTGCAGAACCGATAATAGTCTGCAGTGGAGTTTTAAGCTCGTGAGATACATTGGCTGTAAATTCTCTGCGGTGCTTTTCGGCGTTTACCTGTTCAGTAACATCAAATGCCAGCACAACCAGACCTCTCATTTTACCGTCTGAATCAATACGGCTTACATCAAACTGATAATCTCTGCCGTTTTTCTTTGTATGGAAATATGCGTTACCTTTTTCGTTTGCTTCATTGATTGCCAGACGCATATCCTGTTTGCGGTCTATTGTAAAGAAATCATCTCCAGTGCAATCTTTCTGTACTTCATAAAGTCTTTTTGCCGCTGGGTTTATGCTGATTATTCTGCCATTGTTGTCCAGCAGAATCAGTACTTCTTTCATATTGCCAGTAATCTGGTCAAATTCGTCCTGCTTCTGTTTAAGTGTAAGCATCTGATGTTTTATTTCCTGATGCTGTGCGTGAATACGGCGAAGCAGTGGAGAAAGTTCTTCATAAGCTTCGTTTTCCAATGGTTTTTCCAGATTCAGCTTGTTCATTGGTTCTACGATTCGCATAGCCATACTGCGGGCAAGCCACGCAGACAATGCTATTGCAATCACCAGCACAAGAGCGATTGGTTGAGCCATGCCCCAAATCAGCACCACTGCTGTGGCACGGCTTACAGAAATTCGCAGAACACTGCCATCATCCAGCAATACAGCTTCGTATATAGTTTCTTCTGTAAGAGTTGTGGAATGTCTGATACTGCTACCAAAACCATGCTTGAAAGCCTGTGCAATTTCTTCACGGTTTTTGTGGTTTTCCATTGATGCCACATCTGCGTGGCTGTCAAATATTACTGTACCGTCTGTATCTACCCAAGTAAGTCTGTATCTATCAGAATCAAGGGTTTCAAGATAGCCCTCGCCCATCTGTTCAACTGCATTTGCCGCAAGGCTTAATTCATCTTTCAGCTGTGTCTGCTGTAAATTGCCAAAATAGCTGTACAACACACCTGTAATAATCACAAGACAGGCTGTGATAGCCGCAACAGCTACTGACACTATAGATTTAAAAATTTTACTTGTCATTTTTTGCCTCCCAGCGATAACCTACATTACGTACTGTGTGAATAAATTTGCCATAATCACCCAGCTTCTGTCGCAATGTACGCATATGTGCATCCAGTGTGCGGGAATCACCCATGTAATCCACATTCCACACCTGTGCAAAAAGCTGTTCTCTGGTATAAACCATACCTGGATGTGAAAGGAACAAACGCAACAGTTCAAATTCTTTATAGGTCAAATCCACCCTGATACCGTCAGCAATAACTGTATGCTCGTCCAGATTTACAACCAGACCACCTGTTTTAAGCAGTTTTGATACCTGCTGTGGCTGACTGCGACGCATTACAGCCTTAACGCGTGAAACCAGCTCCATAATGCTGAAAGGTTTAACCATATAGTCATCTGCCCCAAGGTCAAGACCATGTATACGGTCATATTCCTGACCTTTGGCAGTTGCCATAATAACAGGTATTCTGCAAAGGTCCACAGACTCTTTCATTTTAGTTAATATTTCAATACCGTCCATACCAGGCAGCATTACATCCAGAACAATAAGTTCTGGCTTTTCTTTCTTCAATGCTTCCCAGCAGCTGATGCCATCTTCAAAACCCTTGGTTTTAAAGCCAGCAGAGTTAAGTGCATATAATTCTATATCACGGATGCTCTGGTCATCTTCTACGCACCATATCATAAATTATGCCTCCTTGTGTGCACCTGTCACAGAGTAAATTACCCATTCTGCAATATTTGTTGCGTGGTCACCTATACGTTCAAAATATTTAGAAATCATCAAAAGGTCAAGAGCAAATTCACCATCTGCGTGGTTATCTGCAATCATAGATATTATACCACTTTTTACCTTTGAAAAATAGTCGTCTACAATATCGTCCTGTCTGATTACTGCCTGTGCCAGTTCAATATCCTTTTTAACAAAAGCATCTACACTGTCTGTTACCATTTTTACAGTTTCCCTTGCCATTTCTTCAATAAATTCAAGGTCATCCATGCTATGTTCACCCATTGAGATTACAATTTCTGCAATATCTTCTGCCTGGTCACCAATGCGTTCCATATCTGTAATCATTTTAAGTGCCGCAGAAATAGCACGCAGGTCACGTGCAACTGGCTGCTGGTGTAAAAGCAGTTTCATACAACGACTTTCGATGTCACGTTCCTTCTGGTCAATATGGTCTGCGTTGTTTTTAACATTCTGGGCAAGTTTTATATCACTTGTAGTCAGGGCTTTTACTGCAGAAGCGATAGCTTCTTCACACATAGCACCCATTTCGATAAGCTCTCTGTTCATTTCGAACAGCTGTTCATCAAATCTGTTTCTCATATTTTTCTCCTTAACCGAATCTGCCTGTTATGTAGTCTTCTGTACGTTTGTCTTTTGGCTGTGAGAAAATATCATCAGTTTTGCCAAATTCCACCAGTTCACCCAAAAGGAAGAACGCTGTGTTGTCAGATACACGCAGAGCCTGCTGCATATTGTGTGTAACCATAACAATAGTGTATTTGTTTTTAAGTTCCATAACCAGTTCTTCAATACGGGAAGTGGAGATAGGGTCAAGAGCTGATGTAGGTTCGTCCATAAGCAGAATTTTAGGCTGTACTGCCAGCGCACGTGCAATGCAAAGTCTCTGCTGCTGACCACCAGACATACCCAGAGCATTCTTTTTAAGTCTGTCTTTTACTTCGTCCCAGATAGCCGCATCACGCAGTGCACGTTCTACAATTTCATCAAGCTGTGCTTTGTTTGTAATGCCGTGTGTACGTGGACCATAAGCAACGTTGTCATAAATGCTCATTGGAAATGGGTTTGGTTTCTGGAAAACCATACCAATTTCTTTTCTCAGGCTGTTTACATCAACATCCTTGCCAAAGATATCTGCATCGTTGTAACGAATGTCACCTGTGATTTTTACACTTGGGATAAGGTCGTTCATTCTGTTAAGTGTTTTAAGAAATGTGGACTTACCACAACCAGATGGACCAATAAAAGCTGTGATGCTTTTTTCTGGAATTTCGATATTTATATTATGAAGAGCCTGATGGTCACCATACCACAGGTTCATATCTTTTACTGTAATTATATTACTCATATACTTCTCCTTTTAGCAAAGTGTTTCTGTACAAGTGTAGCCGCAAAGTTGATAATAACTGTCAGCACCATAAGAATTGCCGCAATGGCAAAAGCTACACCAAATTCGCCCTGTTCTTTTGCATATACATAAAGAGCAACTGTAAGTGTTGCGCCAGGTGCTGTAAGACCTGTGATAAGACCATTTACTGCGTGTGCAAAACCAGCTGTGAAAAGCAGTGCAGCTGATTCACCCAGAATTCGACCTACAGACAGGATACAACCTGTGATTACACCGTCAACACAACCTGGCAGAACAACTGTGCGCACCACACGCCATTTACCAGCGCCCAGACCGAATGCACCTTCACGATAAGACTGTGGCACAGTTTTTAAACTTTCCTGTGTCGTTCTCATAATAGTTGGCAGGTTCATAATAACAAGTGTCAGTGCACCAGCCATAAGACAAGTACCCATACTGTTGGAAAACAACAGCATACCAACCAGACCATAAATGATTGATGGAATACCAGACAGAGTTTCTGCGGCATATTCGATAAGTGCAACCATCTTTTTGTTGGATGCATATTCTGTAAGATAGATTGCCGCTCCAACGCCCAGTGGAAGTACAATTACAAGGGTAGCCAGTACTATGTAAACCGTATTGAGTATATCTGGAAGAATACCGATTCTTTCTGTCAGGTAACTTGGTTTAGTTGACAGCAGTTCCCAAGTGATGTTTGGTATACCCTGTGACAGAACATATACCAGCAGAAACAGTACCAAAGCGGCTGTCAATCCAGCTGATACCAGCATCAACGCCTTCATAGTCATTTCATAGCGTTTTCTTTTTGGAGATAATGATTGATTTAACATATTTTATTCCTTTTCTCTTTTCAGGAAGAAATTAAGTGTTACGTTTATAAGCATAATAAACAGGAACAGTACCAATGCGATGGAGAACAGTGCCTGACGCTGTAAACCGCTGGAGTAGGACATTTCGCTGGATACAGCAGTTGTCAGGAATCGAACACTCTGAAACAGAGAGTCTGGCATATTAGGTACATTACCCGCTACCATCATAACAGCCATAGCTTCACCGATTGCACGGCCTACGCCCAACACAACAGCCGCTGCAATACCGCTTTTAGCCGCTGGTACAGAAACTTTGAAATATGTTTCTATTGGTGTTGCACCAAGTGCAAGGGATGCATCTTCGTATTCTTTTGGCACCGCATCAAGGGCTGTGATGGACATTTTGATAATTGATGGCAGAATCATAATTGCAAGAACAATTATTGCCGCCAATAAACTTGCACCGTCTGGTACATTGAAAACTTTACGGATGCCAGGCACAAGCACCAGCATACCAACCAAGCCGTATACTACGGATGGTATACCAGCCAGCAAGCTGACAGCCGCCTGCATAACAGACTTTACTTTAGGGGAAGCCATTTTTGAAAGGTAAACGGCTGTCATAAAACCAACTGGAACACCGATTATAATAGCACCAGCTGTGCCATAGATACTTGTAAGGATAAATGGCAGAATACCGTATTTAGGTTCTGATGCTGTGGAAGCCCATTCCTTGCCAAACAAGAAATCTACAAAACCTATTTCTTTTATTGCTGGAATACCAGAGATTACAAGGTAAACTGTAATAAGCAGTACACAGCCTACAGTAATCAGCCCCAGCAACAGAAAAATGCCGTGGATTAATTTTTCAATAAACTGATTTTTCTTCATTGTTTTTCCTCATAGCAGTTAGAGCGACGGTTAGTAGCATAACCGTCGCATCTGCGAATTATCTTAGTTTGCAGGAACTACGCCAGCTGCAGAGATGATTGCGTTTGCATCTGCAGATGTGATGTAGTCGAAGAAGTTCTGAGCAGATTCGCTGAGAGCTGTGTCAGCTTTTGTTACCAGTACAAATGGTCTCTGTACTACATAGCTGCCATCTTTGATGTTTGCTTCTGTTGCTTCTACACCGTCTACTGTTACAGCTTTAACTGTGCTTTTTACAGATGCAACTGATGCGTATCCGATTGCGCCAGGGTTCTGTGCAACTGTTGTGATAACGTCACCTGTGGATGTAAGTTCCTGACGATATTTGCAAGCATCTTCTGTTTTTGTGATAGCTTCAAAACCATCTCTTGTGCCAGAGCCAGCTTCACGACCAATCAGTACGATTTCAGCATCGTTGCCACCGATTTCAGACCAGTTTGTGATTTCGCCATTGTAGATTTTTGCGATTGTTTCAACGCTCATATCATTTACTGGGTTTTCTGGGTTTACGATAATTGCGATACCGTCAAATGCAAGAACTGTTGCTGTAAGACCAGCTTCTTTTTCTGCATCTTTCAGAGCACGGGAAGAAAGACCGATGTCGCAACGACCTTCCTGTACAGCTTTGATACCAGAGCCTGAACCTGTTGGGTTGTATGTAAATGTGATGCCTGTGTCATTCTGGAAAGATTCACCCAGAGCACCGATAACCTTTTCCATAGATGTGGAACCATCTGTAGAAACGGAACCTGTTGTTGTATTGTTATTGCTGCAGCCTGTCATCATTGCAAGTGCAAGAACAGTTGCTACCATCATAGAAATAATCTTTTTCATTTTGTGTGTCTCCTTTTAGACAATGTGTGTGCATTTGTTTGATTGCTACAATTCATATTTTATGGTCCTTATGTGAAATCAAAAATACATAGTATGTAAAATTTAGGTCAAATATTTGATGTGATAAAAAAACAAGAGCCAAACTGAAAAAATTTGACTCTTTGGGAATGATTATTAAATTGTACACTGTCAGATAAATTCAAATTCATCTATCTAGTTTGGCTCCGTCCTGTAATTTGTTCTGCCAATTGAATAGTTGAAAAAGGGTGTCATTAGTGACACCCTTTTATCTTTCTATGTCAAATTTTATTTGTTTTTTTCTATCAAACTGACCCTCTTTTTGGAACTGTTTCAGCTGTTGTTTGCCGACAAAATACTTCCTTTTTTCAATTTTTGGTACAACAATGATAATAGATGCGACTACCTATTGCATAATGAATATGGCAGAAAATTCGCTTATAGAAACTATTATGACAGCTACTTTAAACCATTGATGAAGAATCTTAATTATAACTATACTCCTCATTGTTGCAGACATACTTGTATATCCATGCTTGTGGAAGCCGGAGTAGACCAAACCACAATAAAAAAGATTGTAAGACATGCCGGAGCTATGACCTTAACCGAAAAAGTAAATACACATCTTGATATTGGAGAACTGGTAAAAGCTATAAATAAAATATAAAACAAAAGGACACTTCCAATCGTTTTACCGATTAAAAGTGTCCTTAATTTCATCTTAAATTTGCTACATTTTTGCTACATACTTGCTACATTCGTAGCCATATTCAGCAATTTTCACAAACACTCACATTTCCAAAAATCCCAGTAAAATAGCCACTTTACCGAATTTTTAAGTGAAAATAAAAGTCTAAAAATAGGCGTTTTATTAACGTTTGGAGAACTGTGGTGCGCGACGAGCAGCTTTGAGACCGTATTTTTTTCTTTCTTTCATACGTGGGTCACGTGTGAGGAAGCCTGCTTTTTTCAGTGCTGGACGAAGGTTTTCGTCGTACTGAAGAAGAGCTC
>JAFYPL010000040.1 GCA_017547525.1 Oscillospiraceae bacterium
AAAACTTTCAAAAGCAAGAAGAGATAAAAGAAGATCAAATGTTTGGAAACTCGAAGCTCCATCATTCGTAAAATGCCCACAGTGCGGCGAATTGACACTTCCACACAGAGTTTGCAAATCTTGCGGTTATTACAAAGGCAAGGCTGTTATCAAAAAAGAAGCTTAATTCTTTTATAAATCAGCAATCAAGGGTAGGTCTTCCTGCCCTTTTATTTTTTTGTCTATTTATGATAAATATATGATACATTATATTTTTAGTGGAAATGCACACAAAAATATGATATAATATTAAGATAGTAAAAATATTATCAGATGGAGGGACTATGGCAGTACGCATTACAGGTATAGACCGGAGAAGTCCGGCAGAAAAATACGGTATACGCGCTGGCGACATGCTTATCAGCATCAATGGCGGCGAAATATTTGATATGATGGACCTGCAGTTTTATTCCACCGACATTCAGCTGGATATATTGCTGGAACGCGATGGTGAAAAAGTGCAAATCAGCCTGAAAAAAGCTGATGCCTACACTCCACTCGGTCTGGAATTTGATACATATCTTATCGATAAACAGCATTCATGTAAAAATAAATGCATTTTCTGTTTTGTGGATCAGCTACCAAAAGGTCTGCGCAAAGATATGTATTTCAAAGATGATGATGAAAGATTGTCATTTCTTTTTGGTAACTATATTACCCTCACCAATCTTTCACGCCGTGAAATTGACAGAATAAAACAGATGAAAATTTCACCTATAAATATTTCTGTCCACACTACTGATCCACAGCTACGTGTGTTTATGATGAAAAACCCACGTGCGGCTGAAATCAATGATCTGATGCAGGAATTCTATGATGCCGGTATAGTAATGAACACACAGATTGTTCTGTGTAAAAATGTAAATGACGGCAAAAATCTGGAAAACAGCATCAGAAGACTACAGAGCCTGTATCCACAGGTAGCCAGCTGTTCAATTGTTCCGGTAGGGAAAACACGTTACCGTGAAGGCCTGGCAGAAGTTGAAACTTTCTCAGCAGAAGATTGCGCACAGGTTATCCGGCAGGTAAATCAGCTTACAGAAGAATTTTACAAAGAACACGGCGACAGACAGGTTTACCTTTCTGACGAATTTTATCTCCGTGCAGGGCTTCCTGTTCCACCAGTCGAATATTATGGCTCATTCCCACAGATTGAAAACGGCGTAGGCATGGTGCGCACAATTATCGACAGCTTCGCTGACGAAGTTGACTACAGCAAGGGTAATGTAAATCCTATATCAGCTGACGTTGCCACAGGCGAAGCAATGTATCCGGTGTTCTGTGAAATTATCCGTATAGCGGAAGAAAAACTTGGCAGAAAACTGGATATTACAGTTCATAAAATCAAAAACAATTTCTTTGGCGGAAATGTATGGGTTTCAGGCCTTATCACCGCCACAGACCTTATAGACCAGCTGAAAGGCAGGCTGAAATCCGGTACACTGTTGTTGTGTAACGATATGCTGCGCAGTGAACAGGATATGTTCCTGGATGATAATACTCCTGCTGATCTGGAATCTGAACTGGGTGTGAAAGTAGAATTTTACGCCAATGATGGTATGCAGATGGCACAGAGACTGCTGGGCACAGAAATATAGAAAGTAAAGGAGAAGAATATGGCAAAACCAATGATTGCGATAGTGGGCCGCCCTAATGTAGGTAAAAGCACACTGTTTAATAAAATTATCGGTACCCGTATCAGCATTGTAGAAGATACACCGGGTGTGACCCGCGACAGAATCTATGCTGAAGGCGAATGGCTGGATAAAAAATTCACTCTTGTAGACACTGGTGGTATCGAACCAAAAGACAACAACACTATCCTGCGCCACATCAAACGGCAGGCACAGATAGCTATTGATACAGCTGATGTTATACTCTTTGTTACTGATATCCGCAGTGGTGTTACTGCCAATGACTATGACGTTGCCACTATGCTCCTTAAAAGCGGCAAACCGGTTGTACTGGTTGTAAACAAATGCGATACTATCGGTGGCGTACCAGACGATATTTACGACTTTTATTCACTGGGCCTTGGTGAACCATTCCCGGTTTCATCCGTACATGGTCATGGCACAGGTGATATCTTGGATGAATGTTTCAAATACATCGATTACAGCGAAGAGGAAGATGATGAAGACGAAAAAATTTCCGTTGCAGTTATCGGCCGTCCAAATGTAGGTAAATCCAGTCTTGTAAATAAGATTCTTGGTCAGGACAGAATGATTGTTCGTGACGAAAGCGGTACAACACGTGATGCTGTAGACAGCTACATTGAAAACAAACATGGTAAATTTATCTTTACAGATACAGCGGGTATGAGAAAACGCGGCAACGTTGATGACGGTGTTGAAAGATATTCTGTTATCCGTGCTCTTGCTGCAGTTGACCGCAGTAAAGTTTGTGTTATCATGATTGACGGCACAGTTGGCTTTACTGAACAGGACTCCAAAATTGCAGGTTACGCTCATGAACAGGGCAAAGCATGTATTATTGCAGTAAATAAATGGGATGCAGTTGAAAAAGACGACAAAACAATGGACAACATGAGAAAAGAACTCATGGAACACTTTAAATTTATGTCCTATGCACCTATGATTTTTATTTCAGCACAGACAGGTCAGCGTCTGGACAAACTGTTTGAGCTCATCAAATTTGTAGATGACCAGAACTCCTTCAGAACAACTACAGGTGTTCTTAATGACATTCTGGCCAGAGCAGTTGCTCGTGTACAGCCACCAAGTGACAAAGGTAAACGTCTGAAAATCTACTACATGACACAGATTTCCACACGTCCACCAACCTTTGTTGCATTCTGTAACAGTAAAGAACTGTTCCATTTCTCTTACCAGCGTTATATTGAAAATCAGATAAGAGAAGTGTTTGGTCTGGAAGGTACACCACTCAGACTGATTATCCGTGAAAGAGGAGAATAATTTATGATTTACCGGAAACTGGCTGTAATATTTATAATCAGCTACCTTATCGGTTCAATCAGCTTTGCCATTGTTATCAGTAAAGCTGTATTCAAAAAAGACATACGTGAGTTTGGTTCTGGCAATGCAGGCATGACCAACATGATGCGTACTTTTGGCAAACCTGCGGCTTTTGCTACTTTTGCAGGCGACTTTTTCAAAGGTGTTGCAGCTGTTATATTTGCAAGAATGATGATGGCACAGTACTGGCCAATAATGAATATGACTTTTGAAGAATATAATTTCTTCAGGGATGTTGCTGTATATGCTGCAGTAGGCGGTGCTCTTTTAGGTCATCTGAAGCCTGTTTACTTCGGCTTTAAAGGTGGCAAAGGTATCAGTGTTGCATTCGGTGCCATGATGGCTGCCACCCCTGTAACAACTTCAATGGCGTTTATTATGTGGGCACTGATTCTTGTTGCAAGTAAAATGGTATCTCTGGCATCTATCCTCTGCGTAATGGGCTACACAGTATTTACTTTCGTAGCTTATTTCATGGGTTATTCCTCTATACCAAACCTGGTAGCAGCGGTTATTTTCCCAGCGGTTATTGTTTATGCACATCGTTCAAATATAGTTCGTATTATGAATGGCACTGAAAATAAAATAGGCCAGAAGAAAAAATAATAAAATAAAAGACAGGTAATATACCTGTCTTTTTTTATTGAATATTTTAACTTATCTTTTCAATACTATAATTAAATTATGAAAGGATAAATTATCTTATGAAAAAAATAACCGAAAAAGAACTGGGTGCATATAATGAGCTGCTTACTCAGGAAAAAGCTGCGATAGACAAATTCAACTATTATGCTCAGAATTGTAAAGACCCTGAACTGAAAAAACTGTGCAAAGAGGCTGCAGAGCGACATCAGGAACATTTCAATACTATTTTTGCACAGATTCAGTAGGAGGGGACTATGGCTTACGACGATAAAACTATAATGACAGATATGCTGTCTACACAGAAATTTATAGCATCAAACTATAATAACTATGCCGGCGAATGTGCCACAAAAGCATCAAAGGCAAAGCTTATGAAGATTCTGGCTGAAGAACATGACATACAGTTTAAAATTTTTGAGAATATGCAGTCTAAAGGTTGGTACGAGGTAACGCCTGCTCCTGTAGATAAAGTGAATCAGGCAGTACAGACGCATATTTCTTCTGCAACAAACATTAAAAACAGCAAACCTACAGCCAAAAAGGCAGAAAGGAAAAAGAAATAAAAAAACAGGGCATAAGCCCTGTTTTTGTTTAAGTTAAAATCCCGCTATTCTTGCCATATTGTCCAGCATAGGCTGAAGAAAAATCAGTGTAGACAGTGCACTGACGATGTTAGCCCGGATTCCGTATTTATACCGCCAGTCTGCCTCACAGTCAGTAAATTTTTTGCTGTAGGCAAATCCTTCTACGATAGCTATCAGTGCCTCTGGTGCCAGTAACAATAGCCAACCAAACAGAAAAGCTCCCCACCCGTCTTTTATCATCATCGTGGAAATGACAATGTTTAAGGCCAGCTGTGTAGTGGTATTTGCAATCAGGAAATATTTTATATTATTTTTGTTTTTCAGTCTGAAAGCCAACAATACAAGATATTCAATTATTATTGTCGGAATAAAGGATGACAGAAACTGTACCGGATATACTTGCCACACGGGCTGTCTGGTATATTTCATGGTGTTATAATCCACTGTAAGAGTGGTACGGAAAGTTTTTCTGTCTATGGTTTCGCTTATTGAAATATCGCCACTATCAGTAACGACAATGATTTTGAACTTGCTTGGCGGAAGATACGAAAATGTGTGAACGCCGTTGTCGGATGTAAGTTCACCCCATGTCAGGGAATATTGTTCTGTAAGCACAGGAAACCATCCTTCATCTGCCATAGTGAAAAGCTGTTGCAACATATGGTTATCATATTTTGATGCCATTTCATCATTGGGAGTTGGATTCTGCAACAACCAGCTTTCATAAACTGGAGACAGTAAGTCCATATAATACACACATTCTGGTGCGTTTTCCAGTTTTATAGTTATTTGTGGTTTTGGTGCCATATCTGCATGGGCAACTACAGGTAACATACAGAAAATGAAAATATTTATTATGATAAAACGTAGTTTTTTCATAGCCTACCCCCGTATTATAATTTTATATTAGCATAAATTTTTATATAAGTAGTTAAATTTTCGCTACAAAAGTATTACAAAATAAAAACAGAGTATCATTGATACTCTGTTAAAAATCAAAATACTGTATTTTATCTATTATTCGGCTGGACAATGTAACTGTCAGCAAAGAATAAATGATTTTACCGAATGGTATGTAAGACAGTGACAGTATCAGTACTGTAATGTCTGTAATTATATATGCCTGTGCAATGCGCCAGCCGGTAACTTTTGAAATTACCATTGCCAGGGCATCATCACCGCCACAGGCACCGCCTTTTTTGACAACTATGCCAACACCAACGCCAACAAATATTGCGCCGGTAATAGCGGCTAAAAGTGGGGTTGAGCTCATGTCAGGCAGTACATATCCTATAGTTTCCCAGATGTTATAACATGCTGAAAAGGAAAGGGAAGCGAATATAGCGTTTTTCAGGAAACTGTTTCCCAGCATGCGCCAGCCCAGCAGGTAGCAACACATATCCAATATAGGGTTGGTTATGCCTGGCGAAATTCCCAGCCAGTGATTTATCAGCAGTACAGTACCCAGAACGCCCCCTTCTGTAATCCGGCTGCGGCTGTGTATGTTGAATAGCCCAAAAGACAGTATTGCTGCGCCGCAGAAAAGTATAGCGTAATGGGTTAGATTATTCTTTGATTTTCTTTCCATACCGTACCTCCGGGCAAAAAAATAGCTGACCTGCAAAGAGGTCAGCAACGTTTTCAAGTAGTTAATTAGATAGCTCTTGTAACCTTACCAGAGCGAAGACATCTGGTGCATACGTGAATATAACGTGGAGAACCGTCCACGATAGCTTTAACTCTCTTTACGTTTGGTTTCCAAGCTCTGTTAGAGCGTCTGTGTGAGTGAGAAACTTTGATACCAAAAGCTACACCCTTGCCACAACAATCACATTTTGCCATTCTGTTGCACCTCCTAAAATTTGATAACTATATCATTATAACAGATTGTTTTCCATTTTGCAATAGAAAACAGACATTTTTAATTGCTCAATTAGTTTAGCACAAATAAACAAGAATATCAAGTAAAATTTTACAAAAAATCAAAAAAAATTTTATGAATTTTGCTTTTATATTTTTTCTGTTCATCACATACTTATTTTATAATATGTATGTCATTATTGGTATGGCAAATACATCTTGAAAATTTGTAATTTAACCGATATAATAATAGTTTGAGGAGATGTTATTATGCTTAGATTAAATCCTTTAACAATAGTTATAAGAGCTATTGTATTACTTATTACAATCCCGGTTCACGAAGCGGCCCACGCATGGACAGCAGACAAGCTGGGGGACCCTACAGCCCGATACAGAGGCCGCCTCACACTTAACCCTATGGCGCATTTTGACCTGATGGGCAGTATTGCTATGATTTTTACCGGTATAGGCTGGGCAAAACCTGTACCGATAAACCCTATGAATTTTGAAGACAGAAAGAAAGGTATGGCTATCTCTGCTGCTGCAGGTCCATTGTCTAATCTTGCGCTGGCAACAATCAGCCTTATAATTTCAAAAATTCTGATGTTCGTAGGATTTATTACAGGATTCGGAACAGTAGTATCTACTCTGTATACAGTTTTTTCCACAATGACAACCATCAATATATCACTGGCTATTTTCAACCTGATGCCATTTCCACCTTTCGATGGTTCACGCATATTCAATTATTTTTTAAGCGACAGGCTTTATTTCAAAATAATGGAATATGAACAGCAGATATTTATGGCTGTATTTCTGTTACTGATGCTGGGCGTGTTTGATACACCGCTGAATTTACTTGCCAATGCAGTGTTGTTTGTGCTTAATAAGCTTACATTCTTTGTGGAAATTATTCTGAATATGATATTAAACATTATTCTTTAAGGAGACCGGATGGCACGGATTAATTATAAAATAGAAGATTTTGAAGGTCCTCTGGATTTATTGCTGGAACTCATTTCAAAAAATAAAATGAGTATTGCTGATGTAGAGATAATTACCATCATCAACCAGTATCTGGAGGTTATCAACAATACAGTTGATACAGATCTGGACACAGCCAGTGAATTTATCGATATGGCAGCCAGACTTATTTATCTGAAATCTGTGTATCTGTTGCCAAAAGATGACGAAGGCGAAAAACTGAAAGCAGAACTGCAGGGTCAGCTGGTAGAGTACTCACGGGCTAAAAGAGCTGCAGAACTGATGAAAGCCAGATTTGTAGGCGACAGAATATTCCTGCGTCCCGCACAGACTATAGACGAAGATTACAGTTATAGTCTTATACATCCGGTGGAGGATCTGATAAAAGGTTATGCCCGTCTGGCAGACCGCAGTCTTAATCGTACACCACCGCCAACAGAACGTTTCGAACCTATTGTAAACGCTCCAGTGGTTTCAGTTTCGTCAAAAATCTATATTTTGCTGAAAAATCTTATCAGAAAAAATGTTGATTCAATACACGCAGCTTTTGCTGGTGTTAAATCACGTAGTGAGGCTGTGGCTATGTTTCTGGCGGTGCTGGAACTGGTACGTGCCCACAGGGTATCTGTAGATGCTGAAGGCGGTATGAAATTACTGCGTAAAGGAAAGGAAATCGAATGACAATACAGGAAAGTATAAGAGCAGCAGAGGCAGTTATTTTTGCTTCTGGTGAAGGTATCGGTTGTCAGGAACTGATGACTGTACTGGAAATAGATGAAAAACAGCTGGTATATGTACTGGACATGCTTAAAGAAAAATACAATCACGCAGATTCAGGCGTTATGCTGGTGCACAATACAGAAAGTGTGTGTTTTGCTACCAGCCCTGACACATCTGATATTGTATACAAAGCATTCAGTGTGAAAAAGAATACCCCGCTGTCAAATGCAGCTATGGAAACATTGGCGATTATTGCGTATAATCAGCCAGTATCCCGTGCGTTTATTGAACAGGTACGTGGCGTTGATTCATCATCCAGTGTAAAAACTCTGCTGGAAAGAAACCTGATTGAAGAAGCAGGTCGTCTGGAAATACCGGGCAGACCACTCAGCTACAGAACTACAGATGTATTTCTCCGTAGTTTTTCTCTTTCCAGCCTTGCACAGTTACCTAAAGTAAAAGTGGAAAAAGAAGGACAGCTGTCTACAGACGACTTATCTTTAGAGGATGAATCCAATGACCATATTATTTAAAATATTGTCTGTTATCGGTATCCTGTTACTGCTGCTGATAGTTCTGCTGTTGTGGCTGATACTGGTGCCTCGACATTTCTGGGTGGAATATTCTGCCCGTGACGGGTTTATAGCACAGGTAAATATAGCCTGGTTTAAATTTACATTATATCCGATTCCATCTTTTCTGCAGAAGAAAACTGACGGTAAAAAAGAAGAAACTGTGCGGACAGAAAAAGAAAAGACAACTGGTCCATTGAATGATATACAGTTTTCCATGGACTTGGTAAAACAGGTTGTTTCGTCAGCAAAAGGTATAATGCGGAGAGTTTTCCGTGCTATAAAATTTCGCGATGTGTCTTTTACTGTACCAGTTAACGGAACAGATATACACTCCACACAGAAACTGTATGGTGCAGTGACAAATGCTTTTTACGCATTGAGTGTTTTCCTGCAGAAACACATGCAGATATACTTTAAAAGCCCGGTATTTGTGGCAGACTTTGCCGGCAGATACAGTGATGCGATTTATTTTTACAGTAAAATAACCGCCAGCCCGGTATTGTTGCTGGTGGCGGTATATTACGCATATACACAATACGTTCTTATTACCAATAATTATAAAAAGGCTGACAACGCCCCACAGAAGGAGATTTAACCATGGACAAACAGAATACAGTACAGGAACTTATGGCTAATACATTGGGCAAAATGCGTGAGCTGGTTGATTCCAACACAGTTATCGGTACACCTATTACTACAGAAGCAGGCGTGACAATCATTCCTGTATCCAAAATCAGTTTTGGTTTCGTGTCAGGTGGTACAGATTTTGCTACAGAAAAACAGAAAGACCTTTTTGGTGGCGCAGCATCTTCCGGTGCATCTATTACACCTGTAGGTTTTCTGGTAGTAAACGGCACAGGTGTTAAATTTATGCAGGTTGCAGAAGGCAATCGGACAATAGACCGTCTTATCAATCTTATGCCGGAGGTTATAGACAAACTGGAAGCACTGGTTTCTTCTAAAACCAAAAAAGATGCTGATGTTATCAGACCAGCTGATACATCTGCTGAAAAATTCTAAAAACGCAAGCTTCTGCCGATTACGGCAGTTATCAATACAATAAACAAGATATATAATTGGAGAAAAAATGAGAGATACAAGAATTCAGAAAGCTATGGCTGATATGGGTCTGTGCTCCCGTCGCCGGGCAGAACAGATTATCCTGGAAGGCCGCGTAAAACTTAATGGCCGCCCTGTAAAACTGGGTGATAAAATGGACCTGAACGCTGACGTACTGCAGGTAGACGACAGAACTATCCGTCCATCCAAAAAGAAAGAATACAAATACTACATGATGCATAAACCACGTGGTTACATCACTACTGCAAAAGATGACCGTGGCAGAAAAACAGTAATGGATCTTATCAGTGAAATTCCTGAAAGAGTATACCCAGTAGGCCGTCTGGATAAAGACAGTGAAGGTATGCTGCTGTTTACTAATGATGGTGAACTGGCTAACAAACTGACTCACCCATCACACCATGTATCAAAAATGTACCGTGTAACTGTTCATCCAAAAGCAAGCGAAGAACAGATGATTGCACTGACAGACGGTGTTTATCTGGATGATGGTAGCAAAACACTGCCAGCAATTATCCGTGTTGTAGCTGAAGAAGACGAAAGAACAGTTATGGAAATGACTATCCGTGAAGGTAAAAACCGTCAGATCCGCCGTATGTGTGAAGCGGTAGGTCTGGAAGTAGCACGTCTTTCCAGAAAATCCATCGGCCCTGTAAAAATGGGTATGCTGGCACCAGGTAAATACAGAGAACTGAAACCAGCAGAAGTGCTGGCACTTAAAAATGCTGCAACAAAAGCTGCGAGAGTAAAAAGAGCAAAAGGAAAAGAGGATTAATTTATGTACGTAATGAAACCTATTATGGAATATGACGTACTGGATCTGCTTAATGCAGGCAGATTCGAAGGCGAAATGGAGGGTTACATCCTGTCAGATGGTGGCGATCTTTTTGGCTGGAGTCTTTTCCGTATTGATGGTGATGTTACATCCATGCTGGATGTAAATGCGCCATCCGGCAGTTTTCTGGATGGTCTTATCCGTGCCAGTGTTGCTTATGGTGAAGCGCGCGGTGCCACATCATTTTCTCTGAATCCTAACGTGGCTGATTTCGTTAAATACAAAGAAGTTTTCTTTGAAAACGAAGGTTTTGTGATTCCTAACGACAAACTGTTCACACCATGTGAAGGCGAAGCTTAATAATTTATGGACCACTCTGCTTAATGCGGAGTGGTCCTGTTGTTTTAATATATTTTCCTGTGCTTATAAAACGACAAATTAACCTATACAACACCTATATATTTTTGCAGATAATTGACATAATATGTGAAAATGGTGTAAAATATAGTATTAATCGGAGGACTATATTATGGTTTACAGTATGACAGGTTATGGCAAGGGAAACCTTGTTTTACACGGCAAAGATATAACTGTGGAAGTGAAGAGTGTTAACCACAGATATTTTGAATATTCCAGCAGAATGTCCAGATTTTTCTCATTTCTGGACGATAAGATAAAGAAGGAAATACAGGGAATGATTTCCCGCGGTAAGGTGGAAGTAAGCCTGATGGTAAGAACTGTGGAAAACAGTGAAACCAAAATTGAACCGGATGTACTGCTGGCAAAAAGTTACTATGAAGCATTACAGACTCTTTCTGAAAGTCTGGGTCTGCCAAACAATGCAGATGTACTGGCTATATCCCGTATGGATGGCGTTCTTACACAGGTTAAAAATGAAGAAGATGCTGAAACTTTATGGAATGATGTAAAAGAAGTACTGCATCTGGCTATGGAAGAATTCCTTGCTATGCGTAAAGCAGAAGGTGAGAAACTGTGTGCAGATGTGCTGGCAAGACTGAAAACGGTGGAAGATATAGTGGCAGAAATAGAAAAAGTTGCACCACAGCGTGTGGAAGCATACCGTGAAAAACTCTATGCAAAACTGCAGACAATTCTTGCAGACAGACAGATTGATGACGCACGTGTATTGACAGAAGCAGCTATTTTTGCAGACAAAGCAGCTATCGACGAAGAAACAACACGTATACACAGCCATATTTCACAGTATCGTAAAATATTGGCATCTGATGAACCACAGGGTAGAAAACTGGACTTCCTCACACAGGAACTCAACAGGGAAACAAATACAATCGGCTCAAAATCCAACGACCTGGCTATTACCAATATGGTTGTTGAAATCAAATCTGAAATCGAAAAAATCCGCGAACAGATCCAGAATATTGAATAGGTGATTGTATGGCTATGCTGAATATCGGCTTTGGCAGTATGATAAATGCAGGCAGGGTTATGGCGGCTTTAAGTCCGGAATCTGCACCAGTAAAAAGAATGATTACCAAAGCTAAACAGGATAAAGTCCTGATAGATGCCACTTTTGGCAGAAAAACAAAGACAGTTATTATCACAGACACAAATCAGCTGATTCTGTGTGCATTCACAGCCGAAAGAATTTTTGGTACAGCTGATGAAAGTTTAATAAAGTTTATGGAGACAGAAGATGAGTGAAATCGGTAAAAACCTTGTAGTAATTTCAGGCCCTTCAGGCTGCGGTAAAGACACTGTGGTAAAACATATTATAAATACTGATCCACGTTTTGTTCTCAGCGTTTCTGCTACCACAAGATCAAAACGCCCTTACGAAGTAAACGGCGTGGATTATATATTCCTTACATCCCAGGAATTCATCGGCAAAATTGCTGGTAGTGAATTTCTGGAACATACCCTCTATTGCGGTAACTACTATGGTACACTGAAAAGCCAGATAGAAGAAAAAGTAGCAGCTGGTAAAGTAGTGGTACTTGTTATCGAAGTGGAAGGTGCGGCTAACGTGAAAAAAGTGTACCCAGATGCACTGACTATCTTTGTAGCACCACCATCACTGGAAGAACTGGAACGTCGCCTGCGCAACCGTGGTACAGAAGACGACGGTACCATTAAACAGCGTCTGTTCAAAGCCAGTGAAGAACTGGGATTCAAGAGCAGCTATGATTACATAGTGGAAAATAACTATGTGGAACAGTGTGCCCAGTCCATTATCGATATTTTTGACGGTGTAAAATAAGTTTAATTATAAATTACAATGAGGAGGTGGCTTTATGTTGACAGCCGGTGTGGCAGTGGATAAAGCCACCCTTGATTTTGATATGCTGTTCTCTTATCTAGTGCCGGACAGTTTTGCTGCTGAAGTAAAACCTGGTTCTATAGTGCTGGTGCCATTCGGACGTGGCAACCGAATGAGAACAGGCATAGTTCTGTCTGTGGAAGACAGGGAAGATACTACAAGTCTGAAAAGTATTGTGGATGTAAAAAATGAAGATCATACAATTACTGCAGATGCACTGAAAATTATACGCTATCTGAAAGAAACCACTTTCTGCACATGGTACGAAGCGGTAAAAACAGTAATCCCATATGGTGCACTGTACAAAATAGACGGAGACCGTCTGTCAAAACAACTGGTGCGCCATCTGCAGAATGTTTATACTGCTGACCGGGATTTTGATGTTTCACAGCTGAAAAATGAAAAGCAGCGTGCTGTTTATGAATTTCTCAAAAGCGGTTATTATAATATAAAACAGATAGAAATAAATACAGGCGTTAAAAAAACTGTGGTGGATACATTAGTGCGTTATGGTGCAGTAAAGTGCAGACAGACTGATAAAGATACATCTGTCTATAGTCATATAGAGAAGTGCCGAGACCATGTGGCACTGTCAGCGCAACAGCAGAAAGTATACGATGAAATACTGCGGTACAATGATGATAAAACACACCTTGTTCATGGTGTCACATCATCAGGTAAAAGTATGGTGTTTATAAAACTGATACAGAACGCACTTGCACAGGGGGGTTCTGCTATGGTGCTGGTACCAGAAATATCATTGACACCACAGATGATCCGCCTGTTGAAAGAATTTTTCGGTGACACTGTCAGTGTTATACATTCCCAGCTGTCACATACCGAAAGATTGTTGCAGTATAACAGAGCACTTAATGGTCAGTCCCGTGTTGTGGTAGGGACACGTAGCGCTGTATTTACACCGCTGAAAGACCTTAAACTGATAATAGTCGACGAAGAACACGAAAAAACTTTCAAAAGTGAATCAGCTCCGCGATATAACGCAATAAGAGTGGCACAGTTTGTAGCCAAAAATACCGGAGCCAGATTGGTACTGGCCAGTGCCACACCAAGTGTGGAAAGTTATTATCTGGCGCAAAACGGCTTTTATCATCTGCATACAATGCCGAATAGGTACTCTGACCTGCCACTGCCTCAGGTGGAAATTATTGATATGTCCCAGCAGGCTATGGTTGGTGATACAGGCCCCGTTTCAAAAGTTGTGCTGCGTTATATTGCTGAAAATATAGCTGACGGTAAACAGAGTATTATCCTGATAAACAGACGTGGCTATTCCACAGTCGGTATATGTAAAGACTGCCGCCAGCCAATCAAGTGTAAAGACTGTTCTGTAAATCTTGTAAAACATAAAAAACAGAACAAACTGATGTGTCACTACTGTGGCAGAGTTTACCCTGTGCCGGAAGTTTGTCCGGAGTGTGGGGGAGAAATATCCTACAGTGGCTATGGCACACAGCATATAGAAGAATATATACAGTCAGCTGTGCCGACAGCAAGAATACTGCGTATGGATGCTGACAGCACCAACCAGACCCAGTCACACGAAGAAATGCTTGAAGCTTTTGGTAAAAAAGAGTATGATATATTGATAGGCACCCAGATGGTGGCCAAAGGTCTGGATTTCGACGATGTAAACCTGGTTGTGGTACTGGGGATAGATGCTATGCTGAATCACCCGGGCTATAATTCAGCTGAACAGGCTTTTAATCTTATAACACAGGTTATTGGCCGTGCAGGCAGAAAGGCACGGGGGGCAAAGGCTGTTATACAGACATACGATAGTTTTAACCCTACAATAAACATGGCAGCGGCTCAGGATTATAACACTTTCTATAAAGGTGAAATAGCATACAGAAAGCTGAATACCTATCCGCCTTTCTGTACTATGGTCACAGTGGCTTTTACCCATACTTCAGAACCTGTTGCGGCAAAAGATTCGCGTACTTTTCTGGAAATAATCAAACGGATTTCTCCACAGTACAACATTCCGCTGATGGTGCTGGGGCCGGTACCTTTTGATGTGGCCATGGTAAGCAAGACCTACCGCTGGCGACTGTCTATAAAATGTAAAAATAATGCTTTATTCAGACAGTTTCTGAACAAAGCTATTGAAATATATCTTAAAAACAAAGAAAACAAATCATCGGTATATGTTAACATAAATCCGATGCAGGAATAAAAGGAGATTATTATGGCAATCAGAACTATTGTTAAAGATGGCGATCCTATACTGAAAAAAGTTTGCCGTCCAGTAACTGAATTCAATGCAAAACTGGCAACACTGCTGGATGATATGGGCGAAACTATGGTAGCAGCAAATGGCGTAGGCCTTGCAGGCCCACAGGTTGGCATGCTGCGCAGAGTTTTTGTAGCACTGGATTTTTATCTGGATGAAGAAGGTAATGAAGTGGAAGAAATTCTGGAATTCGTAAACCCTGAAATTCTGGAAACAGAAGGTGCAGTTACTTCTTTTGAAGGTTGCCTCTCTTTCCCAGAAAGAAATGGTCTTATTACACGTCCGGAATATGTACGTGCAAGAGCACAGGACAGAAACGGTGACTGGTTTGAAATCGAAGCAGAAGGTATTCTGGCAAGATGTATCTGCCATGAAACTGATCACCTGAATGGTGTTACAGTTCTGGACAACGCAAAAATATTCTTCGAAGACCTTACACAGGAACAGCTGGAAGAAATTCAGAACAGGGAAGATTATGAATAAAAACGAAGCTAAAATACTTTTCATGGGCACACCGGATATTGCCCGTGACTGCCTTGCACAGCTGATAGAAGACGGCTGGAATATCATCGGTGCTTTCACACGTGAAGATAAACCTGTAGGCAGAAAGCAGATTATGACTGCTCCACCGGTAAAACAGCTGGCACTGGAACATAATATTCCTGTATACCAGCCTAAGACACTGAAAGGTGAGTACAGCGATGTTATCGCACAGCTGGCACCGGACATGATTGTGGTTGTGGCTTTTGGCAGAATTCTGCCAAAAGCAGTTATTGACGTGCCACAGTTTGGTTGCCTTAATCTGCATGTATCACTGTTGCCACAGTATCGTGGTGCGGCACCTATCCAGTGGTCACTTATAAACGGCGATGCCCAGACCGGTGTTACAGTAATGCACATAGATGAAGGGCTGGATACAGGTGATATTATTGATGTATTGCCTATTGCGATCGATCCGGACGAAAACAGTGAAGAACTTTTTGAAAAAGTAACAGAACAGGGTAAGGCTTTCCTTAGCAAAGTAATGGAAAATGTGGTATCCGGTGACTATACACGCACACCACAGGATCATGAAAAAGCTACACTGGCACCACCATTGACAAAAGAAATGGCATTGTTCAGTTTTGAAGAAGATGCTCTTGTTCTGCATAACAAAATCCGTGGACAGAACCCATGGCCAAGCGCTTACTTTATGTTTGAAGACAAGAAAGTAAAGGTGCTGAAAGCAAAAGTAATGCCGGAAAGTGGCAAACCAGGTGAAATACTTTCCACAAAACCACTGGTTATTGCTGCAGGTACAAAATCACTGCAGCTTATAACAGTACAGCCAGAAGGCGGCAAAGCTATGGATGGCACAGCATGGGCTGCAGGCCGAAGATTTAAAAAGGGCGACAGCGTTGTGAAATAATTTCCAATATATTTGGCAGAATTTTTACCAAATTATCAAATATATAGTTTAAAATAAAGATATAAAGTAAAAATTTACATCTTTTGATAAAAAAGGAGATTTCATAATGTTTTATAATTACGGTTACGGATATTATTTTGATATCTATTATCTTATACTTGTTGTTCCGGCAGTTATATTTGCCATGTGGGCACAGGCAAAGGTAAATTCTACTTTTAACGAGTATTCTAAAGTTGCAACATACAGCCGTATGACTGGTTTCGAAGCAGCCAGACGTATTCTAGATGCCAATGGTCTGCGTCATGTAGCTATTGAACGTGTGTCAGGTTCTCTTACAGATCACTATGACCCACGTGCCAACGTTATACGCCTGTCAGATAGAGTTTACTCTTCTCCAAGTGTGGCAGCTATTGGCGTAGCGGCCCATGAAGCCGGTCATGCTGTGCAGTATGCAGTGGGGTATACTCCTATAAAAATACGTACAGCGATTATACCTGTATGCCAGATAGGTTCCAACCTGTCATGGCCACTGATTATGATTGGTTTATTGATGAACAGCAGTACTATGATAAATTTCGGTCTACTTCTGTTTGCTACAGTAGCTGTATTCCAGTTTGTTACACTTCCTGTGGAACTGAACGCCAGCAACCGTGCTACAGCTGCTCTCGCTATGAGTGGTATAATCACAGATAAAGAACTGTATGGTGTGGAAAAAGTGTTGCAGGCAGCGGCTATGACATATGTTGCGGCCCTTGCGGTTTCACTTGCCAACCTGTTCAGACTTATTATTCGCTTCGGAGGACGAAGCAGAGATTAATTTACAGTGAGGTCTTATGGCTTTGGATTTAAAAAGAAAGCTGATAGTTCAGGGACTGCTGAAAGTGGAAAATTCAGGATTTTCCAATCTTGTTCTCTCTTCAATCATAGATAACAAGGAACTTTCTCCTGCTGATAAAGCTTTTGTATCAAAAGTTTTTTATGGCACAATAGAGCGAAAAATCACCCTGAACTATATCCTTCAGCGATTTATTTCAAAACCGCTGAAAAAAATGGACAAAGAGGTTATTGCGATTATGCAGAGCGCTTTGTACCAGATGTTATATATGAATTCAGTGCCGTCTCATGCGGCTATTAACCAAGCAGTCAGCCTGTGTCCGGCGTTTAAAAAGACCAGTGCGAAGGGCTTGGTTAATGCTGTTTTAAGAAAAGCGGATGGATTTGATATTTCAACTGCTGATTTTGCTGATGAAAAGGAAAGAATATGTGTTACATATTCAATCAGTGGTGAAATTGCAGATATTATCATGAGAGACTGGCAACGGGAATATGAAGATATTCTTACAGGTATGTTCAATACTCCGGCCCTCAATATAAATATAAATACAACAAAAATTTCAGCAGAAAACTACAGAAAACTGCTGGAAGAAAATGGCGTTACTTATAAAAATACTCCACTGGAAAACTGCATTGAAATAATCTCTTCAGGTGCTATTACAAATCTTCCTGGTTTTAAAGAGGGTTATTTCTTTGTGCAGGGGATTACCAGCCGGTTTGCGGTGCAGTCTGCTGGTATAAAAGCGGGTGACAGCGTGCTGGATATGTGTGCTGCACCTGGTGGTAAAACTTTTGCCGCTGGCATTATACTTAATAACACAGGTACAATTACAAGTTGCGATCCTAATCCTTCACGACATGTGTTGATAAATGAAGGTGCACAGCGCCTCGGTATCACAAATGTAACTACACTGGAAAACCACGGTGAAATTTATCGCCGGGAACTGGAAGGCCGGGATGCAATAATTTGTGATGTACCATGTTCAGGCATAGGTATCATACCTAAGAAGCCTGACCTGAGATATAAAAAGATGGATGATATTGACGGCCTTTGTAAAACACAAGCTGCAATATTGAAGACAGCCAGCCGATACCTGAAAACAGGCGGACGTCTGGTTTACTCCACATGCACTATAAATAAAGAAGAAAATCAACAACAGATAGAAAAATTCCTGACTGAAAATGAAAATTTCCGTCTTATACAGCTGAATTGCCCTGTAGAAGGAGCAGTGAATGATGACAATATGGTTACATTTCTGCCTTCACGTGGTAATTGTGACGGTTTTTTTATAGCAGTATTGGAAAAAGTATGGTAAAATGGAAAAGATAGATATCAGAAGTTTAGAACTGGAACAACTTAAAGGATACCTGGTTTCTTTGGGAGCAAAAGCTTTTGTAGCAGGTCAGGTTTATACCTGGCTTCATGACAAATGTGTGGACAGTTTTGATGAAATGACAAACGTTTCAAAAAATCTGCGCGAAAAACTGGCAGAAGAGTGTACAATATCCACTCTTTCTATCCGTAAAAAACAGGTTTCAAAAGATGGTACAATCAAATATCTTTATCAGCTGGTAGATGGCAACTGTATAGAAACAGTACTGATGCGCTATGAACACGGCAACAGTATATGTGTTTCCTGTCAGGTGGGTTGCCGTATGGGCTGTACTTTCTGTGCGTCTACACAGCACGGTAAAATCCGTGATCTGACAGCAGGTGAAATTCTGGCTCAGGTATACCGGACGGAGAAAGACACTGGGGAAAGAGTGTCTAATATCGTTATGATGGGTATAGGCGAACCACTGGATAATTTTGATAATGCTATTTCCTTTATCAGGATTATTTCATCTCCACAGGGTAAAAATATAAGCCAGAGAAATATCAGTCTTTCCACTTGTGGTATCGTTCCTAAAATCTACGACCTGGCAGAACTTAAGCTGGGGATCACATTATCTATTTCTCTCCACGCCACAACAACTGCAAAAAGAAAGGTTACCATGCCTATTACCAATGCATACAGTGTGGAAGAGCTTATAAAAGCCTGCCGTGATTACACAAAAACCACAGGCAGACGCATATCTTTTGAATATACAATGATACGTGGTGTAAATGATACAGACGAAGATGCACAGCAGTTGGCTGGTCTTCTCCGTGGCATGATCAGTCACGTTAACCTGATACCTCTTAATCCTGTGGATGGTTCTCCATATACACAAAGTGATGACAGGGCTATCAGAACATTCCAGAAAAAATTAACAGATCTTCATGTAAATGCTACAATCCGCAGACGACTCGGTCAGGATATATCCGCCGCCTGTGGACAGCTGAGAAATGAAAACAGGTGAGTTATGAGAATAGCCGGAAAAACAGATAAAGGATTCAGACGAGCAGACAATCAGGACAGATATATTGCCGGTGCACTGGCAAATGGTCTTTCCTTTGGTTTTGTGTGCGATGGTATGGGCGGTGCCAATGGCGGCAGCGTAGCCAGCGGACGGTTATGCCGTACACTGGAAGAATGCCTTTTTCTGGAAAATGACAATAAAGCCATGATTGCGGAAAAAACTGTGCTGGATGCCATTGATGTGGCATGTTCACGGATTTATCATCAGTCACAGACAAATCCATCACTGAAGGGTATGGGGACTACTGTGTCAGGTGTTACAGTGAAAGATAATCTGTGTACAGCATACAATGCAGGGGACAGCCGTGTTTATGTGCTCCGCAATGGTGTACTTACCCAGATTACAGAAGATCATTCTGTGGTACAGCAGCTGTTTAAACAGGGTGCTATAACAGAAGACGAAATGAATACTCACCCACAGAAAAACCTGATTACACGTGCGGTGGGTGTAAAAACAGATGTGGAAGTAGATGTAAGTGAAACCACTCTGGTGTCAGGAGACAGAATTCTTTGTGCTTCTGACGGGCTTACAAACTTTGTGAAAAAAGAAATCATGGCACAGATACTGGCCAGTGAGGATTTTTACAATATACCAAAAGAGCTTATAAATAAAGCTCTGGAAAACAATGCCAGTGACAACATTACTGCAATAGTTATGGAATACTGACGGAAAGGCAATAATAATAATAATGGATAACAGCTATATAGGCAAAAGAGTTGATAACCGATACGATGTGATATCCCTTATCGGTGTCGGCGGTATGTCAAATGTATATAAAGCTATTGATAATGCCACTGGCAATACAGTAGCGATTAAATTCCTCAAACAGGAATTTTTCGAAAACGAAGAACTGGTACGCCGTTTCAAGAACGAAAGCAAGGCCATATCTTTACTGGATAATCCTAATATCATCAAAGTAGTTGATGTAAACATCAATGACAGAGAAAAATATATTGTAGTGGAATACATTGATGGTATTACACTGAAAGAATATATTGATAACCGCAAAGTTCTCACATGGCAGGAGACAGTGCAGTTTACAGGTACTATTCTCTCTGCTATCGGTCACGCACATGATAACGGTATCATCCACCGTGATATGAAACCACAGAACATCATGCTGCTGCGTGATGGTACAATAAAAATTATGGACTTTGGCATTGCCAGATTGTCCACTGCAAATCAGAAAACAGTGACAGACAAAGCTATTGGTTCAGTGCACTATATCAGCCCTGAGCAGGTACGTGGCAAAAATAGTGACGGTCGCAGCGACCTGTACAGTATAGGTATCATGATGTATGAAATGCTGACGGGCACACTGCCATTTGTTTCAGATACTGCGGTTTCAGTAGCTATGAAACAGGTTCAGGATACAGCACGCAAACCAAGTGAAATAGTTCCTTCTATTCCACAGGGGCTGGAACAGATAGTTATGAAAGCCATCGAAAAGAATGCAAATGATAGATATCAGACAGCTGCAGAAATGTACCATGATCTCTATGCATTCAGAACAAATCCGGCTATTGTGTTCCCTTATGGCGTGGAAACAGAAAAAACTCAGGCGGTTACAGTGAAAAAAGAAACAACAAATAAAGTAAAAGCTAAAAAGACAAAAGTTAAAAAGAAAATCGGACTTACTCTGCCTGTTATGGCTGGTATATCCGCAGCATTCGCAGTCAGCTGTCTTGTTGCAGTGTTTTTCATCTTTAAACTCAGTGGAAACCCTCTTTTGACAAAATATGAAGACGTTAACCTGCCAAACTTTGTAGGTATGACAGAACAGGAAGCAAAATCTGCAGCTGCATCACTTAACTTTGATATTGAATATGCATACTCAACACAGTATGCAGAAGGCGTGGTTTTTGCACAGGTGCCAAAACCACCAAAAACAATCAAAGAAACGGTACAGTAAAAATTAAAGTAAGTAAAGGTGCTATGTCATCACAGTTGCCTGACCTGACAAACTATTACAGAAATGATGCTGAAAAAATTCTGGCTGATATGGAAGTAAACGTAGATATTCAGACAGTAAGTGATAAAAATATAGGCATGGGTTATGTAGTTAAAACAGAACCTGTACAGGGGACAGTTGTTACATCCGGCAGCACAGTTACATTGTATATTTCCCGCGGCGATGGCGATGCGACAAAGAAAAAGACAAATGTTCCTAGCCTGATAGGCCTTACAACACTGGAAGAAGCCAAAAAGGTACTGGCTAACAACGACCTGCGCGCAGGCTCATATGTTTACCGTCCAGACTGGACACCAGCGGGTACTATTCTTGATCAGAGTCCTGTAGCGGGTACAGAACTGGTAGTAGGTGGCGCAGTAGACCTGGTAGTATCCCAGGGTACATTCTGCAGTATCTGTCAGACTGCAGACCATATGGATGACGGCCATCCACGCTGTCCGGTATGCGGTGATCCATGGCATACAATCCACCCAACCCCTACACCAACTCCTACACCAACTCCAGAACCAGAACATTATCATGGCAATGGTACAGACAGCGGTGTATGTCCTAACTGTGGTCTTACTTATGAACCAACAGTAACAGAACAGCCAACACCGGCACCGGAAGATCCTGTACCGGCACCAGAAGAGCCTGTGGCTTAAAAGGTGGCTTATGAGGGAGAATAACATTATTCTGAAAAGCGTAGGTGGTTTTTACTACGTTAAATCAGGCGACGAAATAATAGAATGTAAAGCAAAGGGAAAGTTTCGCAATCTTTCCCTTTCTCCTGTTGCAGGAGATATAGTGGATATTGAAAGTGATGGCAGTACAACCGTTATTTCAAAAATCCATGAAAGAAAAAACAAATTTATCCGCCCGCCATTTGCAAATCTGGAATTGATGATTCTGGTGGTTTCAACTGTTGAACCGGCACCAAACTATCTGGTTATAGATAAAATGTGTGCTATAGCACGGCATAAAAATGTGGATGTGGCAATAGTTGTCACTAAATCTGATGTGGCGGAAGTACAGCAGGTATATGAAACATACACAAAGGCTGGTTACACAGTATTTTGTACAGGAAATGATGATATACAGCAGCTGGCAGAACTTAAAAAGCTTATGTCTGGTAAGATATGCGCATTTTCAGGTAACAGTGGTGTTGGAAAATCCACATTGCTTAATAAGTTGTTTCCTAACCTGCGGTTGGAAACAGGCCGGATAAGCAAGAAACTGGGGCGTGGCAAACACACAACCCGTCAGGTTGAGATTTTTGATATGGGTGACTGTATGGTTGCAGACACACCAGGTTTTTCATCTGTAGAATTGGATTACGATAACTATATTTCCAAAAACGATCTGCAGTATGCATTTATCGAGTTTGAACAGTATATAGGAAACTGTAAGTTCAGTGACTGTTCACACACAGGTGAAATCGGCTGTGCGGTGAAAGCTGCCCTTCGGGAAGGCGAGATAGCAGAAAGCCGTTATGAAAGTTACTGTGCATTGTACGAACGCCAGAAAAATATCAAAGACTGGGAGCTGTGATTGTGAAAAGATGTATAATCATAGGAGCAGTGGAAATTGATTTTCCTCTGGAAAAATATATCAGAGATACAGATTTCGTTATCTGTGCAGACAAAGGGTGGCAGAATGCTGTTGCACATGGTATAAAACCGGACATGATAGTAGGTGATTTTGACTCATCGGACATGCCGCAGTATATGGATGCAGATGTTACCGTACTTCCAGTGGTCAAAGATGATACCGATACATACTATGTATCACGTTACGCAGTAGAAAACGGTTTCACTGATGTACTGTTGCGGGGTGTGATAGGCGGACGAAGGATAGAACACACTATAGCAAATATTCAGACATTGCTTTATTTTGCAAAAAACAGAGTAAATGCTACTGCAATAGATAAATACAGTCAGCTTATGGTTGTCCACAACGGTGTTATTGCATTGCCTGACATGGAAAACAAATATTTTTCCGTATTTTCTATGGGTGATAGTGCGGAAGGTGTATCCATAAAAGGTGCAAAATATCCGTTGATTGATTATACTCTTACAAATAGCTATCCAATAGGCGTAAGTAATGAGTTTATTGGCGAAACAGTGGAAATTTCTGTTAAAAATGGTTCGCTTCTGCTGATTATTTCTGATAAAGATTAAAAAAGGCTTTGCCGTTATGGCAAAGCCTTTTTTGTTATTATGCTTTATTTTTTCTTTGATTTTTCAAGTTCTTCCAGGCGTTTGATTTCAGCGCGGTTTTTTCTGATTTTATTGATACAGAACAGTGCGACAGCCACCGGAACAACCCATCCCATACTGTATCCCAGATTGTATAATACGTCGTTCATAATACTCATTACTCCTTGATAATATACAATAATTTTATCATAAATCGGCTGTTTGGCAATATTTAAAATTGTAATAAATTTGTTACCAAATTTATATGTATAAAACTGACAATTTTCAGAAAAAGTATTGTATATTATGTCTATAACTGCGGGACAAATTGTGAAAATTGATAAAAAATACAGTTGCAAAAAAATTAGTCTTGATATATAATTTGTTATGAAATGGAGCACTATGTTCCACAAACGAATTTATAGGAGGACTACTCAAATGAAAAAATTACTTGCACTGGTTCTCGCTGGCGTAATGGCACTTTCTCTGGTTGCTTGCGGCGGCGGTGAAGCAGAAGGTACAACAGAATCTGGCGAAGAACTTCTCAAAGTTAACCTTATCGTTCAGAACCTGGGTGACAAATCTTTCAACGACTCTGCTGACTCTGGTCTGAAAAGACTGGTAGCTGAAGGCAAAATCGACTACACATGCACAGAATACGGCACAGACAACTCCAAAGTTGTTATCACAATGGAAGAAGCTGCTGAAGACTACGATGTAGTTATCTGCAACAACCTCGGCTTCGGTATGGCTACAGACTGGCTGGCTGCTAACGCTGCATCCTACCCAGAAACAACATTCATCATCTACGATGAACCATCCGTATCTCTCCCAGACAAAAACGTTCAGTTCCTTTGCTACAAAGCTAACGAATCTGACTACGTTGCTGGTGCTCTGGCTGCTCTGATCTCCGAAACAGGCGTTATCGGTTTTGTAGGCGGTATGGAATCTCCAGTTATCCACGACTTCCTCGTTGGTTACATCCTTGGTGCTCAGTACGTAAACCCAGACGTTAAAGTTTGCGTTTCTTACGTAGGTTCTTACACAGACGCTGCTAAAGCTAAAGACCTTGGCGTTCAGGATATCGCTGCTGGCGCAGACGTTCTGCACCAGGTTGCTGGTTCCGCTGGTAACGGTTACCTCGAAGCTGCATTCGAAGCTGGCAAATACGGCCTTGGCGTTGATGCTGACCAGTACGAAGCATTTAAAGAATCCAAACCAGAACTGGCTAAATCTATCGTTACATCTTCTCTGAAAGACGTTGGCGAATCCCTCTACGTAGTAGTTGGTGACATGGTTGACGGTACATACGAATGGGCAGAACAGCTGTGGTTCGGTATGCCAGAAAAATGTGCTGGTATCGCTGAAAACGAAAACTACCTGGCTCTCGTTTCCGAAGAAGATCGTGCAACAATCGACGATATCAAAGCTAAAATGGCAGCTGGCGAAATCACAGTTCCAACAGCTTACGGTATGACAGCTGACGAAATCAACGCTCTGGTTGATTCCGCTAAATAATTTTGAATAATTTATAATTATTAAAATAACCAAAAATAAGGCAATACTCTATGAGTATTGCCTATTTTTGGACAATTTGTAAATTTTTATTTACTTTTTGATAATTATTTAGTACAATATATATGAATTTTAATACTTAGTGAGGTGAGGAATATGCCAGAAGAAATTTTGCTTATGGATAAGATAACAAAAGTTTATCCAAACGGCTTTGTTGCTAACAAAGATGTTACTTTCTCCATTAACAAAGGCGAAATTCATGCGCTCATGGGCGAAAACGGCGCAGGCAAATCAACATTGATGAAAATCCTCTTCGGTATCGAACCTTTTGAAGAAGGTAGAATCGTACTGAAAGGTAAAGAAGTTAGGTTCTCAGGTCCTCTCGATGCTATTGCTAACGGCGTAGGTATGGTACACCAGCACTTCATGCTCGTACCATCTCTTACTGTTGCAGAAAACGTAGTATTGGGCATGGAACCTAAAAAAGGCGGAATGTTCGACTTTGAAGAAGCTGTACGTATCACACAGGAAGCTTGTGATAAATACAATCTTAAAGTTGATCCAAGAGCAAAAGTAGAAGATCTTCCTGTTGGTAACAAACAGAAAGTTGAAATCATCAAAGCTCTTGTTCGTGGTGCTGAAATCCTTATTCTTGACGAACCTACAGCTGTACTTACTCCACAGGAAACAGCTGAACTGTTCGTGGAACTGAAACATCTGAAAGAACAGGGCCATACTCTTGTTTTCATTAGCCATAAGCTGAACGAAATCAAAGAACTTTGTGACAGAATCACTATCCTCCGTCTGGGTAAATCTGTAGGTAAAGCAAACATTGCTGATGTTACAGAACAGGATATCTCCAGAATGATGGTTGGTCGTGACGTTGTTCTCAAAGTAGACAAAACACCTGCAAAACCAGAAGAAACAGTTCTGAAAGTTCGCGATCTGAAAATTGTTGCTGACTCCGGTAAACCAATCGTTAACGATATCAGCTTCTCCGTACGTAAAGGTGAAATCCTTGGTATGGCTGGTGTTGAAGGTAACGGTCAGTCCCAGATTTCTGAAGCTATCACAGGTCTGCTTGGTTACCAGCATGGTACAATTTCCGTAAACGGTGTTGACCTTAAAGGCAAAAAAATCCGTGAAATCCGTGAACTGGGTGTATCCCATATTTCTGAAGACCGTAATACATACGGTGCTGCTCTTATCAGTAGCGTTAAAGACAACATTCTTTCTGACAGATACTACAAGAAAGAATACAACAAAGGTCTGTTGATGGACGATAAGAAAATCAACGAAATGACTGATGAACTTATCAAAGAGTTCCTTATCAAATGTGATGACAGAGACGATCAGGTTAAAATGCTTTCCGGTGGTAACGTACAGAAAGTTGTTGTTGCACGTGAATTCTCCAACAACCCTACTCTTGTTATCGCTAACCAGCCAACTCGTGGTATCGACGTTGGTGCTACAGAATTTATCCGTAAACGTCTTGTTGAACTCCGTGACCAGGGTGTAGCTGTTCTGCTTATCTCTGCTGACCTTAACGAAGTTCTGGAACTTTCCGACAGCATTATCGTTATGAACGAAGGTAAAATTGCTGCATATCTGGAAGATGCTTCACAGATCACAGATATGATTCTCGGTGAATACATGCTGGGTGTACAGACTCAGACTCCTGAAGAAATTGCGAGGGTAGCATATGACTAGTAAACAAATTGAAAGACGTTTTAACGTCTTAAAAACAGCTGTTGCAATCCTCCTTTCCCTGGGTTTTGCGCTTCTTGTAATTACATTTGTAAGTAATGAACCAGTAAAAGCTATTACAGCATTTATTGTTGGTCCATTCCAGAAAGCTTCCCGTATGTCCAACATCGTGGAAGTTATGACTCCACTTCTGTTTACAGGTACAGCCATCTGTATCATGTATCAGGCTAACCAGTTCTCCATGATCGGTGAAGGTGCGTTCCTTATCGGTGCTAACCTTTGTACATGGGTTTCTATCACTCTTCAGTCAATGGCTGGCCTGCCACTGCTGCTGATCTGCTTCGTTGTTGCTATTATGGCAGGTGTTGCATCAGCTATGGTTCCAGCTATCCTGAAAGTTAAATTCAGAGCAAACGAAGTTGTTTCATCCATCATGATGAACTACGTTCTGCTCAAACTGTCCGACTACTTCTTCTACTATCACTTCCGTGATGTTCCAAGTGGTCAGCAGGCTTCCTACCCAATCCCAACACAGATTAAACTGCCTAAACTCATCCCTGGCCTCAGACTCCACGCTGGTGTTCTGATTGGTCTGGCTGTATGTGTAGTTGCTTACCTGTTTATTTACAAAACAAAATGGGGCTACCAGGTTCGTATGACAGGTGCTAACATTAACTTTGCTAAATACTCCGGTATCTCTGTTCTGGGTGTTGCTCTGTCCACACAGCTCATCGGCGGTGCTATCGCTGGTCTTGGTGGTGCTGTTGAAATCCTGGGTCGTTATGACAGATTTATCTGGTTCGGTACACAGCCAGGTTTCGGTTTTGATGGTGTTCTTGTAGGCGTTCTTGCTAAAAACAACCCTCTACTGGTACCAGTAGCAGCTCTGTTCCTTGCTTACATGAGAACAGGTGCTGACGTTATGAACCGTGTATCTGACGTGCCAATCGAATTCGTTGACGTTGTTCAGGGTCTTATCATCCTGTTTGTTGCAGCTGAAATGTTCATGGCTAAATACAAACATAAACTCATCGTTAACAACGCTAAAAAACAGCTTGAAGCAAAGGAGGCAGCTAATTAATGGAACTTCTTTCCCAAATTTTTGACTTACTGCGGACTCCTGCTTTTGCGGCTTCTGTTCTGCGTATTACAACACCTATTCTTTTTGCAGCCCTCGGCGGTATCATGGCAAGAAGATGTGGTATTTTGAACCTGGCTCTTGAAGGTTCTATGCTGACTGCAGCACTTTTTGCAGTTGTTGCTTCTGCATTTACTAAAAAAGCTGTTCTGGGCGGTGTTTCAGCAGCAGTTGCTGACCCTGCACTGGTAACTAAAGCTACTAACGCTGGTATGCTTGCTGGCTTTATTGTTGGTACACTGGCTGGTGTTGCAATGGCTATGTTCCTTGCTTATATGGCTGTTGGCCTCAAAGCCGACGCTTACCTGGCTGGTCTTGCTATCAATACAATGGCAACTGGTGGTACAGTATTTATCCTGTACCTGGCTGCAGGTGAAAAAGGTATTTCCTCATCACTTGACTCTGGTTCCATGCCATTTATCGACATCCCAGTTATCAAAGATATTCCAGTTATCGGTGAAATTTTCTCCGGTCAGAATATGATGACATATTTCTCCTGGATCTGTGTTGCTGTTGTATACTTCATTCTGTTCAAAACAGCTACAGGTCTCAGAATCAGAGCTGTTGGTGAAAACCCACATGCTGCTGAATCTGTTGGCGTTAACGTTAAAAAAGTTCAGTACATTGCTCTGGCATTCTCTGGTCTGTTCTGTGGCTTCGCAGGTATCTCCCTGTCCATGTCCTACGTTCAGTTCTTCTCCAGAGGTATGTCATCCGGTAAAGGTTTTATCGGTATGTCCGCTATGAACCTTGGTAACGCTTCTCCAGTTGCTACAGCTGTTGCAGCTCTGCTGTTCGGTTTCTTTGATGCTATGGCTAACGTTATGCAGACACTGTCTGTTCCTGTTCAGTTCGTTCAGGCTATCCCATACGCAGCTACTCTGCTTGGTCTGGTTGTATTTGCAATTCAGTCTGATAACAAAGTTAAGAAACTTAAAGCAAAACAGGATAAATAATATTTAACCTATTAAATACCCCCGCAAAAGCGGGGGTATTTTTATCGCATTTTTCACTTGAAAATTCATATGTTCTAATGTATTATGCTAATGTATCTGGGTGTGGCGCAGCTGGTAGCGTGCTACCTTGGGGTGGTAGAGGTCGCCTGTTCAAGTCAGGTCACTCAGACCAACAGCCTGCAGTTATTACTGCAGGCTGTTTTGCTTTTTTAATAATCTGTAAATTATAAATTAAAGACATTGAATTTCAGGATAAATACAGTTATAGTGGAATCAGGAAGTAATTATATTTATGGTGTTATATGAAAAAGTTATTCAATTACATTAACAACCCAAGAAAAATATATATTTTGCTGATGTTTTTCTTTATTGTAATAAAATCATTGGCTGTTGTTTATCTTAAAGCATTGGGGAATTACACAGGTTACTATGTTTCGGGGCTTAGCAGATATGATGCAATTTCAATAGATGTTTATGCCGTCCCACTGGTGTTGTTTTCTCTGCTTGTTTTTATACCTGTATGGGATTTATATAAAAACGGCAAATTTAAAATGTGGTTTCTTTTGCTAGCCAGTGTTATTATATTATTTCTTGCAAACAGCAGTTTTGCGATGATGAAAAGTGCATTATTACAGACATGGCATAATATAGTTATGGTGGAAAAAAGATTCGATATTGAATATCCGGAAGAAATTCCTGAAGAATTATCAGATGGTAAGAGCACAATAGTTTATATATATTCTGATGAAAATGAATCAGATGATTTTATAAATTATATTACTGGTATTCAACCGCTTAAAATACATCGGGTTAAGTTTGAAAACGCAGAATATCTTATAAAACAAATGGGGATTTCCACATTACCTGCTGTAGTGGTTTCACGGGAAGGCGAAATGACTGTTCTTCAAGGAGAAAAAGAAATCACTGAACAATTGGGGGAAATCTTACACCTTAATAAATTGAATAATATATTTTTCTATTAAAAAACTCCGCATATGCGGAGTTTTAATTTTATAATTTAATTTTCATTGTTGATATAGCAGTTACTATTGTAGCTGTGGTCATTACAAAAACATCAATAAAAATACTTATATTAATAAAATGAGCTAAAATCGAATATGCCCCAAAAAATATTACCAGTTTTTTGAACTTTTCAAAATGAGCCAGTGCATAGGCATCACGGCGCCGGCGGCCGGCTTCTTCTGCCTTATTGAAATACACGCCATTGTACCAATATATTCTGTCAAATTTATATATTATATATGCCAGTGCGGCAATCATAACGCAGGTATAATTAAGCGTAAGCCTTGTAAGCAGCGCTCCATCAACTTTTAATATCATAAGTGGTATAAATCCAACAAGGAAAACAAGCATCCACAATACAAGGCCTCTATAACTTTTCTTCATGGTTTCACATCCTTCAAAATCATTATAACATATACAGGTATAAAAATGTACTTTTTAATGGAATTATCATAAACTATACTTTGAATTTGCATTCGTATTGACATATGATATAATTCTTGTGAAAGAACGGGTAAAAACAGTGATTTTTATACGAGATAGCTACCCCGTGCAGTTTAAAACTGTCAGCATTGTGCATGGATAATAAATGCCGGTTAACTGTACTGATTTGTATTTTTTTATAATAAAGGAGTAGTTAAAATGGAAAAAGAAAAACTGATAGCAAGCTGGAAAGCTGAAGAAGAAATAGCATATATTCATGGTTGGGATTTTTCCCATATTGAGGGGCGATACTCTGAAGATACAGATTTCCCTTGGGATTACAAAGAAACAGTTTTAAAATATTTAACACCAGATAAAAAAATATTGGATATAGATACTGGTGGTGGCGAAATTCTGCTTAGTTTAAAGCACCCTTATAACAATACTGCTGCCAGCGAAGGTTATCCGCCAAATGTGGAACTGTGCAAAAATGAACTTCTCCCATTAGGGATAGATTTCCGCCCGGGCAACGCAGAAGAAATACTGCCTTTTGAAGATGAAAGTTTTGATGTAATAATAAACCGCCACGGCAGTTTTAACCCGGAAGATATATACAGAATGCTTAAACCGGGTGGATTGTTTATTACACAGCAGGTAGGAGCTGAAAACGAAAGGGAACTGGTAAATCTTCTGTGTGGTGATACATCTATGTCTTTTCCACAGCAGTATTTGGATATAACTGTGAAGAAATTTGAAGATGAAGGCTTTACTGTGATTGAAAAAGGCGAAATCTTTAAACCTATAAGATTTTACGATATAGGTGCCTTGGTGTGGTTTGCCCGAATAATACAGTGGGAGTTTCCGGAGTTTTCAGTTGATACGCATATTGATAAACTATTTCAAGCCCAGAGAATATTGGAGAAAAATGGCTGTATAGAAGGCCGTACACATCGATTTATGCTAGTAGCAAAGAAATAAAAATAAAAGCCCTGGATTCTGTTCAAAATTCAGGGCTTTATAGTATATAAAAAGTTTAGTGTGTATGTATCTTGTCTAAAATAAAAACCAGTCTCACATAAGTGAAACTGGTTTTTGGTTGGACTAGCGGGATTCGAACCTGCGGGATGACGGAGTCAAAGTCCGTTGCCTTACCACTTGGCGATAGTCCAGTATGAAAAAAAGCACCTTTCCAGGTGCTTTTTATGGGGTGGAAGATGGGATTCGAACCCACGGTCTCCAGTGCCACAAACTGGCGCTTTAACCAACTAAGCTACATCCACCATACTTGGCGCGCTTGAAGGGACTCGAACCCCTGACCCACTGCTTAGAAGGCAGTTGCTCTATCCACCTGAGCTACAAGCGCTAATCTCTATTGCTCAATTATAATACCACAGGTATTAACTAAAGTCAAGCATTTTTTAAATAAAATTTTAAAATTTATCCAATACTGAAATAAATTGTCTTACAAAGGAGATTATATCATGACAAAAAATGAAAAACAACTACTGGCCAGAAAGATTATCCGGTGCACAGATGAAGAAATAGATGATGAGCATTTTATACACAGATTACTTGAAGAAAGTACGCTTTATAACATATATGAGGATGATAAAACAACATTAGGCCAGCAAGCGGCCGATAAATTAGCATCATTTGCAGGCTCATGGGCTTTTGTGATCAGCTTTGCTGTTTTCCTCATACTATGGATAACGGCTAATCTATGGCTCTTAAAGCAGCCTTTTGATCCATATCCGTTTATCCTTCTGAATCTTATTCTTTCGTGTATTTCAGCGTTACAGGCGCCGTTGATAATGATGAGCCAGAACAGGCAGGAACAAAAAGATCGTAAACGCAGTGAGGGCGATTATAAAATAAACCTGAAAAGCGAAATTATCATCGAAGACATGCACTACAAACTGGATAGAATTATTACAGCCCAGAATGAAATAAAGGACAGTCTTAATAACATTAACAAAGATAGATATAACATGTGAATTTTACTGTATTTTGATTGATTTTAATTAATAATATGTTATTATTAAAATATAACGAACAAGTAAAAGGAGATTGTACTATGTCAAACATCTGGCACGATATTAACCCTAAAAGAATCACACCTAATGATTTTATCGCGGTAATCGAAATCGAAAAAGGTTCCAAAAATAAATACGAACTGGACAAAGAAACAGGTCATATCATTCTGGACAGAATTCTGCATACAGCTACACACTATCCTGCTAACTATGGTCTTATCCCACGCACATATGGTGATGACAAAGACCATCTGGACGTTCTGGTTCTGTGCAGTGAAACAATCAGACCTATGAGTTTGGTAAGAGTATATCCAATCGGTGTTATCTCCATGCTGGACAATGGTGAAGGCGACGAAAAGATTATCGCTATTCCATTCGGCGACCCTACTTACAAAAACTATAAAGATATTTCTGAACTGCCACCATATATCTTTGAAGAGATGAAACACTTCTTCACAGTTTATAAAGCGCTGGAAGGCAAAGATACAGTGGTAAACGAAGTACAGGGTGCAGAAGTTGCAAGAGAAATTATCGCACGTTGCATCGACAATTATGTAGAAAAATTCTGTAAATAAACAGTATTTTTATATAAAAGACAGGGATAAAATCCCTGTCTTTTTCTGTTTGCTATTTTGTTAGCCTTATATAAAAAATAAATCAAAAATTTATGCATTTTTTGCACGGAAGTACTTGACTTTACACTGCTTTGGTATTATAATAAGTAGCGTTGTAAAGCGTAATAACTTTACGGAAAGGAGAGATACAATGTCAAAGAACCTGGAAATGTCATATCTGCTGGATTTTTACGGCGAAGTGCTGACAGAAAAACAGAGAGAAATGATGCAGCAGTACTTTAACATGGACTTATCTCTTTCTGAAATAGCAGATAACTTCAGTATTACCCGCCAGGGTGTAAGGGACGCTATTAAAAGAGGCGAAGGAATCCTGACACAGCTGGAAGGCCAGATTGGTTTTGCTGCTAAATATCGCGATCTTATCGAAGGTGTGGACCAGATCAAATCTCTGGCACAGAATATTTCTTTCTACAATATTTCTTCCTACTCCACAAGTGATGAAATCACTAAAGCCACCGGTAAAATCATGCGGATCTGTGAAGACTTGTCAAACAACTAGGAAGGTGTACTATGGCATTTGAATCATTGACTCAGAAACTGTCCAACGCCTTTAAGAAACTGAGAGGCAAGGGCAAACTTACAGAAGAAGACATCAAGCTGGCAATGCGTGAAGTGCGTATAGCACTGCTGGAAGCTGATGTAAACATGCTGGTTGCCAAAGACTTTATCAAAACAGTAAGCGAACGTGCTATGGGCGCTGAAGTTATGGAAAGCCTTACACCGGCACAGCAGGTAATCAAAATTGTTAACGAAGAGCTTACAGCTCTTATGGGTAGTGAAAACTCCCGAGTTAAATTTGCAAATCATGGCCCTACCATCATTATGATGTGCGGTCTGCAGGGTGCCGGTAAAACAACACACACTGCAAAACTTGCAAAACTTTATCTTAAGCAGGGTCACAGACCACTGGTAGCAGCGCTGGACATTTATCGTCCTGCAGCTATTGAACAGCTGGAAATTGTGGCACAGCAGGCAGGTGTTCCTGTTTTCCAGATGGGTAAAACAGACCCTGTAGTGGTAGCAAAAAATGCTTATAACCACGCAAAAGACCACGGTAACGATATCCTCATCCTTGACACAGCCGGTCGACTTCACATTGACCAGCAGTTGATGCAGGAACTGACAGATATCAAAGCTACAGTACCGGTTACAGAAACTCTTCTGGTAATCGATGCTATGGCTGGTCAGGACGCAGTAAACATTGCAAAAAACTTCAACGAAACTATCGGTCTTGATGGTGTTATCGTGACAAAAATGGATGGTGATACCCGCGGTGGTTCCGCACTCAGCGTAAAAGCTGTTACAGGCAAACCAATCAAATTTGTGGGTACAGGCGAAAAGCTGGATGATCTGGAAACATTCCATCCTGATCGTATGGCTTCAAGAATTCTGGGCATGGGCGACGTGCTTACCCTTATCGAAAAAGCACGGGATGTTCAGGACCAGAAAGCCGCAGAAGAAACCGCAAAAAAAATGATGCAGAACAAGTTCGACATGAATGATATGCTCGAACAGTTCCAGCAGGTAAGAAAAATGGGTGGTATTTCATCCATGCTTTCAATGATGCCGGGTGCAGCTTCTATCAGCGACGACGATGAGGAACGGGCTGAAAAAGAAATGAAGCGTATCGAAGCTATTATCTACTCTATGACTAAAAAGGAAAGAGCAAAACCTTCCATCATAGATGCAAAGAGAAAGAGAAGAATAGCACGGGGCTCCGGTACTCAGGTACAGGATGTAAATAAGCTGTTACGTCAGTTTGAGCAGATGCAGAAAATGATGAAACAGTTCAATAAAAATCCAAAAGCTTTCAACAGAATGTTGAGAGGCAGATAAAAAAGAAAAACATTTATTAACACATCAATACAGTTCAGTATATTAAAACGCACGGCGTTTCAATATAAACAATTCTTATGGAGGTAAATAAAGATGGCTGTAAAAATTAGACTTCGTCGTATGGGCGCAAAAAAAGCTCCTTTCTATCGTGTAGTTGTTGCTGATTCCCGTTTCCCAAGAGATGGTAGATTTATCGAAGAAATCGGTTACTACGATCCAACAAAAGAACCAGCAGTTGTTTCTATCGATGCTGAAAAAGCAAAAAAATGGATTGCTAACGGTGCTCAGCCAACAGATACAGTTAAAGTTCTTCTGAAGAAAAACGACATTATCTAATATCGGAGGCTTGTAATGGAGCAGTTATTAGTTAATATTGCGAGAGGCCTTGTAGAAGATAAAGACGCAGTAAAAGTAGTAGCTGATGAAAAGAACGCAGAAGGTGTGGTTGTATACCACCTGACTGTTGCTGCTGACGATATGGGCAGAATTATTGGTAAACAGGGTAGAATCGCAAAAGCTATCCGCACAGTTATCCGCGCCGCTGCTAACCGCTCCGGTGAAAAGGTAGTTGTGGAAATAGACTAAAATTTATCGGGTGCTTTCACACGAAGGCGCCCGTCTTTAGCGTAAGGACAGGGTATAGGCTTTATCATATTTATGTGATAAAACCTATATATTGTTTTTAATAATCTTTTGAGAGGTCAGTATGAATTATATCGAAACAGGCGAAATCATATCTATTCACGGTATCCGTGGTGAAGTAAAGGTTTACCCATGGGCAGATTATCCTCAGTTTCTTGAAGAATTTGATACATTCTATATCAAAAAGAATAAAATGCATTTTCAGCGTCTGAAAGCTACCAGTGTAAGAGCACATAAAAACACAGTGCTTATCCGGTTTGAAGGTATAGATAATACTGAACTTGCCAGAAATCTGGTAGGTAAAGTACTCTATCTGGACCGTGATGAAATTGAACTGGAAGAAGGTACATACTTTGTTGCAGATCTTATCGGCTGCAAAGTTGTAAATGGTGAAACAGCAGAAGAAATCGGTACAGTAACTGATGTAAAATTCCTGGGTGCCAGCGATATTTACTATATTCAGGGCAATGATGGCAAGGAGTATATGTTCCCTGCGGTTGATGAATTCCTGATGGGTACAGATATTGACGCAAAGATTATTAAAGTTAAAGTTATAGAGGGTATGTTCAGTGAGGATTAATATTGCCACATTATTTCCGGATATGTGTGAAGCTGTTATAGGCACCAGCATTATCGGCCGTGCAAGAAACAGCGGTAAGGTAGATATCAAAACCTATAATATCCGTGATTACACCCTGAATAAACATAGAAATGTAGACGATACTCCTTATGGCGGCGGTCATGGAATGGTTATGCAGGCACAGCCTGTTTACGATTGCTGCAGAGTAATCGCCGAAGAAAGTGGTACAAAACCATTTGTCATTTTCACTACAGCAGCAGGACGTGTTTTTGACCAGCAGCTGGCAAGAGAACTGGCAGAGAAAGAAAGTATCACTATCGTTTGCGGTCATTATGAAGGTATAGACGAAAGAATAATCGAAGAAATAGCAGATATGGAAGTATCCATCGGTGACTATGTTCTTACAGGCGGTGAACTGCCTGCACTGGTTATTACTGACGCTGTATGCAGAATGTTACCTGGTGTACTGAAAAGTGAAGAAGGCTTTACTGAAGAAAGTCATTTCAACGGTCTGCTGGAACACGCACAGTATACACGACCTTATGAATGGCATGGCAGAACAGTGCCTGATGTGCTTTTATCAGGTCACGAAAAGAACATAAAAGAGTACCGCAGACAGGACTCTATAAACCGCACAAAACAAAAGCGACCAGACTTATATGCAAAAGTGTTTCCTGAAGACAAAGATGTTGAAAAGTAAATAGCAAAATACACAAAATTTGTCAATAACTTTTCACTTGTAGATGGTTATAATAGATAATTTCATGTAAGTTTGTTGACTAATTTTAGATATTGTTATAAAATAAGTGCGTATCTAAAAACTATAAATCATTTTATATATGAGGAGATTATATAATGTTTTACAAAGATGTTACAGTTGAAAATCAGGTAGGTTTACACGCTCGTCCAGCTACTTTCTTTATCCAGAAAGCTAACGAATTCAAATCTTCTATCTGGGTAGAAA
>JAFYPL010000041.1 GCA_017547525.1 Oscillospiraceae bacterium
CCTGCAACATTTTCTTCAACCAACTGAAAAGACAAAGGAACTTCATCTTTGACTTCTGCATCCTGTACAGTTTCTATTTCTTCTATTGGTTCACTGTATGTAGTTTCAGTAGCTTTATCCTTTGTAGCGTTGTATCCAATCATCGTTGAAATCAATGCCAGTATTGCAAACTTTTTAAACAGCTTTTTCATAATGATTACCTCCTTGGAGTTTCTGTTTTTATTTTACAAACTGGCTTTGATTTACTCAAATGTGCAAATATTTTCTTTTTCAGTTGGTTGGTTTTAATTCCGGTAAATATATTAGCTATTACCTATCGCGCGAAGAACGCATATTTTCACGGTAACGTGTGTAATACTCCAATGCTTTCAATACATATTCTTCTGTCTGTCGCATAGGAACTGTAGCTGGGATATGCTTCCTCAGCTTGTCAATTCTGAAACTGATTTTTTCTTTCTGATTTGGCTTTTCCTCTGAAATTATGGATTCAATAACTTCTTTGGACAGTTTTCCTTCTTTTGAGAAACTTCTCATTTTTATAGCCTGTGCCAGTGAAGGTGTCGCATCTGCAAAAAAAATTGTTTCAAACAGATTATTTTGTTCTTTTTCAGTTAAGTAAGATAATTCAACTGCCGGTCGAAGTGCAATTTTACCATCATCAACAAGGTTAAGTAACTCTGGAATAAGGTTTGTAAGGCGGATGTATCGTTGAATTTGTGTTTTGCTTTCATTTACCTGTTCAGCAAGTTCTATGTTAGAACGAGTACCTTTTAAATTCGGCCCCACTGGGTCCGAATTATTTTTTTCAGGCCTGCCAGCCTGTCTTTTCATAGCATCAAGCCTCATTTTATACGAGAAAGCTTTTTCTGACGGAAGTATTGTAGAGCGCTGCAGATTGGATTCTACCATTAAAATTATAGCTTCATCTCTGTCAAGTTCCTTGATTTCTGCTTTTATTGTTTCAAGACCTGCAATTTCGCAGGCTTTTTTACGCCTATGGCCAGAAACAATCTCATATCTGCCGTCTTCTTTTTCACGCAAAGTTATCGGGGTGATAATACCGCGCTGTTTGATACTTTCTACAAGCTGTTCCATATCTTCATCAATTTTCACTTTAAAAGGATGGTCTGGGAAATCATCAATTTGAGATAAAGGGATATCGTATATTTTTGGCAGGCGATTTTCTTTGCGCTCTTCGTCAGTCATAAAGAGTTCATCGTATGCCTCTTTCAAACCTAAGTCGATTTTCTCTAACTTTTTCACCATCCAACACCTCCTTTGCAAAATCTCTGTACGCAGTTGCTACTTTACCATTGGAATCATGTTCAAAAATACTTTTTCCAATCTGACTGCATTCAGCTGCTCTTACAGAATGGGGTATTTCTGTTCTGAAAATATTTAAGTTTCCACCAGTTGACCTTAATGAACTGATAACAGCTTTCGCATTGTTTGTTCTGCTATCTACCATAGTCAATAGCACGCCTTCGATTTTAAGCTGTGGGTTCAGCTTTCTTTTTACATTGGATATTGTTCTCATCAATAAACCCAAACCTTTAACTGAAAGGAAATTTGGCTGTGATGGAATTATTACACTGTCTGCTGCAGAAAGTGCATTTACTGTCATCATACCAAGAGACGGCATGCAGTCTATGAGTATGTAATCATAATTCTGTTTAATGTCATACAGATAGTTTTTGAGAACAAGCTCACGGCTCATCGTATTTACAAGACCAATTTCAAATGATGACAGTTCAATATTTGATGGAAGTAAATCCACGCCCTCGTTATGATGAATAATACCAATATCTAAATTGTAATCTTCATCATCAACAATATGTTGCAATACAGTGGCAAGTGAAATATCCAGATCATCAGGTTTTGAAATTCCCATACTTACAGTAAGGCTGGCCTGCGGGTCAGCATCAATCAGCAAAACCCTTTTACCTTCTTTTGCAAGCGCAACTCCTAGATTAACTGTAGTAGTTGTTTTTCCAACACCACCTTTTTGGTTTGTTATAGCTATTACTTTGCATTTTTCCATTTTTATCTCCTTTTCATTATTTGTGCAATAACAGCACATTAATATGGCAGTGGTTAATCCCACTGCCATATTTTATCTGCTGTCATTTAATACAGCATTTTGTGTCTGTCATATCCAATCCCGTTCCTACCGTCGTTTCTCTGTTCCATCGGTGTAATTCTCTTTAAGACACGCAGAATGCACATTCAAAAAGAGTATCAAATCGGCCAGCTCATCCATTTTTCAAGGTCCAATGAAGAGCTATGCTTATTCTGCCCTTCAATATATAGATTTTGGCAGAGTCCAAAATTGGTAAAAAATTTTTAATTTTCACAATTTTTGTAACAACGCACAAAACACACTGATAGTTTTTATATATTTAGTCATAAAATTAAAAGCAGGCATCAAATTTAATTGATGCCTGCTTTTCAAATAAATGAAACTTTTATGAAATTTTATATTTATTCCCCAAAAATATATCTTTTAAAAATCTATATATTAGAAACACTTTTTTAAAAGGAGATTGTAGTAATGGCAAGAAAGAGAAATATTATAAATAATACTGAAATACCAGAATTTGATTTAGAATTGTTGGCAAGATGTTTTATTCCACAAATACTAGAATATTATTCAGATATTGAAAGAGACAATGAAACAAATGAAGAAAGCCAGCAAGAGTAATTCTTGCTGGCTTATATTATTTTAATGTAATAGTTCCATCTTTGATATGATATTCTTTTCCATTGTCTATACAATAGTTTATTACTTCGTTTGCCATATTATTGTAAAAATCTTTATAATTCTTATATTCAGAAACTTTTTTATTGTAATTTAATCTACCAAATATGATTTTATCACAGAAACTAATTTCATCTAATATTTGGTATAAGTCTTGCTGAATAAAATTAGGAGTAGGATATGGTTCCATACTAACCCAAGTTTTGCATCCTGCTTCGCTCAAGCGCCTTAATGCCCGAATCCTATCTCTGAAAGGAGCTGTATTAGGTTCCATTTCAGCTCTAAATTCTTCATCCAATGAAACTATTGTAATTCCATACTCATTCTCTTTTGAAAGCTGTGACAATTCAAATGGCAGTATACCTTTTGTTAGTACATTACATCTGATTCCCGCTAAATTTAACTTCTCTATTATTTTTATGCTCATATCAGATATTTCCTCATAGCCATACATAAACGGGTCTGTTGTAAAGCACAAATGTACTGATTCAATTTTTTCTTTTAATTTTGGAATTTCTTTATCTAATAATTCTAAAGCATTTTCTACAAGTTTTGGTCTACACCATTCATCATATGTTTTTACTTTACCAAATCTCTTCGCCATCATCATAGCGTAACAAGGATATTTGCACCCATGAGAGCAGCCTTGAATATGATTCAAGGTATAGTCTCCATATTCAACCCCTGTCTTATACAACAATGATTTTCTCGATATATATTTCATATTATTTCTCCAAAAGTAATTTGATCTTTATCCCTATACCTGCCTCTTTTACTAGAAACTCGTCTAACATTAACTTTTTTCTCTTTTTCTAACATTGAGATGGCATCTGATAAATCTTTTTCTAAAAAAGGAATATCCTCTATTATTTCTTCTAACAGGTTAATAAATTGTATAGTTTTACCTGTATATTTTTTCAACACATTTCTTGCGATATCTTCATTTTTATAATTATCTAAATCAAATAGTGTTAATGCATTCTGATATTTTCCTAAATATTCAAGTCTACCATTATTTACCCCTGCAAAACTATTTTTCATATATACAATACCTTGAATATCATTTGTAGCATGTATGAGATAGTAATATGTTTGATTTCTATCTGGAAAACACAATCGATACGCAAAAACAAACTTTGCTTTTGTTGTTTCTTTTAATTTACGTTTATATAATTCAACTAGATAGTTTTCTCTTTCTCGACCAGATAGACCTATTGCATTTATCCATTCATGACTTCCAAAAAAATCATCTCTTTGTGCATCAAGGTTAGCTACTGATAGGAATCTGTTTAAGTGATCATACATGAAATTTATTATTATTTCACTACCTTTATGATTCATTAAGTTTTTCATGTTCTCCATCACAAGGTCATACCCAAACGGATCAATCAAAAATAATGAAGGATGTGTTGAATAATAATTATTAATACGCTTTTCTTTTATCACATTATTGAAATTGTCTAACCTTATTCTGCACAAATTACTACAAGATTGGTCTTCCCATACCTTTAACAAATTTTCGTAATTCTTCTTATTATTTTCGCATACACAGATATAATTTTTATGACTACGATTAGCATTAATTTCTGTAGCTATTTTATCTACTATGATAGAAGAGCCATATCCAACTGTATTTGTTGATAAATCAATATATGCTCCACATCCTCCATGGCAGTCCATAAAAAATGTATCATTATATTTTCCTAACTTACTTAACCATATTGTCATATAGTAGGATATTACTTTATGTTTTATTTTAGTTTGCTCCTCATAAGGCCACGCAAAATACTCTTTCCCATAAACAATAACTTCTTTAGGTTTTGTCATATTTACATCCTCCACAACGACATTATATTATATTTTATATTATAACATAATAATATCTATTATCAAACTGGAGCTTAAACCTCCACAAAAAAGCGACCAGCACCCGAACCTCTCAAGGAGGTTCGAATACTGGTCGCTTGGTGCGGATAACAGGGGTCGAACCTGCACGCCGTAGGCACTAGATCCTAAGTCTAGCACGTCTGCCAATTCCGCCATATCCGCATATCGAGATTATATTATACTAAACCCGTTGGGTTTTGTCAAATAAACAAGCCCCCTGAAAAAGGGGGCTGTTATTATTTTTACTTATTTTTTAATTTTGTCCATAACCATGCCAATAGCAAACATAATTACAGTAATAGTCACCCAGCCAAAACCAAGGCTGTTAAGTGGCAGTGCGTGGCAGAAAGAGCTGATAAAGCCCATGTTTACGCCAAGACCGTCGATAGCGGATACAATGCTGATTGCAAATGTGCCAAGCACTGTAAATGGATAGATGTGGCGGCTGTCTTTGATTTTTTCATGCGCCAGACCCAGAATAATCAGTACAATAGCTACTGGATAGATAGCGTTGAGAATAGGTACAGAAATACTGAGGATAGCAGTCAGACCCCGGTTACAGATAACAAACGCAAAGCCTACAATGATGAATACAAACTGTCTGTATGTAATCTTTTTAAACAGTGTGGTGAAAAACTGGGAGATAGATGTAATCAGACCTACACATGTGGTAAGACATGCCAGTGTGAAAATAGCAGCCAGCAATACAGCACCAGGACCTGCAAACAGCTGATAAACAATGCAACGCAGTGTCCATGCGCCATTTTCCTGAATAGCGTATACACCACTGGAGGACATACCCATATATACCAGCATGATATATACCAGTGACAGGATAGTGCCTGCAATAAGGCCAGCAAGTTTTGTATAGTGGATAACATCTTTCTTTTCCTTCAGACCCATTGTGCCCAGTGTAGTGGCAATAACCAGACCGAAGTTCAGTGCGGCGATAGTATCCATTGTCTGATAACCCTCACAGAAACCTTTCAGCAGTGCATTTTCAGTCCACGCAACCTGTGGGTCAGCAACAGCTACTCTACCTTTGAACAGGAAGCTGATAAACAGGAACACAATCAGCACCAGCAGTGATGGTGTCAGGAACTGGCCGATTCTTTCTACCAGTTTGCTTGGGTTCAGTGCCAGCCATGCAGCAATGATAAAGAAAATCAGTGAATATGCCAGCATGAACAGTGTCAGGTTAGCACCCTGTGGCAGATATGGAGCAACAGCCATTTCAAAAGGAACGGATGCCGCACGAGGAATCCCCAGACCAGGACCGATAGACAGATAAATCAGCAGAGTGAATATCAGGGCAAAAGATGGGCTTACACGGCCTGCCAGTTTATCCAGACCATCAGCCTGTGCTACGACGATAACACCCAGCACCGGCAGAATTACGGCTGTGATAATGAATCCGAATGTGGCAACAGGTGTCTGTGTACCTGCGTTCTGCCCCAGAAACGGAGGGAAAATCAGGTTACCTGCGCCAAAGAACATAGAAAACAGCATAAAGCTGATAAGTACCATTTGTTTTTTTGTCAGTTTCACTTTTTTAAACCTCATAAATTATTTTTATTGTGTAACTTTTTAAGTATACTATATTATATAATATAAGTAAACCAGAATTTTATATTTTCTTTACAACAGAACATATATGTGTAAAAAAAACGCCGGATATAAATCCGGCGTTTTTTATTCTGTAATTAGAAATCCAGATCCAGTTCTGCGATTTCGTCCATAATTTCCTTGTCTCGTTCATAGAACAACAAGGATTTATTATGTTTGAAGTATTCGTCACAACCAAAGTTGGAAATAAATTTAGAACCGTAGTAGTTCTGTGTAAGTTCTGTAACAAGAATCAGCATTTCCTGACCATCGCCAAATACATCGTCCACAAAGCGGAATGCATTGTCCATACGTGCGCTGGTGAGTTTTGCTTCTTTTTTATGTGCTCTTGTCAGTGCATTGTAGCTGGATTTGATGTGTGCAACAGCTGTTTCGGCGTCTACATTCATTACGCCTGTCATCTGTTTTTCCAAAAATTCAATTACTGCGTTGACATTTCTTCTTTCCTGGTCTGTCAGGTTACCGGCGGTAACACGTTTATCCAGGTCCTTTTTCTGTTCTGCAATCAGGTCATTGAGCACGTCGATAGGCTTTTTGTCACCCACCTCAACTTTTTTGGTGTATTTTCTTACCAGTTTTCTTGCGTCGGCAATCATACTGATTTTTTCAACAACAGCCAGAGTATCTTCATTGATAGCATCCAGCAGCAGGCTGATAAGCATAACTCTTTCGTCAAATTTAGCAGAAACTGCTTTCTGTTTTACAGTCATGCCGTATTCGCCATCCATAATCTTATCAATCTGGTAATCACCACGATATTTTACATACAAATCGTAGTAAGCAGAGAAAGATTTCGCCACTTTTCTGTTCTGCAGATACTGTGATACCAATGTTTCTTTTACAGGGATACCGTGTTTTTCATACAGGTCAATCATCTGTGAAAGGTCTTCCCAACCACGTGCTGTAGCAAATGCCTTGCTGTCTACTGTTGATTCGATTGTGTAGAAGTCAGCTGTTTTTGATTCCAGATAAGAAATAATGGACATATGTACATTTGCTTTGTATGCGTAATCTTTCCAGATTTCAAAATCAGGTGTAATGTCAATACGTTTTAAACGGTCCCATGTGGCAATATCGTATTCTCTTACTGCATTGTTGTATTCTGGTGGGTTACCTGCTGTAACAATTACCCAACCTGTAGGGATTTTGTGTTTACCGAATACTTTGTACTGTAGCAGCTGCAGCATAACAGGTGCCAGTGTTTCAGATACACAGTTGATTTCGTCCAGGAACAGAATACCTTCTTTCAGGCCTGTGTTTTCCATCAGTTCATAAATGGAAGCGATGATTTCACTGAGTGTGTATTCAGAAACTGTATATTCCTGACCACCATATGTTTTCTTTTCAATAAATGGCAGACCGATAGCAGACTGACGTGTATGATGAGTCATGGAATAGGACAGCAGACCTACACCCATTTCAGAGGCAATCTGTGCCATGATAGCAGTTTTACCGATACCAGGAGGGCCCATAAGGAAAACAGGGCGCTGTTTTTCAATAGGGATTACATAGTTACCAAATTCATTTTTTGTAAAATACACGGTAAGGGTATTTTTAATCTCGTCTTTTGCTTCTTTAATATTCATAACTTACCTCTTATTCATCCTCTTTTATGTCATTAGGGTCAAGTATCAGTTTGATAGCCCATGGTGGTACCACCGGGTCAAACATAGGGTCATCACTGACAAAGGCAAAGGCTGTTTTATAAGCCGGTGCACGCTGTGGGAACTCGCCAAAACCGTCAGTGAAATAAATAAGCCCCTTCAGGTTTGTGAACTCTTTATTCGCTATCAATTCATCCACATATTCAAATACCGGACGGAAATCTGTACCGCCAAAGCCATACAGCATCATATCTGCCATATATCTGTCCAGTTCAGCCTGTGATGTGATTTTCTCATCATGCTGAATTTTTACGTCACATTGAATAATGTGCAGATTTATACGTGATGAGAAACTTTCTGTAGCTTTGAGAATATTGTAGGTTTTACGCAGAAACGCTTCTACCTCTTCACCATGTACAGAGAATGATGTATCTATGGCAATTACAAATTCTTTTACTACGTTTGTTTCTTTGTATTCCAGTGGTTCAACCAATGGCATATTATCATAGAGAGTAAGACCATATGTATAATAAATATAGTCAAACTCATCATCGTCTATCATCATTTTTTCGCCCATGGAAGCGAACTTTTTCAGGAAAGCAGTGTAATCATACTTTTCTCTGGTTACATTGCGCAGATTCAGCAATAAATCACCTACACGGCTACCAGCCTCTTTAGAAAAAGTTTCAAGGTCAAGGTCCATGTGTTTGGCCACATCTTCCCATTCTTCCATGATTTCTTCCATTTCTTTGCTGACTTCCTGATTGCCGTCATCGCCCATTTCTTCACGCTCTTCTTCGTTGGCATTACGGCCGTCCTGCCCGGTTTCTTTGTTTTCACTGGTGTCTTCCTGCTGGCCGTCTTCTTCGCTTTCCCGCTCATCATCAGGTTCAGGCTCACCATCACCGGACTCATCATCCATAGGTTCTTCTTTTTCCATTTTAGGTTTTTCGTTTTTATCTTTTGACAGTTCCTGTGGTTTATGAATCATATCATACCAGCAGGAATGGTCATCATATGTAAACAGTATGAACAGTTCGCGCATTTCTTCTTCGGTCATGTCGCTGTCCATCAGCCAGCGGTAGATTTTTTCCGCTGTCAGTTTATCTACGTTTTCTTTTACTTTTCCCAGCGCTTTCTGTCTGTCAGGGTCTGGCTCTGTCTGCAGGTACTCTTCTGTCTCTGCCAGCTGACTAAGGATATTTTCCACAGCTATGTCACAGGCTATATCCCACAGATTCTGGTTTATCTGCGGACCTACATAAAAATGCAGGAATGTACAGTGCAGAATCATATGCAGGTAAGTACGTGTTACCAGATTTTTATCTTTTTTATATAACTGAAGGATGTAGCGTGGATTGTACTTAATGGCACGTCCATCTACACAGAGAAAATCTTCATATTCTTCCAGAGAAAGTTTGTTTATAGCCGAGTCAAGGAAACGCATATGAACTATCAATGAGTTTTTTGATGCGTTCATTACTTTTCTGGCTACTTTTTTGATTTTTATTCTCTGGGAATCAATATTTTCCATATTTCCTCTCCTTTCTTTAGAAATTCATATATCTTTTCAATATTTCATGTATACGGCCGGGCGTACTCCGAAATAATCGAAACAGTCATCCCCATTTACTATACTGTTAGCACTGGTAATATCGCCATTTTCACGCACATGCATTTTTTCCATAGTGTGATTTCCCGGTGAACGCAGCCACCAGTAAGCATACTTATCAAATATAGTCCACATAGGTGTGCGTGTAGAATACTTTGTAAACAGTGCCCTGCGCTGATTTTTTTCTCTGAAATATTTTTCCACCTCTGACACAGACAGGAAAAACATTTTATCTTCCTGTTGCCGTGAAGGTGTGGGCTCGAATGACAGGCTGTCATCCGCATCATCTATATACACAGGCACCAGCATGCTTTTTTCTTCTTCTGTAAACAGATTATCCATGTACTCTGTATGCAGTTTCAGTCTGCAACTGCATCTGCTCCATGTGGTAAATCCACTGTAAAAGTTGGTGTATGGTTTACAATCCAGAACAAACCAGCTGATAATCAGCAACCGTCTGTTTTTATTCTCCAGCACCAGCCATGGCGTAGGTTCTTTACCCAGCCAGAGTATGTCACCTGCTGTTACACGGCTGAAATCATAGTTTCTTTCCCGTAACGGCAGTTTGCTTTTCCCGGGAGTAAACTTTTTCATTATATTCAGCGATGCAGGATTATTACGCAGGCTGTTTGAAACTTCCATAAGGTAAAAAAGAATGTCCGTTTTCTTTTTATCTCTGGCATAATCAATAAACCCGGCAATATTTGATTTTCGGATTACTCTGTGCCTTACCAGCAGCGGAAACAACCTTATACGGTTAAGATCTATCAGCTGTGGCACCATATCCGGCCCATTATCAAACAGATAGGACTGATATACAACTATTCTCTCCCGGTCTATTTCATAAAGATTTTCCAGACGGGACATTGCAGTTTCCACTTTTTCTATACAATTTTTCTGTCGGATAAAATCCGTCAATTCGTCAAAATACCTGATTGTCTTTTTCATAAATCACTCACAGCGTATATACATGGCCGGGCGAACACCGAAATGCTCAAAGTAAGACCCCTGTACAGTACTGTTTTCACTCATAATAAAACCATCTCGCACGTAGAAAATATCTACCGGGTGCACGCCAGGTGAACGTAACCACCAGTGTGCATACTGGTCAAAAACTGTCCACAGCATACTACGGATGGCATATTTGGTTACCGGTGCCATTCTGTCACGGTCTGTGCGGAAATAACGCTGTGCCTCTTTTACACTGAGATAAAAGAATCTGTCTTCGGAAAGACCTTTTGTATTTTCCAGTGACAGTGTATCGTCCCAGTCAATGTATACCGGCGCAATCATTTCCTTTTCCTTCTGTGTCAGCAGTGCGTCAATATATTCTCTGTTGAGACGACGACGGATAGAAGATGTGCGCCATTCACTGTGGCCACGGAAAAAATCGTCTATAGGCATACAGTCTATTACGTACTTTGATATTACCAGCAGACGACCATCTTTGTTTTCCAGTACCTGCCATGGCATAGGATCAACACCCATCCAGATAATATCACCCGGGCGGGAATTTTTATAATCATAAATATTTTCTGCCGGTGGCAGGGCAGTTTTGCCCGGTGAATGTTTTTTAACCACTTCCAGATTTTTGGAATTGGTCTTCAAAAGATGACCAGCTTCCATAAGATAGAAAAGAATGTCGTTCTTTTTCTGTTCCCTGGCGTAGTCAGTAAGTTTCACCACGTTTGTCTTTTTGATTACGCGGTATTTCACCAGCAGTGGGAATATATTAATTCTGTTAAGGTCTATAAACTCGTGGGCTATTTTAGGAGCCTGATTGAAAAGATAGTTTTGGTACATGGCTATCTTCTCGTCTGTAAGTCCGTATGGATTTTCCAGACGGGATATGGCTATCTCTACCTTTTCCACGCTGCTTTCCAGACGGGTAAAATCTCGTTCTTCTTCAAAATAAATTATCTTTTTCATGATAAAGCCTGTAAGAAAATTTTATTTTATATCAAGATACATGGCAGGACGCACACCGAAATGGTCATAGAATCTGTCATAACCATTGGAAACAACAAAACCACCATGAAGTGCCGTATCACCATTTGCCAATACATGACTGGCGCCGGCTAACCGGTCCAGTGAAGGAGTACGCAGCCACCAGTGGGCATACACATCAAAATGCTGCCACAGGATTTTACGTCTGCCTACTATAGTAACTCTTGCTCTTCTTTCTTCATCTGTACGGAAGTATTTTCGTGCTTCTTCTATATTCAGGAAAAACAGTCTGCTTTCCGGCAGATTTTCTGTTTTCTCCATATAGAGATTATCTTCATCGATATATACAGGATGAATCGCATCTTTGATTTCATCAGTAAAATGCAGTGGCAAAAACTCTTTATGCAACCATTTGCATACTGCACTATTTTCCCAGCGCACTCTGTAAAATGTATTGTTATAAGCCTGACAGTCAAAGGCATACTTTGAAATAACCAACAGTCTGCCGTTTTTGTTTTCCAGTACCTGCCATGGCATAGGAAGCACACCCAGCCACACTATATCACCTGCGCGTGCATCAGCAGATGGCATTTTAAACTCCGCATTGTTTTCTGATTTTCCCGGAGTGAATTTAGGAGCTATGTCCAGTGCTTTCGGGTGATTGCGCAGATCATTGCCCACGTTCAGCAGATATGAAAGTATATCCATCTTTCTGTTTGTATGGGCATAATCCACCATTTTATTTATATTTACTTTTCGTATTACCTTATATTTCACCAGCAAAGGAAAACATGTGAGTCTGTTGTTATCTATAAATTCCGGTACTGTCTTCGGTGCTGTCTTTGAAAGATAGTCCTGATACATTACCCAGTTTTCATCTGTAAGATTATATGGATTCTCCAGACGGCTTACTGCCAGCATGGTTTTTTCTGCACAGTCTTCCATTCTGGTAAACTCACGGAGTTCGTCATAATATCTGATAGGGATTTTCGCCATGATAATTCCTCTGCTGATTATAAAAATTCATAGTTATATATTATATAATTCTAATACATTTGGTATATATAGTCAACCGATAAAAGTACAGTATATACAAAACAACAGCCTTGTAATTATACAAGGCTGTCTAAAATGTATATTATTCAAAAAATTTGGCCAGTTTTCCGGTATTTTCTGTAGAATATTCAATTTCTGCAGAAAACATACGGGTGATTTCACACAGTGTATCCATATTCATACTACCTGTAATTTCTTTATATGCCCGGCAGAGATAACGTATAAGTTCAAAACTGTTTACTGCCATCAGTATACGTCCATCCATCATATCGTCATCCAGACCTTCAGTTGTGTGACGGAATATAAGATATACTATCAACTGTTCAAAAGGAATATCATAATTTCTGTCTGTGAAAACCAGTTTTTCCTGTGGTATGTTTTTAAGCTGAAGTAACAGCTCTGTCCATTTTTCGTCCAGTCTTTCCAGTGGCAGGTAAATATCTGCCAGTTCTGCTGCTGTATATCCTGATGATTCTATGCGACAATGCATCAACATTTCAGCTGTCCTTTCATCAATGGTTTTATCTCTTTGCTGAAGAATATCAAAAATCTCATCTCTCAAATCAATAAAATCCCATTCATCCGGCCATAGTTCTTCTTCGTCTTCCTGAATACATATCAGTTGTGTCTTTTCCTGCTTATTAAGAATCAGCCGTGCCACAGCCTCGCAACTCATGCCCAGACCTATCTCTTCCCTGCCTGAATAAAAGTTGCGGAAACGAGGGTGGTCATCACATATATCACTGACTTTATCCGGACCAAAATTAATAATTATCTCACACAGGTCATTTTCATTGAGAAACGGGCATCGACCATCTTCCTTCATACAGAAATGGGCATTTTCACCATCACGACAAATACCTGCAGCCAGTTTTTCTGCCATAGGTCCTGTAACGCTATCATAAAAAGCCAGTGTGTCGCTGTCTATATCAATTTCCCATCCGATGCAGCAGTTGTGTTTACACCGCCCCGCCAGACATCTGAATTCACTGTAATAATCCGGTACAATAACTCTCATACTTATATCCCGCTCCTGTATTTGTATACTATTGATTTTATCATGTGCCGGTAATTATTACAATCAGCTTTTGTCGCTGCCCCACACTTGTCATTTTAATAACAAAATGCTATTATGAAATTAACTTTTAAAATAACGTTATGAGGTAATATTATGAACACATATCAGTACAATCTGGTACAGAAAATGAGCTTTATCCGCAATGGTGGCACTGACGAAGAACTGCAGGTAGCAAATATGCTACTGGAAGAAATTGCAGCTGCTGGCGGCAAAGGTGAAATCGAAAACTTTGAAACACCAGCCTACAAATTTGAAAAATACTCTATGAAAGTGGTAGCACCATACGAAATGGAAATCGAAACCATTCCTTATGGCCTGTCCGGTAGCCTGCCTGATGGTGGTGTAGACCTGAAATTCATGTACGCCGGCAGAGGTGTAAAAGAAGATTACATCGGCATAACTGACCTTTCCGACACAGTGGTTATGATCAACGAAATGAACTTTGATGCTTACAAACTGCTGTGCGAAAAGAACGCTGCAGCATTTATGGTAATTCAGGGTAAATGGTACCACAATTCTGAAAACTGGGGTTTCCTGGAAAGACATTTGCGTGAAAAATTCCTGGAAAACGGTCAGATTCCTGGTTTTTACATCTGGGCAAAAGACGCTACAGAACTGGTTAGAACCCATGCTGAAACTATCCATCTGGAACTGAAACAGACAGCACTGACAAATACATCACGCAACGTGGTCGCGACTATTCCTGGCACAGATGACAACGGCGAATCTATCGTTATCACAGCCCACTACGACAGCGTACTTATCGGTACAGGTTCATGGGACAACGCAACAGGTTCTGCAACAATTATGTACCTTTACCACTATTTCATGAAAAACCCACCAAAACGTACACTTCGTTTTGTATGGTGTGGCAGCGAAGAACAGGGCCTGCTGGGCAGTAAAGCCTACGTGGCACAGCATCCGGATTTGGTGGAAAACGAAATCAGAATGTGCTTTAACTTTGACATGTGCGGCACAGTGCTTGGTCCTAACAACGTATTTGTTACAGGTGGTGATGACCTGAAACATTTTGCACAGCAGTACAACAACGAAATCGGCATGAGCGCCGAAATCAGACACATGGTGCATTCCAGTGACTCTGCACCATTTGCTGACAAAGGTATCCCTTCACTGGGTCTTTCCCGTGGTTCCAAAACTGCTGATATTCACACAAGCTATGATCTTATATTCCCGCTGTCAGCTGAACAGCTGGTAAAAGATGGCGAATGGGCTAAAGGCTTTATATCCCGCGTGGCAAACGCTGCTATTATGCCTGTGGAAAAAGGTATGCCTGAAGATATGAGAAAACGGCTGGATAAATATTTCCAGAGAGATAAAGTACCATATAAAAAAGAAAAATAATCATACAAAAGACCACATTTCGATGTGGTCTTTTACTTTTCACCCTTGTTTGTACAGATAATTTTGAATATGTCTATTTTATATGTTATACTGTGAATATATAAATACACCGGAGGAAAGTATGAAACTTAACGCTATACACCACGTGGCAATAATTGTATCTGATTATGAAAAATCCCGTCAGTTTTATGTTGATAAGCTGGGGTTTGAAGTAGTAAGAGAGAACTATCGTCCCGCCCGTGACGACTGGAAACTGGATTTAAAACTTGGCGACTGTGAACTGGAAATATTCGGTATGAAAGGTCGCCCACCTCGCCCTACAACACCGGAAGCCTGCGGTTTACGCCATTTAGCCTTTAAAGTGGCAGAAATAGAACCTGTAATACAGTGGCTTAATAGCATGGGCATAGAAACCGAACCGGTAAGAACAGATGAATTTACCAACAAAAAAATGACCTTCTTCAAAGACCCAGACGGACTGCCTCTGGAACTGCACGAATAAACATATCTTTACCCAGATTAGCAAATTTTCAGAGGGAGGGCTGTACATGTTCTGGTGGTTTATACTGATATCAGACCTTTTAATACCCATAACCATTATTATTGCCGGTAAAATACTATACTCCCGTCCGCCAAAGAATATAAATGCTCTGGCTGGATACCGAACTGTCCGTTCAATGAAAAACATGGACACATGGGTGTTTGCCAATCGTCACTGTGGGAAAATATGGCAGAAGTCCGGCCTGATAATGCTTCTGCCTACTGTCCTGGCTCACCTTCCTTTTTATAGAAGCAATGACGATATAATCGGTACAATCAGCCTTATCGTTATCGCTGTACAGCTTGTTGTCATGGTTGCATCTATCTTCCTGACTGAAAAGTCATTGAAAGATACCTTTGATGATGAAGGAAACAGAAAATAAACTACGTTTAAAATAAAAACGAGGCTTTCGCCTCGTTTTTTTATTTTTCATTAATCTTTATTAACTTCTTTTACAAAGCGCAGGAAAGCCTGACGTCCTTCAGTTGTACATTTGTATACACCTGCATCTTCCAGAACCTGCATAAACACTTTACCAACTTCCTGTTTCAGAATTTCTTCTGTATTTTCAGCAGTAAATGTGTATTTGGCTTTAAGTTCATCTACCCAGTCAGCATGTTTTTCCAGCACTTCATCAGCACGGATATCACTGCCATTAAGAATAGCTGTTTTCAGGCTGTCAAGTTCTCTGCTTAATCTGCCCGGTAACACTGCCAGACCCATTACTTCAATCAGACCAATATTTTCTTTTTTGATATGATGAAGTGTTGGATTTGGATGGTAAACACCCAGTGGACGTTCTTCAGTAGTTATATTGTTACGCAGAACAAGATCCAACTGATAGAACTCACCTTTTTTTCTGGCTATTGGTGTGATTGTGTTATGTGGCACTCCATCTGTGTAAGCAAGCACAAATGCATCTTCATCTGTATAGCTACGCCATTTAACCAGTATTTTATCTGCCAGTTCAATAAGTCTGTCAGTATTCTTACCTGCCAGACGGATAACAGACATAGGCCATTTTACAATACCTGCCTGTACATCTTCAAAGCCTTCAAAGAAAATTTCTTTTTCGATTTCAGCTTTAGCCATTGTGAATTCATAGTTACCGCCCTGGAAATGGTCGTGGCTTAAAATTGAGCCGCCCACTATAGGCAGGTCAGCGTTGGAACCTACAAAATAGTGTGGAAACCGTTTTACGAAATCCAGCAGTTTGCCGAAAGTAGCTTTTTCGATTTTCATCGGTGTGTGCTGGCTGTTGAACACGATACAGTGTTCGTTATAGTACACATATGGTGAATACTGGAAAAACCAGTCAGAATTATTGATAGTTACAGGTATAATTCTGTGATTCTGACGTGCAGGGTGATTCATTCTGCCTGCATAACCTTCATTTTCAGCACACAGCTGGCATTTAGGATAGTTAGACTGTGGTGCATTTTTTTCTGCAGCAATAGCACGTGGGTCTTTTTCCGGTTTGGAAAGGTTGATTGTAATATCCAGCGTGCCATAGTCACAGTCATATGTCCATTTTTTATCTCTGGCTACACGTTCAGTACGAATATAGTTTGTAGCACAGGACAGTTTATAGTACCAGTCTGTTGCCAGTACAGGATTTTCTTCATACAGCTGTGCAAAGTTTTTTCTTACAGTGCTTGGGAATGGAGTAAAAACAGCCATAAGCTTTGTATCGAACAGGTCATATGCTGTCTGGTTATCATCACAAATATTACGTTTTACAGCGTCTTCCGTCAGTGCTGTAAGGATTTCTTCCAGACTTTCTGTTTTTACTGTTTCAACATTGAAATCAATGCTGTTCAGCTGCATAACTTCCAATACTCTGTTAACTGCATAGAAATAGTCCTCTTTTTCTATAAGGCCTTTTTCAATCGCATAGTCAACAAGACCAAGAATATATGAATCAATCATTATAATTCACCTTCTTTTACAAGTACGCCACCTTCAGCGCGTACGGAAAGAACATGGCATCTGCCTTCACCCAGTGCTTTTTCCATGCCTGTTTTGAATGTATCCAGCACTTCCAGTGGAACAAAAGCCTGAATTGTACCAGCAAAACCGCCACCGTGTACACGGCACACACCTTTTGTGCCAGCCAGCAGTTTTTCTGCCAGTGCAAGCGCAAAAGCAACTTCCTGATGTGCTGTCCGTCCTGTAGGTGTAACATTCTGCAGGTATCTCCATGATGAAAGACCAGATTCTGTTACATATTTAAGGAATGTATCAAAATCATTTGCACGCAGTGCAGCTTTCTGCATTTCTACACGTTTGTTTTCGTTGAATACGTGCATAGCACGCAATGTTGCACGGTCGCCTGCGATTTCTCTTACCTTAGCAATATTTTCGTAGAATTCTGCTTCGTCAACTTCACGCAGGAACTCTTTGCCGAATATACGGCATACATTTTTGAGTTCTACTGTGATTGCAGCATATTCATCAGTAAGGTCTGCATGGTCAGCACCAGAGTCAATAATACACAGTGCATAGCCGTTTGCAGTAAGGTCAAGGTCAATTTTTTCAACAACAGGTTTTGAATTATCTGCAAAGTCAATGCTGATAACACTGCCTACTGAAGAAGCTGTCTGGTCCATAAGACCACAAGGTTTACCAAAGTATACATTTTCTGCCCACTGACCAATCTGTGCAATTTCAACTGCGGTTGATTTTGCCTCATTGTACAGATGGTTCAGAATTGTACCGATCAGTACTTCAAATGCCGCGGAACTGGAAAGACCACTGCCTGGCAGAACTGTGGATGTAATATATGCATCAAAACCTTTTACTTCGCAACCCATCTGCATAAATTTTGCAGCTATGCCACGGATAAGAGAATTTGTTGTATTTTTTTCTTCTTCTTTTATTTCAATATCTGTAAGGTCGATTACGCTGAGAGGATAACCTTCAGACTGTACACGGATAACTGTGGAATCGTTAGGTTTTACCCATGCCAGCATTTCAAGATTAACTGCTGCTGCCAGTACACAACCATGCTGATGGTCTGTATGGTTACCGGAAAGTTCTGTTCTACCCGGTGCAGAGAAAAGATATTCAGCTTTTGTACCAAAAACTTTTTCGAATTCTGGGTTTGTATAAATCACTTTTATTACCTCTTGCAAATTTGGAATGATTGTTATAAAAGATATGACTGCTAGTAACTAGCAGCCATATCAGAATAGTTTAGTTAAAATACACCGGCTGCATCAAGACCAATAACTACAGCTAAAATTATCAGACCAGCCACACCGAGTGTGATGATGATATCCAGCTGTTTTACTGATACATTCAGTTGTGAATACCAGGATTCTTTTACAAGCTGCCATGTAGGTTTAAGTTCTACATCAGCATCTTCATAATCGTCATATTCTTCGTCGAAAATATCTTCGTCCTGTGTATTTTCCAGTTTTTCTTTATTTTCCATTATTTTTTCTTAACGTATTTGCGAATGTCAAGTGCAACAGCAATTACGATAACGAGACCCTGTGCGATGTAGTTGTAGTATGGGTTAACCTGAAGGAACTGCAGAACAACTTTCAGAAGTTCGAATACCAGAACACCAACAAGGATGCCGCCTACTGTACCGATACCACCAGTTGTGGAAACACCACCGATTGTACAACCAGCGATAGCTTCCAGTTCGTAGCCGTTACCCAGACCGGAAGAAGCACCACCGGATTTAGCAGCCAGCAGGTAACCTGCCATAGCATACATAAAACCAGCAACTGTGTAGATAAGGATTTTGGATTTTTTTGTATTTACGCCAGAAACTTCAGCAGCATTTTCGTTACCACCGATAGCGTACATATATTTACCATAAGTTGTTTTGTTATAAACAAATCTGAAGATGATAAAGAATACAACTGCAACAATCAGGTAAATTGGGATACCCTGAAAACCAGCTGTTTTAAACAGTTTACCGTTAAGGAAAGATGTGTAAGCTTTCTGGAAACCACCGATTGGCTGTGCGTTTGTAAAAACAAGACAGCAACCATAGATGATTGTCTGTGTACCCAGTGTTGCGATGAATGGTGGAACATTCAGGATAGAGATGATAACACCGTTGATGCAACCGATAACACAACCCAGTGCCAGAACGATAAGCAGAACAACCCACATGTTCATTTCAGGCATGTTAGGGAACAGACGACCAGCATAGTCACCACGCTGAAGCAGAACGCCAGCGATACATGCTGCAAGACCTACCTGACGACCAGCAGAAAGGTCAGTACCTTTTGTGATAAGACAACCAGAAACACCCAGAGCGATAAGGAAACGAACGGATGTGTTGGAAGCAAGGTTGTTAAAGTTTGCCAGTGAGAAGAAGTTGTCTACTGTAAAACCAACATACAGTGAAACAAGTATCATAGCAACCACGATAGGGTTACCTTTAATATAAGCCACAATTTTCTGTGGAATAGACTGTATAGTTTTCATATTCTTATGTAATCCTCCTTATTCGAACTGTGTTGCCAGTTCCATAATATTTTCCTGTGTAGCATCTTTACCATCGATAAAGCCTGTTACACGGCCGTCACACATAACCATAACTCTGTCTGACATACCGATGATTTCAGCCATTTCACTGGAAATCATAATAATACTTTTACCCTGTTTTGCCAGGTCAGCAATGATTGTGTAAATTTCGTATTTAGCACCAACGTCGATACCACGTGTAGGTTCGTCAAGAATCAGAACATCAGGGTCATTAGCCAGCCAGCGACCGATAAGAACTTTCTGCTGGTTACCACCAGAGAGGGACTGAATCTGTGTTTTGCTGGATGGAGTTTTTGTGTTCATCTTTTTGATGTTATCCTGAACCAGTTCTTCAATTTTCTTGTTGTTGATAGATACGCCAAAATCAAGGTATTTATTCAGGGAAGCAATAGAGATATTGTCAGCAATAGAAAGAACACCCATAATACCTGTAGCACGGCGGTCTTCTGTCAGCATAGCAATACCATTGTCGATAGCGTCTTTAGGACGGGAAATTTTCATTTCTTTGCCCTGATATTTGATAGTACCTGTTGTGTGTGAACGGATACCGAAGATACCTTCCATCAGTTCTGTACGCTGTGCACCTACCAGACCAGCTACACCCAGGATTTCACCTTTTCTCAGCTGGAAGTTTACGTTACGGAAAGAACGTGGGTTGATAGATGTGAAGTCTTCAACTTCAAATACTACTTCACCAGGTACGTTTTCTCTGTGTGGATACAGGTTTGCCAGTTCACGGCCAACCATTCTTGTGATAATCAGGTCTGTTGTCAGTTCTTTAGCATCCCATGTACCTACATACTGACCGTCACGCATGATAGTAACTTCGTCAGAAATACGGAGGATTTCATCCATTTTATGAGAGATGTATACGATGGAAACACCTTCTGCTTTCAGGTCTTCCACGATTCTGAACAGAGCTTCAACTTCATTCTGTGTAAGAGAAGATGTAGGTTCGTCCAGAATAAGCACTTTACAGTTAGCTGAAACAGCTTTTGCAATTTCAACAGACTGCATCTGTGAAACTGAAAGTTCACCCAGTGGCTGTTTAGGGTCGAATTCCATTCTAACCTTTTTCAACAGCGCAGCAGTGTCGGCATACATTTTTTCATGGTCAACCATAGGAATAAGACCCAGGAATTTTTTCATTGGATAACGACCAAGGAAAATATTTTCACCAACAGTTCTTGCTGGGATAGGCTGCAGTTCCTGATGAACCATTGCAATGCCCATTTCCAGAGCCTCCAGTGGGCCATTAAGTTTTACTGGTTTACCTTCAAATAAAACTTCACCCTCATCCATTTCATAAATACCGAACATACATTTCATCAATGTAGATTTACCGGCACCGTTTTCACCCATCAGTGCGTGAACAGTACCTGGACGCAGGCGCAGCTGTGCATGGTCCAGAGCTTTTACACCCGGGAAAGACTTGCATACACCGCGC
>JAFYPL010000042.1 GCA_017547525.1 Oscillospiraceae bacterium
TGCAAAAAAGCACGTCGTGCAACAGAAGCTAACCACTCATCTGCACACCTTCTGCAGGCTGCACTGCGTCAGGTTCTGGGTGACCATGTACACCAGTCCGGTTCTTATGTAGATAGTGAAAGATGCCGTTTCGACTTTACACACTTCTCAGCAATGACAGAAGAAGAACTGGCAAAAGTTGAAATGCTGGTAAATGGTGCTATCGCAGATGCTATGGATGTTACAACAGCAGAAATGTCCATGGACGATGCTAAAAAAGCTGGTGCTATGGCTCTGTTTGGCGAAAAATACGGTGATGTTGTACGCGTTGTAAAAATGGGCGACTTCTCAACAGAACTCTGTGGCGGTACACACGTTTCTAACACAGCAAAAATTGGTCTGTTTAAAATCGTTTCTGAATCCAGCGTTGCTGCAGGTGTAAGAAGAATCGAAGCAGTTACAGGTCTGGGTGTACTGGGTCTGCTGGCTGAAAAACAGAATCTTATCAACGAAACAGCAAAAGGCCTGAAAATCAATAACCCTAACGATATCGCTGTTAAAGCTGCACAGGCTAACGAAGAAATCAAAACACTGCAGAAAGAAAACGAAGCTCTCCGTGGTGAAATCGCTAAAGGCAGAGTAGCTGAACTTATGAACAATGCAGTAGAAGTAAACGGTCTGAAAGTTTACACAGGTTATTTTGCATCTACAGGTGCAGATGCACTGCGTCAGATGGCTCAGGGTATTGAAGATGGCATCGTAGTTCTTTGTGGCGAACAGGGTGGCAAAGTTACAATTGCTGCATCCTGTGGTAAATCTGCTGTTGCAGCTGGTGTAAAAGCTGGTGCTCTTGTAAAAGCTGTTGCAGCTGTTACAGGTGGTAACGGTGGTGGTAAACCAGACTTTGCTATGGCTGGCGCTAAAGATGTTTCTAAAGTAGATGAAGCTCTGGCAGCAGTTGCAGAAATCGTTGCTACAATGGTAAAATAATATTTAAATCAGATGCGGCGGTTATTGCCGCCGCATTTTAATAATAGGAGGTAAATTATGGATTGCCTTTTTTGTAAAATTACAGCGGGAGAAATCCCATCAACTGTTGTTTATGAAACAGAAGATGTTCTGGCATTTAAAGATATTGCACCACAGGCTCCTTTCCATGTGGTTATAGTTCCTAAACAGCATATCCCAAGTCCTGCTCATATCACAGCAGAAAACAGTGATGTAGCGGGTAAAATTATTCTGGCAGCTGCTGAAATCGCAAAGCAGGAAAAACTGGAAAACGGTTACCGTATTGTGGCTAACTGTGGCGAAGATGGCGGCCAGACTGTAGGCCATTTACATTTCCATATGCTTGCACAGAGAAATCTGTCATGGCCTCCAGGCTGATAATATGAAAATCAAAAGACCACTTTTTATAACAGCTTTATCCATACTGGTGGTCATTTATGCCGCAAACACTATGCCAAAGAGTACAGTAATGTTCTCTTTGGCATTATTTGCATTGTTTATTTTTATCCATAAATTCACGAGAAATAAATATACAGCTGCGCTTATTCTTTCTTTTGTATCAATGCTTTTCGGATTAGGTTATCTCTCTGCTTATAGCCACAGTATGTTTGCTAAAACCAGCCTGCTTGAATCTATGGATGTAGTAGAAATAAAGGGCGAAATAAAAAATCAGGGTACATCAGGTGCATCACAGTATTATGATATAAAAGTAGACACAGTGAATGGTGAAAAATTCCCGTCATTTTGTGTGCGCGTATATAACGGAGATATGCTGGAGCGTGGTGATATTGTAACTATGTCTGGCAAGTTTAAAAGCTTTACAGCTAAGAGCAATTACATTTATAACTACTCACAAGGGATTTTTGGTTATTTTTATACGGAAAAGATAAAAATTGAAACTGACAGCATCAGCATAAACAAGTTTTTTAACAATATTTCAATAAAACTTAAAGATCGGGCCTACAGAATTTTCAATTACAAGTATTCATCGGTAGCTATAGCTATGGGATTGGGTGATAAAGATGTTCTGAATGACAGTACGGTTTCTGCATTTAATTTTTCAGGTATTTCACATGCTTTGGTAGTTTCCGGTCTTCATGTTGGTTTTGTTGTGCTTGCGTTCAATAAGATTCTGCAGTATATCCCAGTAAAAAAGAAAATAAAAAACATTGTTTTATCAATATTTGTATTCCTGTTTATGGGTATGATTGGATTTACTCCATCTGTTATACGTGCAGGTTGTCTTGTGTTGGCGTTTACATTGGGACGTACTTTTATTCAGGAAATAGATAATTTTACTGTGCTGGCTATAATTATTCTTATTACCATTATCGTAAATCCTTATTCGGCGAATAATGGCAGTCTGTTGTTGTCATACTCGGCTTATTTTGGTGTAATTCAGGCGGCACGGATAATAAATGAAAAAGAGTTGAATAAAGTAATAGCATCATTATTGGTTACTACTTTTGCCTGCCTGTATACAGCACCGGTGTTGGCTTTACTTGGCATGGATACCACTATTTTGTCACCATTATTTAATCTCATAGTTTCACCGGTCATAATGGTTGTATGCACATTGTCGTTCTTTCTTCCGTTGCTTTATTATGTACCGGTGGTAGGTAATATTGTATGTGGACTATTAGCGCCATTGAATAATGTGTGTATAGCGTTTTTACTGAAGTTTACATCCTTTGTAAAAGACAATCTTGATTTTGCTATGGTAAGTCTTTCTGGTGAAAGAACAGTATTTATGTTGTTTGTAATTGTTCTGGTAATATTAATTGCTTTTATACGGTTTGACGAGAAGCGTAAACGTAGTTTATTTATAATAATAGTTCCTATAATTGTACTTATGTGTTATAATTATATGGTTAAGGATATTGTATCTGTCAGAGTGTTTGATGGAAGTAGTGAACCATCTTATATAGTTTCCTACAGAGATAAAAACTACCTTATAATGACAGAAAATATAAACAATAAGCGCTTTACTGCAGTTATGAATACCCAGAATATTGATAGCTATGAGGAGATATTTTATTGTCCGGAAAGTAAATTTGATACTGAGTTTATATCACAATTCAGTGATAAAATAATTGTTATTGACAGTACAGGCACATATGAAAATGATATTGTTTCTATATCTGCAGAGATAGAAAAACGCAGTATGATTTATGTGATGAATGTCGGGAATGTGGACTTTGTATTCAATCATAAAAAAGCTGATTTATCAAAAATACAAGGAGATTTTTATTTCTTTGGTTCCGATACACCGGAAGAGGTTTCTGTGGAAAACTGTTATTATTTCTATCCGGTTATAAAGGCTAACAAACAGATGGCAGAGGATAAAGAAGCAGTTGAGCTCTATGATATTCTTACAATAAAAATAAACCTGAAAACAGGAAATTACTCTATAGTAAAGGATGTGAAAAACTTTGGCAGTCAGCTATAAGATAACTGATAAAGATTTTAAAGAGTTGTGGTGTGTTTTAAGTAAAGATGCATTTGTATGTAATGAAAACCTGCATATTATAGAAAATATCTGTCGAAAAAATGGCATAGATGAAGATAGTTTTTCCTACTTTCCAATAAATAAGATTGATTGGCAGGAAGTTTATGACCTGGTGCGGACACCAAGCTTTTTTGGTGAAAGGCTGATAGTTATAAACGATGGCGATATCATGGCATTGTCTGATGACGATCTGGATAAATTAACCGGACTGGTATCTGATTTTTACGGTAACCGTCTGGCAATTATACTGACATATGAAGATGATAAAAAAATAAAGGCAAAAAAATACGATAAATTTTTTTCTGCGGTAAAAAAATCTGGTATGCTTCATCTGGTTGAAAAGATAGATGAAAAATATCTGGAAGAAATGATAATTTCCCATGCCAAAAAACAAGATACGGTTCTTTCCAAAGATATAGCAAGAAAAATAGTTGATAACATCGGTAAAGATGTGGGTCTGCTTGTAAATGAAATCGATAAATACTGTGCACGGTGCAGTTATACTGAAATCACCATGGATGTGGTTGACAAAATAGGTGTAAAAACTGTAGAGGCATCAGTTTTTGATATGATAGACCTTATTTGCCGTAAAAAACCTGTAAAAGCTATAGAAAAACTGAAAAATCTTTTTGAACTTCGCACAGATGAAATAGCAATACTGGGTGCTATGATATCCGGTTTTGTAGATATGCATCGTTGTAAAGTGGCACAAAGCCAACGCATGACACATGCTCAAGTACATAAGGATTTTGAAAATAAAGCAAATCCATATCGTTATCAGAAAGCTATGAACAATGCGACTAATTTCTCACTGGCTTCACTGGAAGAAATATTACAGATGCTTATGAAAGCTGATATAGCTATAAAGTCATCAGCACAGGATAAAAAACAGATGTTGTATGTTCTTACTACACAGATTATTATGAAAGGCGGACGCTAATGGAAAAAATCAAAGTCAGTCAAGTGGTTGTAGTAGAAGGTAAATATGACGCAATAAAGCTGGATAGTATCATTGATGGGCTTATTATTCCTGTAAACGGTTTTTCAGTGTTCAGCGACAGTGAAAAAAAGAGTCTGCTGAAAAATCTGGGTAAAAAGAATGGTATTATTCTTGTTACCGATTCTGACACAGCCGGATTCAAAATAAGAAATTATGTTCAGAATATCTGCCGTGGCAGTGAAATAATAAATGTTTATATACCTCCTGTTTCAGGTAAAGAAAGCCGAAAAGCCACTCCTTCAAAGGAAGGTTTGCTCGGAGTGGAGGGAATAGAAAAAGAAGTGTTGCTGAAGTGTTTCACTGATGCTGGTGTTACGGGGCAGACAGTGGTGCATAAATCAGAAATGACTTATGCTGATTTGTTCCGGTTGGGTTTATCTGGTACAGCGAATGCAACAGATAACAGAGAAAAACTAGCCAGGCGGCTTAATATACCAAATAAATTATCAAAAAAGGCACTTTTGGAGGTGCTGAACAGAATGTGTGACAAAAAACAGATAGAAGAAATATTATCAGAAAAACCAGTATTGTTCTGGGATTATCATGGTACCATTACAAAACCTGATAATCAGTGGGTGGATATAGCACTGGAACTTTGTGATACATATTTCCCTGAAATGAATATTCCTCACAGCAAAATAATGGAAAACCTCAGTGGTAAATGTCTGCCGTGGTGGACATATCCTGACAGAGACACCCGTCATCTTATTGAAAACGATGGATGGTGGAAAAGCTGTGAAGATGAATTTGTAAAAATGTATATGGATAGTGGTCTGAAAAAAGAGCAAGCTGAAAAAATAGCGCCTATGATCAGACCATATGTAGTAGACAGTGCAAACCACCGTCTTCATGACGATGCAATAGCTACTCTGGAAGAACTGAAACGACGTGGCTACAAAAACTATATTTTGTCCAATAATTTCCCTGAGTTGCCGCAGATAGTTACACGGCAGGGGTTGGATAAGTATTTTTCAGGAGTGGTTGTTTCTGCGCTTATAGGTTTTGATAAACCACGCAAAGAAATTTTTGATTATGCAAAAGATTTGGCAGGTAACCCACAGCACTGTGTAATGATAGGGGACAACCCTTCTGATGATATAAAGGGTGCCAAAAATGCGGGTTTCACAACAATACTTGTAAACAACCGTTATCCTGATTACAACGGTGATTACAGCGATTATGTATGTAAAACTCTTACAGAAATGCTTGATGTATTGAAATAAATAATGTGACTACAGTAAAGGAGGCAAAATGAAAGAATACTGGCACAAAGCAGCCAGAGAGATACACAATGTGCGATCTATCACAGGCGCTGCATTACTGGCAGCTATGAGCCCGATACTTGATTTGCTGACTATTACTGTGAATCAGTTTCTTGAAATCAGTTTTACCTCTCTTACTCATGGTATGACAGGATTTCTGTATGGACCTATAGTTGCATCGGTAACAGGTGGTATAGCGGATATAATCAAATATCTGATGAAACCTACAGGGAGCTTCTTTCCCGGGTTTACTCTGAATGAGATACTCACGGGTTTTATATATGGCGTAGCTTTTTATAAAAAAGAAGTAAAACTGTCCAGAGTTATTGTTGCAAGGCTATTGGTAACAGTGGGGATAAACCTGTTGCTTACGCCATTGTGGCTGTCGTTTATGTATGGCAGTGCCTACAAAGTTATGGTACCTGCTAGAATAATAAAAAATATATTAATGTTACCTGTTGATATATTCATACTTTATACTGTGCTGAAATTCGCAGATAAAAATTTCAGAAAAAAATACTAATAAATAAAACCGACCCGTTTTTACAGGTCGGTTTTTTATTATCGTTTTGTTGTGTTTTTATAAACAGATGGGCTGAACAGCAGCAACATTGGCCATATTTCCAGACGACCTATCAGCATATTGAGCGACAGTAAAAGCTTGGAAACAGGGGAGAACATGCTGAAGTTACCAACAGGACCTACCATGTTCAAACCAGGACCGATATTGTTAATACAAGCCATTACAGATGTGACAGTAGTCTCTGTATCAAAACCATCCAGTGCAAAAAGAAGGAACATGGAACCTATAGCAATAAACCAATATACTGCAAAGTAGGAGAGTGTGTTTCGGATAACAGCTTCATTTATTGGTTTACCATCCATCATTACTGTTTTCACGGCACGCGGACGAATTACTGACTGGATTTCACGTTTGATTGTTTTCAGCAGTATCATAAGACGGCTTACTTTTACGCCACCACCAGTAGAGCCGGCGGAGGCACCGCTTATCATAATTGCAACCAGTATAAAACGTGATAGCTGTGGCCACATATCAAAGTTTGCAGTTGCAAAACCCGTTGTGGTTATAATACTGGAAACAGAGAAAAAGCTATCCAGCAAGGCAACACCACTGTTATCATATATGTGTTTAATATTAAAGAATATAAGTATTGTGGCAACAGCAATTATTCCAAGGTAACATTTAAGCTCTTCATTGGAAAAAGCTTCGTTAAGCTTTTTCATAATTACAAGGTAGTAAATAGAAAAGTTTATACCGAAAGCCATCATGCCAATTGCAACAATAAACTGTATAAGATTACTGTAACCGTCCATACTATTGCCTTTTATACCAAAACCACCTGTACCAGCAGTACCAAAAGCGGTTGTAATGCTATCAAACACAGGCATACCTGCAATAACCAGCGCAACAAAGAGTATAACAGTCATTGCGAAATAGATAGTGTAAAGAACACGGGCGGTATCTTTAAGTGTAGGAGTCATTTTACCTACTGTAGGACCTGGGCTTTCTGCTCTCATCAGCTGTAATCCTTCACCGCCGCCCTTAGTATTGCTCATAGGAACAACAGCCATAAGGAATACCAGCACGCCCATACCACCTAACCAGTGTGTAAAACTACGCCAGTAAAGCATACTGTTTGCCAGTGCCTCAACGTCAGTCAGTATACTGGAGCCTGTAGTGGTAAAACCGGATACAGTTTCGAATAATGCATCTATAAAGTTTGGTATATATCCACTGAAATAAAAAGGTAAACAACCGAATAAGGAGAGAATTATCCAACCGAGTGCTACCGAAATGTAACCTTCTTTTGCATAAATACCTTCGTCGTTCTGCTTTACTTTAGCCAATAAATAGCCAAGTAATTCGCATAGCATAATAGTGGCTATGAAAGGTATAATTGTGCCTGTTTCTTTATAAATAAGGGCCACAAGTATGGCGGGAGTCATAAAAATACCCTCCAACTGCAGAATACGGCCCATGTATTTTGCTATAACTCTGAAATTCATATTAATCCTCCATAAATTATTTCAAATCAATATTAAATTTCACTGGCAAAAATATCTGACAGTTTTATAATCGCCTGATCAGAAGTTGTTACTACAACTATAGAATCCCCAGGCATCAGGCAGTCAGACCCTTTAGGAATAATAACCTCATAGTTTCTTATAATGCTTGCAATAAGAACATTAGGTTTTAATTTAAGTTCCATAAGGGTTTTACCCAGATAGTTACCGTCGACAGGTACTGTAAAACCAAGAGCTTCAGCTTTGCCGTTAGCCAGACGGTAAAGAGTTTCCACTTTGCCTGAAAGTGAACAATAAAGTTCACTTTCATCATGGTAAATAGTTCGTACATAGCGCATGATTTCGTTGGCCACCAACAGTTTAGGACTTACTGTAGTGTCGATGCCCGCTTTTGTAAGTACGTTTATATATTCTGTACGATTGATTTTAGTTACTGTTTTCGGAACGTCAAGACTGTTTGCGAACATGGAGATAATCATGTTTTCTTCATCCATACCAGTGAGTGTGATTACAGCATCCATATCACGGATACCTTCACTCAACAGTAATTCCTGATCAGTACCATTGCCATGAATAATAGTTGCTTTAGGCAGTTCTGTGCTAAGTTCTTCGCATTTTGCTCTGTCCTGTTCAATAATGGTTACATTAACTCTTGATTTTTCCAGAAGCTGGGCAAGATAGCGGGAAATGTGGCCACCGCCGACTACCATTACGTCGCGTATAGGTTTCTTAGTAAGTTTAAGGCTACGCATGAGATTGATAAGTTTTGCGCCTTCGGCAGCAACCATAATTCTGTCACCAGCCTGCAGTACAAAATGGCCGTCAGGAATAAATACATCACCATCTCTGTCTACTACGCAGATAAGAGCATTTACACGAAGGATATCTTTTGATTCCATCAGTTTCTTGCCAACCAGTGCACTGTCATCAGGTATTTTGATTTCTACCAGTTCTACACGTCCCTGTGCAAAAGAGTCTCTTTTAAGGAAAGAAGGGTACTGAAGCATTCTGAAAACTTCTCTGGCAGTAGCTTTTTCAGGGTTGAGAGCAATATCCATACCAAGTTTCTGACGAAGAAACTCAATCTGATGGTCATATTCAGGGTTTCTTACTCTTGCTACAGTATGTGTTGCGCCCAGCATATTTGCTACAACACAGCACAGAAGGTTTACTTCATCACTGGAAGTAGCTGCAATCAGAAGGTCGCTTTCTCCAACGCCTGCTTCGGTCTGTACTTCTACAGTAGCACCATTACCATGGACAACGGCCACGTCATAGTTTGTCTGAATAAGTTCCAGTATATCTTCACGATTATCAATAGCTACCACATCATGGTCTTCTTCTACCAGCAGTTGTGTCAATAATTGGCCAACTTTGCCGCCGCCTACAACTACTACTTTCATAATATATCTCCTTTAGTAATAAGAAATTATATACTAATATTATCATATTTATATAATACCGTCAAATTTATAAGGTACATGGTGAATAAAATAATGCTATGAATTCTAGAAAATGATAAATTCATATTTAAAAAGAAAAAGCAACCTTATAAGGCTGCTTTGAAATATTATAATCTGTTTTTGTAAGTAATATTACTGCGCACGGTATCAGCAATATGAGCAATAAATTCCCTGTTTGAAGGTCTGGTATAATTGGCTGCATGAATTGGAAAATAGTGTTCTATTACAGAAATAGGTGTGAGTTCCCATGTTGCTTCAAGAACAGAACGGATGGACCTTTCTACTCTGGATGGAGTAGTACCCATTTCCCGGGCTATAGCAGGGTATAACCTTTTAGAAATATTTGTCATGTATCCGGGATAGTCTATAGCTAGTCTAATTGCAGATTGAAGATACATAAAACCATTAAGTTGTTGAGGCATTTTAAATTGATGGAGTATATCGGTGCTATAACTGTCAATTATACTTGTGTGATTATTTTCTTTTTCTGAATTCAGAATGGAGATGATTCTGTTATAAATACTGTCAGCAGTAAAAGGTTTGATAAAATAATATCTGAATCCGGCATCAAGTACGGTTTTGATAATATCTTCATTATCAAAAGCTGATATTATAAAGAAGTAAGGTTGTGGTATATTGAGTCTGACTGTATGATCTTTTACAGATATTGCATCAAGTTCTGCCATAAATACGTCACACAAAACAATATCAGGTGTTGTTTTTTCGATATTATCCAATAATTCTTTACCGTTTTTACCACAAAAGAATATTTGCGCACCTTTACTGGTGAAATACTCTGTAAAACTTTCTTTAATCCGATCATTTTGTTCAGATATAAGTATTACGGTGTTTTTGCTCATATTTTGTTCTCTGGTCTAAATAGAATATATTTAAATATTATCATTCATTACCAATGGTTTCAATGGGGAAATTGTCGTAAATTACTGTAAAAACTGATTAATTGTAAAAAATATGTAAAATCCTAATTCGCTTGACAAAGAAAAGTGGGGAGTATATAATTAAATATCCAGAATATATTATCTGATGATTAACAGAAAGGAGTGGATTTATGGGGCAGACAATTACAGTGAACCGTGTGGCTCGTCATGAATATTTTGTCCTTGAAACTTTTGAAGCTGGTATAGAACTGTTCGGCACAGAGATAAAATCCATCCGTAATGGTTCTGTTAACCTGAAAGAATCATGGGCAGACATACAGAATGGTGAAGTATTCGTTTATGGTATGCACATAAGTCCTTATGAAAAGGGAAATATATTCAATAAAGATCCTTTCCGTGTGCGTAAACTTTTACTTCATAAAAAAGAAATAAACAAACTGATGGGTAAAATCAAGCAGGATGGTCTGACATTGGTTCCACTTTCACTTTATTTCAAGAAACAGTATGTAAAAGTAGAACTGGGGTTGTGTAAAGGTAAAAAACTTTACGATAAACGTGATGCTATGGCTAAACGTGATGCAAAACGTGATATTGACCGCGCTATAAAGGAAAGAATCAGATAAACTGTTATTAATCTTCGTTATGAATCATAAAATAAGTAAAACATTGTTTTATTGCCCAATACCTGGGGGTGTATTGGATTTCGACGGGGAGTTTGCAGCGATAGCAGCGGGTAGTGGTGAGGCACCACTTTAAAAGCTTCACAAAAATAAACGCTAATCATAACGAATTAGTAGCTGCTTAATTAAGTAGCCGTCCTGCCCAGTTTTCTATCGGCTGGGGTCAGGGCGTCATGCAGATAGAGCACGTGAATCCGGCAAAGCTTTGAGCCGGGTCATGATCTTATGAAGCTACTGATGATGCGGCCTGTTTGTTGGCTTGCATCAAAGGGAATGTTGTAAATAAACTACGCTCGTAGATACTGTCGTGAATTACTTTTCGGACACGGGTTCAACTCCCGTCACCTCCACCATGAATAAAAACCTGTAAACTGGCTATTTTAGGCGGTTTGCAGGTTTTTTATTTGCTATGAAAATTGTAAATAACCCACTTTATAACACACTTTTGATTTACAATAATTTTCATAAACAGAAAAATGATTGGAATCACTCCGAGTATGGTTGCTTTGATTTCAGTTTTAATCACTTATTTTGATAAAGTAAATTTCAAACATTATACTTGCTTAAATGTACAGTTTTGGTACTGAATTTTTGTGTAGTATATCTATGTGAAAAAATATGTTTTTCATATAAAATATGTATAACAAAACAAAAGAGGTATTGTATATGAAACAGATAATGCATACAACTCCGGGTCCTGTATTGGATAAAAAAGGCCATCCTAATCCTGGTTATTCAACCAAGAGCGTACTTACATATGATAGAAAGGCTATAAAAGCACCACCATATCGCATTAAAGAATGGGATTTTTATCAGATAAGTAATGAAGAACTTTGCCTGCAGTTTACAATTGGTCATACCAGTTATATCGGGCGGGTGAGCATTATGCTATTCAACTTTGTTACAGGTGAAAAAATTCTGTTCAAAGAACGGCTTGTACCACTGCCTTTTGGTAAAATGGGTATGAACGCTAATGCGGAAAAAGACAGCGTGACTAAGTACGATAAAGGTGGTATGTATATGGAATTTATCACCAAAGATGGAGTTCGTACTCTCAAGTGCAAATGCGAAGAAGTTGAAAGCGAAATCGTGCTTCATACTACAATACCACACAGTCTTGTTATTAATATCCCATTTGATGAAAAACCAACACAGTTTTACTACAACCATAAAATTAACTGCATGACAGCAGCCGGTTGGGTAAAAAATGGGGATAAGGAATATACATTTAATCCTGAAGACAGCTATGGCATATTGGACTGGGGCAGAGGAGTGTGGCCTTTCAGTAATGAGTGGTACTGGTCAAATGGTGCAGGTAAGGTTAATGGCGAAATATTTGGATTTAACCTTGGTTGTGGTTTTGGTAATCCTTCACGGGCTACAGAGAATATTATTTTCTACAAAGGTGAATATCATAAACTGGGTAATGTAACATTTGATATGGACAGAAACAATTGGATGTCACCTTGGACCATACGTGATGATGAGGGCCGACTGGAACTTACTCTTTATCCTACATATGACAGAACAACAGAGTCTAAAATCTTATGGATTGATAATTGCACACATCAGATGTTTGGTGAATTTAAAGGCTGGGTTGTGCTTGATGACGGTACAAAATTGGATGTAGAAAAAGTTTACAGTTTTGCAGAACTTGCAGTTAACAACTGGTAGGTTGTATTGTACAACATAATATAACTATTAAAAGCCACCGGGGATACCGGTGGCTTTTGTGTTATTTATGGTGATTTGGTTATTTTTTTAATAATATTCATTAAATACACAATATTCATCAAAAATAAAAAAATGTATTATTTTTTATCTTTGCATATAATAATTTTTAATGAAATATGAATATATTGTAAATTATAATTTGCGAAACTTGACTTTAAAATACGATAGAATTATAATTTTTATGATAAAATGCGTGAATAATGCAACCTTGGGTTGCGAAAAGTTCAAAGTACAGTTGATTGAATATAATGTATGTATATTGTATCATATACCGGCAGGTCAGCCTGCCAATTAAAGCAAAGGAGAAATTTTTATGACTATTGGTGAAAAAATTACTCATCTGCGTACAGCTGCCAATATGTCTCAGGAAATCCTGGCAGACAAACTTTCCGTTTCAAGACAGTCAGTTTCCAAATGGGAAATGGACCAGTCACTGCCACAGATAGACAAGGTGCTTCAGTTGTGTGAAATGTTCAATATTTCTACAGATGAACTTCTCCACGATAAAATTACTATAAACCGCAATAAAAACGGAGAAAAAAGAAAAAGTAAATATTTTGGTACAGACGGCTTCCGTGGTGAAGCAAATATGAATCTTACTTCCATGCAGGCTTACAAAGTTGGACGCTTTCTTGGTTGGTATTATTCATCACCACTGTCCGGATGTAAAGCACCGGGGTACAGACCTAAAATTGTAATAGGTAAAGATACTCGTCGTTCAAGCTATATGCTGGAGTATTCAATTGTTGCGGGTATTACCGCATCTGGTGCTGATGCATATATGCTTCATGTTACAACAACACCTAGTGTATCTTATGTAACACGTCAGGACGAATTTGACTGTGGTATCATGATTACAGCATCACACAATCCATTTTATGATAATGGTATTAAAGTGATAAACAGATATGGTGAAAAACTGGATGATGATACAACTGCTTTAATTGAAGCTTATCTGGATGGTGCACTTGATGAACTGGGAGTTAAAGGTGAAGACCTGCCACTGGCACATCGCGAAAATATTGGTCAGATTGTAGACTATGTATCTGGCAGAAACAGATATGTAGGTTATCTTATTTCCATTGCTTCACATTCTTACCGTGACCTTAAGATAGGTCTGGATTGTGCAAATGGTGCATCATGGATGATTGCCAAAGCGGTGTTTGATGCTCTCGGTGCACAGACTGTAGTTATAGGTAATCAGCCAAACGGTCTTAACATTAACCTCGGTTGCGGATCAACTCATGTAGAAAAACTGCAGGCGTTAGTAAAAGAACAGCATCTGGATGTAGGCTTTGCATTTGACGGTGATACAGACAGATGTATAGCAGTAGACGAAAAAGGTAATGTGGTTGATGGCGATGCTATGATGTATATTCTGGCACAGCGTCTGAAAAGCCGTGGAATGCTCAACGGCAATACTGTGGTAGCGACTGTAATGTCAAACAGTGGCTTTGTAGCATCACTGAAAAAAGCAGGTATCGATTGTGTGCAGACAAAAGTAGGCGACCGTTTCGTTTATGAATGCATGCAGGAAAAAAATTACGCACTGGGTGGCGAACAGTCAGGTCATATTATCCTGAAAAAGTATGCAACAACAGGCGACGGACTTCTTACAGCAATTATGCTGGCTGAAGAAATGCGCGACAGAAAGAGCGCATTATCCACACTTACAGAAAATGTAATGCTCTATCCACAGTATCTTATAAACTTGAGAGTTAAAGACAAGAATGCTGTAATGGAAGACAGTGCAGTATTGAATGCTGTAAAAGAGGTGGAAAAACTTATTGACGGTAATGGTCGTGCACTTCTGAGACAGAGTGGCACAGAACCTGTTATCCGTGTAATGATTGAGGCTGAAACAGATGAACTCTGTCAGAAATATGCCAATATGATTGCTGATGCAATCAAAGAAAGGGGCCATTGTAATGAATAAACTGGTAAAAACAGCTGATTTGTACGAATGTAACGTACCTTATTTAAAAGACTTGTTTGCTGAAAACGAATACCCATGGGAAATGCTGGGCAAAATTAAAGGTCTTTGCAAGGAACTTCTGGAAAACGGAATGGAAGGCTTTACAGAAATTGAGCCAGGTGTTCTTGTTGGCAGGGATGTTACAATAGCAAAAACTGCTACTATTATTCCACCGGCTATAATTGGTCATGGTACAGAAATCCGCCCTGGTGCATATCTTCGTGGTAATGTAATCACAGGTGAAAACTGCGTACTCGGTAACTCTTCAGAGTTTAAAAACTGTATCCTGCTGGATAAAGTACAGGCACCTCACTACAACTATGTAGGTGACTCTGTTCTGGGTAACAAAGCTCATATGGGCGCAGGTTCTATCTGTTCAAATCTTAAATCAGATGGCAAAGCTGTAGTTATTCACGGCGATGAAAAATATGAAACAGGTATCCGTAAAATTGGTGGTATCCTTGCTGATGGCGCTGATATCGGTTGTCAGTGTGTTATCAATCCAGGTACAGTTATTGGTAAACGTACATCCGTTTATCCACTGACAGCACTGCGTGGTGTTCTGCCTGCAGACTGTATTGTAAAATCAATGGACAATATAGTAATCAGAAAAGCTGATTAATTAAATATTTTATTAAAAAATTATATTAACAAGGAGATAAATTATGAAGTTTATTAAAGTTAAAACATACGAAGAACTGAGCCACAAAGCTGCTCTCATTATTGCATCACAGATGGTTGTAAAACCAGACTGCGTGCTGGGTCTTGCAACAGGTTCATCACCAGTTGGCACATATAAAGAACTGATCAAAATGAATCAGGCAGGCGACATTGATTTCTCAACTGTAACATCAGTTAACCTGGACGAATATGTAGGTCTTGATGGTACAAACGACCAGAGCTATCGTTATTTCATGAACGACAACCTGTTCAACCACGTAAACATCAGAAAAGATCATACATTTGTACCAAACGGTTGTGCAGAAGATCTCAAAGCTGAAGGCGAAGCATATGATGCTATGATTAAAGAACTGGGCGGTATTGACCTGCAGTTGCTGGGTATCGGTCTTGACGGCCACATCGGCTTTAATGAACCAGACGAATTCTTCACAGGTCCTACACATGAAGTAGTTCTGGATGAATCCACAATCGAAGCAAATGCCCGTTTCTTTGAAAAGAAAGAAGATGTACCAACAACAGCTATCACAATGGGTATGATGTCTATCATGCAGGCTAAAAAAGTACTGCTGGTTGCAAACGGTGCTAAAAAGAAAGACATCGTAGAAAAATCCTTCTTTGGTCCTATCACACCTGCTGTACCTGCATCCATCCTGCAGTTACACCCAGACCTGACAGTTATCTACAGCGAAGAATAATAAGATATTTAGAAAAAAGACGGCCTACGGGCTGTCTTTTTTAATTGATTGAAATGGTATATATACAGTGCTATAATAAAGACAAACATACGGAATAAATTATATTGAAAGTAGGAAATAGTGTTGAGCAACAGAACAAAAAGCCTTATTGACGAAAATGTAAAACCTTCGACTACTATATTGATACTTGCATGGCCTGTATTGGTAGAACAGATATTGTCTACATTGGTACAATCAGTTGATACTGCTATGGTTGGGTCACTGGGGGCTGTGGCAACAGCTTCTGTATCCATCAGCTTTACTCCCGTTATGCTCCTTACAAGTATGATTATGTCTTTTGGTGCAGGTTTTACTGCGCTTATAGCGCGTAGTGTAGGTGCACATAATTATGAAAGAGCTAACTCTCTCACCAGACAGGCGATTACAACAATTATGATGACAGGTATCCCTTTATCTGTTATATGTTGGTTCCTGGCAGATGATATACCACGCTGGATGGGGGCAGAAGCAGACGTAATAGCGCTTGCTACCGGATATAACAAAATTATGGCAGCCAGTATGGCATTCCGTGTCATCACAATTATGATTTCTGCTATACACAGAGGATTTGGTGACACAAAAACACCAATGCTCGTAAACACTGGCGTAAATATTGCCAATGTAATTGGTAACTATCTTTTGATTTATCCTACACACAATGTGACTATTTTCGGTAAGACATTTACTGTGTGGGGCGCAGGTTGGGGAGTAAATGGTGCAGCAGCATCCACAACAGGTACTATTGTAATAGGTGCAGTTGTTATGATTTGTCTGATGTTCTTCAAACCAAGCAAATTACAGATTTTCATTAAAGATAGCTTTAAACTTGTTAAAGAGGATATGAAGTCTGTTACAACGATTGGTGTGCCACTTATGCTTCAGCGTTTTGTAATGGGGGTTGCATCGGTTGTTATTGCATCTACAGTTGCTTCACTTGGTACAATAGCAGTTGCGTCTAACTCATTGGCATCTACTATAGAGTCATTCTGTTATATGCCAGGTTTTGCTTTTGCGTCAGCAGCCACCACACTTATAGGTCAGTCATTGGGGGCGGAACGTCCGGATTTAGGTGAAAAATATGTTGCTACATGTATAAAAATTGCTTCTGTGGCAATGGGCGTAGGTTCTGTTGTTCTTTTTGTATTTGCGCCACAGATTATTTCATTGTTTACACCTGATGCACAGGTTATCAAAACAGGTAGTGAGCTGGTTAAGCTTCTTGCCACAATCCAGATTCCTTGTGCTATTTCAGATATCTATGCAGGTGCACTACGTGGTGCAGGCGATGCCAAGGTACCATTCTACATAACATTGGTTTCTATGTGGGGTGTTCGTGTATTGGGGGCCACAGTATTTATACACGTTTTTGGTCTGAGTGTTCACTGGGTTATTATAGCCATGAATACCGACAATATAGTGCGTACAATACTCTTTGACAGAAGATTCAAAACTGGCCGGTGGAAACATCTTAAATTCTAAAAATTCAATAAAATAAATCTATAAATTCATCATAAAAGTTTTAGCTTTTATGATGAATTTTTTGCCTGATATAAATGTCATACTGCATAGATGGTCAGCTGTCATATTAAAAACAATTATAAATTTTTACAAATTATACAACAAACCGATAAAATTATATTGAATATTAAAATGGTATGTTGTATAATACATACTGTCATACTATGATAGTCATTTAGTATGAAATATTTTATAAAGGAGATTACAATGAAAAACATCGCAAAAAGAATTGCATCAGTTGTAATTGTGCTGGCTATGGCATTTTCCATGGTAGCATGTGGCGGCAGCGAAACAGGTTCATCCAAATTCAAAGCTGGTACATACACAGCAAAAGCAACTGGTATGCACGAAATGACAGTTACTGTAACAGTATCTGACACAGAAATCACTGATATCCAGATTGAACACAGTGAAACACCTGGTATCGGTACACCAATCATCGAAGAGTTCCCTGCAAAAATTATTGAAATTCAGGGTCTGGGTCTTGACCTGGTTGGTGGCGCAACACTCACATCTAAAGGTGTTCTGGCAGGCGTTGAAGAATGTCTGAAACAGGCTGGCGCAGACGTTGAAGCTCTGAAAGCTATCAAACCTGCAGCAGTAGAAAAAGCAGAAGATGTAGAACTGACAGTTGACGTTGTAGTTCTGGGTGCAGGCGGCGCTGGTATGGCTGCTGCTGTAACAGCTAACGAAAACGGCAAAAACGTTCTCGTTCTGGAAAAAACATCCGCTATGGGTGGTAACACAACTCTGGCTGGTGGCGCTCTGAACGCAGTTGATGAAGGTAGCGATATTGCTATCGCTAACAACGACAGCGTTGAACACCACTACACACAGACATACGAAGGCGGTAACAAAGCAGGTAAACCAGAACTCATCAGAATCCTGGTTGAAAATGCTTGGGACGGCGTAGAATGGCTGAAATCCATGGGTATGGAATTTATCGAAGGTGAAGTATTTACAGTTACAGGCGGTATGTGGCCACGTGCACATAAACCAGTTGAACCAGTAGGTACAGGCTTCTTCAAAACATACGGTGCATACGTAGACAGCCACGAAGGTATCGAAGTTATGTACAACACAGCTGCTAAAGAACTGATTGTTGAAGACGGCGTTGTTGTAGGCGTTATCGCTGAAGGCGAAACAGGCAACAAAGTTACAGTTAAAGCTACAAATGGTGTAGTTCTTGCTACAGGTGGTTTTGCTGGCAACGTTGAAATGCGTCAGAAATACAACACACAGTGGGCTGACCTTGGCGAACAGATCAAAACAACTAACGCTTCCGGTATCAAAGGCGATGGTATCGCTATGGCTGAA
>JAFYPL010000043.1 GCA_017547525.1 Oscillospiraceae bacterium
AATTCAAAATCTCATCCTTACCTGAGAGAAAACCACAAATCAATTCTCTGTGCGGGAGGACATCCAACATTGTATTGTAAGTATGAATGTCCATAGCCGACAATTCATCCAGAATTACAACAACATCAATGTCGCTTGTTTGAGTTGCTTCACCTCGCCCATAACTTCCTTGTAAACCAACAAACCAAACACGATTACCAAAAGTCTCATTTAATGTATGCAAGAAATTTCTCATCCAAGCAGTAATATCTATCATCTCAATCACCTCTTCAAATTCAAATTTATCTAATTGTTTTGCTTATTTTATCATATTGCTGTAATATAAACAAGAGCAGTCCCGGCAGATAATTCTGCCGGGACTGCAACTGTTTTATGTAACCCCACCATTTAAATGGTGGCTTTGTTTATTATTGTTCTTATTCAGCGGCGTTTTTAGCTTCTTCTTTTGCGCGCTGTCTTTCAGCTCTTTTTGCTGCCTTTTCTTCGTCTTTTATTTCGTATTTGGATTTCTGTCTTTCAGGCATATCCATGTAATGTGGTGCGTCTGGCATAAAACCACGGCACACAATCATAATTTTGCTTTCTTCCAGTTTTTTGCCTTCTTCTTTGTCTGTGATTGTCCAGATACCTTCGATAGTACCTATTTTGTAAATCATTTTTACAATGGCGCTCTGTGGTTTGTTTCTGTAAAGTGCAAACTGTGGGCGTGCTTCGGCAATACCAATCATATTACCGGTAATAAACCGGTCAAATTTTTTCATAGCTTTGAAGTCAGCGGCAGGTGCAGACATAAGACCACGGAAAATTTTCTTTTCCTTGGATTTAAACCATGCGCAAATACCTGTGTGGAAACTTACCACACCAATGTTTTCATAGCCAGAAGCCTTAATGGCGTCAGCAGTATAACGGCACAGCAGTTCGTTGTTGATACCTGTTTTAAGTTCCAGTATAACTGGTACACGGCCGGCTACCAGTTCAATAAACTGTGTAACATTCATCAGTGTATCAGCTATTTCGTCATATTCACACTCGCTGATTTTTTTATCTATTCCGTACTGTCTGGACAGGTCGTTGTACGCACTTACCACTACTTTTCTGTCTTTTGTGATAAACAGTTCTGTTTTTATGGCCAGACCATTTTCGATACATTTTTCAATGCTTTCACGGCTGTTAGGTACATCGTTTTCGTCTGTAACAGCATCTTCAGCATAGTAATTGCCGTAAAATTTTGTCAACTGTGCTCTTGGACTGCCAGCGCCGGAAAATACGCTATAGAAGATTACAACACAGATGATGAGTATAGTCATTGTAACAAACATAAATATTTCTCCACTCTGATAATTTACTTGTAATTTTAATAAATTTGATGTATATAGTCAAGTAAGAAAAATATTTCTCATTCATAAGATATTAAATATATTTTCACAAATTTATAACTTATATGTTTTATGATATAATTACAATCAAAGAATAATATCATTACAGATGATTGAGAAATATACAAAGGAAGGGTTAAACTATGAAAATATTAGTAGTTGACGACGAACAGAGAATCAGAGAGCTTATCGGACAGTATCTGACAGTAGCAGGTTACGACGTGGAAAATGCCAAAGATGGCATTGAAGCACTGACAAAAATCAGTAAAGGCGATATAGATCTGTGTATTCTTGATGTTATGATGCCATTTATGGATGGTATCACTTGCCTGAAAGAAATGCGTGCCCGCGGTTTTAAAACACCTGTGATTATTCTTTCTGCAAAAGGGGAAGAATATGACAAAATACAGGGATTTGATGCTGGTACAGATGACTATGTGGTGAAACCATTTTCACCTAAAGAACTGATGGCCAGAGTAAAAGCGGTGGTTACACGTGCTAACCCTGAAATAGCTGAAAGCAAAGAAAGATATATTTTCGGCGGTCTGGTTATTGATGTGCCTAGCCACAGCATCAGAATCGATGGCGAAATCATAAACGTGACACCAAAAGAATTTGATCTGCTGGTATGTCTGGTGCAGAACAAAGGTGTTGCGCTTTCACGTGAAAGAATTCTGCTGAAAGTATGGAATTATGACTATTTCGGCGAAGACAGAACAGTAGACACCCACATAAAAATGCTGCGTGGTCACCTGAAAGATTACCGTGACTGCATTGTTACAGTATGGGGTGTAGGGTATAAATTTGAACCAAAGGAATAACATTTTATGAAAACCAGTATAAGGAACAGGCTCACCGCACTTATATTGGCTGTATGTACCTCTATCATAGCTATGATAGGCCTTACCACTACTGTTTTTTTCAAGCCTATGTATCACGCTGCCAGCCAGTCTGAACTCAGTGGGATACTTTCAAAAACAATAGATGCACTGGATGATAATAATGGCGTGTTGAATGATGCTGTTATTGATGAAATGTCCCAGTTTATAACTTATGGCGTATGTGTGGAGATTTCTGACCAGTTTGGTTCTGGTCTGGTGCTTATGGAGGGTATCGGCGACGCCTGCCAGCTGCATGGCGGCAAGGATACATCAGCCCAGTCCAATATTTATATGGACCAGCGCCGCCTGAATACTGTGCGGGCACAGGAATTGAGACGGACAGTGCGTGCCAGTGGAAGCTACACAGGCGATATGGTGGATAATTATGACAACCAACAGGTACTGCGTGGCCACTTCTGGAACAATAAATATACTATAATCGTATCAACCAACTTAGCACGTACTGACGCTGTTGTGCAGATTGTATCATCACAGTTGCGTACAGTTACATTCATAGCAATTATCATGGCACTTATTATATCAGCGGTTATGTCAAACTGGTTTATAAGTCCTATTATGGCTTTGTCAAAAGCAACAAAAGAAATCACAAAAGGTAACTATAAGATAAAAATAGCCGCACCTGAAGGTCCGCAGGACGAATTTGTACAGCTGGCACAGGATTTCAACACAATGGCAAAAGAGATTGAAAGCACACAGGAAATGCAGAAAGAACTGATAGCGGGTATTTCCCATGATCTGCGTACACCGTTGACTATTATCCGTGGTTATGCGGAGTCAATACGTGATATTACCGGTGACAATCCACAGATACGTGAACAGCAGCTGAATACCATTATTGATGAGACAGACAGGCTTTCAAAAATGGTAAATTCTGTAATGGAATATGCAAAACTGTCCAATGGCGCACTTAAATTGAACATTGTACAGTACAATATTGCAGATATGTGTATGGACGTGGCAGATATCTATTCACATAAAGCAGAGAATGAGGGAAAAACTGTTGTTTATAACGGCCCTGAACTGGTTTATGTAATGGCAGACGCTTCACTTATTGAACGAGTTCTGCATAATTTCGTATCAAATGCTCTTCTGCACACACCACCAGATACACAGGTGGAAATATCTGTGTTTGTTTTGGAGGGCGGAAAAGTACGAGTAAGTGTAAAAGACTCCGGTGATGGTATCAGCGAAGAAGACCAGAAACACCTGTTTGATAAATACTACCGTTCCAGAAAGAGCAGCGGTAAACAGGGTACAGGTCTGGGTCTGGCTATAGTGAAAACCATTATGGAAAACCACGGTTTTGAATATGGTGTAATATCCGAAATCGGTAAAGGCAGTGAGTTCTGGTTTGTTATGTAACAGCATGGCCATTGTGATTTTATCACAAGGTAGTTGCATAATCTTAACTGGTTTGGTATAATATATTACGCAAAAATCAAAATAGATTTGCAAAGGAGACATAAAGTTATGGTAGTAACAAGAAAAACAAATCTTGGTGAAATTTTAGATAAAGATCCAACAACAGCAGTATATTTCCTTGAAATCGGTATGCACTGCCTGGGTTGCCCATCTGCAAGAGGCGAAAATATTGAACAGGCTTGCTACGTTCATGGTACAGATGCTGATGAACTGGTTGAAAAACTGAACGCTCACTTCGGCAACTAATTGATGAAAGACACAAATTTAGGCAGTCGTTTGTTAATGGCTGCCTCTTTTGTTGATAACGGTGATACAGTCTGTGACGTAGGTTGTGACCACGGCAAACTGTCGCTTTATCTGGTACAGAGAGGCAAGGCAAAACAGATAATTGCCACCGACATAAATGAACAGCCGCTGCAGAAGGCTGTGGATCTATTCGCTTCCCATGATTTGTCCCATACTGCTACTTTTCTGCTGACTGATGGTCTGCAGGGAATAGAAAATACAGATTCAATTACTCATGTGGTTATAGCTGGCCTTGGTGGTCATACTATGGCACAGGTGATAGAAAATGCTCCGTTTATAAAAGAAAATAAAGTGCAGCTGGTATTGTTACCAGCGCAGAGTGGGTATTTTGTGCGTCGTTTTTTATATGAAAACGGCTACAGTATTACAACAGAAAAAACAGTAACAGAAAAAGGCAAGTATTACAGCTGTATCAGCGCTATATACACAGGTATAGTTAAACAGCCTGATATATATGATATGTATATAGGCGAAAGCTATACGAATACAGATGAAAGTGCAAAGGGCTATTTCGAGATGATCCTTGCACAGCTGGATAAAAAGCGCCGCGGTATAGAAATAGATACAGGCAACGCTGATAATCAGTATACAGATGCTGTGGAAAGAATCCACAGTCTGTTGGAAAAAATCTGATACAAAGGGACGATAGTCTATCGTCCCTTTTCATATTGATGAAAATATAAAAATATGTTTTAATATATAGTATTACTAAATAAAGAGGTGCATTTATGGTAAACGCAAAACAGATTTATAATCTTCTGGACAGTGTATTTCCTTTTTTCACACAGGAAAGCTGGGACAATTCCGGTCTGCTGATAAACACAGGAACTGAAAGCGACACTGTATTTGTTTGCCTGGATGTAACTTCTGATGTAGTAAATGCTGCAATAGAAAAAGGTGCAAAAATAATAGTGTCACATCACCCTGTTATTTTTGCTGGTATTACAAGTATTGATTACAACAGTCTGGTTTACAGACTGATTACTAATAACATCAGCGTTATTTCAGCCCACACAAACTACGATAAATATCGTTATGGTACCTGCTATGCAATGGCGGAAAAACTGGAGCTGAAACCAGTGTATGATGAGAATATAGAAATCGGGCTGAAAGCTGAAACTGAAAAAATGACAGCAAAACAGCTGGCCGAAAAGTGCAAAGCAGTGTTTGGTACAGCGGCATGTACTCTGCCGGATAAAGAGATTGAAAATATATTTATCTGTGCTGGCAGTGGCGGTGGTATGATGGAAGAAATAATTGCAGCAGAGGCAGATTGTTTCCTTACAGGCGAAAGCAAATATCACGATATGCTGGATCTGGCACAGCTGGGGGTGGCTGTTATTACCACAAGCCATGACGCCAGCGAAAAAATAAGCCTTGAAACTATGGCAGAAATAATAAAAAAAGAATTTAAAAATATAAAAGTAGAAACATATATTGCGGAAAATCTGCAGTATGTTTTATAGGAGATATTAAATGGCATTAGATGCGATTACCATGTCACTGCTTGCCAGTGAACTGGATGAAAAACTGCAGGGCAGCAGAATAGATAAAATACACCAGCCATCAAAAGATGAGGTGGTGCTGCATCTGCGCCGTCGTGATGGGAACCTGAAACTTCTGCTGTCTGCACGCAGTGGGTCTGCAAGACTGTGCCTGACAAATGAAAGCTTTGAAAACCCACAGGTACCGCCATCATTTTGTATGCTGCTGAGAAAGTATCTTTCCGGTGCACGCTTTGTATCGGCGTACGCAGTGGAAGGCGAAAGAATTATTATGCTTTCATTTACAGCTACCAGCGAAATGGGCGATACAGTAAGCATAGATATAGCGGCAGAACTGATGGGGCGTTATGCAAACCTTGTTATCATAAACGGCGATGGCAAAATCATTGATGCCATGAAACGTGTGGATGCAGATGCATCTTCAGTGCGTCAGCTGTTACCAGGTCTTACTTATAAACTGCCACCTAACCGTGAAAATCCAAAGTTCATCAGTGAAACTCCGGTGGTAATGGAAAAGGTTTTTGCTTACAATAGTACAGTAAGCCAGGCTTTCCTGCGTTGTAGTCAGGGCATGGGTCCTGTTATAGCCAGAGAAATCGAGTATATGGCAGGCACAGGAGATTTTTATGCTGATAAGCTGACAGACTTTCAGGCGGTTGCGGTGGAAGCTGCAGTAAGAAGAGTAAAGGAATATTACTCCAAACCGGAGTATACTATTATATATAACCGGCAGAATAATCCTAGTGAATTCAGTTTCATGCCGCTGACACAATACGAAGGGCTGAATACAAAAAGTTTCCCGTCACTGAACGAATTGCTGGATGAATATTATAGCGAAAAAGACAAAGCAGAACGCTTACGCCAGAAAGGCAAAGACCTGCATAAATTAGTACAGAATCTGGTAGACAGAACTGTAAGGAAGCAGGCGGCCAGAAAAGAAGAACTGGCACAGAGTACTGATAATGAGAGATACCGTATTTACGGCGAACTGCTGACGGCAAATCTTTATCAGCTGGAAAAAGGCATGAAAAAGACAGAAGTGCTGAACTATTATACTGGTGAAATGGTTACTATTCCGCTGGATGTACGTCTGTCCGGTAATCAGAATGCCCAGAAATATTACAAAGAATATAAAAGAAAGCAGACAGCAGTAAAAATGCTGACACAGCTTATACGGCAGGGTGAAATTGAACTAGAATACCTGCAAAGTGTGGCTTACTCTGTAAGTAATGCGAAAAATGAAGCAGAACTGATGGCTATACGCAGTGAACTTCATGGCTCAGGTTATCTGAAATATTATAAAAACCGTGAGAAAAAACAGAAACCACAGGATTTTATACGTTACACATCTTCAGATGGTTTTCTTATCCTTGTAGGCAGAAACAATCTGCAGAATGACCGTCTTACAATGAAAACCGCCCGTGGTAAAGATATGTGGTTCCACATTAAAAATGCACCGGGCAGCCATGTGGTGGTAATGAGTGAGGGCAGGGATATTCCACTGCCTACACAGAATGAAGCAGCCATGCTGGCGGTATACCATTCCAGCCGGAAAGGCAGTCCAAAAGTAGATGTGGATTATACTTTTGTAAAGAACATACGTAAAACCAACGAGCTGAAACCAGGTATGGTTATATATGATATTTACGAAAGTGCGCCGATTACTGTGGATGACGCAGTTATAGAAAAACTGGAAGAAACAAGAAAATAAAAGATAACAACAGCTGTATCACAAAGATATGGCTGTTGTTTTTTTATAACGCTGTATTCAGACGAATATTTACAAATTTACTGGGAAATGATAGAATATTTAAAAATATGAAATGGCATCGGAAGCTATCTGTAAATAAATACTGTGGTGTACAGCCACGATATTCAGGAGGAATTTTTATGAGTAAAGTAACGGTTTTTGGCAGTTTTGTAGTTGATCTTATGGGTAGAACACCACATCTGCCTGTACCGGGTGAAACAGTAAAAGGCAGTATGTTCAAAATGGGTCCTGGCGGTAAAGGTTTTAATCAGGGTGTTGCAGCGCACAAAGCAGGTGCAGATGTAACTATGGTTACAAAGCTGGGCCGTGATACATTTGCAGGTGTAGCATTGGCAGCAATGGATGAACTCAACATGAAAAAAGATAAACTCCTGTATTCAGATGATGTAGAAACAGGAGCAGCACTCATTATGGTAGATGAAAACAGTAGCCAGAATGAAATTGTTGTTATTCTGGGTAGTTGCAATACCATTACAGATGAAGAAGTAGAATCTATTACAGATGAACTGAAACAGTCAGAATTTCTGCTCACACAGCTGGAAACAAACGTATCCGCTACAAGAAAAGTTATTTCACTGGCAAAGGAACTGGGAGTTAAAGTTATTCTTAACACAGCACCTGTACAGGAAGTGGAAGATGAAATCTACGATGGCCTGTATATGATCACACCAAACGAAGTTGAAGCTGAAATCCTGACAGGTATTGTTATTGATGGCAAAGAAAATGCTGATAAAGCTGCAGATTGGTTCTTTGCAAAAGGTGTACAGAATGTAATCATTACTTTGGGCGGCAGAGGCGTATACGTGGCTACTGCTGAAAAACGTGAAATTGTACCTGCATATACAGTAAAAGCAATCGATACTACAGGCGCAGGTGATGCATTCAACGGCGGTCTGGTAGCAGCCCTTTCAGAAGGCAAAGATATCTGGGCATCTGTTGATTTTGCAAATGCACTGGCGGCGCTGTCTGTACAGCGTCTGGGTACAACCCCTGCTATGCCATGGAGAGAAGAAATCCTCCGGTTTATGGGTGAAAAATAATTACAATCAGAGAAATATATGAATGGAGGTATCACAATGCTTGTTATTAAAAACGGTATGGTGTACAACGCTATTGATCCACAGCCTGTGAAAGCTGATATTCTTGTGGTTAATGGCAAAATTATTAAAATAGATAAAGATATCCCTGCAGGTGAAAATGTAGACGTTATTGATGCTGATGGTCTGCGTATCTATCCAGGCTTTGTAGAAGCCCATGGCCACATAGGGCTGGATGGTTATGGTATAGGCTATGAAGGTATGGACTATAACGAACTGAATGATATTGCATGCCCACAGATGCGTGGTCTGGATGGTGTAAAAGCTATGGATCCTGCTTTCCGTCAGGCTGTTGAAGGTGGTGTAACTACTGTATGTACAGGACCTGGCAGTGCAAACGTACTGGGGGGCACATTTGTTGCTATTAAAACTGTAGGTCGTCGCAGTGATGATATGGTAGTAAAAGATAATGTTGCTATGAAATGTGCTTTCGGTGAAAATCCTAAACGTGTTTACCGTGATAAAGGTAACTCCACACGTATGTCCACATCAGCAAAACTTCGCGAAATGCTTTTCAAAGCCAGAGAATATGCTGCAAAAGTGGATGCGGCTGGTGATGACTATTCAAAACGCCCACCATTCGATATGAAGATGGAAGCACTTGTGCCTGTCATCAAAGGTGAAATGCCTCTGAAAGCTCATGCACATGCAACAGATGATATTTTCAATGCTATCAGAATTGCCAAAGAATTTGGTGTAAAAATGACACTGGAACATGTTACGGAAGGTCATCTTATAGTTGAAGAACTGGCATCTGAAGATTATGCACTGGCTGTAGGTCCTACACTTACAAGTGCGTCAAAATTTGAACTCCGTAACAAAAGCTGGACTACACCGGGCGTGCTGGCACGGGCGGGTTGCAGAGTTTCTATTATCACAGACTCTCCTGTAATCCCACAGCAGCATCTGCCACATTGTGCAGGTCTGGCTGTAGCGGCAGGTATGGATCCGTTTGCGGCACTACAGGCTATCACAATCAATCCAGCACGCCACATCGGTATCGAGGACAGAGTAGGTTCACTGGAAGAAGGTAAAGATGCAGATATCCTTATCACTGATGGTGATCCGCTGGAAATCAGCACAAAAATCCTGAAAGTACTGGTAGACGGTAAACTGGTAGTAGATAAATAATCACAACAATAAAGCACCTGCTGAAGCAGGTGCTTTTATTTATATAATATACATTATAGGAAACAGGTGATTAACCTTCCCATGCAACCAATACATCATCTGGTATCACACTGGCGTCAAATCGGTAGTGTCTGATAACTTCTCCACGTTTCAGGTAGTCTTCTTCGCGCACGGGCTGGCCACCGTTATGGATGATATATACTCTTCCATCTCTTGTGCGCCTGTCGCTGACTATACCGATATGCTTGTTATCTTTGAATATTACAATGTCTCCGCCTTGCCACTGGTCTGTCTGCGAGGTGTCAGTAGTCAGCTCTACAGCATACTTATCGAAAAATACTCGCAGGTTTACCACACGACGGAAATCTATTTTGTCGTCGCGTTTAGTTACTCTGGGATAGTCTTCAGGATACATAGCAATATCTTTGTCTACCATGTAGCGCAGGCTGTAACCGGCATTTTTAAAACCACGCCATACCACGTCAGTGCATACGCCTATGTCATCCGGTGGATAACCGTTTTCCTGATAGCTGCCATCGTATTTCGGATGATTTTCTGCATCAGCCCTTGCACCCAGTAAAATATCCATATAGTCATCAATACCATTTTGGTTATAATCAACAGAACTACAGACTGTTTCAATACCGAAATCCTCACCGGAGTAATAAGGCAGCGGGATAAGATTATAATAAAGTGCCAGTTTAAGTCCTGGTATCAGTACAATAACAATAAAAATAGTAAATACTACAAAGAATAATTTTTTTATAAACTGTAACATATCATATACCTCTGTCACGATTATATCATAAATACGTCAATAAATTATGAAAAATATATAAATATGATATATGTGATACAAATAAGGGCGGTTTGTGAATGAATAAAAGAGGTAAATATGATGTTTTAAATAAATTTTAAAAAATATTTTTGTAAGTATTGACAAAATAGTTACTTTCTGTTAATATATCAAAGGTTTAGAAAAAACCAACCCGAAATGTGGAAAAGAAAACCCATCTTGTGCACAAAATGCACAAAAAGAAAACCGAAGATTCTACATGATTTAGTCTAATTTACAAAATTTAAAAATATTGTAAAAATACTTGCAATATTTCTGTAAATATTGTATCATAATTAGGCGACTGCAAAGATTATGCGTTGACGCGGGAGGTTGCCACGGAAACCGTGGGTTTTTCCGCCGAGTATGTCCGATCTTTGAACCGGGCGATTAAATATTGAAATGCAAAGGGTGTATGACCTTGGGAAAGGTCCACTGGCCGAAACTTTGTGATGAAAGGGCTCCCAATGGCCCCATGTTCCGATGTAACTGCAAGGCGGTTAATCGGTTTTTATCGTGGAAGGGCGTGAAACACCCGGCACAGTGTTCAATATTTAGAATCCGCCACTATCATTTAAATACTATAAGGAGGCGTTACAATGGCAGTCAAAGAAAAAATCAGAGTTAGACTTAAGAGTTATGATCATCAGCTGATCGACGTAGCAGCTGAAAAAATCGTGGAAGCAGCAAAAAGAACAGGTGCAAGAGTATCTGGTCCAATCCCACTTCCAACAGAAAAAGAAGTGATCACAATTCTGAGAGCTGTTCATAAATATAAAGATTCTAGAGAACAGTTTGAAAATCGCACTCACAAAAGACTGATCGACATCTTGAAACCAACAAACAAGACTGTTGAAGCTCTTACAACACTGCAGCTCCCTGCAGGCGTTGAAATCGAAATCAAACTCTAATATATACCTTTTATATTAGAAAAAACCAAAAACCTCTCAACCACAAGTTGGAGTCATGTTGGCTTCGGCCAACCAATAACCTAACAGGAGGCATTAAGAAATGCATAAAGGAATTATCGGTAAAAAAATCGGTATGACACAGCTGTTCGACGAACATGGTATGGTAGTACCAGTAACAGTAATCGAAGCAGGTCCATGTGTTGTAGTACAGAAAAAAACTGTTGAAAGCGATGGCTATCAGGCAGTTCAGCTGGGTTACGGTGAAGTAAAAGTTTCCCGTCTGTCAAAACCAGCTAAAGGTCATTTTGAAAAAGCAGGCGTTGCTCCTAAGAAAACTCTTAGAGAATTCCGCTTTGAATCTATCGACGAAGTAAACGTAGGCGACATCATCAAAGCAGACACATTTGCTGCTGGTGACAAAGTAGACGTTTGTGGTATCAGCAAAGGTAAAGGTTACGCAGGCGTTATCAAACGCTGGAACCTGCACTCACTGAAAGCAACACACGGTACAGGCCCTGTTGCAAGACATGCTGGTTCTAACGGTTCTATCGACGGCGCAAGAGTATTCAAAGGTAAAAAACTCCCAGGCCACCTCGGTGCTGAAAGAGTTACAGTACAGAACCTGTCAATCGTTAAAGTTGACGTAGAAAACAATCTCATCGCTGTAAAAGGTGCAATCCCAGGTGCTAAAGGCGGCATCGTTGTACTGACAGACAGTGTTAAAGCTTAAGGGAGGTAAACAAAATGAAATTTGATGTTTTAGACATTAATGGTGTTAAAGTTGACACAGTTGAGCTCTCTGATGCAGTATTTGGTATCACACCAAACGAAAAAGTAATGCATATGGCAGTTGTAAACTTCCTGGCAAACCAGAGACAGGGTACACAGTCAACACTTACAAGAGCTGAAGTAAGCGGCGGCGGCCGTAAACCATGGAGACAGAAAGGCACAGGCCGTGCTCGTCAGGGTTCCATCCGTTCACCACAGTGGACACACGGTGGCGTTGCTCTGGGTCCAAAACCACGTGACTACAGCTACACAATGAACAAAAAAGTTAAAAAACTGGCTATTTGCTCCGCTCTGTCAGCTAAAGCTGCAGAAGGCAAACTGGTTATCGTTAACGACTTCGCAGTAACAGATTACTCTACAAAAGCAGTAGTTAAAATGCTGAACAATCTGGGCGTTACAGGTAAAACACTGATGGTTCAGGCTGTTGCAGACAAGAAGGTTGTTAAGTCAGCTGGCAACATCCCAGGTGTACAAACAACAGTAGCAACAACAATGAACGCTTACGATACAATCAAAGCAAAAACACTGGTTGTAAATCTCGAAGCTGCTAAGAAACTTGAGGAGGTATTCGCATAATGAAAATGGCACAGGATATCATCATCAAGCCAATCATCACTGAAAACAGCATGAAAGGCATTGCTGACAAAAAATACACATTCCAGGTAGCAAAAGACGCTAACAAAATCGAAATTGCTAAAGCAGTAGAAGAACTGTTCGGCGTAAAAGTTTGCAAAGTAAACACAATCTCTGTACGCGGTCGTTTCCGTCGTCAGGGCTGGAAAGGTGGCTTCACAGCTGCTACTAAAAAAGCTATCGTTACACTGACAGCTGAATCTAAAGGCATCGAATTCTTCGACGGCATGTTCTAATAAACAACCGGAAGAAAAGATAGACCTTCCGCCTATAATAAGAAAGGCGTTTTTAAGTATGGGAGGCGCAAAAGGCGCTTCTCGCAAAAAGACTCATAAGGAGAGTGAACCTAAATGGCAATCAAAAGATTTAAACCGACTACTCCATCTCGCCGTAACATGGCAGTAACAGACTATTCGGTTCTTTCAAAAGTAGCTCCAGAAAGAAGTCTTCTGGAACCTATGAACAAAACTGCTGGCCGTAACAACACAGGTCGCATCACAGTTCGTCACCACGGTGGTGGTAACAGAACAAAATATCGTGTAATCGATTTCAAGAGAAACAAAGTTGGTGTTCCAGCTACAGTTCTCACACTGGAATACGATCCAAACAGAACAGCATTTATCGCTCTGATTCAGTATGAAGATGGCGTTAAATCTTACATCCTCGCTCCAAACGGTCTGAGCGTAGGTGATGTAGTAATGAGCGGCGAAGGCGCTGATATCAAACCAGGTAATGCCCTGCCAATCAACAACATCCCAGTTGGTACAGTTATCCACAATATCGAACTCTATCCTGGCAAAGGTGGTCAGCTGGTTCGTTCCGCTGGTAACTTTGCACAGCTGATCGCTAAAGAAGGCAAATACGGTCTCGTACGTCTGCCATCTGGCGAACTGAGAAACATTCCTCTCAACTGCTATGCAACAGTTGGCCAGGTATCTAACCTTGACCATGACAACGTAAAAATCGGTAAAGCTGGTAAAAAACGCCACATGGGTTGGAGACCAACAGTTCGTGGTTCCGTAATGAACCCTGTTGACCATCCACACGGTGGTGGTGAAGGTAAATCACCAGTTGGCCGTCCAGGTCCTGTAACTCCATGGGGCAAACCAGCTCTGGGTTACAAAACAAGAAACACACACAAAGCATCTGACAAATTCATTGTTAGACGCCGCAACGGTTAATAAAGGAGTTAAGATATGGGTAGAAGTATTAAAAAAGGCCCTTTCGTGCAGCCTGTTCTTCTTAAAAGAGTTAAAGAAATGAACAAAGCTGGCGAAAAAAGAGTCCTCAAGACTTGGAGCCGTTCATCTACAATATTCCCAGACTTTGTAGGTCACACATTTGCTGTACATGACGGTCGCAAACACGTGCCAGTATATGTAACAGAAGACATGGTTGGCCACAAACTCGGCGAATTCGCACCAACAAGAACATACCGCGGTCACGCTGGTTCAAAATCATCTAAGTAATTAAAAGGAGAGTAACACTATGGAAGCAAGGGCATACCTTAGACACGCCCGCATCGCACCAAGAAAAGTGCAGATCGTTATGGATTTGATCAGAAACAAACCAGTAAACGAAGCTGTTGCTATTCTGCAGCACACACCAAAA
>JAFYPL010000005.1 GCA_017547525.1 Oscillospiraceae bacterium
GCTGAAGAAGAGGCTCGTCCAATGGCCAGAGCAACCAAAGGGGTACGCGGCATTAAACTGATGGATGATGACTATGTAGTTGGCATGGAAGTGGTTCGCGACGAAGGGGAACTGCTGGTTATCACCGCAAACGGCTATGGGAAACGCACACCGCTGGAAGAATACCGCCAGCAGGCCAGAGGCGGCAAAGGCGTATTTACCGTTCGTCCAAGCGCGAGAAACGGCGAAATCGTTGGGGCACTGGTAGTAAAAGACGACGAAGAAATCATGGCTATTTCTAAAGAGGGCATCATTATCCGCATTAAAGTAGCAGATATTTCCTCTATGGGCCGCACCACACAAGGTGTAACCATTATGAAAATGGGCGACCATGATACCGTTGTATCCATGGCTCGCGTGGCAGAACATGAAGAAGAAAAAGAACAGAAACTGTTTGAGTAAAAGCATAGTTCAATGATATCTCTAATTTTAGATAAAATAATATGTAAAAATAAAGCTTGTAAAAAAGAATAGAAGCACAAAAAACAGGATGGAATTATATTCTATTCTGTTTTTTGCTGTATTAGCATTTTACTTTTATTTTTAAATGTATTAACTTTATCATGATATAACTTAACTTCGTTTTCCTCTATAATTGATAAATGGATAATTTATAATCTGAAATATTATTATGGAGAGGAAGAGTTTAAAATGGAGCATGTACAAAAAAACAAACGGCTTTACTCGTTTTTGCTGGTTTTGTGTCTGGTATGTAATTTGTTTACAGGCATACCAGCAGCGGAGGCTGCAGAATCTGATTTATTATCTGCAATACCATCGCAGACAATTAGCACAACGCCAGCGCAGATTACACTGTCTATTGCGAAAGATGAAAATGGGTCGGCTATGGCATTTAACTGGGTTGTGACAGATACCTTTTCTACAGAAGGAAAAAGTAATCTTGTTTATTCGGAAAATTCGGATATGAGTGATGCAGTGACTGTTTCTGCTCAAAGAAAAGATCCGGATGGGGATGATATTGAAACGGATACAGAAGAAGAATGGGGTGTGTTTGAAAATGTTTATGCCTATTCTGCAAAAACTTATAGTTTAACAGCAGGTGAGACATATTACTATCAGGTGGGTAATGAAACAGACGGTTATACCGAAACTGCATCTTTTAAAGCACCTGATAAAAATACGGATTCCTTTTCCTTTGTTGTATTGGCGGATACGCAGAGCAATACAAAAGCTGGATACAATAATACCAGAGAATTATATAATTATATTGCAGAACAGGAATCAAATGCTGCATTTTTAATTCATACTGGTGATATTGTAGAAGACGGCAATGTTTCTGTTCAATGGGAGTGGTTCTTTGAAGCAGCAAAAAACCTGCTATGTTCTATACCTATGATGACAACGCCGGGCAATCACGAGAGCGGTCATCATGATAAAAATCTGGTTAATTTTAAAGCTCATACAAACTTTGAGACACTGACAGCACCGGAAGGGCTTTCTGAAAATGCAAAGGGAACCGTATATAGCTTTGAATATGGCAATGCACTGTTTATATGCCTGAATACGGCAGCCGGCAGTGCTGATGATAAAATTCAGTTTGACTTCCTGCGCCAACAGGTAGAACAGACAAATAAAAAATGGAAAATTGTTTTTATGCATATTCCTCCTTATGATCCGGGAAAAAATCACTACAGTGTGGATAATGAAACCGGTAAATTATTATCAGATGCCGGTGTAGATCTGGTTTTAAGCGGCCATGAACATGCTTATGCAAGAAATACGCTGCTGACTACCGATGCAGGGATAAAGAAAGCAGAACCAGGTAATGCACCAACATATGTAATTGGCGGTTCGGTTATGAATGCTGCGTATGACCGCAACAGTAAATCGGATTTATGGAGTCAGACCTTTGTGGAGCTGCGAAAACCTTCTGGTAGCGGTATTTATGCACCTGGTGTATATGCCAGTGTAGATGTGAAAGAGGATTCTCTCACTTACACGGCATACTATAAGGCAGACGGTGAAAATTTCAGTGCAATTGATACCTTTACAATTAACAAAAATGGAAATAGTGAAGAGCCGCCTGTTGAAAAGAAACCGTTGGAGATTGACTCAGCAGAAGATTTAGTGACACTTTCTAAAATGGATATCAGCGATAGAGATATTTTTCTGACGAAAGATATTGATATGGAAGGTTTAGAATTTACTCCGTTGAATGGAAGTGTTCTTTATAATGGCATATTTGACGGGCAGGGGCATGTGATTAAAAATCTGTCTATCTCTAATACCGGAAAAAACTGTACTGGTTAATCGGCTGTGTAGGACTGGACGGTACTGTAAAAAATCTTGGTCTTGAAAATGTTTCTATTACTGGTGCTAACAGTACCGGTGGTATAACTGGGGCACTTCTTGGTACGGTCAGCAGCTGTTATGTAACCGGTGAAATTTCCGGTGCAAAAAATGTTGGCGGTGTAACAGGTATTTTACATGCCGGTACCATTGAAAACTGCTGGACCGATGTAGTTGTTACTGCTAAAA
>JAFYPL010000006.1 GCA_017547525.1 Oscillospiraceae bacterium
GAAACCGTAACCAGCAGCCATTTTTTTCAGGTCCTGCAGAGCGCGGATCTGTTCAGAAAGTTCTTCACGCAGACGGATATTGTCTTCGCTCATAACTTTTTCTGTTGTAGCTTTCTGTTCTGTTTTGTCTTCAACCAGTTTGTCGATACCGTACAGAGCAATTCTGCGGTAGTCACCGATGATACGGCCACGGCCGTAAGCGTCAGGCAGACCTGTAATGATGTGGCTGGAACGACAAGCTCTCATTTCTGGTGTGTAAGCATCAAAAACGCCAGCGTTGTGTGTTTTTCTATGTACGGAGAAAAATTCGCTGATCTGTTCGTCTACTTTGTAGCCGTTGTCAGAGCAAGCTTTTTCTGCCATTCTGATACCGCCGTATGGCATCAGAGCGCGTTTCAGAGGTTTGTCTGTCTGGAAACCAACGATTGTTTCCATATCTTTGTTCAGGTAGCCAGGACCGTGGGATGTGATTGTGGAAATAACATCTGTGTCCATGTCCAGAACACCGCCGCGAGCGATTTCTTCTTTAGTCAGGTCACGTACCTGCAGCCACAGGTCAAGAGTGTTTCTTGTTGGGCCGGACAGGAAGCTTTCGTCGCCGTCATAAGGTGTATAGTTGTGTTTGATAAAGCTTCTTACGTTGATCTGGTTTACCCAGGTTGCTTTTTTGAAGCCATACCAGTTTTCGTGCATCTGAGGCATAGTCGAGTCTCCTTATATATAAAAGTTAAATTGTGTATTTTGATACGGCTACATTATACTACAAAATATAACGTTAGCACAAGCTAACTGTAACTTGATCACAAATATCTACTTATTAACCATATTTTGTCTGATATATATAATATGTATATGTGTAAAGTAACAATGAATTTTACTTATTTTTGTAAAAAAAGTACACCTGTAAAACTACAGGTGTACAAACATGTTATTTTTTTATTTATCTGTGTCTTTTTCAGCCATTTTTGTCAGTGCAATAAATACGAATACTGCCACTGCGTTTACAACTGCCCACATAGCCCATGCCATACGGTAGCTGCCTGTTGCGTCATAAATTATGGATGTAACAGGGGAGCCCAGAGCAGTGCCGATAGCAGAGAAACTTGCTACATTGCCGTAAACAGCGCTGTAGTCTTTTTTACCAAACATAGCCTGTGTGTTGATAGGGTAACCTACTGTTGTGTAAGCAATACCCAGACCAGAAATAACCAGACCTGCGTAAAGGAAAGCAGAGTTTGTAGCAGATGCATAGCAGAAGCATGCAACGCCCATACAGATAAGGCTCATTACAGTTGAGAACAGAGAACCCTTTTTGTCGAAAATCTGGCCCAGCAGAACTTTACAGCCAGCAAGAATACCCAGACTCAAGGCAGAAAGGCTTGCGGCAACTGTAGGGTCAAAACCAAGGTCTGTTACATAAGGTGAAACGTTCTGTACCATTGAACATGCAGCAGCGGAAGTAAGTGTTACCAGTGGCAGGTACATCCAGAAATATGCTTTCTTTCTTGCCTGTGCCAGTGTCATACCTTCAGCTTCCACAACAGGTGCGGACTCCATTGGTTTTTTAGCACCGCCGTAAGGTTCAAGACCTTTGTCAGCAGGGTCGTTTTTGATGATGAATACTGTACATGGTACAACCAGTACGAACATAATAACAGCCAGAACAGCATATGTATTTCTCCAGCCTGTTGTAGCAATCAGTTTACCGATGATAGGCTGCAGAACCATACCACCCAGGCCGCTACCTGTGAATGCAAGACCTGTAGCCAGACCTCTTTTTTCGTTGAACCAGCGTGTGATAAGAGTACTCATAGGTACCATACCGCACAGACCCAGACAAAAACCAACGATTGCAGAAATCAGGTAGAACATATAGATGTTTGTAGCTTTTGAGAAGAAAAAGTATGCCACTGGAAGAATGATGGATGAAATCATCATTACTTTTTTGATTCTGTCAGCAGAGAAGATTCTGCCGGCATTCAGTGATACTATCATCATAGCCACAGAGATAACTGTTGTGTTCAGTGTGTACTGGCTTCTGGAAATGCCAAATTCTTCTGTTACGCTTATAAGAAACAGCCCAGGGCAGTTCATTACGATGCACAGATACAGAGACATAATCATAAAGCATGAGAACACTATAAGCCAGCCATAGTGTAATCCTTTTTTCTTTTCCATAATTAACTCCTATATTGAAAATGATTAATATAATTAACAAAAATAACCAACGGGAATTATTTTAACACCACTGTAAAATAATTGCAATATTTTTGTTGACAATTTCAAAATTATGTTATATAATAATCAAGCATCAGATACAGGGGTATAGCTCAGCAGGTAGAGCAGCGGTCTCCAAAACCGCGTGTCGCGAGTTCGATTCTTGCTGCCCCTGCCAAACAGTCCAAAAGGGCTGTTTTATCTGGCCCGGTAGTTCAGTTGGTTAGAACGCTAGCCTGTCACGCTAGAGGTCGTGGGTTCGAGCCCCATTCGGGTCGCCAATAAAATACAAAAAGCAACCTTAAGGGTTGCTTTTTGTGTATAATGCTGCTATGGCTCAGTAGGCAGAGCACTTCCTTGGTAAGGAAGAGGTCGGCAGTTCGAATCTGCTTAGCAGCTCCAGAGAAACCACAGTTAAAAACTGTGGTTTTTTTGTTTTTTGTGGTAATATCACTTTACAAATCTTTTTAATAATGATATATTATACTTAACGATACAAAATACTGATTAGAAAAGTGAAATATAAACAATACTAAACCCAAAGGAGATTTATTATGGGATTTCTTAAAGGTAAAACAGCTATAATTACAGGCGCAGGCCGACGGGTGCTGGCTGACGGCCGCAGTGGCTCAATTGGTTATGGCATAGCCACAGCCTACGCAAAAGAAGGTGCAAACCTTGTTATTACCGGCCGTAACGAAGAAAAACTGTTGGACGCAAAAGAAGAACTGGAACGTCTTTATGGTATAAAAGTAGTTCCTGTGGTTGCAGATGTTAACAGCCATGCAGATAATGAACAGATTGTTGCACAGGTTATCAGCAAAGCCGTTGAAAACTTTGGCGGTATTGATGTTCTTATAAACAATGCGCAGGCTTCAGCATCAGGTGTGCCAATTGCACAGCATACAACACAGCAGTTCGACCTTGCGATATATTCAGGTCTTTACGCCGCTTTCTACTATATGAAAGCAGCTTACCCATACCTTAAAGAAAGCAAGGGTACTGTAATCAACTTTGCTTCCGGTGCAGGTCTTTTTGGCAACTATGGTCAAAGCTCTTACGCCGCTGCTAAAGAAGCTATCCGCGGTATGTCCCGTGTAGCCGCTACAGAATGGGCGGCGGATGGTGTAAACGTTAACGTTGTATGCCCTCTGGCGTGGACAGCCGCCCTTGAAAACTTCTCAAACGAATATCCTGACGCTTTCAAAGCTAATGTGGAAATTCCACCTGTAGGTCATTTCGGCGACCCGGAAAAAGAAATAGGCCGTGTGTGCGTACAGCTGGCAGGCCCTGATTTCAAATATATGACAGGTGAAACAATCACTCTGGAAGGCGGTCTGGGCTTAAGACCATAACACTAAAATAAAAGACATTATTTCCTCATATCACAAAACGAAAACACAGCAGGCTTTTTAATGCCTGCTGTGTTTTTAGTTTAAATATTTTTTCGGTACACATTCTGCACACAGACCGTCAGCATAATATCCCAGCTGTGCTTTTCCCCAGGTGGATTTTTCCAGAGACTGACCATTTAAATGAAGGTTAGAACACTGTGGGGTTATATGTACTATTGCATCGCCTGGTGCATAATACACAACTGTATCCGGTGGCAAATGTGTTTCTGTATATTGGTCGTCGTATTTCAGTGTCAGGCTGAAACCGGCGATGATAGTGACAGCTGTCACTATCAATAACAGTTTTTTCATTATTTCATACTTTCTTTAATTACTCTCAGCACGTTACCGTGGGAGATTTTTTCGATTTCGCTTTCGTGGAAGCCTTCTTTTTTCAGTGCGTCCCACAGCATAGGAATCATGGAAGCATCAGCGATTTCCTGTGTGCCGCCGATACCGTCAAAGTCAGTACCCAGACCCAGACAGTCAATACCACCCACATTTACAATGTGTTTTGCATTTTTAACGATGTTTGAAATAGGTGTATGTTTTGCTGTGATGTCGGCATCCATAAATTCAGGGCAGAAGTTCAGACCTGTTACGCCACCCTTTTCACCCAGCAGGCGAATCATATCGTCTGTCAGGTTTCTCTGGTGTGGTGATACTGCTCTTGCGTTGGAGTGTGTTGCTACGAATGGTTTTTTGGAATATTTGGCCACGTCATAGAAACCGCCGTCAGACAGATGGGAAACGTCCACGATAATACCCAGGTCGTTCATGTACTGAATAGCTTCAATACCAAAGTCTTTCAGACCTTTGCCCATGATTTCTTTATCCAGACTGTTTGGCCAGCCGAAGCAGTTTTCGAAGTTCCATGTGAGAGAAATTGCTCTTACGCCACGGTCATAAACCATTTTGATTTTGTCCATGTCACCATTGATGAAACGACCGTCTTCGATGGTGAGAATAGCACTCATTTTGCCGTCTTTTTCGTTTTTGGCAATATCGTCATCATTGCCGGCAAAAGCAATCAGGTCATTGTGCTTTTCCAGATCACGGTAGAAACCATCTGTCAGCAGTTTGAAATAGAGGTCATCGTTCATTTCGATTCCCTGTTTTGCAAACATTTCCATTTTAGGGAAGAAAACTGCAAAAAACTGTGCCATGGCATCGCCTTTTTTCATTTTCAGAAAGTCAACCTGTTTGTCGTTGGAATAAATGTTATAATCACCGCCTTTTACGAAAGGCATAAGTGTGTCGCAGTGCATATCAATAAATTTCATAATTATCTCCTTTTTGCACGTTATTTTTATAACAAGTATATACCATTATTTCCTAAAAATCCATAGAAAAATAAAATTTGTATATTTGGAAGGGATAAAAAATATATATTAGAAAAACATTAGGCGGGGCGATTGTATGATAAATGATAATAATTTTATCAAAAGCACTGCAGTATTGGGATTATCCGGCATAGTGGTAAAGATTTTGTCAGCAGCTTATCGTATACCGCTTACGCGTATGATAGGTGCCGAGGGCATGGGGCAGTACAGTGCGGCCTTTAATGTTTTTATGCCGTTTTTTTCACTTGCCACCGCTGGGATTACCCCTACAATATCACGTCTGTGTGCCCGGGGAGTAAGCAAAGCCGATATCGTGGTCATAAAAAGAAAGGCCGGTGCATGTTTTGGTGTTGTATCGGTGATTATGGTGGCAGTGGCACTGGTAATAAGCTATCTGTATGCCGGTTACACAGAATCTTATTTCCTGTTTACGGGAGTTATGCTGTTATGTCCGAATATCATTTTTGCGGCATCTGAAGCAGTGTACAAAGGGATAAGTCAGGGCAGCATGGAAATGAATACATCTGCAAAAGCGGCTGTGCTGGAAAGTATATCAAAAACAATAATCGGCATATGCAGTGTTTATCTGGCAGGCATACTCATAAGAGAAAAACGGGGGGAAGCACAGCTTATATGTGCTTTTTCCACGGTCAGCGTCAGCGGTTTTATATGCTGGCTGTATATGTGGAACAACTTTAGAAAAAGTTACGATATACACAGTAAAAGTAATATGCCGGTAACCACCCGCCATCTTTTTTCTATGGCAGTGCCCATTTCATTGTCGGCGTTGGTAGTGTCGGTATCGAATTTCTGCGATACGGTTATATGCCTGTCTATAGTAAAATCCATACCGGATAACACGCTTATGGCTGCGTTTCCTTTTATCAGTTTTACGACAGTAAGCGAAAAGGCCATATGGCTTTTTGGTGTTTATCAGGGTTTGTGTCTTTCGGTGGTAAACCTCATACCTTCCCTTTCGTCTGTAATTGGTGCATCTGGATTACCTGTGATTACCCGGGCTGTTTCGGCAGGCAATACGGAACAATTGCGCCGGAAGACCGACCGTTTGATAAAACTCACAGCGTTGTGTGTGGTGCCTGTCAGTCTTTTTGTGATGTTTTTTTCGCAGGATGTCCTGGTGACACTTTATGGGGATAATGGTGCGCAGACTGCACTTGCAGCCTTCTTTCTGAAAATTATGGCGCCAGTGGCTATACTTTCGGCTTTTTCTTTTCCTCTTAATTCAATTATGCATGCAAAAGGGAAATCTGCTGTTATCTTCCGTATATTGTTATTTTCGTGTTTTATAAGGGTTGCAGTTGCCACAGGTTTGTGTTCGGTTGGCAGAATAAATATCATGGGGTGTATTATTGCCCAGATTGTTTTCCATACTATGGTTTTTATTTTCTCTGTCAGGGCGGTTGCAGATGTTTATCCGGCAGGAAGGCTGATTTTACGTATAAGTTATCCGGTTGTTATTTCGTATATACTGCTCACGTTAATCCGTATTGTCACGGATTTCATGCTATACAGCGTACCATGTGTGTTTCGTACTTTTTTCTGTGGTATGGTGTTTGTTTTAATGTATATGGCAGTGATGTTTTTTACTTCAACACTGATTGATAAGCGTTGATTATTATGATAAAATATTTTCACTTATTCAGAGGAGTTTTGATTTTATGGACTTTAAAAAGAAAGAATTTTATACCATTGACGACATGCTGCAGATAATGGAAATGCTGCGTGACCCTGTGACAGGATGTGAATGGGACAGTATCCAGACTCATGAAAGCATACGTCAGAATTTTATAGAAGAAACATATGAGGCTGTTGATGCTATAGACAAAAATGACACCGAGCTGTTGAAAGAAGAGTTGGGGGATGTTCTGCTACAGGTACTGTATCATGCGCAGTTCAAAAAAGAAGAGGGTGTATTTGATTTTGCTGATGTGGTCAATGCCCTGGCGGCAAAGCTAGTTATGCGTCACCCGCATGTTTTTAAAGATGAGGATATTCATGGTGTTGATAACATCCTGAACAAATGGGAACAGATTAAAAATGAATCTCACGGCCATACTACTGTCAGTCATACACTGAATGCTGTGCCTAAAAGTTTTCCGGCGCTGATGTACGCCCAGAAAGTGCAGAAAAGGGTACAGGCGGGTCATTTGCCTATGCCTACACAAAAAGAGGAAATAGCCGCTGTGCGTGCATTGCTGGATAAGATGGAACAGGATGCTGATAATGGCAGACTGCGGGAAGAAGATTTATCAGCAGTATTGTTTCACACTGTAAATATGACCAGAATGAACAAAATGGATGCCGAGGAAATACTGGCGAAAAAAAGCCGGAATTTTGTAAAAATATTTAATATTTTTGAAAATTTAGCATTGCAAAAGGAAATAAGATTTGATACAATAAGTTTCGCGACTTTTAAAGAATTATGGATGCAGGCTGAAAAAAGCCTGTAGATAAATCTAAGAAAACTATATAATCGGAGGAAAACACAATCATGACAAAAGCAGAACTGATTGCTGTTGTAAGTGAAAAAACACAGTTTACTAAAAAAGATTCTGAAGCAGCTGTAACAGCTGTTATCAATGCTATTACAGAAGCACTGGAAAACGGTGAAAAAGTAAGTCTGGTAGGTTTCGGTACATTTGAAGTAAAAGAAAGAGCAGAAAGAATGGGCCACAACCCACAGACAGGCGAAGCAATGCCAATTGCTGCAAGCAAAGCTCCTGTATTCAAAGCAGGTACAGCACTGAAAGCAGCAGTAAACAAATAATAAATTTATGTTGCCGATGCTTCACAGCACCGGCAATTTTTCTAAAGAGGTGCAGACAATGAGAATAGACAAATTTTTGAAAGTTTCCCGTCTTATCAAAAGACGTACTGTGGCAAATGAAGTAGCAGATGCTGGTCGTATCATTGTAAACGGCCGTGAAGTAAAAGCATCCTATCAGGTTAAAATCGGTGATGAAATCCAGATTATGTTTGGTACAAAACCTGTAAAAGTAAAAGTACTGTCAATCGAAAACACAGTAAGCAAAGATGGTGCACGAGAAATGTACACTGTAATTGAAGAATAACTGATAAAAAAGAAACATCGGGCATATAATTTCCCAAAGGGGGAATATTATGTCCGATAAAATTTTATTGCCACATACGGTAACAATGGAAAACCGTGCGGCTATGACGGTGACTGGTGTGGTGCAGGTAGTGGCCTATGATGAAACACATGTTATACTGAAAACTGACTATGGTACTATGTATATAAACGGCAGAAATCTTGCGGCAGGTGAAATAAGTTCGGCCAGTAATATGCTGAAACTGACTGGCACAGTAGAGTCAGTGCAGTACAAAGGTCTGAAAAGCAAAAGCGAAAGTATTGCCAGTAGAATATTCCGATGATATTTGAACCTCAGAAGTTATATTTTATATGGCAGGATGCTGTATACAGTCTGGCTGTGGGATTTATATGTGGTTTTATAAACCGGTTTTTGTCTTGTTTTCTGTTTAAAAATAAATGGAAAGTATTCATAAAAGACATAATAATGGGAATAGTGTTTTCTCTGGCTGTTTACAGTTACGTGATATCTTTTGCAAACTATAAAGTACTGCGATGGTATAATGTTATGTTCGCTTTTATTGGTATGGTGCTTTTTACACCATGCTTTGATAAAGCCATACAGTTGTGTATCCGGATAACTGGTGTCACAGTAGAGTATTTCTTAAAAAAGACAGCAATCTTTATGACAGGTTTACTGGGAGAACAAAAAAGAAAAATAGTTATAAAATATCAAAAAAATACACAAAAAAACGAACCTGAGTACTTGCATGAAGAGGATATTATATTGTATAATTAAAGGTACAAAAGATGGAGGAGGGTGAAATTATATGAACAGTATATTCAAGAAAATCAGACTGCGTTCATTGTTGTTTGCCCTTGCGATACTTTACCTGTCAATAAGCCTTATCACAGCACAGTTTGAATTGATGACCAAAAGACAGGAATACGAAACAGTGGCAGAACAGCGCCAGCGTATCGAAATAGAAGTACAAGAAACACGAAGCCTTCTGGAAGAAGGCGAAGATGCCGTTTATATTGAGCGTATTGCACGCGAAAGACTGGGTTATGCAAACCCTGGCGAAAAAATCTATGTTGACGTACAGAGTGAATAATCAGTAATCAGAACAGGAAGAGATAATCTTCCTGTTTTTTATTTCACATTTATTCCATTGAAAATATTATGAGAAAGATATAAAATAACTGTATAAATATATAGGGAGATACAATGATGGAAAAAACAAGAAACAGAAAAAGAAACCGGCTGATTGTCATAGCTGTTATCATAATCGGTATAGTGTTTGCCATGGCTGGATGTGTGGGGGCTGCCGCAGGTGGAGTGACTGTGATGGAAGATATTCCTCAGGAAAGTTTTGCGGTTATAAATATTGCAGGTACAATACAGGCTTCTCCGGATTCTCCGCTGGATGGTTACAGTTACAACCACAGCGTTCTTACAGATTACGTGGATCAGCTGATGGAGGATGAAACAAATCATGGCATACTGCTGCGTGTAAACAGCGGTGGCGGCACAGTGTACCATTCTGATGAGATGTACCTGAAACTTATGGAGTACAAAGAAAAAACAGGCCGCCCTGTGTATGCTTACTTTGATCAGACAGCAGCATCAGGCGCATATTATATTTCATGTGCAGCAGATTATATTGCTGCAAACCGCAACTGCTGGACAGGTTCAATAGGTGTGATTATTTCTTACACAAATCTCAGTGGTCTGATGGATAAACTGGGTGTGGAAGAAATTATTATTTCCACCGGTGCAAACAAGGGTATGGGGTCTTCAATGTCACCGCTTACCGACGAACAGCGTGCAATTTATCAGTCTCTTGTGGATGACAGCTACGAAAGATTCACTGCCATAGTGGCACAGTCCAGAGATATGAATATAGAAACTGTGAAAGCGCTGGCAGATGGCAGAGTATACACAGCATCACAGGCAGTGGAAAATGGTCTTGTGGACCGGGTAGCAACATGGGAAGAAACTCTTCGGAAAGTGGAAGAAGAAACAGGTGTACAGCCTTATGAAAAAACTTTCAGCACCAGCGCATCATGGATAGATTATATTCTGTATGGCATTAGTGAAGCATTGCCAAAAAGCGATATGCAGGTAATGGAAGAAATGGTTTCTTCACAGTTTTCAGGTGTACCTATGTACTACATGGTGGGATAGTTATCTATATTGCACACAAAATCAGGATAAAATTCGGCAAGGGAACATTTATGGTTTCCTTGCCTTTTTTGTGAGTTAAATGGTATTATTAAAGTAGGTATATCCGTATTTAAATAAAAATGACTATAAGGAGGACACAATGAAAAATATTATTGTGGATATAGCTTCTCAGGGTCAGGAAGCATTGGTGAAAGCACTGGAAAACAAAGAACTGAATGTTCTGGGTGTTACAGTATCACCAGACGTAGAAAACTACGATGACCTGTGTAATCTTACTATTGAAGCTGTAAGAAAAGTAAGTGATGTACCTGTGTACAAAGGTGCACAGCGCCCTCTGCTTTTCAAAGACTATATCACAGGCAAAAAATGCCCTGAAACAAAAACAGAATATGCATTTGCAGATAAAAACGCAGTTAACTTCCTGATTGACACACTGCAGGAATGTGAAGATGTGGAAATCGTTTGCCTTGGCACAATGTCCAACCTTGCCCTTGCCGCACTTATGAACGAAGAAGCAATGAAAAAGGTTAAACGTGTTTATGTGGCAGGCGGTGCCCTGCTGGGTTACAACACAACAACACCAACATCCCAGCACAACATCCTTGCAGACGTTGAAGCGGCACACACAGTATTTGAACTTGATGTGCCAATAACAATGATTCCTTCCCATATTACTGATAATCTGCAGCAGGCAGCTTTTGATGTACTGCTGGGTGCAGAATGTGAAACATGGGATGCTTACCTTGATATCGACACCAGCATAGGCTTCTCCCGTGGTCAGACAGTTGTGGACCTTGTGGGTCACAACCCTATCAACGATGCTTATGTATCAGGTATCAAACAGACTGTTATCACAGCTATCAAGTAACGGAGGTATACAATGAGAAAATTTATTATAGATACAGACGCCGCCAGTGACGACCTGGTTGCCTGCATACTGGCACTGAGAGACCCTGGCTGTGTTATCGAAGCTATTACTATCTGCGCAGGCGTTCTGGATGCTGAAACTGCCAACGTAAACGGCCGTGTTGCTGTTGAAATTGCAAACAGAGAACAGCCACCTGTATACACAGGTATGACAAAACCTTTGTGGCGCGCACCTATGACAGGCGAAAATGCCCACGGTAAAGACGGCCTTTCCGACGTTGGTCTTTCCAAAACTGTACTGCCATTCACACCTGGCCACGCAGTAGATAAAATTATTGAACTGGCCCTGAAATATGATGACCTGGAAATCATCACATTGGGACCTATGACAAATATCGCTATGGCAGTAATGCTGAACTTGGAAGCTATGAAACGTGTTAAACGTATCTGGACAATGGGTGGCCAGTACCAGATGCCAAACCCAGTAACAGCAAATGCTGAATACAACATCTGGGTAGACGCAGAAAGCTGTGATATTGTACTGCAGTCCGGTATTCCAGTTACATTTATTCCACTGGACGCTTGCTATGGCGTAGCTGAAGTAACACGTGAAGACAGAGAAAAACTGCTTAGCTACGGCACACGCTTTGGTGACTTTGTGGTTAACGCAAACCAGAAACTGTTGCAGTTCAACCTCGACTTCTACAATAAAGATATTATCAGCCAGCCAGACCCAACAGCTGTTGCCGCTGCCCTGTGCGAAGGCGTTGTTCTGGAACAGCGCACATGTACAGCCCGTTGCGAATCCCGTTCTGAACTGGGTTACGGCCAGATTATCTACAACTTTGACAGTAAAGAAGAACACAACGTAACAGTTGTAACTAAATTTGATGGCGAAAAATTTAAAGCTTATCTCCACGATACAGCAAAACAGCCAGAATAATCCCACACCCGTAACAGGTGGCCAATAAAACAGTTTCAGTCCCTGCAGAAAAACTGCAGGGACTGTTGTTTATAGTGTTATATAGTGGTAAAATACAGGCAGATGAATTTAAAATTGCAGGGTATATAGTATGGTTATTGAAACAAAGCGTTTAATACTGAGAGAAATGACATATGATGATTTTAACGCACTTTATCAGGTGTTGGCGGATACAGATATTATGCGATATTACCCCTATACATTTGACGAAAACAGGGTAAAAAATTGGATTGAACGAAATATAGAAAGATACAGGATATTAGGTTTTGGCCTTTGGTCAGTGTGCTTTAAAGAAACGGGTGAAGTGATTGGCGATTGCGGCTTGACAATGCAGCTTATCAATGGGCAGATAAAACCTGAAATCGGATACCATATACGAGCTGATAAACAAAGAAAAGGATTTGCCAAAGAAGCGGCGATTGCTGTCAGAGACTGGACTTTTAACAATACACCGTTTAATATGGTGTATTCTTATATGAGCCATTTAAATAAGCCATCAGCAAAAACTGCTGTCGCATATGGATGCAAACAAGTAGATGAATTTTTTGATGATGAAAATGAAATTACAAAGGTATTTGCGATTTCAAAAGATGAATGGATTAACCGATAAACTTAAATTTCACAAAGGAGAGTGATTGTGTGAAAGGTATTAAAATCGGTATCGTTGGTGTATGTGTAAGTTTGCTTGGTATTGCTTTTGCAATGAATAACTTCATCGCAATTTGCGGAGCATCTATCGGTTTGCTGTTAGCCTTTGTTGGTTACTTCGTAAAGGATAAGTAAGTCAATTCCGATATCCCGAATAGATATGAAGCCTCCCTTGTGTAAAGGGAGGTGGCTGACGAATGTCAGATGGAGAGGGTGTCATTTCAACGCCCCAAATTTTAACGTAAATAAAATCCCCGGCCTAAAGGCCGGGGTGTTTTATTATAATTCCATATACAAAAGCGGGTAAGACATACCCCGTTCATCCGTTTCAGTGCGTTTATAGGTTTTAAAACCCATATGTTCATAAAAAGCGGTGGCCTTCGGATTTTGCTCATTTACTGTAAGCTGGGTTACACCAAAGTTTTCTATGGCATAAGTCAGCAGCTTTTTGCCTATTCCTTTGCCGGTGTGCTCCGGTGTAATAAACAGCATTTCCAGTACACCATTTTCTGCCCCCATAAAACCGAGGGGCACACCACAGTCATCTGTGGCAACAACAAGGCTTTCAACACCTGCTATGGCCTGGGGCACATAGCTTTTAATTTCGGCTATGCCGTTTTCTGTTAAAAAAGTATGGCTGTCTTTTACCGACTTTTCCCATAAATCCACCAATGGGTTTATTATATCTTCATTTCTTTCAGTTACCTGTGTAATATTCATATCTTCACCTTTTTGTAAATTCTTTTTTAATTGTAACACTATGTAAAAGAAACCGCAACAAAAAACAGGCGCCCAAAAGGGTGCCTGTGTCTTTTTAGTAATACATGTAAAGCTGGCAAGGAATCATACCATTGTACAGTTTTCTTCTCTTGTTTGCTTTTTTGCCGTAGTTTGTTTCAAACTCGCTGTCAGCAGTAATAATATAAGCGGCTTTTACCGGATTCTGTTCCAGTCTTCTGGACAGAGTTTTTTCCAGTTTTGTAGCTGTTTCAATATCGCCTAGTCTTTCACCGTAAGGTGGGTTTGTGATAACTACTGTATCAGCTTCAGGTGAAAATGCTTTTACGTCAGCTTCAAAGAATTTAACGTATTTGCCTACACCTGCTTTATCAGCGTTTCTTTTTGCAATTTCCAGTACCAGAGGGTCAATATCAAAACCATATGCACGGAATGTGCAGTCTTTGATAATAGCATCTTTTGCTTTCTGTCTTTCCTGTTCCCATATTTCTTTTGGGATAAAGCTGTAGTTTTCAGCGGCGAATCTTCTTTTCAGACCAGGGGCAATGTTTGCAGCTTTCTGTGCGGCTTCAATCAGCAGTGTGCCACTGCCACAGAATGGATCCTGAATCATGCTGTCTTTTCTAACCCTTGCCAGGTCGACAATAGCAGCAGCCAGTGTTTCTTTGATTGGTGCTTCACCGCTGTTTCTGCGGTAACCACGTTTGTGCAGACCATCGCCAGATGTATCCAGCATTACGCTTACAACATCTTTTCTTATAGAAAATCTGATTTTATACAGATTGCCTGTTTCTGGCAGTATTGTTGTTTTGTACTGTTTTCTCAGCTTTTCAACAATAGCCTTTTTAACTATACTTTGGCAGGCAGGTACACTGGACAGTGTGCTGGACAGGGAAGAACCTTTTACCGGAAACTGGCAGTCTACAGGCAGTATGGATTTCCAGTCTATTGCAGCTACGCCGTCAAACAGTTCATCAAATGTTCTTGCTTTGAATTCCTTCAGCAGTACCAGAACTCTTTCAGCTGTGCGCAGGTTAATGTTGGCAGCGGCAATAATGCTTTCATCACCTTTAAAAATAATTCGGCCGTCATTTACCTGAATGTCATGAGCGCCTATTTTTTTTATTTCATAATTTAAAACCGATTCTGTACCGAAGTAACACGGTGCTATCAGTGTATATTCCATGTGATTATCCTTTCTTGGTATCATATCTTATTAAGTATAAAATAAAAATCTTACTATTGCAATAAGAATTTTTACATAACAAAAGCAAATAATATAATTAACTATACATATTAGGTGTATTTTATATGCAAAACGGAAAAAATCCTGATAATAGTTGAGTTTTTACAGTGTCTGTGCTATAATTTTTCAGTATTGAATATTACGATATGTGTCGGGAGGTATCTGGCATATATCATTTTTTTATATATTTTTTAACGGGAGGTCATATATGTTCAAAGATAAATTTCTGTTTGAAAAAGACTTTTTCAAAATGGTGTTTTCTATTACACTGCCAATTGCATTGCAGAATGTAATCAGTTTTGGCGTAAATGCCATGGACTCCATTATGCTGGGCAGTCTTGGCGATATTGCTGTTTCCGGTGCTAACCTGGGTGGTCAGCCATTTTTCCTTATGAGTATGGTAGGCTTTGGTCTTATCGGTGGCGGTTCAGTACTTATTTCACAGTACTGGGGTCAGGGTAATAAGGAAGTTATCCGCAAAGTTATGCGTATTTCCATGCTATCAGTTACATTGGTTTCTACTGTTGTGGCGCTGATATGTTTCTTTTTCCCATATCAGGTTATGAGCATGTATACAAATGAACCTGAAGTACAGCGGGCCGCAGCCAGCTATCTGCGTGTGATTTCTATAGGTTTTGTATTTTATGGTATTGCCAATAACTATATGGGTAGCCTGCGTGCTGTTGAAAGCGTAAAAATGTCCACTGCAGTTTATGCAATGTCATTTTTTGTAAACGTTTTCTTCAACTATACATTTATTTTCGGTAAATTCGGTGCACCTGCACTGGGTATAGTTGGTGCGGCTGTAGGTACAACTATCGCACGTATTTTTGAATTTGTGGTTATCACAATTTACATGTACGGCTTTGAAAAGAAAATCGGCTACAGAATGCACTGCATGTTTAAAATTGACACAGACCTGCTGGGTGACTTTATCCACCACGCACTGCCTGTAGTAGGTAACGAAATGATCTGGGGTCTGGGTGCTACTGCTACAAGTATGATTATGGGCCGTATCGGTTCTACATTCGTAGCTGCAAACAGTATCACACTGGTTATTTCTCAGCTGGCACAGGTATTTATATTTGGTATTTCCAATGCGGCAGCTGTTGTTTGTGGTAAAACTATCGGCGAAGGCAGAATGGAACGTGCACAGAAATCAGCCAATACATTGCTGCTTATGGCGATTGTATTTGGTGTTATAAGTTCAGTAGTTATCCTGCTTATACGCACACCTTTCCTTTCTATTTATGACGTTACACGGGAAACAAAAGAAAATGCATATAACATGCTGTTTATGCTGGCACTTACACAGCCTATTATGGCGGTTGATATCATCAGTATTGTTGGTATTCTCCGTGGCGGCGGGGACACAAAACTCGCCCTTGCCCTTGATGGTGGCGGTATGTGGCTGATCAATATCCCTATGGGTATTCTTACAGGTCTTGTGTTAAAAATTCCACCAGCTCTTATATTCATTTCCATGCGTGCTGACTCATTTATCAAAATCTTTATTGAAACATACAGAATTATCAGTGGCAAATGGATGCGAACAGTTACACGATAAATTATATACTTTCGTGCAAAGTGTAAAAATATACGTTTGACATATTTAAATTATTTGGTTATAATAATACAAATGTAAAATGATACGAATGGTACAGAGATGAAACAGATTACACCGGACAATATTTCAGGTGCAAAAGCCGGAAATGCAAAGGATATTGAGCGTATTTTTACAGCTTTCAGGCCATCTGTTGAAGCCTGCGCCGCCAAACTGCGCACAGATTATTTTGATTATGATGATGCAGTGCAGGAAGGTAATATAGGTTTATTCAAAGCTATTTTAAGCTACCGTGAAGGCAGGAATGCTACCTTTTCCACTTATGCTAAAAAATGTATTTTAAACAGTATGTTATCCGCAAGAGAAAGCGCCAATTCACAGAAACATCAGGTTCTGTCAAATGCACTTCCTCTTGATGAGAGTATTCTTTTGCAAAGCTTCGAGGCGGATTTTATCGCCCGTGAGCAGTATCGTGAGTTTATACAGACAGCAAAACAGAAACTTTCCGTTTTTGAATTTCTGGTTTTCAGCCTCTATACAATGCAGTATTCCCAGAAAGAAATTGCACGGCTGACAGGTAAAAATGAAAAGTCAGTAAATAATGCTATCTACAGAATTCACACTAAACTACGTAAATAAGCACACCGTGCTTATAATTCCCATGTGGGCTTTTAAACAGAATGCATTGGTTTAAATTCTCTCATGGCCAAATACATTTTTTATCACAAAGGAGAACACCCAATGTATCAGGACAAAACTTTAGTATGTAAAGACTGCGGCAAAGAATTCGTATTTACAGCAGGCGAACAGGAATTTTACGCAGAACGTGGTTTCGCTAACGAACCACAGCGCTGCAAGGCATGCCGCGACGCAAGAAAAAACCAGGTTAAAGGCACAAAAGAATACTTCACAACTACATGTGCAAACTGTGGTAAAGAAGCTAAAGTACCTTTCCGTCCAAGAGAAGGCAGACCAGTTCTGTGCAGCGAATGTCACGCAGCAAAACAGGAAGGTAAATAATTACTTTTAAAAAATCAGGCACCACCTTTGGGTGGTGCCTTTTTATGTTTAAGCTTAAACGTATTGATTTTTAATTATTGTCGAACAGTTGCGGTGCAACTGAAACCAGCACACAGGAAACTATTACTGTTATCAACATTTCTGGCATCATGTAACTGGCATTATAAATAAAGCTGTATGCCCATACGGAAAGACCATCAGCCCACCGGTAAGATGACTGATAACTGCCCCAGAGTACGGCCCCAGACAGAAAACTGCACATGAAACGCATGACCATTACAGCTGATACGCTTACAGCCACACCTGTGAATTTGTTTTTGAATGGTTTTCTGAAAATACATGCAGTGCCCAGACAGGCAAAAGCCAGAAGGTAATCCAGCATAATGCATGCAAATATAGCACCTATTGTGCCTGCAGGCGGCCGCCAGAAACCGGCCATCATCTGTGCAAAGCCATTGGTGAATCCGGCTATAAGCCCCCACTTAAGACCATGACGGTAGGAAACAATTATAAATGGCAGGGAAGATACCAGTGTAACACTGCCGCCATAAGGCATCTGGAAAATTTTTATCTGCGCAAGTACAGTGCCTACTGCTATCATCAGGGCGCACTCCACCATTGCAGCTGTGTTTGTTCTTTTTTTCATCAGTTTTTAAACTCCTTACTTTAGTTTTTGTTTCCCGGCCGGGGAATAGTCGACCATAAAAACAAAAAACCTTACAGCCAGCTGTAAGGTGAGTTTGTGCAAAAAAATCCCTCTCATTTCTGAGAGGGGATTTTAACATCTGCATTATGTAAAACTCCCTCCGTCGGCATTATCCGAATCAGGTTATAGGGTATAATCTCAGCCCGCAGGCACCCCTGTTTTTATGTTCTGTAATTAAAATAACACTATATAATGCTTTTGTCAACAACTTAAATTTCGTCAAAGGATTTATAAACTACTTCGTTGCCTTCGCTGTCGTAGTAGTAAATGTTACCCTGTTCGTCAGTGTGTACAGTACCATTTTCATCTTCAGAGTATGTACCCATAAAAGTGCCTTCGCTCCAGTCAAATGCCAGCTGAGCAATTTCATCTGCGTTTCCAAAATCTTTGCTGATAACGTATTTGTCGTTTCTGTATTCAATATACATATCGTAGCTGTAGTAGTCGGCAGAATAAATCAGTGTTGTTTTTGTGCCTTTTGAAATTGTTACACTTACAGGGTAACCATCTGTTTCGTATTCAACCATAATACTTGGTTCGCCCATTGTAATAAATTTTGTAAGTGTGTAGCCTTCTCTTTCTTCTTTTTCAAACCATTCATCTACAGTGTAATCGCCTGTTTCTGTGGTAAAGTTGCTTTCTGTTTTGCCGGAATCATTGCCAGAAAACCAGATAAGGCCAAAAACAGCAACTGCAGCCACAAACACCGCGGTAGCTGTAATAGCTTTTTTAACAGTCATTTTCTTTTCCCCTCTCTTTTATTTATATTAATATATTCAATAAATAAAATATACCTTTTCGGTTGTTATATTATAGCCCAGTTTCTTCTGCAGTTCAAGTGAAATTTTGTTGAACGTTTCCACCTGGCAGAATGGTTTCTGGCCCTTTTTCAGCATGTGGTCAATCATAAAGACCTCCAGGTATTTGCCATAGCCATTACCACGGTATTCCGGCATTACCTCCAGTATACCAAGACTGCCTTCAAGATGCTGGCCTGCAAAACCAATGATACGACTGTCTTTTGTGGCAATAAACAGTTGGTTTCTGTTTATTATTTCTTTAAGTTCTTCCGGTGAAACCTTATTATAAACAGCCGCTACAAAATCGAAATCTTCTTTTGTAGCATTGCGCACATCAAGGTCTGCTTTTATCTGAGGAGCAGTGGTATGGGCGTAAACAGCCTGATAACATTCCAGTGTGTTGCACAGGCCGTAACGGCTCTTTACAAAATCAGCCGCATGACTGTCAAAGGTTACCACAACACCATAATCACCTTCATGTTTTACAAGCCACTGCTTTGCGGTGTCAGTCCGCCGGCACGCCAACATGTAAAGGCCACTTACTGTATCCTTTATAAAAATACCGTCTTCACAATTTTCCAGCACAAGGGCAGTGCCTCTGTCCATAACACTTGTTATGCTTATATATAAATCCGGATTTGTGTCGGTATACATGTTATTTTTTCTCCTTTTTTGCGGCTTTTTCCGCTTCTTTGTCCAATGCCTTTTTGTAGTCACATACACCGGCAAGACAACATTTTTCGCAGTATGGCTTTCTTGCTGTACATACAGCGCGGCCATGTTCAACCAAGCGATGGCAGAAATCGTTCTGCTTTTCAGGTTCAATCACTTTTTTCAGCTGCATTTCCACTTTGTACGGATCGGTGGAGGTTTTATCATTTTTCTTCATGAAGCCTATTCTGTTGGACAGGCGGATACAGTGTGTATCGGCTACAATGGCAGGTTTACCATACACATCTCCTAATATAAGGTTGGCACTTTTTCTGCCTACACCAGGTAATTTCAGCAGTTCGTCCATATCGTCAGGCACAACACTACCATATTCATCACGCAGCATAGTCATGCACCGTTTTATGTCTCTTGCCTTGCTGTTTCCAAGTCCGCAAGGTTTTACAATTTCAGTAATTTCTTTTACATCAGCATCAGCCAAGGCATCAATGGTAGGAAATTTATCGAACAGTATAGGGGTGGTGGCGTTTACACGCAGGTCGGTACACTGGGCAGAAAGTCGCACGGCTACCAACAGCTGCCATGCGCCGTCATTGTCCAGAAAACATTCTGAAATAGGGTATTCCTGTTCCATAAGTGCCACAATTTCGGCCGCTTCTTTTTTACTTTTCATATATAAAAATCTCTCTTTTACTTTATTATGAATATATGTTATCATAAAGATAATAAAAAATAAATATATGTGCATAAAATACACATGTACACCACATTTATCTTGTATCGTATTTAAAGAAAATAATTTTAAAGGAGTGTTACTATGGCATTTATCAACGGCACTTTTTATTCAAACGTTCTGGAACAGGAAGTTATGCTGGACTTATACCTGCCAAACGACAGGGCAGAAAAACCAATAAAAGCACCAGATGGTGTGATTTACTTTTTACACGGCATGGGCTCCAGCCAGAAAAGATTCAGGGAATATACAGCCGCCAACCGTTATATGATGGATAACCATCTGGCTATTGTGTATATCAGCGCCCCTATGAGCTTTTATTCCGATATGAAATATGGCATGAAGTATTACACATACATTACCGAAGAATTGCCAAAGTTCCTTGAATCTGCCTACAATCTTAAATTCCCAAGGGAAAAAACTTTCCTTGCAGGCCTTTCCATGGGGGGCTACGGCACACTTAAAATCGGCCTTAATCATCCTGAAATGTTTGGTGCTATTGCTCCGTTCTCCGCACCTACAAATATCAAAGACATGATAGCTATGGCTAAAAAAGAAGGAACAACAGTAGGTGATATGGCAATATTCAAATCTGTATTGGGTGAAGACCTTGAAATGCAGGAAACTGACGACCCTTACTACCTTATTGAACAGGTGTCAAAACTGCCTGCAGAGCAGCAGCCAAGAATCCGCCTTATGTGTGGCAAACAGGACGAACTGGCCATGATTTACAAACAGAATGTATCTTTTAACGAATACGCAAAAACTCTTCCACTGGCAGACTATAAATTTATGTCATGGACAGGCGGACATGAATATATGTTCTGGGACAGAGCAATGATGCATGCTGTGGCTTTCTTCCTTGAAAACGATTACGATAAGGAAAGAATGAAGCTGTGGCTGGATGAAATTGATATGTAATTAAAACAGTGAGGTAAAATATATGGCATTTATATCTTCAGTTATACGTTCAAAGGTACTTAATCAGGATATGAATCTTGATTTGTTCCTGCCAAACGATTATCTTGACAAAGTAAATCTTACAAAACCACAGGCAATTATGTATTTCCTTCATGGTTTTGGCCGGAGCGGTAAATACGCAAAAGAACATACAGCCATAAGCCGTTATGCACGCGATAATAACATGGCTGTAGTTTATATTGATGCACCACAAAGCTGGTATTCAGACGGTGTGCGCAGCGGTAACTATTTTACATATATCACTGAAGAATTGCCTGCATTGCTGAAAAATATTTTCGGTCTGGAGTACCCACGTGAAAAAACATTCCTTGCAGGTCTTTCCATGGGTGGCTACGGCACATGGAAAGTAGGACTTTCACGTCCTGATTTGTTCGGAGCTATTGCACCACTTTCAGCACCATCTGATTTCCAGTCTGTTGTTGATGCTATGAAGAAAGTTGAGGATGGCAGTAACATACTTGGCTTTAAAACATTTTTCAACACATTTGGTGATGATCTTGAACTGGGTGAAATGGACGACCCATTCCGCCGGCTTAAAAAAGTATCAGAACTGCCTGCAGAACAGCAACCAAGAATCCGTGTAATGTGCGGAAAACAGGATAAAGTGCTGGATATTTACCAGCAGAATGTAAAACTGGACCGGTATGCAAAAACACTGCCACTGGCTGACTATAAATTCTGGCAATGGGATGGCGAACATGAAGAAGTATTCTGGGACAGAGCTGTTCTTCATGCTATAGCATTTTTCCTTGAAAATGATTATGATGAACAAGAAATCCGGAAATGGAGATGTGAAAGAGAGTGAATAAACCATTAGCGGCAGCTTTGCGCCCTGAAACACTGGATGATGTGTGCGGCCAGCAACACCTTCTTAGCAAAAATTCTGTGTTTCGCCGTGCCATAGAAAACGGTACTATACGGAACATGATATTTTATGGTCCGTCAGGTGTGGGAAAGACAACGGTTGCCAGCATAATTGCAAAAATGGCCGATAAAAGGCTGTTTAAACTTAACGGTACACAGAGTTCCACACGGGATATAAAAGATATTATAGCTCAGGTAAATACTCTGGGGGCAGAAAACGGAATCCTATTGTATCTGGATGAAATCCAGTATCTTAATAAAAAACAGCAGCAGTCGCTTCTGGAGGTTCTGGAGGACGGCAGTGTGACACTTATCGCATCCACTACAGAAAATCCGTATTTTGCTATTTTTAATGCTATTCTTTCCCGCAGTACTATATTTGAGTTCAAACCACTGCAACCAGAAGATATCCGCACAGGTATAGAAAAGGCTGTGGCAAAGTACAACAGGGGAAATAATACCCAGATTGCACTTACAGAAAAAGCTGCTGACGTATTGGCCTATGGCTGTGGCGGAGATATGCGTAAATCCTACAATGCATTGGAATTGCTGATTGCAGCGGCAGGCTATTCCGAAAAAGCAGTTATTGATGAAGCTATGGCAAAGCAGGTAAGTCAGCGCTCTGCCAACCGTTTTGACAATTCTGGTGACGAACACTACAACCTGCTGTCAGCCTTACAGAAATCCATACGTGGATCTGATGCAGATGCTGCCCTGCACTACCTTGCACGCCTTTTGGAAGGTGACGGCATGTTGCCGGCCATACGCCGCCTGCTTATAATAGCATGCGAAGATATTGGCCTTGCATATCCACAGGCAATAAGTGTAACAAAAGCCTGCTGTGATATTGCTTTGCAGACTGGCATGCCAGAAGCAAGAATACCACTTTCTGATGCTGTTATACTTTTGGCTACAGCGCCAAAAAGCAACAGTGGTGAAGCAGCTATAGATGCCGCCACACAGGTTGTAAAACGTGGTGGCTTTGGCGATGTACCTGCCCACCTTAAGGACGGCACAAATCCAACCAATAACGGCGGCTACAGATACCCTCACAGTTACCCTAATCACTGGGTAGCACAGCAGTATCTGCCGGATAATATAAAAGACCATGTTTACTACAACTATGGCGAAAACCGTACCGAACAGGCCGCAAAAGCCTACTGGGACAAAATTAAAAACAAATAAAATAAAAGCCACCGTGTAAACGGTGGCTTTTATTCTGTTTGTAAAATTGGGATTGGCTTAACTATTTTCAGCAATCCATTTCTTTGACCAAGCAAACAATGTTTCGGACATCGAATTGAAATCTACCGTTCCGCCAATTTTCAAATTCAAAAAGGTTTCCACAATAGACCGTTCGTCGGAAGATACAACTTGAAGCAAATCCTTTTGATGGCAGATATATTTTCCCGTTTGCTTAAAAGCAATTGCCTGCACAACAAAAGAAGCGGATTTATACAATCCTCGTAAAATATCTTCGCTTTTTTCATGCAGCATATTGTGTACACTGCCGTGGTATATGTTGCAGACACCGATTTTGATTGCCCTGTTCACAGCACTTTCGTCAACAACAGCCAACACCTCATCAAGGCTTCCCTTGATTGGTGTGGTGTCATAACAAAATTGGAACAGGTCAGAAGATTCCCAATTCAAAATCTCATCCTTACCTGAGAGAAAACCACAAATCAATTCTCTGTGCGGGAGGACATCCAACATTGTATTGTAA